>JAZSQU010000033.1:0-23896 GCA_045538095.1 Acutalibacteraceae bacterium | reverse complement strand
TCACAGAACGACATGGCTACGATCCGACTTCATTTTGAATCTTCCCTCCTCTTTCAGGTCTTTATCTGAAAGAACAAGGTAGTGAGGTCCTGTTTCGCAGGTTATATCCACACCTCTTTTTTTAGCCTCTCTGATAATTTCAACGCTCTCTTTGGTTGAAATGTGGCATACGTGGTAGGCACAGCCCGTTTTTTCAGCGAGCTTTATATCTCTTTCAATCTGCTGCCATTCGCTTTCGGAGCAGATGCCTTTATGTCCGTGTTCTTTTGCATATTCGCCGTCGTGTATGTAACCGCCTTTAAGAAGCTCGTTCACTTCACAGTGTGCAACAATCATTTTACCGAGAGCATTTGCCTTAAGCATAGCCTTTTCCATAAGCTCATCACTCTGCACACCTCTTCCGTCATCAGAAAAAGCAATTACGTTTTCGCACATACCTTCCATATCGGAAAGCTCTTTACCTTTTTGACCAACCGTAATTGAACCGTAGGGATAAACTGCAATTGCTGCATCTTTTTCAATTATGTCAAGCTGTTCTTTCAGATTTTCCACACTGTCGGGTACGGGATTGAGGTTAGGCATACTGCAGACAGCAGTGTATCCGCCGTGTGCAGAAGCCAATGTTCCCGTTTTAATTGTCTCTTTATAAGAAAAACCCGGCTCTCGCAAATGAACATGTACATCTGCAAAACCCGGTAAAATATAAGAGTCAGAAAAAATAACAGTACCGTCACTCTCCGGAATTTCGGAAACAACGATACCGTGGTCAATAAACAATGACAGAGAGGAAAGAGAACCGTTTTTAAAAAGCTGTTTTCCTTTTACAGTAAAAGCCATGGTAATCCTCCTTAAAACATAACAATGTAGCTCTGTTTTTCTTTTCAAATTATTTTAACACAAAGCAACTTTAAGGTCAAGTTGAAAAACTATAATTAATATATTTTTTACAATATAAATTTTACCTTTTCAGGTTGATATTATCTTCAATTTAACTTATAATAAGTTGTGTAATAAGACCCTGTTAAGGAGGTAAAATATGCAAGTTACAGTCAAGGCTTATGCCAAAATCAATCTTATGCTGGATATACTTTCAACTCTTCCCGACGGCTACCACGATTTATTTATGATAATGCAGTCAGTCGGCATTTACGACACGGTAACCGTTGAAAAGTCTGACAGCAAAAAAATCAAAATCACCTGCGATGTTTCCTCAATTCCTGTTGGCGAAAGCAATATTGCCTACAAGGCTGCAAAGGCTTTTTTTGAATACACAAAAAAAGAGAACAGCGGAATTGAAATTGATATTATAAAAAAAATTCCACATGCCGCAGGTCTTGCCGGCGGAAGTGCCGATGCTGCAGGCGTAATCACTGCGCTGAACAAACTTTTTGAAACCAACCTCAGCGAAAAAGATCTTATTGAAATCGGCTCAAAGGTTGGCTCCGATGTACCCTTCTGTATTCTCGGCGGAACAATGCTCGCTCAGTATACCGGTACCGTTCTTTCGCATCTGCCTGACCTCAGCGAAGAATTTGTAATCATCGTAAAGCCTGACCAGAGTGTTTCCACCGGTGCCGCTTATTCGGCTTATGACACTGCAGAGAGAGTACGTCACCTTGATACCCGTGAAATGCTTTCAGCTGTCTGCAAAAAAGACAGAGATTCTTACCTCGCATGTATAGGCAATGTTTTTGAGCAGTTTATTGATGTTCCCGACAGAGTAGTAATAAAAGGCATAATGCGCGAATCTAACACTGTTGCAACCTGTATGAGTGGCAGCGGTCCCAGCGTTTTCGGTATTTTCAACAATGCCTTCGATGCACAGAATTGCATTGCAGAAATGAAAGAACGCTTTGATAATGCTTACCTTTGCTCTTTTGTAAACAAGGGCTGTGAAATCATATAAACCAATATAAAATTAATCCGTCAGCAGATTAAGACTGACGGATATTTTTTATACTTCTACAAAGTAAGTTGAAATTGCAATAAGGTACTGCGCGATATAATAAGCAATAATATTGATGATAAATCTTGCAACAGTAACCTTCCTTCCGTCCTTGGTGAAATAAATTGCAGAAAGAACAATATCTGAAACGAAGAAGAACAGACCTGCAATAAGATAAATAAGGAATGCTGTTGAACGTGTTTTGTAATAAGCTACACCCGAAAGGGCAACCATAAATGAAAGCACCATTCCGTAGAAGAAAACATAGCCTCTGAACTTGCCGAAGTCCTGCTTAAGCGGCTTTTTAAGGCACTCATTGAGAAGCGGAAAACCGACTGCAAGAACAGCAGGAATAACCATATCCTTAAGGCTGATTTCTACAACGGACTGTATTGCATAAACGTAGAATAAATGTCCAAGCGCAAAAACAGAAAAGCCCATTCTGAGATAGTCGTCGTTGCTTTCTTTGTGAATCCACTTCTGGTCAAGATAAACATCACCGAGAAGTCCGAAAACACCGCCGATAATTATCATTATACCGTATCTGATGGTTTCGGGACGTTCAGCAATTGCGAAAGCTGCTGTTGCTACATAAAAAACACTTACAAGACTTTTAATCAGTACACCCGGTACATTTCTCTTTTTACAACATTTAAGTATGTACCACAAAAGGAACAGTGCGCCGAGAACTGATGTTGTTATCATTGTGAAAGGCATTTAAATCACTCCTGATTTTTTATTTGTTACGCTTCAATAAAATACGGTGTAATTGCAATAAGGTACTGTGCAAGATAGTAAGTTGTAATATTGATTATAAATCTGCCGACAGTAACCTTTTTGCCGTCTCTTGTGAAGTAAATCGCCGAAAGAACAATATCAGAAAGAAGGAATGACGCGCCTGCAATTGTGTAAAGCAGATATGCAAATGACCTTGTTTTAAGATAAGCGGAAAAAGCTGTTCCCATCATAAATGAAAGAACTGCACCGTAAGCGAAAACAATCCATCTGAATTTTCCGAAATCCTGCTTGAGAGGTCTGGAAATTATCTCGTTGATAATCGGAACTATAATTGCAATAACAGCGGGAATAATAAAGTCCTTAGCTTCAAGCTTTGCGTTAGTTGCAGTTGCAGCTATGTAGAAGAAATGTCCGAGACCGAAATTCAGAAAGCCCAATGTCAGGTACTTATCTTTATGGTTAAGGTGAATCCACTTTTCGTCAAGATAAACGTCACCAAGCAAGCCTAAAATGCCGCCGAGTATAATCAGCAAGCCGAATTTGCAGTTTTCAGGTCTTTCAAAAACTGCAAGTGCAGCGGTAGCAATGTAGAACACGCTTACAAGACTTTTGACTTCAAGGCCGAGAACATTTCTGTTTCTGCAACATACAAGGATATAACCGAGTAAAAGAAGTGCACCAATAACAATTGTAATTATCATATTAACCGACAACATTTTAAAACCTCCTATACTTTAAATTATTCTTTTAAAAACTTACTTATGCATCAATTACGATACCTCTTTCTTCTCTCTTCTTTGCAAGTTCATCAAATACCTGCTGCTTTTTCTTACCTGTAAGGTCATAGAAGAACAAAGGAATTGCACAGAGAAGAAGACTGATACCAGGAACGATTGTAACAAGACTGAACATAGCAAAGTTCTGAGTTGATGAAAGACCGTTTATAGCATCAACAACCTGCTGACCTGAACCAACGTTAAGCTGATTTACATCGATGTTAACAATCATGTACATAACAATAATCATAACGGTTGCGAAAGCGTTACCGATTTTGTTTACAAAGCTCTGACAAGCTGAACCGAGACCGGTATTTCTGAAGCCTGTTTTCCACTCCATAAAGTCAAGACAGTCGCAAACCATTGCAAATGAAACATTATTGATAACACCGAGAGGGATGCTTGAAATGAGCATAAAGGGAATGCAGAGAAGAAGATTTTTTGTTGTCCAGCCGATAATAAGGGTAAAGCAGCTTGCAACAAAACCGCCGATACATGAAACAATCATAATCTGCTTGTACTCAAACTTCTTATAAAGCTTGGGAAGGAAAATCATTGCGCCGAACATACCGACAGCTGCGCACACCTGAATTACAAGAGCAACTGTGGAAATGTTTGAGTTATATTCAGCTACTGTTTCAGGCTTTTTGCCGAGATAGAAGCCTGAGTAACGTGCAACGTGGGGCGCTGCTGCCTGAAGCATATATCTGCCGAAAGAAAGCATACCTGAAATAACAACAAGCATAAGGGGCTTACATGAAAAGATTCTCTTCATGGATGAGGGCTCACCGGGTGCTTTTTTGGTTGCGTTTGGAAGCTGAATTCTTTCCTTGACAGTGAAGGATGACATTGCGAAAAGAGGCATACCGATAAGTGACATTGAAATTGCCATAATAGCATACTTAACAATACCTGCTTTTTCAACATCCATATCAGCGATAAAGAAGCCTACGATAATGGGAAGTGCAACTGTTACTGCAGAACCGATACCGCCGACTGTTTTTGCATATGAGATAATGTTACCTCTTTCCTTTGCATCGGGAGTCATAACATTGGGCATACTCCAGAAAGGCACGTCACTTGAGGTATAAACCATACCCCAGATAACGTAAACCGCAGCAGTGAAAACATAAAGCCATACACTCTTGTTGTTTGTATCAAAGCCGGGATTTACGAACATGAGGATTGTGAGAATTGCAATAGGTACACAAGTCCAGATGGGATAGGGCTTCATTCTGCCCTTTTTGAATGATACTCTGTCCATAATAGTACCCATCATGGGGTCATTGATTGCGTCCCATACTCTTGCAAGGAGCATAAGCAGAATTACGAACATAGCATTGAGCTTGAGAACGCTCATGTAATAGTCAGTTATGTAACTTGACATACAGCTGTAGACAAGACCCTGACCAAGTGCAGCGATTGCGTAAGTCTGCACTTCCTTTTTCGGTACATATTTCTTAATTTCCATTTTTGACCTCCTGAAATTAAAAATCAGTTTAAATATGATTAATAATTATAACATATTTAAAAGGCTTTTTCCATTGATTTTAGTCAGGAGTTCATTTTTTGTTGTAGAAAAAGTGACGCTATTTTTGTGCTTTTTGCCGAAACTTTTCACTATTATTGAAAAAACTCACTCTTTGTTGTATGATTGACTTGATTAATATATTAAAGGAGAAAAAATAATATGGCGAAACCTTCCGAGTACTTTGTAAAAACCTTTTCATGGAAAACTGACAGCAAAACCAACGGCAAGTATACTTTCATCAGAAAAGACGTACGTTTTTCACTGCTTACCGACAGACTTCTCCGTGTTGAGGTAGACAAAAACCTTCAGTTTACCGACGAGCCCACACAGACTGTAGTATGCAGAAATTTTGCTGAACCCACCTTCAAGCTTGTTGAAGACGGAAATCTTGTAATCATTATCACCACAAAGACAATTTTCAAATATGACCTCAGCCAGCACAGAATGATTGGCATTTCTCTTAAAAACGGAAAGAGCCTTACCGAATACCAGTCAGGCAACCTTAAAGGTACATACCGTACACTTGACCAGGCAAACGGCGCAGTAAAGCTCGGTGACGGCGTAATGTCAAAAGACGGCGTTGCAATTGTTGACGATACACTGAGCCTTATTCTTGAAACAGACGGCACAATCAAGGAAAGACGAAAGACACAGAAGGACGAATACTATTTTGCATATAACCACGATTACAGAGCTTGTCTTGCTGATTTCTTCTCTCTTTGCGGAAAGGTACCTCTTGTACCGCGTTACTGTCTCGGCAACTGGTGGAGCCGTTATAAGGCTTACACTCAGGAAGAATACCTGTCACTTATGAACGAATTCATTGACAGAGAAATTCCCATTACAGTTGCAACCGTTGACATGGACTGGCACTGGGTCGACGTAAAGAAACGTTTCGGAAAAAGCGGCAGCAAATTTGTGCTTAACCCCTTTAAGGCTGACAACATTTTCCAGGGTGACGGATGGACCGGTTACAGCTGGAACACCGAGCTTTTCCCCGACTACAGAGCTTTTCTTAAAGAACTTCAGGATAAGAATTTCAAGGTTACTCTTAACCTTCATCCTGCTCAAGGCGTACGCTTCTTCGACGATATGTATGAAGAAATGGCAAGAGCTATGAACATTGACCCTGCAACAAAGAAACGAGTAAACTTCGACATTACCGACCCTCAGTATATTGATGCTTACTTCAACATTCTTCATAAGCCATATGAAAACGAAGGTGTTGACTTCTGGTGGATTGACTGGCAGCAGGGAACAAAAACAAAAATCAAGAACCTTGACCCTCTCTGGGCACTGAACCATTATCACACTCTTGCAAACGAAAGAGACAAAAAGCGTCCTCTTATTCTTTCACGTTACGCAGGTGTTGGCTCACACAGATATCCTCTCGGTTTCTCCGGTGACACTCATATTACCTGGGAATCACTTGACTTCCAGCCCTACTTCACAAACACTGCAACCAACATCGGTTACACCTGGTGGAGCCACGATATCGGCGGTCATATGATGCAGAGCAAGGATGACGAGCTTTATGCACGTTGGGTACAGTACGGACTTTACAGCCCAATTATGCGTCTGCACTCCACAAGCAACGAATTCATGGGCAAAGAGCCCTGGAAGCACAATCTTCAGAGCGAAGCAGTTGCAGTCAATTGCCTTCGTGAAAGACATGCTCTTCTCCCCTATCTCTACTCAATGAACTACCGTACCCACGCAAAATCACTTGCACTTTGCGAGCCTATGTACTACGCTTATCCCGAAAATGAAGAGGCTTACAATGTTAAAAATCAGTACTTCTTCGGTTCAGAGCTTCTTGTTGCGCCAATCACTTCAAAAATGAATCCGAAAACTTACCTCGGTTCCGTCGATGTATGGCTTCCCGAGGGCAGATGGACTGACATTTACACAGGTGCTATTTACGAAGGCGGAAGAATGATTAAGATGTACCGCGGACTTGAAAGCATACCCGTTCTTGCAAAAGAGGGTGCAATTATTCCTCTTTCTTCAAACGACAAGGAAAACAACTGGAAAAATCCCAAGGATATGACCGTAAGAATCTTCAGAGGCAACAACACATTTGAGCTTTATGAGGACGACGGCGAAACCAACGATTATAAAGACGGAAACTCTGCAATCACAAAGTACACCGTTCAGGAGGCGGACGGAAACCTTTCCTTCTTTATCTCACCTGCAGAAGGAAACTGCAGTACAATTCCTCAGAGAAGAAACTACACTCTTGTTTTTGAGGATGTTGCAGAAGCAAAAGCAATCAAGGTGCTTGTAAACGGCAAGGACGCAAATGCAGAAATCAAGTCATACAAAGGTAAGACAACCGTTAACCTTAAGGGTATTACACCCAAGGGCAAAGTGGAAATTCTTATGGAAGGCATCACAGCAAGAACAAACAGACCTAAGAAGGACCTTGTTATTGAGCTTGTTACCAAGTATCAGATGGATGTTGCAATGAAGGCGCTCAGGTTCACTTCTTACCTCAAGAGAGTTGACGAGAAGATTCCTCAGTGTGAAGAATGCTTCTACGGCCCTATCAAGGAAGTTGTTGAAATGAAATAATCCACAAAATCACCCCGACAGTCATAAAAACTGTCGGGGTTAAGTTTATATGTTGTATATCACAAGCAGTGTTCCGTTTTCTACAGAAATGCTTGCTTCCTTGCCGATAAACTCGTTGCTGATGCCTATTGGCATATTTGCTTTGAGTGTGAAATCATTCACCTCATATTTGAGATTTTTTATTTTCACACCGCGGCTTTCATCACACAGAGAAAAAACGGAAACATAACCGGTTTTATCTTCCGTAAACTTAATTTCACTGTTTTTAAACGCGGTCAGAAGCTTCCCTTTGTGTATAAGTGTAGCTCTTGCACCCTCATTGCAGATGTATGAAAGAAGCTGGATATTTGCAACTGAGTGCTCAAAACGGTCACCGCCGAGAGCGCCGTAAATAACGAATTCGGTATAGCCTCTCTTTAGTCCTTCATTTACGGCAAGGAGCATATCGGTTTCGTCTTTTTCTCTGGGGGCAACAATTTTCTGCTGATTTTCGGGTATTGCACCGTAGGAATCAAAATCACCGACCACAAGGTCAGGCTCTTTTCCGAGAAGCGTTCTGTGAGCATAACCACCGTCAGCGCAGATTAAATAATCATCTTCCTTTGCTTTGTTTCTGGCCTTAGTGTAAACATCACCTGCACCGATAATATAACAAATACCACTCAATTTTGTTCCTTCCCTTCTCCAATGTAAATAATATCGTTGTTATCATACCACATCTTGAACTGTTTTACAAATATTTTTTTGAAATCTCTTTACAAAACACCGTTTATCTACTAAAATAATGTAGACAAAATTAAGGAGCAGACAATGAATATACAGATTTACGGCACTGCAAAGTGCTTTGACACAAAAAAGGCTCAGCGTTATTTTAAGGAGAGAAACATAAAGTTTCAGTTTGTTGATCTCGCTAAATACGGAATGAGTAAAGGCGAATATCAGAGCATAAAAAGAGCACTGGGTATGAAACTTGACGACCTTATAAACGAAAAAAGCAAAAAATATGAATCTTCTTTTATAAAATATCTCGCTTCTGAAGAAGCTAAAGAAGAAAAGCTTTTAGAAAATCAGGAGCTTTTTAAAACACCCATTGTAAGAAACGGCAAAAAAGCCACTCTCGGCTACTGCCCCGAGGAATGGAAAAAGTGGGAGGAGGAAAAATAATGGTAACTCAGGCACAGATTGACAGAATCAACGAGCTTTCAAGAAAATCAAAAACCCCCGAAGGTCTTACCGAAGAAGAAAAAGCTGAACAGCAGAAACTCCGCAGACTTTACATCGACTCATTTAAAGAAAGCCTTGTAGGTCACCTTGAAAACACCTACATTGTTGACGAAAAAGGCAACAAGAAAAAGGTACAGAGAAAAACGAAATAAGAAATTAAAGGAATTGCTCATAACACAGGCAATTCCTTTTTAAGTATAAAAAATCCTGTAATAATATATAATAGCAATGTATCATATTATGGGGTGATTTATTTGAAAATAAATGAACTTTTTAGCCTTGACCACACCTTGGCGAAAGAATATTTATCAGCTTTTTCATACGGTTGGGAGGCTCTTGACGGCATAGGAGAGATGCTTCTTACCCTTTCAGAAAACCTTAGAGATGAATATGCAGAGCTTTCGGATAAGGTGTGGGTGCATAAAAGTGTAAAGCTCAGCGATACAGCATATATCAAAGGCCCCTGTATTATCGGAAAAGATACAGAAATACGGCACAGTGCTTTCATAAGGGGCAGTGTACTCATCGGCGAAAACTGCGTAATCGGAAACAGTACAGAAGTGAAAAATTCCATTCTATTTGACGGTGTGGCTGTTCCTCATTTCAATTACATCGGTGACAGTATTCTCGGCTATAAAGTGCATTTCGGTGCAGGTTCAATCACATCAAACGTAAAATCAGACAAAACACTTATTACAGTAAAGGGTGTTTCATCAATAAAAACGAACCTAAGAAAATTCGGTGCCCTGGTGGGCGATAAGACTGAAATCGGTTGCAATGCCGTTCTCAATCCGGGTACGGTTATCGGAAAGAATTGCACCGTTTATCCCCTTTCAAGTGTTCGCGGTGTAATACCCGACTCATATATTTATAAAAGCAGAGATATTATTATCCGAAAGGAGTAAGCTATGGGAAAATATTTCGGAACAGACGGCTTCAGAGGAAGGGCAAATGTAGACATAACCGCAGAACATGCCTTTAAAATCGGCAGATTTCTGGGCCACTATCTGACAAGAAGCAAGGGTGAACGGGCAAAAATTGTAATCGGTAAAGACACAAGGCGGTCAAGCTATATGCTTGAGTATGCTCTTGCCTCAGGTATAACAGCCTCGGGAGCAGACGCTTATCTGCTTCATGTTACAACCACTCCCTCCGTTGCTTATGTAACAGTTACCGACGGCTTTGATTGCGGAATTATGATTTCTGCAAGCCATAACCCCTATTACGACAACGGCATAAAGCTTCTTAACAGCAAAGGCGAAAAAGAGTCAGATGAATTTATTAATCTTATTGAGGACTACCTTGACGGAAAAAGCAAGTTTTCAAAAGACGGCGATATTCCTCTTGCGACCAACACAGACATAGGCAGAACCTTTGACTATTTTGAAGGCAGGAACCGCTATATTGGCTATCTTATTTCAATTGCCACAGAACGCTTTAAAAATGTGAAGGTAGGTCTTGACTGCAGCAACGGTAGCACCTGGAATATTGCAAAAA
The DNA here is from genome assembly GCA_045538095.1 of Acutalibacteraceae bacterium. GTDB lineage: Bacteria > Bacillota > Clostridia > Oscillospirales > Acutalibacteraceae > UBA6857. The sequence continues at coordinate 13,611 of JAZSQU010000033.1, read as the reverse complement.
ACGTTTTTGACGCTCTCGGTGCAAAAACCTTTGTAATTTCAGCAGAGCCTGACGGCACAAACATAAATCAGGGTTGCGGCTCAGTGCATCCTGAAAAACTGCAACAACTTGTCGTAGAAAATGGGCTTGATGTGGGCTTCGCTTTTGACGGCGACGGTGACAGATGTATCTGTGTTGATGAAAACGGTAAAATCGTTGACGGCGACGGAATTATGTACATCTGCGGAAAACACCTTAAAGAAAACGGCAGACTTAAAAGTAATACGGTTGTAACAACGGTTATGTCCAATTTCGGCTTATATAAGGCTTTCTCTGATATAGGGATAAATACAGAAAAAACTGCTGTAGGTGACAGATTTGTTCATGAATGTATGACCGAAAAAGGCTATTCTTTAGGTGGTGAACAATCAGGTCACATTATTTTTTCGAAGTACGCCACAACGGGTGACGGCATTCTCACAGCCCTCATGGTTACGGAGATTATGTTGAAGAAAAAGCAAAGTATCAGCAGTCTTTGCAGTGGGTTCACACCCTTTCCGCAATGTCTTATAAATATACCTGTCAAAGACAAAAAATCAGCTATGAAAAATACCGACCTTTTAAATCTTCAGAAAAAAATTGAAAACGAGCTCGGTACGCATGGAAGACTTCTCATCAGAGAATCCGGCACTGAGCCCGTTATAAGAATTATGGTTGAATGTGAAAGCGAAGAAAAATGCGAAAGCTACTGCAAAGCCTTAGCCCGCACTTTTGAATGACGGTAAGGGCTCCGTTTCACCTCTTATATTTGTTGTGTTTCCGTAGACAGGCTTACTTACCGGCTTTTCGGTGTTTTCCTCTTCATTCAGGTATGTATCACTTATAATTAAATCACACACCATGGAGTCGGAATAATAGACAAAGCTGAACTTCTCTTCGGTTTTATAAAGCTCACCTTGTTTCTCGTAAGTACTCTTTTCTAAAAGTGAAAATTCATTCATAAGAGCCGCTGCTTTTTCCTTTTCGAAATTGCACCAGGCTCTTATTGTGCTTTCAGCCGTACTTATAAAAGTGCTGACAGTTTCGGTATCAATCGGATTTGCTTCGCCCTTTTCGTTAACTTTCGCCATAGCTATTCTGATTTGCTTTATTTTGTCGTTTTCAGCAATCAGCTTCAGCACAACTTTGGGCTTTTCATTACCTAAAAAAATTTCAAAAACGCTGTCTACGCCATCGTTATAAATATAAACATCTTCAAAAGCAATCTCTCTGTCAGACACTCGGTTGAAGTTATAAACAAAGCCTCCAAGATCCATAAAACGGCTTTGTGAGCAGGCAGTAAGTAGCGAAAAAGATAAGAGCAGTGCTGAAAGTTTTAGAAGATTTATTTTCATTTATGTAGTCCCCTTTCGTTTTTATATAAGTATTTTGAAAGGGAGAAAAATATGAGCAACTACCGAAAAGGAGTTGCTCATATTCAGTCTTATCTTAATTTATACACATTAGCCTCAAAGGGAAGAAGCTTATCACTTCTCTTAACGGGTGCATTTGTAACAACAAGCGGGAAGCCATTTGTGCATACAGGCTTTTGCTGAAGCTTTGCAGTAAGGTTGAGTTCAACAAAGAATGTTCCGTTTTCGTCTGTACGGTAATAAGTAAGAACGTCCTTCCACTTTTTCTGTGCCAACTTAAACTCACCGTAAACAAGAGTGCTGTTTTCGTGACGGAGCTTAGTCATTTTACGGTAGAAATTGAGAACGGAGTTTTCGTCCTTATCCTCAACCTCTGCGTTGATTTTTTCGTATCCGTCAATTACCTGAATCCAGGGAGTGCCCGTTGTAAAGCCTGCATTCTTTTCGCTTGTCCAGCACATAGGTGTTCTGCCGTTATCGCGTGTGCCTGCTTTGATAACTCTGAACGCTTCACCGGGTGAAGTGCCGTTATCGGTAAGCTCCTTAAAGTAGTTAATCGATTCAACGTCACGGATATCTTCCATACTCTTGAAATCAGCATTTGTCATTCCAAGCTCCTGACCCTGATAGATAAAGGGCACACCCTTAAAGGTCATCTGCATAACTGCAAGAAGCTTTGTCATTTCGTCCCTGAAATAGCCTTCAGGACAAACCTTGGAGGTCATTCTTGTAAGGTCGTGGTTTTCCACGAAAACTGTAGGCCAACAGTGATTGCCGTAATTAAGCTGCCAATCAACTAGTTCTTTCGCCATAGGTCTGAGGTCATATTTATAAACGCTGAAGCGCTTTTTGCCCGGATTTTCAACGTGGTCAAAGGAGAATACAACACTGAGCTCGTTTCTGTAGTCACCGGTCATAAGCTTACTCATTTCAATACCCGTACCCTGACATTCACCAACTGTGAAAGCGTCAAACTTGCTGAAGCAGTTTTCGTTCATTTCCTTCAGGTACTTATGAAGTCTGGGACCGTAGAAATAATGCTCAACGCCCTTTGTACCCATCAGTGCGCCGATTGCAGGATTACCTTCAGGAAGACCGTCAGTTTTTGAAATAAAGCTGATTACGTCAAGACGGAAGCCGTCAACGCCCTTTTTCAGCCAGCCGTTTATCATTTTGTAAAGGTCTTTACGCAGTTTTTCGTTTTCCCAGTTGAAGTCCATCTGCTTTTTTGAGAAAAGGTGGAGTGCCCACTGTTTTCTTTCGGGATAATAATTCCATGCAGAGCCTGAGAAAATGCTGTCCCAGTTATTGGGAGGGTTGTCACCATTGCCGTCTCTCCAGATGTAGTAATCCTTATAGGGAGATTCGGGGTCGGTTGCAGAGGAAACGAACCATTCGTGCTCATCTGAGCTATGGTTGATAACAAGGTCCATAATAAGCTTCATATCACGCTTGTGAACTTCTTTGAGAAGCTTATCAAAATCCTTCATTGTGCCGAATTCTTCCATAATCTTGTTGTAATTACGGATGTCGTAACCGTTGTCATCGTTGGGTGAATCATAGATTGGACTGCACCAGATTGCATCAACGCCAAGCTCTTTGAGGTAATCAAGCTTTTCGATTATACCCTTAAGGTCACCGATACCGTCGCCGTTGCTGTCCTTGAAAGAACGGGGATAAATCTGATAGAATACAGCCTCTTTCCACCATTTCTTTTCTACGGGAGCATCATCCATAAGAGGTACATCAAGCTCGCTGTTAAGAATTGCAATAATTGAATCAATGAAGTCGTCGCTGATTTTTCCGCATGAAATTTTGTTAAGTGCAGCTAAAGTGAGATTTGAAAGAGGGCCTTTTTTAAGAATTTCTCCGCTGAGCCCCATTGATGTGCAGGCTTTCATAATTATATCGTGTCCTGCAGGGGTTGCAATAATGTCTTTAAGCTTTGTGGTTTTTGTAACTTTCATATTATCCTCCTCAATAAATAATTACTTTTTTATAATATACTATCTCTTCAGGTTTTACAAGGTGCTTACAAAAATATTTCCGTCTTTTCTTCCTATCTCTACCACACCGTAAAGATTTATTCTGCAGTCATCTTCAATAATTCTTGCACCTAGCTCATATTCGGCATAGTTAAGATTCAGATATTCTGCGTTTTCGTCGGGTAATACAGCTTCAATTTTTACACCTGTTCTTTCGATATAGTCCAGAATATTTTCATAAAGATAATAGTCTCCCGAAAAGCCTACAAGCACTCCTCTGTCTCTGACGGAAACTATGTAGCAATTTTCACCTTCAGCGAAGTATTCCACCTTTGGTGATTTCAGGTGAATTGTATATTCGGTGATGAAGCTCACGGCAAAAATCAGACTGAGCGAAACTGCAATTATTTTCTTTACTCTAACACTTTTAATTATAGCTATAACAAAAACACCGACTCCGCATACAACAAGAAACGGAAGAAGAAAATTATAATCCAGATATATTTTTGAAAAGCTCAGTGAGCCCATAAAAGAAACAATCTCAATTATAAATTCTGCAAGGCACCGTCCCGCAAGACCGAGAGCCGTTGAAGCTATCGGCAGTAAATGACACATTGAAAACAGTCCCGACACTGCTACCAACGGCATACAGAAAGGCAAAACAAGAAGATTAGTGAGCGCTGAAACCGAGGAGATGTAGCCGAAATAATAAGTAGTTATAGGCAGAGTGAAAAAAGCAACGGAAAAGCTTACTAAGAGACTTTCTGAAATTGCCGTAATCAGTTTCAGTTTAAGCGAGCCTTCCAGAAGTGTATTCTGTCTTTTAAGCAGTTTGTTGCTGAGAGGAAAAGCCATAATGATTATGCCGAGGGTTGAAAAAAGCGAAAGCATAAAACCTACATCGTAAATTGCATAAGGATTATGGAGAACTATGGCCGTAAGAGCAAAGCCAAGGGAGTTAAGTGCATCTGCATTTTTGCCGAGAATTTTACCAACGAGATAGAGAATTGTCATAAGTCCTGCCCTTTTAACCGAGCCTGAAAGCGAGGCAAAATTCATCATAAAGAGCACGGCGAAAAGCATTATAATATAGGGCATTTTTTCTCTTCTGCCTCTGATTTCAAGCAAGGCACCAACAATAAACACCCATAACGAAAGGTGCAGTCCCGAAACTGCCATAAGATGTGACACACCTGCATATTTTGAGCTGTCATAAAATTCATCGCTGACATAGGTTTTGTCACCTGTAAGCACTGCTATCATAAGTCCTGCCGTGTCACCGTTAAAATGACGGAGAATAACGTCTGCAGCCTTCGTCCTGAGCAATGTAGCATAATAGTACAATCCACGCAAAATTGGCTTTTCCACTGTAAGGTCACGAATTTTATATGCACCAAGGTTTATTCCCTGACTGCGAAAATATCTCTTTATGCTTTCACTTGTTTCACCGGTTTCATAAACCGTTGCCGTAAAGGTAACCTTATCACCTATATTAAGACTTTCGTGATTTATCTCATCCCTTGTTTCGCTGAAGGACATTCTCAGCTTTCCCTTTACCTTTTCCCCGGAAATTTCGCTGAGCTTTATAACGCAGTAATGTCTGCCCTTTTCTCTGTCAAATTCAGGAATTTCACAAACTGTTCCGCTTACCTTTCGGTTTTCTCCCTTATACTCAAGTGCGTGATTATAAGAAAAGTCTGAGAGAAAGAGCAAAAGACAGGCTACGGAAATTCCCAACAATACAGTGGGAACTACAGACACCTGTCTTATTTCAGAAAATATTAAAGTCAACACAAACAGAGCGAGAAAGGTTAAACTTACCGTCACCAAAATAAGCCCGTCAGCCACCAAGCCCATAACGAGCAGAGTGAAAAGCATTGTAAATCCAATAACGGTAAGGGGTCTTTTCATTTCTTTTTATTACTTGAAGAAAAGAGGAAGCTTTTCGAGATAAATAATATCCTCTCTGTCAGCAGCATCGCCCTCAGCGAGAATTGCTGCCTGACCTACAACTTCAACATCAAAGCCTTTAAGAAGCTCGTTAACTGCAGCGAGAGATTCGCCTGTGCTGATTACGTCGTCAAGGATAAGCACCTTTTTACCTCTCATCTGTTCACCTTCAAGACCGTCGAGATAAACGGTCTGCACCTTGTCAGTGGTAATTGAACGTACATTTACACAAACGGGCTCTTTCATATAAAGCTTTGCGCCCTTACGGCAGATAAAGTACTTCTTGCCGCTTTGTCTTGACATTTCGTGAGCCAGAGGAATGGCCTTTGCCTCAGGAGCAACTATAAAATCAAATTCAGGGCAAATCTTTAAAAGCTCAGTTGCAGCAGCAACTGTAAGCTCAGCATCGCCGAAAATTACAAAAGCTGCAATATCAAGCTTTTCATTAACCGTACATATAGGAAGCTCTCTTTGGAGCCCTGCAATTGTCATTTTATATGTTTCCATATTCTTCACTTCTTTCAAAAGATTATTACTGAGAAATTATACTCTATTTTGCTTGCGGTGTCAATATTATCAGGACCTTGTAACCTTAATTTTACAGGTGAAAACCGCACCGTTTTTAAGCTTTGCAGTAATTACTGCATTACCTGCCGAAACGCCTTTTACCACGCCTGAAGAAGAAACTGTAGCAATCTTTTTACTGCTTGTTGACCAGGTTACTTTTTCGCTGTAATCGTTTATCTTAAGTATGTATTTCTGGCCTACGTTAATTGTTTTTGAGGTTTTGCTGATTGAAGCATCGGTTACTGTTACGGTAAATGTTGCTTTTTTACCTGAAGAAGCAGTTGCAGTAATTACTGCCTTGCCGTTTTTAATGCCCTTTACAACACCCTTTGAAGATACCGTTGCAATTTTACTGTTACTTGTTGTCCACTTAATTGTGTCTGTAGAATCTGCAGGTGACAAAGCAGCTTTAAGAGTAAGCTTTTTACCCGGTTTTACACTCTGGCTGTCAGCTGAGAGAGCGACTTTCTTTGACGGTATAAAGGTGTTCTTTGTTCCGTCTCCTGCACTGTCCTTGCCGTCTGCTGTCTTATATGCCTTTACATAAAATCTGTACTTTTCACCGTAAGCATAGCTGAAGGTATAGGTTCTGCCCTTTTGCTTTTCAAGGCGCACATATTCCTTTTCTTCAAAATCATATTCATAAAGGATATAACCGTTTGCACCTTCAACGGCACTCCATTTTATTGTTGCAAGTTTCTTACTGGGAGTGTATGAAATAATTATTTTTTCGGGTGCTGCAACTCTTGTTGTAAACTCATCAAAATCAACACTCTCAATCCTGAACTTCTTACCTGTACCTGCATCTTTGTAATATGCAACCACTCTTATGCTGTAAATAGTATCAGCTTCAAGATTTTTAAGTGAATACGACTGCTTTTCAGTTGTTCCGATTCTTACTGCCTTACCTTTATTGTCAATGTAGTAAACATAGTAATAATAACTGTCTACATCGCTGTACTCGTCAGTATGGCGGTTTTCGTCAAACTCCCATGAAATTTCTGCTGAAGCTGATTTCACTGAGCTTACGGCAGTTTCACCGAAATAAGTTACAGTTGTTTCAAAGTCAATATGTTTTGAGGTTTCAACCTTTTCTATCATTCCGTTTGTTCGTGTACAATTGAGGACAATATAAACCGTATAATCGGTAAACTCCTCAAGCCCCGTTATTTCAAACTCAGTTTCGGTTGTTGTTCCTATAAGCTTTGCAGCACCGTAGTCCTCTTCTATATAGACATCAAAGCTGAAATCATCGGTATAGCTACCGCTTAAAAGGAGCTCATCAGTATCAATATCCCACTTTAAAAGAGCAGTGGTTCTGCTGATTTCTTCAATTCTGAAATTTTCCGTATATTCGGTAATTGTTTTTACTTTTACCGTTTCGCTTTCATCAAGAAACAGCTTATCGTCACTCTCTTTGGCTTTGCAGAAAGCCTTTACCTTAAACTCATATTCTGCGTCTTCCTCAAGACCATCTACAGTGATTTTTTCTTTCTGAGTTTCAACTATATTTGTCAGGATTCCGTTTTGAATACAGTGAACTTCAAAGAAATATTCGTCAACATCAAGAAGTCTGTCGTCGGTTTCGGGGTCGATTATCGAATCAAGGTCGCCCGTACGGTAGTCCCATTCAAGATTTACGGAATCGCAGCTTTCTGACACTCCACTGAGACTGTAGCCGTAGCCGTTGAAGTAATCTTCAACCGCTGCATTTTTTTCTAAAGTATCAACAAGTGTATAACCGCCTAAGAAATTTCTTTCATAATACTCAACCTTGTAGTTATGGGTTTCATCGGGATAAATTTCATCAATATGGCAGTAATAATGTCTGCCGTTAAAGCCTTGCTCAGAACTGATTTTTTTATCGTCAAGATAAACATTGAAATAGCTGTTCTCTTCAACATCCTTTGCAAACCATTTAAGCACAGCCATGCCGTAAACGTGTTTAGTCACAGTCATTGATGTAATTTCGCCTGCTGCGGAAGCAGAAAAAGTAAAAACTGCTATGAGTGAAATCAGTATGAACATAACTGATAAGAGTTTTTTCATTTTGTATTCCTCCGTAAAATTGGTATGAAAGAATTATACACCCGATAAAATTCAATGTCAAATGAAAAAATGTTTGACTTTTTCTTTGAGTGATTATAATATAAATGTGTAATACTATAAAAGGCAAACTGCCCTAAGGAGGTAAAAAATGGATATAAAAAAAATACTCTCCTATGTTGACCACACTCTTCTTTCACAGTCGGCTACATGGGACGAAATAAAAACAATCTGCGACGACGGAATAAAATATGGCTGTGCCAGTGTGTGCATTCCGCCGTCATACGTTAAAATGGCTTCGGACTATGTAAACGGAAAAATTAAAATCTGCACGGTTATCGGCTTTCCTAACGGTTATAACACAACAAAAGTAAAGTGCTTCGAAGCAACCGACGCAGTAGAAAACGGAGCAGACGAAATCGATATGGTGATCAATATCGGTATGCTCAAAGACAAGAAATATAATGAACTTCTTTCTGAAATTTCTGAAGTCAAAAAAGCGTGTAAGGGTAAGCTTCTTAAGGTTATTATCGAAACCTGCCTTCTCACTGAAGAAGAAAAGATAAAGATGTGCGAAATTGTGTCCGAATCGGGAGCAGATTTCATCAAAACCTCAACCGGTTTTTCAACAGGAGGAGCAACCAGAGAGGATATTAAGCTTTTCAGTGAAAATGTGGAAAGCCACCTTAAAATTAAGGCTGCAGGCGGAATTTCAAGCATTATGGACGCAGAAGATATGCTCAGTCTCGGTGCTGAAAGACTGGGTACAAGCAGAATTGTTAAAATAGTCAAAAACGAAAATTCATCAGGCTATTAAGGAGCGATAATTATGTCAGTTTCAACACCACACATCAACTTAAAAGAAGGCTCTTCCTTTGCAAAAACCGTTCTTATGCCCGGCGACCCTTTGAGAGCTAAAATGATTGCAGAAACCTTTCTTGAAAACGCCGAGCTTATCAACAACGTAAGAGGTATTCACGGCTACACCGGCACATATAAAGGCCACAAGGTTTCTGTTATGGCAAGCGGTATGGGTATTCCATCAATCGGAATTTACAGCTACGAGCTTTACAGCTTTTTCGGTGTAGAAAATATTATCAGAATAGGCTCTGCCGGCGGACTTAAGGAGGATGTGAAGCTCCGTGATGTAGTTGCCGGCATAGGTGCAGACACTAATTCAAATTTTGCAAAGCAATATGGCTTAAACGGAACCCTTGCCGCAACCTGCTCTTATGAGCTTTTGTCGACTGCTATTGATGAAGCAAAAAAGCTTGGTATCGACCTTAAGGTAGGCAATCTTTATTCAAGCGACACTTTCTACGATGCAGACGAAAATTCACTTAAAAAGTGGGCTGATGCAGGTTCACTTGCCGTTGAAATGGAAGCTGCAGGACTTTATCTCACTGCAAGAAAGCTGAGAAAAAACGCCCTTGCAATATGCACAATTTCCGACCTTCCGCTGAAAGGTGAAGCCTGCACTGCAGAAGAAAGACAGAACACATTTACAGACATGATGAAAATTGCCCTTGAAACTGCAGTAAGAATGGATGACTTAGCATGAATATAAAGCGTGTATTTTTGATTGTTCTTGACAGTGTAGGCATCGGAGAACAGGAAGACAGCCACCTTTACGGTGACGAAGGCAGCAACACACTTAAAAGCTGCTTTATGCAAAAATATTTTTCTGCTGACAATATGAAAAAATTGGGACTGTTCAACATTGACGGCACAGATTATGCAGAAGGCACTGATAACCCTCTGGGTGCATACGGCCGTTTCAAGGAAAAATCAAAAGGCAAAGACACCACAACAGGACACTGGGAAATCTGCGGTATTATTTCCGAAAGCCCTCTCCCCACCTACCCTGACGGATTTCCCGAAGAAATAATTAAAGAGTTCGAAAAGCGCACGGGGCGTGGTGTTTTTTGCAACAAACCCTATTCAGGTACACAGGTTATTGAAGATTTTGGTAAAGAGCACATCGAAACGGGCAAGCTAATTGTCTACACCTCAGCTGACAGTGTATTTCAGATCGCAGCCCACGAGGACATTGTGCCTTTAAGTGAGCTTTACAGATACTGCGAAATTGCAAGAGAAATTCTCACAGGCAAACACGGTGTGGGCAGAGTTATCGCAAGACCTTTCACAGGTGAATTTCCGTTCACAAGAACACCGGGCCGTCACGATTACTCTCTTATACCACCCGAAACAACCCTTATTGACTCTCTTTCCGCAAACGGACTTGAGGTTATACCCGTTGGCAAAATCTACGACATTTTTGCAGGTAAGAGCCTTAAGAAAAGTAATCCTACAAAGTCAAATTCTGACGGTATGGAGAAAATTCTGCAGTTTTCAAAAGAGGATTTCACCGGCCTTTGCTTTGCTAATCTGGTGGATTTCGATATGATGTACGGTCACCGAAACGATGCCGAAGGCTATGCAAAGGCTATATCGGAATTTGACAGCTGGCTCGGCGAATTCATAAAAGAGCTGAAAGATGATGACGTTCTTATGATTACTGCTGACCACGGCTGTGACCCTTTGACGGAAAGCACCGACCATTCGAGAGAGCATGTTCCGCTTCTTGTTTACGGAAACAGAATCAGAAGTGTTAATCTCGGCACAAGAAGCACCTTTGCCGATATAGGAAAAACCGTCGCCGACCTTCTTGGTATAAATGCAGAATTCAAAGGCGAAAGCTTCAAAAATCTTATTTTAAAGGACTGATAAAATGACGGACAAAGAACTTATCACACTTGCAAAGAAAGCTGCTGAAAACGCCTATGTCCCCTATTCACATTACACTGTAGGCGCTGCACTTTTAACTGAAAACGGCAAGGTATACACCGGATGCAACATTGAAAATGCAGCCTACGGTCCTACAAACTGTGCAGAAAGAACTGCCTTTTTCAAAGCGGTCAGTGAGGGTGAACGTAAATTTTCAAAAATTGCAGTTGTAGGCGGAAAAGATTTCGATTTTAAAGATTTCTTTTCACCCTGCGGTGTATGCCGACAGGTAATGCGTGAATTCTGCGAAGACGCTTTTATCATTCTTCTCGGCAAAAACGACGAAGAATATGAGAGTATAACCCTCTCGGAGCTTTTGCCCTTAAGCTTTTCAAAAAGTAATATATCGGAATAAAAACTGAATAACTTTGACTGATAATTGCAATAATTTTTTCAGGTAAAATCCTAAAAATCCAACGGAGGTTTATTATGAAAAAATCAATTGCAATTTTTCTTTCTGTCTTTTTGCTCTTCTCCCTTGCGGCCTGCGGCGAAAATGACAACAACCCCACAACAACAGCACCCTCAACCTCGGCTTCTTCAACCACAAGCGAAGTCACAACAAATCCCGACAGAACAGATACGGACTACGACAGTATTCCCGACACCATGACGTCCGAAAACGGTAAATACACCATAGCTTTTGTAACAGATGTAGGTACTTTAAAGGACGAATCCTTCAATCAGGGTACATGGAACGGAATCAAAAAATTCGCCTCTGAAAACAACCAAAGCTATAAGTATTACCAGCCTGCCAACGGTAATCAGGCAACGGATGAGGACAGATATGAAGCGATGAAAACTGCAGCAGACTCAGGCGCTAAAATAATTGTATGTGCAGGCTTTTTACAGAAAGAAGCGCTGACAAAGGCTGCCGAAGAATACGACGATGTGAAGTTTGTTTTCATTGACGGAACAGTGCTTTACGAAGACGACGGTGACCCTATCGACAACGTGGCTGCTGTTGATTTCAGAGAAGAGGAATCAGGTTATCTTGCAGGCTATGCCGCAGTTATGAACGGTTATAAAAAGCTCGGATTCACCGGTGGTGGCGGAGGTACTAACCCACCCTGCTCACGTTTCGGCTACGGCTATATACAGGGCATCAATGACGCTGCAAAGGAAAAGGACATTACTGCTGAGGTTAATTTCAGTTGGGAATACGGTGCTTCTTTTTCACAGTCTGCAGAGCTTCAGACAATGCTCAGCGGTTGGTATGCCGGAGGCACTGAAGTAATTTTCTGCAGCGGCGGTTCAATGTGCCTTTCAGCGTTTGCGGCAGCCTCTGCAAACGATGCGGCGGTAATCGGCGTTGACGTAGACCAGTCAAAAAAATCCGACACTGTTGTTACAAGTGCTCTCAAGGGTATCACCCAATCTGCAATTTATATTCTTGAAAAAGCAAAAGCAGACCGGTGGGACGAAGTTGGCGGAAAGCTAACTACCTTAGGTGCTAAGCAGGATGCCGTAGGTCTGCCCACAGAAAACTGGAAATTAAATAATTTCCCCGTTGAGGAATACGAAAAGCTTTTGAAAAAGCTCAAAGACGGCGAAATAAAGGTTGACAGAAATTACGAAGAAGGTCTGAAAGACGAAAACTTCAGCAACGTTAAACTGAATATAATCTGACAAATCGGCAGTTTTGCTTCAAAGTGGGGCAAAACTGCTTTTATATTTGAATGAAAACGTCAAAGCAGTGACAGAATATTATTAACTACTGTCTTAGTGAAGGTGAGCATTTTATGAAAGAGGATTATATAATTGAAATGCTGAATATAACCAAGGAGTTTCCCGGTATAAAGGCAAACGACAACGTTACCCTTAAGCTTAAAAGAGGCGAAATTCACGCACTTCTGGGCGAAAACGGAGCAGGTAAGAGCACACTGATGTCAGTGCTCTTCGGTCTTTATGAGCCGGAAAAGGGTGAAATCAGAAAAAACGGCAGAAAGGTTTCAATAAAAACTCCTAACGATGCAACCGATTTAGGTATAGGTATGGTGCACCAGCATTTCAGGTTGGTTGATGTGTTTACGGTTCTTGACAACATTATTTTAGGAGCAGAAACTACCTTTTTTGGGTTTATAAAAAGAAAAAAAGCCCGCGAAAAGATTGAAAGCTTAATGAAAAAATACGGCATATCCCTTGACCTTGACAGAAGAGTAGAGGATATAACCGTAGGTATGCAGCAAAAGGCAGAAATTATAAAAATGCTTTACCGTGAAAATGAAATTCTTATTTTTGATGAGCCTACTGCAGTGCTCACTCACGGCGAAACAAAAGAGCTTATGAAAACAATGAAGTCCTTCAGAAGCGAGGGAAAGACTATTCTTTTTATTACCCATAAGCTTGACGAAATTATGGAAGTAAGCGACAGAGTTACCGTTATGCGCAAAGGACAGTATGTGGGCACAGTAGAAACAAGAGACGTCAACGAAAATAAGCTTTCAGAAATGATGGTAGGTCGTCCTGTGGAAATGACACTGAAAAAGAAAAAAGCGAAACCGGGAAAGAGCATTCTTTCGGTTAAAAGCCTTACGGTTGCCTCAGACAAAAGAGCGGGCAAACCAAAACTTAACAATATTTCTTTCGATGTAAAAGCAGGCGAAATTGTCTGTATTGCAGGAATTGACGGCAACGGTCAGAGTGAGCTTGCAGGTGCAATCACAGGCTTTATCAGGCCAAAAGAAGGGGTAATTGAGCTAATGCAAGAAGATATTACCCATTCTTCACTAAGATACAGAAACGAGCTTGGTATTTCACATATTCCCGAAGACAGACACAAGCACGGTCTTGTTCTTGATTTTCCTCTTGAATATAACTGTGTTCTTCTTTCTTATTTCAAAAACGAGTTTCAGCATCACGGATTCATTGACCATAAAAATATA
>JAZSQU010000015.1:0-5027 GCA_045538095.1 Acutalibacteraceae bacterium | reverse complement strand
TTTGTATCCCATATGGTGTTCTCGCATATCCATTATAACATGTAATTTGAATTCCGCACTATAAACTTTATTTTTTCTTCCTGTTTTACTCATAAAAATATGCACCTCCAAAAGTGTCTAACTTTTGGGGTGCATATCATTATTTTCACCGCAGATACACCACCCATTTCAGGCTTTTTCTCCATAAACCCATCAGGTATTTTGCTTTCATAGCTTTCCATATATGTTGCAGAGCCGAGATAAGCTGAAATATTAGTCCTCGGTATAATCACCCAATCAGAATCAGGCTCTTTGTTTGCGATATAGTATTCGGCAAGAGTAATCATAAGCCTTTCAGTTTTCACATTTACACCGTAAGCCTTGATTTTTTGCAGTGTTTCATCGGGCAGTACAACCGCTTCAGTACGCAAAGGACCGATAACAAGTGCATCTGCAATAGCTGTGTCAAAAAGCAACGGAAAATCAGCAGAAGACCTGTCATTGTATATCGAATACTGAAACTGTATCAGTTTTCTGCTCCATTTATCTTCAATGACTTTCAGAGTTTTCTTTTCGGCAAAGCAGTGAAGCTTCTTTGTAATATCATCATTATTCTTCCTAATATAAGCGGAAAGAGAATGAAGGTATCTGTAATACCATCCTGCACCGTTTTCATCAACAATATCAGGAAACTCACTGTAAAGCTCAGGGAAAGATGTGTGAAATTTCAGAGCTTTGTTTGTTACTGCTTCATAAGGGAGACTGCACCAAGCACATAAAAACTCTCTTGCCTTTTCTATTCTTTCGTAAGGGTCATCGGTGCGAAGTGTACCGTCAGCATTATGAAAAAGATAACCTCTTGCAAGGATAGTAAATATGCGGTTGAAGCCCTTGTTCTGCTTAATCATTCTCACTGTAAATCTACCTATGAAAGCAGTTGATTGCTTACTGTCCGCAAAGAAAACGGGAGTGTTGGTATATGCCTTGAATTCAAACCATTCATTTGTCATAAAATTATTCTCCCTTCCTTGCAAATCTGTTGATGTGCCTGTAGTAAGCATCATAAAGAAAATCACGCTTTCCGAGAGCCACAATGTACTTTACCGAAGCATTGAAGGAAATAACATGAGTTTCAATTATTCTCGCCGCTTCTTTTGAAACAGTTTCACGGTAGTTGCCTACGGGATTTCTGAGATAGGCCTTTACCATTAATGTCAGCTCCTCGGAATCATTGGGATATTGCATAGCCGAAGCATTTGCAGATATATTGTAGTTCCGTGTTTCGGTAATGATGTCAGGCAGTAGCTTGTACCCGCCGAAACGGAAATCAGCAAAGATGTCATAATACTCTCTGTACTCTTCTTCGGGGAGATGCTTTGTGAGTAAGGCATATCTTTCATCCTCTTTCATAAAGTGCCAATTTTCAGTTCTTACCGCAAAATATATCTCGTTTACTCTTTCTTCCGGTAAATTAATGAATACTTCAGCAAGTTCATCAGCTTCATAATCATCTTCCTTGTTCTGCATATACAGAATACGGTTAATGTCATTGTGCTTTGCTTTTATTTTGCTTGCGGCTTTTCGTCTTGTACGT
This sequence comes from Acutalibacteraceae bacterium, assembly GCA_045538095.1. Lineage (GTDB taxonomy): Bacteria > Bacillota > Clostridia > Oscillospirales > Acutalibacteraceae > UBA6857. The sequence continues at coordinate 3,454 of JAZSQU010000015.1, read as the reverse complement.
ATTCTTTTCAGACAGGTTTCATAATCTGCTATTACTCTGCCTACATAATCAAGAATTTTCGGGTCAAGTTTCTTTTCCCAGCCGGGCTTTGCAAAGGTAAAAAGCTCCCTTGCATCTGCCTGATGACAGTCTGCCTTTGGTGTATGCTTTTTCAGCTCCCTTGCAAAATACGGAAGCTTTTCAAGGTTCGAGCTGACCTCATCCCAATTCTGACCTTCAAAGAATTTCTTGAAGCGTTCATCAAAGGTAGGCTCGTACCAACGGCGCTTGCCTTCAGCTTTTTCAATAAGAGCCTTGTATTTAAGGAAGGATGTTCTTTCAGCTTTGTTGGTTTCAAGATATTCTGTCAAATCAGGCTTTATGCCGCTTTTAGCAGAGTCTATTTCAAGACCTGTCAGTATCTCAAGCACTTCTGTTTCCTTGCGGTATTGCTCTTTCTTTTCGTCATCGGTATTTTCGTCATAAGCGATTATACTACGGTCAAGTGCCGCATTTGAAATCTGACCGACACGGGATGAGAAAGTGTTTCGTATTGTTTCAAAGCGTTTATACCAATCATTTGCATCAGCAATGATTGGCTCTGCGGACGGTATGCTTAAAAGAGGAAGATTACCACCGAGTGATAAATCAGATTCACTGTAATTACTCATAATACAGTTTGTTAATTTCGGTTCGGCTACTGTTTTAATCATATCACCGTCAAAGTCTGCACCGCCAAGTCTTTCGGCAAGAAGTGAAACAGAATTTACCATAATTACATCCGTAAGACCTGAAAGATATTTTTCTCTGTAAGGGCCGACCTTTTTCAATGGTTTAACAAGCGCCTCTTCGTTTCTCGCAATATGGGGATTACGAAGAAGAGCATAGATATTCTGCTGAGAATATACCGCACCGGGAGCATAAAACTCATTCGTATCAAGAAATTCATTCTTTATGTCCGAGTAAATATCGGGTCTTCCGCCGTTATCTTTGATAAGCTCATAGAATAATTCCATAATATCAGCCGCAAAAAAAACGGTTATCACCGTCAACAAGTAATCTGCCTATGGAGTAATCTTTAAGCAGGCTTTCTGCGGCATCGTCAAGCTGACGGACAAAATACGGCTCATTGATGAACTTGGGATTTTTTCTTAACAGCTCCACAAGATGATAACTGTGGCTTTTTCTGCCGAAGGTCCATTCATCAGCCTTATCGGTAAAATACCTTATACGGGCATCTGTATCACGGCGAAGCTCATAATATCTCTGCTCTGTCGGCTTAGTAAGCCACATTCTTTCATCCTCAGAGGGAGAATTTTCCCAACCTAAAGGTAAATCATCGGGTCTGAACTCGGAAGAAAGCATTTTAACTGTATTAAGAAACTGATAGTTAAGCTCGGTTGTATCCTCAGCTTCTGTCTTGCTTACATTTGTGATGTATATGGTGTGTTCATAAGCACGGCAAAGCTGGACATATGTCTGCCAGGAAATGTTATACTGCTTCAGCCACTTGTAGCCCTTGAACTGACTTTCGGTAAGTATCATACAAAGGCTGTCAGCCTTGTGCTTTCTACCCCATATATCGGCTATTGCTTCAATGCCTGATTCTTTGAACAAGGCTTTGAAATCTGTCTTATGTACCATTCCCTTTATATACGGCATACGAATCTGAAAAGAACTGTGATGCTTTTTACTGCCTATCTTTTTATCAAGTTCATCAGCAAACTCAGGTGAAATCAGTCCCATGCCGTCAAAGCGCGTGGTTTCAATATCACCTATCAGTTGTAATGTGTTTGGGGTTCGGTACAATAGCGACATTTTCAAGGAAGAACTTATCATCAGGCTCCACTCTGATACCTGACGAAAAGAGAAGTCCGTTATATGCATAAAGTTTTGAAAGCTCACAGACATCAATTTTTAAGTTAAGGGTTATTCTGCGTGTGATTTCATCATAAAGGTCAGCACGGACAAATGACAGCTTTGCATTTCTGCTCATAGAGGCAGAACGCTCAAAGGCAAGATATTTATGCTGACCGCCACCGAGGTCAAGAGTAATACCTTCAGGACGGAACATAGATTCAGCTTTTTTCTGTCTTAATGCATTTTTAGGATATTCTGCACTTCTGTCAAAGATACCTGCAAAGTCAAGATAGATAATTGCGTCGTACAAATCATCAATTATCAGCTCATCATCTTTAGATGAATAACCGTCCCTGTGAAGCATAGACATCAGCTGATAAAAAACGGCATTATCATCCTGATATGTTTCACCGTGATTTAATAATACACTTGCAGTTTCCGCTTTGTTGAGATTAAAAGAGTATATATCCTCGCCAACAAGCTTTGCGTAAGCAAGAATTGCTTTTGCGGACAGCATAGGTATTTTGTATCTTACACCGGTCATAGCTTCACCTCCTGAAATGATTATTATAAGTATACTACAACGGTACATAAATTTCAATATTTTGGCTTATAGATACTGCGTCACATTTTTTTGAAAAGACCGCAAAATAATAACTGCCCTCACAACGAGAGCAGTTGAAAGTATTCCGTTCGACAAATTGGAATTTGGCTGTTTGTTATTCTGATTCTATTTTAATTCCAAGCAACCTTTTTTTCGTTCGCACACTGTACTTCAAAGTATATGTCACAACCCCATTAACAATTGCATCGTGAATTTCCGTGATTTCTTTTGAAATATCCTTTTCAGTCGCATACCACCCTAAAAAAGTCGTTGGTTCATCACCGAAAAATCCGCTTCCTTCACTTTTTCCGAAAAGTGCATACTGTGGCGATGATTTTCCACCGGACATTTTTTGAGAAGACACAACCTTATGACAAGTAGCAATTACACGTTCAATTGGTGATGTTATCGTGATTGTTCCTGTTACGTTCTGCTTTTGGGTATTGGGCTCTTGCGTAATCTCCGTTGCCATTAAGCTATCCAGAGAAATATTCAATTTTCTTGAAAGTAACAGCAACTTTTCTACTTCTGGGTATCCAATTCCTTGTTCCCATTTTGAGACCGCCTGACGACTCACATCAAGAATCTCAGCCAACTCCTCCTGCGATAATTGTTTCTCTTTTCTTAGTTGTTTCAGATTTTCTGCAAAGCTCATACAGTTTACCTCCTTTACACAACTAATTATAAACATAGGCAAAGCAAAATCTACCAACCTATATTTGCATTTGAGCAACTTTAAGTTGCAAACGAATGCATCATCGGCTCTTTTAGATATTCATATAGATCTGCTGCGTCTGCTTCCCGGATGGTTCGCAGGATCAATCTGGAAGTTTCAAGCATTTTGTCCTCTCCATTCTTTCAACATCCGGACATATCGCTCTGGGTTGTTGATGCTCAAATCACCATGCCGCAGGCCAGGAAGGATCTCCGCTTTGCTGCCGGGAATCCTACTGTTGAGCAGTTTGGCAGAATCCAGGATGCTTTTTTGCTCCCGGGAACCTGCAACGATCT
>JAZSQU010000067.1:0-45885 GCA_045538095.1 Acutalibacteraceae bacterium | reverse complement strand
TTGGGCAACATTTTGGTATAATTTTATCCATGAGATCTTGGTCTCCTTTCTCTGTTTTCAGGGAGGTATAGGTTTTAGGGGTAAAACCATTATACCACAAGGAGTTCAAGGTCTCAATTTTCATTTAACTTAACAATACGTCAACCGTTAAAAGGAGACAAAAAATGGTAATTACAGATTTTCTTGAACGCAATGCGAGACTTAAGGGCGCAGAAATTGCCCTTGTTGAGGTGAACCCCTCAGAGGAGCGTGACAGTGCAGTAACATGGAGAGAGGCAAGTCTTATAGAAAGCGCAAACGCCGGCACACCCTATCGCCGTGAAATGACATGGAAGAGCTTTGACAGACGTGCAAACCGCTTTGCAAACCTGCTTTTAAGCCGTGGCTTCAAAAGAGGTACGAAGGTTGCAATTCTTCTTATGAACTCACTTGAATGGCTTCCTCTTTACTTCGGTATTCTTAAGGCAGGCTGCATCGCAGTGCCCATGAACTTCCGTTATTCGGGGGATGAAATCAAATACTGTCTTGAGCTTGCAGACTGTGAAGTGCTTATCTTCGGTAAGGAATTCATTGAGCGTATCGACACAATCGTAAACGATATTCCCGACGTGAAAACAATGTTCTATGTGGGTAAAGACGGCCCTTCCTACAGTGAAGACTGCTGTGCTATGATGAACTACTGCTCATCAATTGCACCACCCGTTATGCTTACGGAAGAAGATTATGCAGCAATTTACTTCTCCTCGGGCACAACAGGTTTTCCCAAGGCGATTTTACATAACCACAAGGCTCTTGTTTCATCTTGTATGACTGAGCAGAACCACCACGGACAGACAGAGGATGACGTTTTCCTCTGCATTCCACCTCTTTACCACACAGGTGCAAAAATGCACTGGTTCGGAAGCCTTCTCAGTGGCAGTAAGGCAGTTCTTCTCCGTGGCGTAAAGCCCGAATGGATTCTCCGCACCGTAACGGAAGAGAAATGCACAATCGTGTGGCTTCTTGTGCCCTGGGCGCAGGATCTCCTTGATGCAATTGAAAGCGGCAGAGTTAACCTTGACGATTATCTCCTTTCACAGTGGAGACTTATGCACATCGGTGCTCAACCCGTTCCTCCCAGCCTTATCAAGCGCTGGATGAACATCTTCCCCGACCATCAGTACGACACCAACTACGGTCTTTCAGAATCAATCGGCCCCGGCTGTGTACATCTTGGCGTTGAAAACATCCATAAGGTAGGTGCAATCGGTAAGCCCGGTTACCTCTGGGAAGCTAAAATTGTTGACGAAAAAGGAAACGAAGTACCTCAGGGCGACATCGGTGAGCTTATTGTCAAGGGTCCCGGCGTAATGCTTTGCTACTATAAAAACGAAGAGGCTTCAAATGAAGTTCTCAAAGACGGCTGGCTTTATACAGGTGATATGGGCCGCGAGGACGAAGACGGCTTCATTTATCTCGTTGACCGTAAAAAGGATGTTGTTATCTCAGGCGGTGAAAACATTTATCCCGTACAGATTGAAGACGCTCTTCGTAAGCACGAAAAAATCAAGGACGTTGCAGTTATCGGTATTCCCGATGAACGTCTCGGTGAAAAGACCCTCGCAATTATTGAACTCAAGGACGGCGTAAGCTGTACAGAGGAGGAAATCAACGAATTCTGCAAAGAGCTTCCCCGTTACAAGAGACCGAGAAAGATTGTCTTTGAAAAGGTACCCAGAAATCCCACAGGCAAAATTGAAAAGCCCGTTCTTCGCAAAAAATACTGTCAGGGCAGCCTTGTAGAAGCGCAAATCAAATAAATATCGTATGAGCGATATTTATTTGATAATGCAAAATTCAAAGTGCAAAATGCAAAATATCTGACGAAACCTCAAGATGTCATTCTGAACGCAGTGAAGAATCTTAAACCTGTCTATCTTAAAGATTCCTCGATGTATCTCGGAATGACAACAATAAGGTTGACATCGTAGGGGCATCCACCCGACGTCCGTTAGAAACAAGGCTTTAAAATTAAAGGAGTAAAACTTTCATATGTTAATTAAAGTATCATTATTAATAGTATTCTTTGCCGTAATGCTCGGTGTAGGCTTTTACTGCAGGAAAAACGCCACTGACGTTAACGGCTTTGTTCTCGGAGGACGTAGTGTAGGTCCTTGGCTTACAGCCTTCGCTTACGGAACATCTTATTTTTCAGCAGTTGTATTTGTAGGCTACGCAGGTCAGTTCGGTTGGAAATACGGTGTGGCTGCCACCTGGGCAGGTATCGGAAACGCGCTGTTAGGCTCACTTCTCGCCTGGGCAATTCTCGGCAGACGAACAAGGGTCATGACTCAGCACTTAGGCTCAGCCACAATGCCTCAGTTCTTCCGGTCACGTTTTGACAGCAAGGGACTTAAGCTTGCTTCCTCAGCAATTATCTTCATTTTCCTTATTCCTTATACAGCTTCACTTTATAACGGTCTCAGCCGTCTTTTCGGAATGGCATTTGACATTGACTACTCAGTGTGCGTAATCGTTATGGCAGTTCTTACCTGTATTTATGTTATTGCAGGTGGCTATATGGCAACGGCAATCAACGATTTTATTCAGGGCATTATTATGCTTTTCGGTATTGTAGCTGTTATCCTTGCCGTACTTAAGAGCAACGGCGGTTTCCTTGCATCACTTGATGCTCTCGGAAGGGTAAGCGACCCTGCGGTCAGCGAAACTCCGGGTGTGTTTGCCTCCTTCTTTGGTCCCGACCCCGTAAATCTTCTGGGTGTTGTTCTTCTTACCTCTCTCGGCACTTGGGGACTTCCTCAGATGGTTCAGAAATTCTACGCCATAAAAAACGAAAAGGCTATCAATAAGGGCATGATTATCTCCACAATTTTCGCTATGGTTGTTGCAGGCGGCTGCTACTTCCTTGGTGGCTTCGGCAGACTTTACAGCGATAGAATTGACATTGCGGCAAACGGTTACGACTCTGTTGTTCCCACAATGCTTTCCGATCTTCCCACAATTCTTATCGCAATTGTTGTAATTTTGGTGCTTTCAGCCTCAATGAGCACACTTTCTTCCCTTGTTCTTACCTCAAGTTCAACATTAACTCTTGACTTTTTGAAAGATAGTCTTAAAATAAGAATGGACGAAAAAAGACAGCTTCTCATTATGAGAATATTAATTGTCGTTTTCATCGGAATTTCAGTTGTTCTTGCTATTGTACAGTATAAATCAAGCGTAACCTTTATCGCTCAGCTTATGGGTGTTTCATGGGGCGCACTTGCAGGGGCTTTCCTTGCTCCCTTCCTTTACGGTCTGTATTGGAAAAGAACCACAAAGCTCTCTTGTTGGGTAAGCTTCGTTTTCTCAAGCGTGTTTATGATAGCTATAATCTCACCGCTTAAGAGCTTCTTCCCTGCAGTGCTTCAGTCGCCCATTAATGCAGGCGCTTTCTGCATGGTTATGGGACTTATAATTGTTCCGGTGGTTTCACTTGTTACAAAGCCACCGAAAAAGGAAAAGGTTGAAGAAATCTTCGCTTGCTATGAGAAAAAGGTTACAGTTACGGTTAAAACAGCAATTGAGGACTGATTTAAATTAAGGATTGGAATTATTAAGGAGTTGGTATATATAATGAAAAAGCTTATGCTTGGTAACGAGGCATTGGCACGAGGCCTTTATGAGGCAGGCTGCTCATTTGTCTCAAGCTATCCCGGCACACCCAGTACAGAAATTACGGAGTATGCCGCAAAGTACAATGAAATGTACGCAGAATGGGCGCCTAACGAAAAGGTTGCTATGGAAAGTGCCTTCGGTGCCTGCCTCGCAGGTAAAAGAAGCTTCTGCGGAATGAAGCACGTTGGTCTTAACGTTGCGGCAGACCCTCTTTTCACAATTTCATATACCGGTGTGAATGCAGGTATGCTTATTGCCGTTGCTGACGACGCAGGTATGCACTCATCACAGAACGAGCAGGATTCAAGACACTATGCAATTGCGGCAAAAATGCCTATGCTTGAACCCTCAGATTCAGCTGAAGCAATTGAATTTGCAAAGCTTGGCTATGAAATTTCAGAAAAATTCGACACAGCCGTACTTATTAAAATGTGCACAAGAGTTGCACACTCACAGAGCATTGTCGAAGAAAGTGAAAGAATTCTTCCCGAGGATAAAATCTATGAAAAAGACGGCGGAAAATACATAATGATGCCCGGTAACGCAAAAAAGCGCCACCCCATTGTTGAAGAGAGAACAAAGGCACTTATTGAGTTTGCGGAAACCTCAGAAATCAACAGAATTGAAAAGGGTACAGACAGCAGTATCGGTATCATCACATCCTCCACAAGCTATCAGTATGTTAAGGAAGTATGCGGCGACAAGTACAGCGTTCTTAAGCTGGGTATGATTAACCCCATGCCCGTAGAAAAGATTAAAAACTTTGCAAAAAGTGTTGACAGAGTTATTGTCGTTGAAGAGCTTGACGGTATTATTCAGAACCATTGCCTTTCAATCGGTGTAAAGGCTGTTGGCAAGGAAATTTTCAGCAATATCGGCGAATTCAGCCAGAACCTTGTTGCAGAAAAGCTTTCAATGGAAGTGGCAGAGTATGATAAAATTGATGCAGAAATTCCCGTAAGACCTCCCGTAATGTGTGCAGGCTGTCCCCACAGAGGACTTTTCTACACCCTTAAGAAGAACAAGCTTACCGTTATGGGCGACATCGGCTGCTATACTCTCGGTGCAGTTGCTCCGCTTTCAGCAATTGACACAACAATATGTATGGGTGCTTCCGTTTCAGGTCTTCACGGCTTCAACAAAGCTATGGGCAGCAAAAAGGCAGTTTGCGTAATCGGCGACTCAACCTTTATGCACTCAGGTGTTACAGGCCTTATCAATATTGCATATAACGATTCAGCTTCAACTGTTATTATCCTTGACAACTCAATTACAGGTATGACAGGCCATCAGCAAAATCCCACAACGGGTCTTAACCTTAAGGGTGACCCTGCAGCAAAAATTGACCTTGAAACTCTCTGCAAAGCCGTTGGTATCAATAGAGTTACGGTTGTTGACCCCTATAACCTTGCTGAAACAGAAAAGGCAATCAAAGAGGAAACAGCAACTGATGAACCTTCAGTAATTATTTCAAGAAGACCTTGTGCTCTTCTTAAGTATGTCAAGCACGCAGGTCCCACAAAGGTAGAAGCAGACAAATGCGTAGGCTGTAAGGCTTGTATGAAAATCGGCTGTCCCGCAATCAGCATAAAAGACGGCAAGGCTCAGATTGATACAACCCTTTGCACAGGCTGCGGTGTATGCTCACAGCTTTGCAAGGTGGGCGCAATTGAAAAGAAGGAGGTTACAGCATGAAAACAAAGAACATTATGATTGTCGGTGTCGGCGGTCAGGGTACACTTCTTGCAAGTAAGCTCCTCGGCAGACTCCTTCTGAAGAAAGGCTACGATGTAAAGGTAAGTGAAGTACACGGCATGAGCCAGCGTGGCGGCAGTGTTGTAACCTATGTAAGATACGGTGAAAAGGTTTATTCACCCGTTGTTGACAAGGGCGAGGCAGATTTCATTATTTCTTTTGAAATGCTTGAGGCTGCACGTTGGGTGGAATACCTTAAAAAAGGCGGCACAATTGTTACCAACACTCAGCAGATTAATCCTATGCCCGTAATTATCGGTGCTGCAGAATATCCCGAAAATCTCAGTACAAAAATCGCTGATATGGGTATCAATATTGAAGCCTTTGACGCACTCAGCCTTGCAGAAGAAGCAGGCACATCAAAGGCAGTAAACCTTGTTCTTCTCGGCAGAATTTCAAAATACTTTGATTTTACCGACGAGGAGTGGATGGACGCAATTGAAAAAAGCGTTCCGGCAAAATTCCTTGATCTTAACAAGAAAGCCTTCAACCTTGGCAAGACTTCCTTGGTTTGATATATTGCCAATAAAAAGGAGTAGATGAAAAATGGCAAATTATTATCAGAAAGAAATGGAGTGTATGTCACGAGAAGAGATGAAAGCTCTTCAGAATGAACGCTTCATGAAGCAGATGAAACACGTTTGGGATAATGTTCCTTACTATCGCAAAAAGATGGAAGACCACGGCGTTACCATCGACGACATTAAGAGCATTGACGACCTTCACAAGCTGCCCTTCCTTACAAAGGACGACCTGAGAGATGCTTATCCCTACGGCCTTAAAGGCAAACCTTTAGAAGACTGCGTAAGAATTCAGTCAACCTCAGGTACAACAGGCAAGAGAGTTGTTGCTTTTTATACTCAGCATGACGTTGACCTTTGGGAGGACTGCTGTGCAAGAGCAATTGTTGCTGCAGGCGGTACAAACAAGGATGTTTGTCAGGTAGCTTACGGCTACGGACTTTTCACCGGCGGCCCCGGTCTTAACGGCGGCAGCCACAAGGTAGGCTGTCTTACACTTCCCATGTCATCAGGTAATACAGACCGTCAGCTTCAGTTTATGACAGACCTTGAAGCAACTATCCTCTGCTGCACACCCTCTTATGCTCTCTATCTTGCTGAAAGCATTGAGGAAAGAGGTCTCAGAGATAAAATTAAGCTTAAGGCTGGCATTTTCGGTGCAGAGGCGTGGAGTGAAGAAATGCGCCGTGACATTGAAAAGAAGCTGGGCATCAAGGCTTACGATATTTACGGCCTTACAGAAACAAGCGGCCCGGGTGTAGCTTTTGAATGCTCAGAGCAGACCGGTATGCACATAAACGAAGACCACTTTGTTGCCGAAATTATTGACCCCGAAACCGGTGAGGTTCTTCCTGAGGGCAGTAAGGGTGAGCTTGTTTTCACATCAATCACAAAGGAAGCCTTCCCTCTTCTCAGATACCGTACAAAGGACATCTGCATTCTTTCAAGAAAAGAATGCTCCTGCGGCCGTACACTCATTAAAATGAGCAAGCCCATGGGCAGAAGCGACGATATGCTTATTGTCAAGGGTGTAAACGTATTCCCGTCACAGATTGAAGCAGTTCTTATTGAAAACGGCTATCCTGCAAACTATCAGATTATCGTTGACCGTGTAAACAACAGCGACACTCTTGAAGTTCTTGTTGAAATGACACCTGAAATCTTCTCCGACTCCCTCGGTAAGATTACAGAGATGGAAAAGAACCTTGTTTCAGCTCTCAAGGCTATGCTTGGTATTTACGCTAAGGTTCGTCTTGTTGACCCCAAGAGTATTGCAAGAAGCGAAGGCAAGGCAGTAAGAATTATCGACAAGAGAAAGATATAAGGAGGAAACAGCAATGAACGTTACTCAGATTTCAGTTTTTCTTGAAAACCGTGCAGGTCAGCTTTCAAACATCACTAAGGTGCTTTCAGAAAACGGCGTTGACCTTCGTGCAATAAATATTGCCGAAACACAGGACTACGGTGTGCTGAGAATTATCCCTGCAGATGCTCAGAAGGCTTCAGCAGTTCTTCTCCAAAACGGCTTCATTATGGCTATGACACCTGTTATTGCCGTTGCAGTTCCCGACAGACCCGGCGGACTTAACAGCCTTCTTGAAGTTTTAGCAGAAGAGAACATCGGCATTGAATATATGTACTCAGTTTTCTCAAGCAACAGCGGTGAGGCACTTATGGTGCTTCAGGTTGGCGAAGCTGAAAAGGTTGCAGAAGTTCTTGCAAAGCACGAATTCAAAACAGTTACAATTGATGAAATCAAATAAAAGAAAACGCCCGACGAGGGCGTGTTTCTTTTATAAGTTGAAAGTTTAAAGTTGAAAGTGGAAATGCAGTCGCGACTTTACACTTTGGAAGATTTAAAGATATATTCCGCAGAGTGAGCTTGTTTGTTGAGGGGAAAGAGTAGATTGTAATCGGACTGCCGATGGCAGCCCCTACGGCATAATTCTGATTGGGCGGAATGATACTATCCGTTCCGATTTATTAAAACGGATATAATCGGAGCTTTGCTCCCCATATTTCAACTTTCAACTTTCCACTTTTAACTTTAAAAAATCCGTCAGCTTTTCAGCATTTCTATAATTTCGCACCATACGCTTTCATCCTGCTCAGTAATTTTATCCCAGTCAAAGGACTCCACAAAAGCCTTTTTTGCTTCAGGTGTGGTAAGCTCTTTGCTCTTACGGTTAAGAGCAGCAGTGTATTCAGCAAGACTTTTTACTGCTTCCTTTGTGTAGTTGGGGTTGTGGCCTTTTTCTGAAACAAGAATAAGCTTTACATTGTCCTTGTCTGCAAGACCTTTTTTTAGTGCATCAAAGTGCACTTCTTTTTTTACGGCAGGGTCGTTGTCAGAATAAATGAGAAGCACCTTTGCTTTTGTGTTTCTGAGTGTTTCCACTGCGTTATATTTAAGGCTTTCAGGGTTGTACTTTTTCTCAATTTTAACAAGAGGCTTTGCAAGAAAGCTGAGAGCCGAAGGCAGAAACTGTGAAAACATAACCTCAACGGAAACGAAGCCCGAAAGCACAACAACGTGGCTTATGTCAGGGTGAAGAGCAGAAATGTTGAGAGTTGAAAAACCGCCCCAGCTGTGACCCATAACGGAGAAATCGTAGCCCTGAAGCTTTTCCTCTTTCTTAAGTGCATTAAAGCAGTCGTTAAGGTCTGAAAGTGACTGACCGAGACCGTTTGCACTTTCTCCGCCTGATTCCATACATCCCGTGTGGTCATAAGCGAAAACGAGATAACCGTGACGGCAGAGCATTTCAATCTCTTTCATATAGGAAAGGTGACCGCCGAAAAAGCCGTGGTCAAAAACGATTATTCTGTTTTTTATGGGATTTTCGTAATAGTAGAAATTACCTTTGAGGGTGTCGCCTTTTGAAGAGATAAATGAATAGGGGACAGCATTAAGCCCCTCAAAATCTTTTGCAGAAAAGTAGTAGGCAGTGCCCTTATCGTCGCAACGGCAGAAAACCTTAGTGCGATAAATGCTTTCAATGAATTTTCCCATCAGATCCACTCCTTGAAATATAGTTTTCTTTATTATATTATTATTTCTGCCGTGTGTCAAATACGAAATTGAATTGACAATATTAAAAAGCAGTAGTAAAATAAATAAAATGGCTAACGTTACCTTAAAAGAGAGAATCGGAAGGAGACTGACTATGATTTACAACACATTCAAAGACAAAAAGCTTTCAGCTTTAGGCCTTGGCACAATGCGATTACCGAAATGTGGCGACAAGGATTCCGATATAGATATCGAAAAAACGAGAGAAATGATTGACTATGCCATTAAAAACGGCATAAACTATTTTGACACTGCATACGGCTACCATAGCGGACAGTCAGAGATTGTAACGGGTAAAATTCTCTCAGACTATGACAGAGAGAGCTTTTATCTTGCAACAAAGTTTCCCGGTTACGACCTCAATAACATCAAAAACAAAGAGAAAATTTTTGAAGAACAGCTTAAAAAATGCGGTGTGGATTACTTCGACTTCTACCTTCTCCACACAATTACCGAGGACAACGCAGAAAATTACCTCAGCGAAGAATACGGTCTGATTCCTTATCTTCTCAGTGAAAAGGAAAAGGGCAGAATCCGTCACCTTGGTTTTTCCGTTCACTCAGGCTTTGACTGCTTTAAGAATTTCCTTGACCGTTGCGGTGAACATATGGAATTCTGTCAGGTGCAGCTTAACTATCTTGACTGGACACGTCAGAACGCAAAGGCAAAGGTTGAACTTCTTAACGAAAGAAATATTCCCGTTTGGGTTATGGAGCCCGTAAGAGGCGGCAGACTGGTAAATCTTTCAGAAGAGGACACAAAGCTTCTTAAAGAAATGCGAGATGAAACAAACGCAGCCTGGGCATTCAGATATCTGCAGACACTTCCCGGTGTTACCGTAACTCTTTCAGGTATGTCAAATATGGAGCAGCTGAAGGAAAACATTGAAACCTACAGCGAAAATAAACCTCTTTCAGAAAAAGAAATAGAGGCCCTTTACGGTATAGCCTACAGAATGACAAACGAAGTACCTTGCACCTCTTGTCGCTACTGTGTGCCCTACTGCCCAAAAGGACTTGATATTCCGAAAATTATAAGCACATATAATAACAACGTTTTCGATAACAGAGAATTTAAATTGGATACAGAAGAAGCCCTTGACGCTTCACGCTGTATCAGTTGTAAGGCCTGCGAAAAGAAGTGTCCGCAGAGTATTGAAATTTCGTCTGTTATGAAAAGCTTTACCGAAAAGGCAGGTATGACAAGTAAATGAAAAAAATTGACACAAAAAGTCTCATTAAAGTGGCATTGGTAATCTTTGCGCTTTATCTTGGCATCCATTATTGGAGTTATGCAGCCGGCATTCTCAAAACTCTTCTTGGTGCAGCGATACCTCTTGTAATCGGTGCAGTTATTTCATACCCACTCAATATTCTTATGAGTTTTTATGAAAAGCATCTTTTACCTAAGTCAAACAACAAGCTTGTTCTCAAAAGCAGACGCGGTCTTGCCCTGACTTTTGCAATTCTTACTTTGGTTGGCATTATTGCTCTGATTATCGCCCTCGTTGTGCCGCAGCTTGTTTCCTGCGTAAAACTTCTTGTTGCAGAGGTGCCCGACTTCTTCAATACGGTTGTGGCAAAGCTCAGCGAGTTTGAGTTTGTGCCTGAGGATATAATTGCAGCACTTTCAAAAATCGACTGGAAATCACGCATTACAGATATTGTAAAAACCGTTTATTCAGGTCTCGGCAGTGTAATGGATGTTGTTGTGACTACGGTTTCAAGTCTTGTTTCAGGTGTTACAACTGCTTTCCTTGCAATAATTTTTGCAATTTATCTTCTTCTCGGTAAGGACAAAATCGGCAGTCAGCTTAAAAAGGTTATGCACCACTTTGTGCCTGAGAGAATAACGGGAAAGTTTGATTATGTGTGCAAGGTTGCAGATGAGTCTTTCCACAAGTTTATCGTTGCTCAGTGTACGGAGGCGCTTATTCTCGGCGGACTTTGCACTGTGGGAATGCTTATTCTCCGCCTTCCTTATGCAGCAATGATTGGTGCAGTAACCGTTGTAACAGCGTTTATTCCCGTTGTGGGTGCGCTTTTAGGCGGTGCTGTGGGCGCCTTCCTTATTCTTATGGAGTCACCCGTTAAAGCTCTCATTTTCCTTGTGTTCATTATTCTTCTTCAGCAGATTGAAGGCGACCTTATTTACCCGAGAGTTGTAGGCTCATCAATGGGTCTGCCAAGTATCTGGGTGCTTACTGCAGTAACCCTCGGCGGCGGTATGTTCGGTATTATGGGTATGATGCTCAGCGTGCCTATAGCTTCAACGGTGTACACACTTTTAGGAAATGAAGTTAACAAGGACAGAAACAAAGAGTTTATAGAGCCCGAGGTTATAACGGAACAAGAAACTGAATAACAAAGAAAGGGTATCCCGCTTTTTCAGTGGGCTACCCTTTCTTCAGACGGTGCTTACGGGAAGGACGGGCGCCGATTGAGGATTTCCTTTAGGGGAAATCCTCAGTTCCGTTTTAAGACGGAACAACCGAAGAAGGCAGTCGCATAAACGACTGCCTTCTTTGGTTATCGGCGCCCTTGCCCGGCCGGTTCATCAATCTGAAATCAGGGCTGCTCCCGCTTTTCCTTGAGAATTTTTGCATTTTCCCCCACCCGTTGCTTCGTGAGAGGGTAAAAGAAGTACAGCACAAGAGCGAGAAGAATATATCCTATTGCAGGCACAAGGCAGGTAATGTCATAGATGCCTCGGGTAACGCTTTCATCAAAAGCTGTATCCTGACTGTAGCCGATATAGTTTAAAAGATAACCCGTAACACCTGAAGAAAGGGCTTGTCCCAGCTTTCGTGAAAAGGAATAAACCGCATAAATTGTTCCGTCGTCACGGGAACCTGTCTGCACTTCGGTGTCGTCTATAACGTCGGTTATCATCGCCCAACAGATAAGAGAGAAAACAGCAAGGCCCACATAGGAAAGGGCATAAAGGAAAACGAAAACCCAGGCACTTTTTGTCTTCAGAAAAAAGGCAACAAGAAACACTGCCGAGCCGAAAAGTGACGACACAATTGCCAAGTTTTTTCTGCCGAATTTTTCCGATAGCTTAACTGTGAAGGAGGCACAGATAAGGGTAATTACAACACCGATAAGTCCTGCCACAGACTGTGCAACTGTGTTTCTGAAGTAGTTGGGGAAAATATAGGTGACCATCTGCGAAAGTGTAAGCTGAACAAGGAGCATACACACCGTTGCAGCAACAATACCCAGAAGAGCTTTGTTTTTGAAGAGTCCCGAAAAAAGTGTGCCGAAGCTGAAACGCTCGGTTTTTTCTTTTATCTCCACTCTTTCCGTAACAAGGTTATAGCAAAGCAGATAGCAGATAACGGCACCAACGGAGCAAAGAAGAGCCGCAAAGGTTACTCTTTTACCTGAAAGCACTTCATTGCCGTTTTCATCCTTGTAAAAAACAATAAGAGGAAGAACAACGCCGATTATCATGCCTGCAAGGGCTGCACCTATGGAGCGATAGTTGGAAAGCTCTGCACGGTGCTTCGGCTCAGGCGAAATTGCAGATGCCATTGAGCCGTAGGGAATATTGATGGAGGTATAAAAAATGCTGCCCCAGAGTATATAGGTGAAGAACATCCAGAAAATTCTGAAGGATAAGGGGTAAGCTCTGAACCAGGTGGCATACATAAGAAAAGAGGAAAAAGCAACAGGAAGACACATATATAAGATCCACTTTAGAAACTTGCCTTTTTTATTGGGCTTGCTTCTGTCTGCAATCTGTCCCATGGTAATGTCGGTAAAAGCGTCGACAAAACGGGCGACCATCATCATTGTGCCGATTAGGGCAGTGTCAATGCCCATAACGTCGGAATAGAATTTCATAAGAAGCATACTTGAAAAAATAAAGGTGAAATCGTTGCCGAAATCGCCGAACATATAGCCAAGCTTGTCCCGCAGACCGAAAGGTCTCATTTTTTCTTCTGACATAAACAGTCCTCCGTATTTTAGAGTATGCTTTTAGTATGGGCGGATTATTGGTCTTTATTAAAAATACGGTTGCGGAATTTTAATGTCTGTGATAAAATAAAAGAAGAAAAAGGAGTGGAACTTATGATAATCAGAGCTGTGCAGAAATTTTCTGCAGTGGACTATCCGGGACTTCTTTGTGCTACGGTATTTACACCCGGCTGTAATCTTCGCTGTCCCTTCTGCCACAACGGTTCACTTGTTCTCGGAAGCGAGCCGGATGTAAGAGAAGAAGTGGTTTTTGATTTTCTTTCTACAAGAAAAAACAAGCTTGATGCAGTCTGCCTTTCAGGCGGTGAGCCTCTTTTGCAAAAGGGAGTAGAGGAGTTTTTTGAACGAGTAAAAGAAATGGGCTTTAAAACAAAGCTAGACACCAACGGCACAAAGCCCATTTATCTTCAGAAGCTTTTGAAAAGCGGTCTTGTTGACTACGTTGCTATGGATATAAAAAATTCACCGGGTAGATATGCTGAAACCGTTGGGGTAAAGGCATTTAACCTCAGCGATATATATAAGAGCATTGAGGTGCTTAAAACCTCGGGGGTTGAGTATGAATTCCGCACAACGGTTACGAAAACCTTTCACGACGAAAAAAGCCTGCGTGAGGCTGCAGGAATGATTGAAGGTGCGACCGTGTGGTATTTACAGACCTTCAGGGAAAGCGAAAACCTTATTGATCCGACTGTTGAAGGCTACTCTGAAGAGGAAATGAAGAGCCTTTTTGAAAATGTCAGGGAAGCTGCGCCTTTTGTAAAACTCAGGTAACTGGAGGAAGGGCGCCGATAACCGAAGACCAAATGTCGTTGAGGCGACATTTGGTCTTCGGTTGTTCTGCTTTAAGGCAGAACTGAAGATTTCCCCAAAGGAAATCTTCAATCGGCGCCCGTACCTGCCGGTTCAGCTCAGTTTCCCTCTCAGGAAAGCAGTGCTTTCAATTTAATAAACAAACATAAAAAATGTCATCCTGAGCGTAGCGAAGGATCTTTATGCTATAAGTCTTTTAAGATTCTTCACTTCGTTCAGAATGACACTTAAAGACATCACTCAGACAAGAGGCAGCAGATAATGCTCTGCGAGTCTGTTCCATGTCAGCTTATCAACCTCACCCGTAATGGTGTGGTCAATAACCTTCTGCCATTTTTCAACTTCTCTTTCCGTTTCCTCTGTAAACTCATCGCCGATATTCGAAAGACTAAAATTGGAATAAAGGTCACTGAGCCGTGAAAGCATCATATTCAGAGTGTGAACCTCTCTGCTGATCTGCCCTAAAACAAGAGGCAGGTCTTCATTTTTTATGGATACAATCTGAATCGGGTCGCTCAGCTCAAAAAGAGCTTTTCTTTTTTCATCCTGAATTTTTTCCCACAGCTCAAAATCCACTACTCCTGTTTCATCAAAACCGTATTTCCGTTGAAAGCTTTTTACGGCTTCTTCGGTTTCTTCAGCAAAAATTCCGTCAGGAATAACGGAAAGGATGTCGCTGTCCGTTTTTGCAATATCCCGAAGAGCCTGCTGCAGCTCACTTATAGCTTTTTGCTTGTCGTTCATAAAAATCACTCCTTCAGGTAAAATATACCCCATTAAACCTTGGTTGGTCAGACTTCCGTTACCTTCGCAGTTCATAGCCCGGATACTGTCCCTCCAGCCGTATTTCTCCCTGACGGACAGCTGAGTAAACCTCAGCAATGGAGTTCCAGGTTCTTTCGTTAACCTGACCGTTCTGGGGCAGAGAGAATATCCGTTGAAATTCCGTAACGGCAGTCTGTGTCCGTCTGTCAAAAAGGGTGCTTTCTGCAAGGGGCGGAATCTCGTAGAAAAATTGAGAGATATAATTGAGATAGGTTTTTATTACTCTTACCGACGGCCCGTTGTCGCCAATTTTCAGCACAACACCCGGAAAAGGCTCAGTTCGCACCTCCTCAAGAATTCTTTCCTCCGACAGGTAATCCACTGCACCCTCATAAGCACTGTAAAGGCTGTTCCAGGTTCTTTCGTCAACCTCGCCCGTCTGAGGTAAGCCTTTGCCTCTTTGAAAAGCGAGAACGGCGTTTCTTGTGCTGCTGCCGAAAACTCCGTCAGCAGGAATGGGTTTGATATAATCCACAAAAGGGGAGAGAAGATTGAGAAAATACTGGAGCGTTACAACCTGACCGCCCGTTGAGCCTTCTCTTAGGGCACCCTTGAACTGCTTTGGAAGATTTTCGTAGCCCACACCCTCTGCAGTCAGCTCAGAAAGTTTTGTAACTGCATCATAGATGTAAATAATACGGTACCAGGTGGATTTGCCGATTATACCGTCGGGAGTCAGACGGAAAATTCTCTGAAAAGTTTTTACTGCGTTTTCGGTGTTCTCGTCAAATCTGCCCGTTGAAACGGGAATTTTAGGAATGGCGGGGTAATTGTTGGAAATCCGATTCAGATAAAGCTGCATCCGTCGTACAGGTTCACCAAGGGAGCCAAGGGAAAGAACAGTGCCGGGAAAAGAAGGCACATTCTCCGAAACGGGAGCATTGACAACGATTTCAGTGTCGTCGCCGTAATAGTAGCGCAGAATTTCCTCTGCTGAAAGTCCGTCTTCTGCAAGAGGCACTGTACCCCATTGAGAAAGTCCGTCGCAAGTTACTTCTCTGCCGTCGCAGTATTGGGCAAAAAGCGGGTTGACTGTGCCCTCTCTTCTCAGATAGTCGTTGAAAAGCTCATCGGTAAGTCGGCTGATGTTTTCGTAAATGCTTCGGTTATTTATAAATTTCTGGTCAAAGGCAGTGTTGTTTGTAATGTCAAAATTATAGCCCATTGACGGGTACCATTCGGAATAAACTCTGTTAAGGGCAAAGGAAATTTCGGCCAGAAGATTGGCCTTTATGGCTTCCTCAGGCCAGGTGGAGTAAATCTCCGATGATGCCACATTTTTAATGTAGTCGGGAAAAGAAACCGTAACATCCTCGGCAGCTGATGAAGGTGAACCCAGGTGAACGGTTATATATTCGGGAATGGTGGGTACTGCCATTTATTCCATCCTTTCTGCCGACGGTGTAAGCTCAACGTTGAGAACAATTTCTGCACCGCCTGAGGCTTCAACGGGAAGATTTCGCTTTTCCTGAAAGCCTTCGGCAAAAACGTCGGCATAGTAGCTCACCGTCTTTGCAGTGTCGGCTGAAAGAGAGTCCTTTTCAGCATAGGCAGGCAAAGTGATTTTTGGTGTTTCTCCGTTTAAGTCGGTTACAAGAAATGACACAATAGTTGAGCCTTTACCTATTATTATTTTCGCATCGGGCACCGGAAAAGCACCGCCTCCGGTACTTACCGAAGCCACAAAGGTTGCGCTGTCGGTGGTGGCTTCTTCTTCACTGACGGGTAGCTCTTCAGGTTCTTCGATTGGAATTTCTTCCACTTTTTCCTCAGCAAAAACGGGAAGAGCTTTTTCTTCTGTGTCGACTTCTCTTTTTTCATAGACCTTCATAAGTGAGGCTGAATATTTTTTTATAAGCTCATCGAGGTTATCTGTTTCTGTCATAGCTTTTCTCCTTTCGGGTTTAATACTAATGTATGCAGGGCGAAAAGGAAATATAAGGAAAGATTTTACGGCTTCTTTAAAGATTTTAATAAGGAAAACCTTGACGAGATTATTGTGGAAATGTTATTATAATAAAAAGGCATAGGAAAAATATGCCTAAAATTTTTTCAGGAGTGATTTTATGAAGAAAGCAATCGCACTTATTCTTGCTGTATTGATGATTATGAGCTCATGTATGTGCATGGCATCAGCATTATTCGGCAAGGAAGAAAAAGGAATTCTGCGCCTTGTTGTTCCCGAAAACTGGGAAATGGACATTGGCGACAGCAGAACAGTTGACTGTGCAGTAAAGAACACAAGCAACTATGTAAAATGGACAGCTGAACCCGCTGATGTTGCAAAGGTTGACGCCTACGGCAGAGTTACAGCCCTTAAAGAAGGCACAGCAGAAATTACTGCTCAGAACGAAGAGGGATACACAGATACTGTTACTCTCAAGGTAGTTAAAGAAGCTACAAAGTCTGAAGTAAGCCTTGCAAAAAAGGACTACAAGGGCGAAGCAGTAAAGGAAAACAAGGTTCTTCAGAAGGTAGTTACAAGATATGCTTATGAAGACGGCGCAGTACCCAAGAAGTACTATAACGCTGAAAACTATGCTGACGCTCAGACAGTTACAACAAAAGACGGCGCTGTATGGACAATTACAAACTACGGTGTTCTCAGAGTTGACGAAAATGCAGCCGACGCAAGAGATAAGGAAATGCGTTTTATGGGCGACAGATATTTCTATTCACCCGACACAGGTGACGGCAAGGTTCTTGCAATTTTTGACGACGGTGCAAACGGTATCTGGACAGTAATGGCAGAAGGCTTTACACATATCGAAATGCTTCCCATCAGCGGTACAGTTAAGGCAGCTATGATGAGCGAAGCAACCCAGCAGTATGTTTCAAGACGCGGTATGGTTTCAGAAGCATACCTTCACGGCGATAAGTGGATTCCCTCAGAAAGTGACAACGACGGTCTCTGGACTGCTATGTACGGTGCAGGTGAGCTTATGCGTTATGCAGTTCTCCGTGATGACCCCACAGCTACAAAGGAAGAAATAGAAGCTGCAAGAAAAACTGCATACCTTTCAGCAGAAGCTGTTCTCCTTCTTACATATATTTCAATGCGCAAGGGAACAACAGATGCCTTTGTGAGACATCAGAGACACGGCTCAATCACAGACTACGATACAGGTAAGTATTATTCAGCAGAAGTGCTTAAAGAAGGCGGCAACTTCTCACAGGCCGTACCTTTTGAAAGCCCTGCAGCTATGTTTGACAAGATGAACAAGCAGTACCTCTGGACAGGTATTCCTTCATACACTCAGAATGATAACCACCTTGCAGTGGGCGACAAAGACAGCTGGGTAGCGGCAGACAGTGCTGATGCAGCGAAGAGAGAAAAGCTCATTGAAGGCTTCTGGGCAAGAACATACACTCTCAAGAGTGAAAAAGAAGCAGGCTACAGTGACTACAACGGCTACATCTACTGGAGCCACAACGGCGACGGCACTGCAACAGGTATGTCAACCGAAAAGAATTCAGACGGCACAGATATGCTTCTCAATAACGAAAACTTAAGAGGCTACAAGGTTGACGCTTCAGGCGAAATTCCCGAAAGACTCTGGAACGACCTTCTCGGCGAAAATTCAGCTCTTAAGGATATGAACCTTTCAATTGACGACATCGTTTACAAGGGCGACACCTCAGCTGACGAAGTAATCGGTCACCTCTTTATCTACAAGCTTGCTTATGACATTCTTGGACCCGAAGATCCCGAAATCAAGGCAATTATTGAAACCACTATGGATAAATTCGCTCAGCACATTGTTGACAACGGCTACAACCTTGTAGACGGTTCAGGTCAGCCCACCACATGGGGTAAGTACAACAGAACTTACCTCCACAACGGTCAGGTGCTCGGCGGTGCTCCTCTTCAGACATCGGTTATCCTTTCTGCTTTCAAGCTTGCTCACTATGTAACAGGCGACAAGAAATGGGCAGACGAATACAGAATGGCAGCTCTTGATGAGCAGTATCAGTATGCTACAGTTATGACTCAGAACCGCGAGAGATACAAGTTTGCAATTCTCGAATATGCAAATTCAGTTACACCTATTCTCGGTTTCATTCTCAGACCCCTTATCAACACAACTCTTGTTGACACTGTTTACAGAATTATTCTTAACTACTCAGACGAAGAAATGGCAATGCTTGCTTACTACCTTCTTTTCCAGATGGAAGACGATGAAGAACTTCTCGGTTATTACAGAGATGCAATCAACGATTGGTGGTATTCTATAAGCTTCAGTGAGAATCCTCTCTGGTACTATGTATATCAGCTTGCATATCCTGATAAGGAAATTAAGGACCAGTACAATAATAACATTGTTGAAACAGCAGCATGGCAGCTTTCTCGTCACCCCATTGACACAAGAAAGTACCTTGCTTCAAACGAAAACCGTGACGATATTGACGAGTTCAACCTTGCTGAAGCAGGCATTGGCGACACAGAAGTGCTTTCCTTCGACCCGAACCACAAAAAGCCCTTCTTCTTTGATTCAGACAACGATATCATAAAGCTTGTGGGCATGGTTCTTTCAGCTGCAACAGGCAGACTGAAATGGAAGGTTGCAGCAGCAGACGAAAGAGGACTTCATAAGTACAACGGCTCCTCTTACACTCTCTCAAACCACGAACCCTATTGTATGGAAGGTTCAACAACCTACACACTTCCTTACTGGATGGGCAGATACCACGGACTTCTTAAATAAAAAATAAAGCCCTTCGGGGCTTTATTTTTTTAATGAATAATGAATGATGAATAATTTATAATGAATAATTATGTTTATTGTATATTCGTTCTTTTCACAAAACAACACAGCTCCAGCAGCTCCATTTCCGATAAAGCCTCACCGCTGTAGGGATAAGATGCAATAACCTTGTCAAAACGCTTCTTTATTTTTTCTGCAGTCTTCTCATTGTTCTGATAAATCAAAGCATAGGCATACTGTGTTCTCAGTGCAGAGGGGTTATTAATTCGGGCTTTAAGGATTTTCTTCATATCCTTAGTGAGAAGCTCGTCAATTTTTTCCTTGCGGTTTTCTACCACAAGTTCACAGTAAAGGATATCACAAAGCAGAAGATTTTTCTGAGCACCCACAATTCCGCTGTCTATGCTGAGGAAATGCTCCATAAGGCTTTGTGCCTCAGTAAAGCTCTGACTGTCCATAAGGCGGTTGCAGCAAAGAACACCCACTGCCGCGGTCATACTGTTTTTCATTTCCTCGTCTGAGGGTACAGCGAACCATTCAGAGGGCATATCCTTAAGTCTTTTCCCTTCTGAAAGCTCTGTAATGAGCTTCAGCTGAATATAAAAAGACCTCATGGAATTTTCATTTTTTCTTATTGATATGGCATTGTATCCGTCGTTGTCAATTGCGCCCAGCCTCATTGGAATTCCGTTAAGAGCAGCAAAGAATACACCGATAACGGCACTCATAAGAAAAATTGTTGATACAACGGGAGCATCTCTGAGTAGAATAAAGAGAATTATACTTACTGCAGAAGCGAGCAGATTCATAATTGAACCGCCAAGATTATAGAGAACAACAGGCATTTTTCCGTCTTTCATTTCAGGGGGCGCCATAAGGCACTGTCCGCCTGTTCCTTTGAGGGAATAGCGCTTAAAGGCGAGCTTTCCGTTTTCCTTTATCCACATAAGCTTCCCCAGACGGTATGAGCAAAACTTATAGCCTGTGGCACGTCCGAATATAAGATGCCCTGCTTCGTGAACGGCAATCTGAAGATACATTGCAACATACATAGCAATAAACAAAATAAGGAAAGATGAAAGCGAAACTTCACCTTTTTCTGTATCAAAAACTCCGCCGTACATCGTTATAAGCATTCCGCAGACCATGCCGAGAACAACAAAACTTATAGATAGCATAAGCTGTTTTATTTTACCTTTTCTTTTCTTCTTTTTATCCATAGCTTTTTTCACCTCAACTGAAGTATAACAAAAAGCTCCCCTTTATGCAAGAGGAGCTTATGCTTATTTAAGATAAGTGTTGATATACTCAATGAGATGAGTATAAGCCACATTATCGGTTGCCTTGTCGTTTCCAAGACCGTGACCGTCATTTTTGTAGGTGTTGAAATGATGAGGCACACCGTACTCTGTAAGCTTAGCGTCAAGGCTTACTGCGTTTGAATAAGGAACAATAGTATCGCTGTCGCCGTGGTTGATAATTGTGGGAACTGAATTTGCATTTACATAACTGAGGGGAGAAATTGCGTCAAGGGAAGCCTTGATTTCAGGTTTTACTCTGTCTGCATAGCTGAAGGGCTTTCCGCCTGCCCAGGAGAAGAGAAGTGAAACTGTTTCCGGGTCACCCAGATCGCTGTTTATATAAAAGTTTTCATCAGTAAGGTCAGTGGGACCTGCATTGCTTATTACCGCAACAGGTTTAACGGGTGCTGAATCTGCTCTTGAATAAGCATAAAGCAAACTCATATGAGCGCCTGCAGAAGCTCCCATAAGGAGAACCTTATTGATGTTTACACCTTTTTCAGCACCGGCAGCTTTGATTTTTGAAAGGGCCAGGTCGATATCGTTCATAAGCGTGTCCATATGAACGGTGTCGGAAATATAATGATAGCTGATGGAAGCGCCTGCAAAACCGTAATCTTTTGCTGCTGTAAGAGCGGTTTTTGTGTAGGAATCCTTGTCTCCTCCGATCCATGCACCGCCGTGAATGAGAAGAACAAGACCCAGATCGCCTGAGGCATCATTGGGAATATAAAGGTCGAGCTTCTGACGTTCTGCGTTGCCGTAGCTGAGGTCGATATACTGGGTGTAGTTTGCACCGGGTAGCGTAACAGGCTTTCCGTTTGCACCGATACCGAAAAGGCTCATAAAAAATGCGATTATTGACATGAAGAAAGCTGCAATTTTTTCGAACATAGAGTTCACTCCTTTTGATAAAATTTTCTTCAGAAAGGGAAAACATTCCTTGGAATAATTTTATCATCAACCGTTTTTTCGTGTCAACAAAAGGAAAACAACTTTGGTCAAATTGCCATAAAATCTTGTTTATTTCGTCAGCACTCCGTCGTCGGAATAAAGAAGCAGCTGAATGTCTTTTTCCTCGCCTGTTTCTCTGTCAATATAGACAAGTACTTCACGGTTTCTGTCTTTATCAAGGCAGTGATACTGAAGGCAGTGCCTTTCTTCTCCCGATTTAAGAGGAATTACAGTTTCGGAAACGTCAATAATCTCCAGAGAGTCGGAAACGGATTTTCTGCACTCTTTTTCGGTGAGAAATTTTGCGGGCTTTTTGCGCTGACAGTGATTCATAAGATAACCGGTGGAGTCAAAGGCCACAACTTTGCCTGTATCAAGGGCTACACTGACTTTAATAAGGTCAGCATAATAGGTGATACCGTTTTCTCTGTAGGCAAAATTTATGGTACACACATCGTCATAGCAAGAATAGTAGCTGTGGCTCATAGATTTAAAGCCCTGCTTTTTAAGAAAATCGCTGCCACGCTTGATTGCTTCCTCAATGCTGATGGTTGCCTCCTTGGCATATGACGGATTGGTCATATATCCGAGTAGGCCTCCCTGTTTTGTAATTCCGATAAATTTTTCGCCCGTTGAGTAGCAGAATAAAGGCAGCACAGAATGACACTCGGCTTCTTCTCTTAAATCTGTGGGCTTTATTCCTAAAATTTTTGCTGCAATTGACCTGCCTTCCTCTTTGGTGATTTCACCCTTGCCTTTTACACCTAGCGCTTTTCTGTTTAAGACTGTATCGGAAAAAGGTCCGTCATAAAGAAGGGTAGGATAGTCACCGATGGTCTGCTGAGTGTCGTTGAAGGATGTGAGAAAATCAAGGGTGTTTTCGCTGTCTGTAAGGTTGCCTGAGGCTTTCTGAAAACTTATTTCGCCGTCGTAGTAGCCGTCGGCAAGATATCCGATTTCCTTTGAAAGCTTCTCAGAGTAATCGTAAAGAGCTGAAAGCTGCCTTTGCTCTTCAGACGATAGCCGTTTTTTCTCTGAAAGATAAAGTGTGTAATCGCCGACCTGAGTGAGAAATTTAAAAATTGTTTCTGTATACTCGTTTTCGTCGGTAAGCTCGCTGAGGTTATCTTTTGCAAATGTAGAAAGACGGTAAAGCTCATTACCGTTTTCCGAAAGCTTTTTACCCGTTTTGCAGTAAAGTGATTTCTGCAGGTTTACGCTTATAGCATCAATTGCTTCAGCAAGCTCGGCAAGGCTTCTTTCTCTTTCGGCAGAAAGCAGAAGTTTCATACGGTTTGCTTTCACACTGTAAACCACAGTTGTTGCTGTCAGAGCGATACATATTACGCTCAGAAAAGAAATGATTTTTATATAAGTGGACTTTTTCATTTTTCAATCTACTCCTTTATATGGTACAGATAGCTATAGTTTGAGGAGTATTTTACGAAAAATTCAAAAAAATTCTTCTTTTTATTTTTACACTGCCTTGCATAATGGACATATTTATTATATAATAGTACCGATTATAATAGAGGAGGTATGCCCATGAGCATTAAAGAGTGTTATCTTGATAACAGCGCAACAACAAAGCCCTGCAAAAAGGCAATAGAGAATATGCTTTATGCAGTGGAAAACAGTTGGGGCAATCCCTCTTCTCTTCACGATAAAGGCATCGAAGCAGACGAGCTTCTTTTAAAGGCAAGAAAAGCAGTTGCAAAAAGTCTTTCTGCCGACGAAAAAGAAATCTTTTTCACAAGTGGCGGTACGGAGGGCAACAACCTTGCAATTTTCGGTGCGGCTTATAGCGGCAGACGAAAGGGCAACAAGGTGATTACAACTGCCGTTGAACACCCAAGCGTACAGAAGGCCTTTGACAAGCTTCAGAGTGAGGGCTTTGAGGTTGTAAGACTCAGCACGGACTCCTTCGGCAGAGTAGATAAAAACGAGCTTTATGAAGCCGTAAACGATAAAACTATTCTCGTAAGTATGATGTATGTCAACAACGAAGTAGGTGCAATCGAACCCGTAGAAGAAATTGCAAAAGCGGTAAAGCTTAAAAATGCCCCTGCACTTATTCATGTTGATGCAGTTCAGGCTTTCGGCAAGCTTCCCATAAATGTGAGAAAGCTGGGTACTGACCTTGTTACGGTAAGCAGCCACAAAATTCACGGCCCTAAGGGTGTAGGTGCTCTCTATATAAAAAACGGTACAAAGCTGAAGCCCGTAAATGTAGGCGGCGGCCAGGAAAAGGATATAAGACCGGGCACAGAGCCTATGCCCGCTATTGCAGGCTTTCTCGGTGCAGTTGAAAGCCTTACTGTAAAAGAGAGCCTTCAGAAGGTTACGGCACTTCGTGACAGCTTCCTCCAAAAGCTGAAAAGCATTGAGGGTATCACAGTGAATTCTCCCGATGATGCTCTGCCTTATATAGTAAATCTTTCACTTAATAAGCTCAACTCGGAAACGGTACTTAACTTTATGTCGGGTCTCGGAATTTACGTCTCCTCAGGCTCAGCCTGCTCAAAGGGACACAAAAGTCCTGTGCTGACGGCTATGGGCCTTTCAGACGACATTATCAACTCATCTCTGAGAGTGAGCCTTTCAAGATATACAACAGAAGAAGAGCTGAATGAATTCTTTTCAGCCGCAGAAAAAGCTCTGAAAACACTTGCGAAAAGAAGGTAACTGAAAAAATGAAAGAAGTAATTCTTGTAAAAAACGGCGAGCTTGCCCTTAAAGGACTTAACCGTTCAACCTTTGAGGACATTCTTGTAAAAAATATAAAAAGAAGACTTAATCACTCCGTTGGTAAGTTTATATTCACAAAGTCACAGTCAACAATTATTGTTGAGCCTAATGAGGAAGACCTTGACTTTGAAAAGGCAGTTGAAGTAATCAGCAAGGTTTTCGGTATTGCAGGCTTTTCAAGAGCTGCTCTCAGTGAAAAAGACCTTGAAGATATAAAAAATGTTGCCCTCAGCTATCTCGGCGACGAATTAAGAAGCGTAAAGACTTTTAAAGTTAACGCAAAAAGAAGCGACAAAAAATTCCCTCTTACTTCTCCCGAGCTTTGCAGAGAAGTTGGTGCGCACCTTCTTAGAAACATTCCCTCACTTAAGGTTGACGTGCACAACCCCGACATCATTGTTACCGTTGAGGTAAGAGACAAGCACGTTTTCATTCACGGCAATCAGATAAAGGGTGCCGGCGGTATGCCCGTAGGCTCTGCAGGCAGAGTTGCCCTTCTTGTTTCAGGCGGTATTGACAGCCCCGTTGCAGGTTGGATGATGGCAAAAAGAGGTCTTCAGCTTACAGCAATTCACTTTGCAGCACCTCCCTACACAAGTAAGCGTGCAGAAATGAAGGTGCGTGAACTTGTTTCAATTGTTTCAAAATATAGCGGCAGGGTAAATTTTGCCATTGTAAACTTTACAGAAATTCAGGAAACGATAAGGGAGAAGTGTCCCGAAGAGCTTTTCACAATCATAATGCGACGCCTTATGATGAAAATTGCAGTGCGTCTTGCCGAAAGAGACGGCTGCGGTGCACTTGTAACAGGTGAAAGCTTAGGTCAGGTTGCATCACAGACTCTTGGTGCTCTTGCCTGCACAAACGCAGTTTCAACAATTCCCGTTTTCCGTCCTCTTATCGGTATGGACAAAGACGAGATTATCACTATATCAAGAAAAATCGGTGCTTTTGAAACCTCTGTACTTCCCTATGAGGATTGCTGCACAGTGTTCACACCAAAGCACCCCAGAACACGTCCCACACTTGAGCTTATTGAAAAAGCAGAAAGCGCCGTCGACTGGGATGAAATGATTGAAAGGGCAATTGCTGAAACAAAATACGAAGCAGTTGACTAAACCCAACGGAGTTGGGTTTAGTCAGAGTTTGGAGTGTGAAGAGTGGAGAGTGGAGTTGTGGTCGCATCTTTACACCTCAGCAAACTTATAGTCGTAGCCTGCGGAATTTATTCGGGCAAATAAGGGCAAAGGGTAGATTTTAATCGGACTGCCAATGGCAGCCCCTACGGCATTAATGACTTGTCGCCCCTAACAGGGGAGATGGCAAAATCGTAGATTTTGTCAGAGGGGTTTTATAATTGGAGCGAAGCGACCCTTAACTCCACACTCCACTCTTCACTCTCCACACTCCAAACTATAAAGAAAGGTGTTATTATGAACTGCGAACTCATTTCAGTAGGTACAGAGATTCTTCTCGGTGATATTCTCAATACAAATTCCCAGTATCTTTCAAGAGAGCTTGCCTCTCTCGGTATCGGTGTAACTCATCAGTGCACCGTAGGGGATAACAGAGAAAGACTCCTTTCTGCAATTGACAACGCATTTTCAAGGTGCGATATGATTATCTTCACCGGCGGTCTCGGCCCTACACCTGACGACCTTACCAAAGAAGTCTGCAGCGAATATTTCGGAAAAGAGCTTCTTATGGACGAAGAAATTGCAGAAGAAATCGAAAAATATTTCAAAGACAGAAATCGCAGTATGCCCGAAAGCAATCTCAAGCAGGCACTTGTTCCTGAGGGCGCAAAAGTGCTTTATAACACCTGCGGTACTGCTCCGGGCTTTATAATGGAAGAGAATTCAAAAATTATGGTTATTCTTCCGGGTCCGCCAAATGAAATGACGGCTATGTTCCAGAATGGTGTAAAGCCCTATCTTGAAGAAAAATCAGACGCAGTAATTCTTTCCCATAACGTGCGCACCTTCGGTATAGGCGAAAGTGCCATGAGTGAAAAGGTAAGAGATTTACTTGATACGGAAAATCCTACCGTTGCACCTTACGCAAAAAGCGGTGAGGCACTTTTAAGAGTTACGGCAAAGGCAAAAAGCGAAGAAGAAGCCGACCTTCTTATGAAGGATACTATTGAAGAGATAAAAAACCGACTGGGGGATTACATTTACGGAATTGATGTAAATTCTACCGAAGAGGCACTCAGCAGAATATTAAAGAAAAAAGAGCTTACCGTTTCCTTTGCAGAAAGCTGCACAGGCGGACTTTGCGGAAAAAGAATGACGGATTTAAGCGGTGCTTCACAGATTTTTCACTGCGGTGTAATATCCTACAGTAACGAAATTAAAGAAAAAGTGCTTTCCGTAAAAAGAGGGCATCTCCAAAAATACGGTGCAGTAAGCAGTATTGTTGCCGCAGAAATGGCTGAGGGCGTGCGAAAGCTTTCCTCTTCCTCAATCGGTGTAGGTATAACCGGTGAAGCAGGGCCTACAAGCGGTGACGGAAAGCCTGTGGGACTTATTTATGTTGCAGTTACCGACGGCGAAAAGCTCCTTGTAACTGAGCTTAAAGGCAGACCGGGCGGAGACAACTGCAGAGAATATAACCGTATTTACGCTGCATCAAGTGCTTTTAATGCAGTTAGAATTTTCTTGGAAGACTCTGAAAAAAGGTCAGAGAGTCTAAAGGAGTTTTTAAACTCATATTAAGTGACTGCTGTCACAAAGAGGAATGACACTACTATGAAAATTATTTACGACAGCGAAAACAATTTTGAGAACTCAGAAAATGAATCCTACGGTTCAATTGAGTCCGAGGATGTTGAAATATTATTAAACAGCGAAGGAAAGCCTGTGGCACCGAAAAGACCCAAGCCACACCTTTCCACTCCTTCTGAAGCGAGAGGCGAAGCGCCTGAGGTGCAGAATACACCTGAAATGCCCCAGCCTCAGCAGCCGGTTTACGGTGCACCTGTTACCCTTACCCCTGAGCAGTGGAATATGATGATGATGCAGTTTGCTATAATGCAGCAGCAAGGAATGATGCAGCAGCAGAATCAGGCTATGCCGGGAGAAAACCCCTACGGTCAGATGCCGTATCCCCAGGTGCCCTTTGTACCTTATCAGCAGCCGCCTCAGCCTGTTTTTGACGGCAACGGTCAGAATCCGCAGACAAGGGTGCTTTATCAGAGTAATGATTTTGAAATGAACGAAAAATCACCTTCACAGAAGTTCACTGCTCCCGAGCCGTCTTTCAGACAGGAAATGGAGATGGATATTGAGGAGGAAAGCATTTCTCTTGAAGAAAGCGTAAAGAAAAATTCGCCCTTCAGCGTTGACGAAAACGAAATGACCATGTTTGAGTTTGACGCGATGGCGAAGAAAATGAAGGTGCCTCAGTATAAAAAAGCAAATACAAACGATATAGATACCGAAGAGGAAGAAATCTTTTTTGAAAAAGATGAAGAGGAAGCTGAAGAAGAGCCCAAGAAAAAACTTCCCACTTCGGAGATTATAAGAAGGGTTGTTCTTGCAGTTTCTCTTGTGGCAATTGTAATTGCTTCAGGTATGCTTGTTAACGAATGGCGACTTTCAAAGCAGAACGACAACATAATGGAAGAGGTTTCCGGCCTTATTATAGATGATGAAGCGGAAAATCCCGCAAAGCCTGAAGAAGACAAGGAGCTTACTCCCGAACAGCAGTGGAAGAAAATCAAAAAGGAATATCCTAACGTGATTTTCCCTGAGGGAATGCAAGTAAAATATGCAAAGCTTTATGCAACCAACCCCGAATTCGTGGGCTACCTCAGTGCTGACGGTGTAAACCTCAATCTTCCCATTGTTCAGGCAAATGATGACAAGAAGTATCTTGAAAAGAACTTCTATCTGCAGAAAACAAAGTACGGTTGTCCCTTTGTTACCCACCTTAACAATATTGAACCCCTTGACCAGAACACCGTAATTTTCGGCCACCATATGAATAACGGTACAATTTTCGGTACCCTTGACGCATACAAAACCATTGACGGCTTCAAAAAAGCTCCCGTTATAACCTTCAATACTCTTTATAAGGATTACAAATGGAAGGTAATTGCGGCAATTGTAACCAACGCCTATACTAAAGACGATAACGGTTATATTTTCAGATACTATTTCACTCAGCTTTCAACTCAGGAGAACTTCTCAGCCTACCTCAGTGAGCTTTCACAGAGAAGTCTTTACGACACAGGCGTTGACGTTCTTCCCACAGATAAGCTGCTCACTCTTTCAACCTGCTCTCACGAATTCACCGATGCACGTTTTGTTGTAATTGCAAGACTTGTAAGACCCGGTGAAAGTGCAGATGTAGACGTAAGCAGAGCAACGGTGAATTCAAATCCAAGATATCCACAGGCGTGGTACAACAAAAAAGGCAAAACCAATCCTTATAAAAATGCATTTCAGTGGGAGGTAAGCTGAGGGCTTAATCTACTGAAAACAGGAGGAAGAAAATGATAAAGCTATTAACCTTAAAAAATGTTTCCCCTTATGCAGAAGACGCTCTTTTCAAAATCTGTCTTAACCTTGATAAATTCAGTCTTACTGAAGATACAGATTATGAAAATTATGAGGCTCTTCTGGAGGGCGCAAAAAAGGCTCTTCAAAGCGGTGAACATATTATAGTGGCAGTTGATACTGCAGACTATAATCAGCTCAAGGAAACCTTTATAAGTGAACTTTCAATAAAGCCGGAAACAAGCGACGAGCTTATTGAGTACGCTTCAGAAAAAGCAGGCGACAAGGTTACGGGTACAGAGCTTAACGCAAATGCTCTTTTACCTGAAAACGGAGTGTGCTACAAAACAAACGACGGACTTTACTGCGGTTTTACCTGCAGTGCACTTTCGGGTACACTTACCTTTATGCCTCTGGACTTTGAGCGTGTTGACAGTGTCCTTACTGCTTTCTGCAGCTTTATGGAAACAGGAAAAGTTGCTAGAATTGAAAAGGAAAAAGAAGATACCGAGACTGAGTTTGACTTTACAAAAAGCGTTAGCAAGCTTGTAAAAACTCTTTCGGCAAACGACCGTAAGGCTGCTCTTGTAACAGGTGAGGCCACAATGTGGATTTATAACCTTTACAGCGAAATCCCTGCACTTACCGATGTTACATCCTTCGTGGAAATTCTTGACGAAAGTACCGAGGAAGAAAAGGAAGAAGCAACCACACAGAGCGAATCAGTAAAGCTTGTAGGCAAGGCAAGAGATGCTATGCTTAACGCAGGCGCAGATTTCGGTGCAGCAATTTCTGAAATCTATTCCGTTGAAGGCGATGACGGTGAAACACTTTACTTTACCTATGTTGCCGTTGTTGACAAGGGTATTGCAAAGGCTAAAAAGCTGAGCACCACCAATCCTGATGACCTTCAGCTTCTTCTGCCTCACGCAGTTTCACTTCTTTGCGACACCCTCTCACAGAGAGCACTTCTTCTTGCGGCTCCTTCTTCAGAGGATGACGAGGACGAAGAAACAGAAAAGACTCCCGAAAAGCCGAAGATGCCCAAGAATATGATGATTTTTGGAGCCGTTGTTCTTGCAATTGCAATTATTATCCCCGTGGCACTTTTCATCAATCTTATGAATGATGATGCACCCACAACCACACTTCCCACACTGGGCACTCAGCCCACACCTTCAATTTCTCAGACTGCACCTACAGACAGTAACACAACGGACCCCTTTGCTGCTTCATCAACAACACTTCCTACACAGCAGGGCGGAGTTACACAATCTACAGCAGTTGACATTTCAGCTCCCGAAACCACAATGCCTCTTACACCTTCCACAAAGGGCCTTTACACCTTCTATGTATTCGGTTACGGCCACGGTGTAGGTATGAGTCAGGTGGGTGCAAACTATCTTGCACAGCAGGGCTGGACTGCAGCAGAAATTCTTGCTCACTACTACTATGAGCCCAATGCTAAAATTGTAACGGGTGAAAAATATCCCGAAAAGATAACATATAACGGTGCGCTTTACGACACAAGAGAGTATCTTGCATCTGCTCTTGAAAGTGAAATGGGTGCATCATACAGCTACGAAGCTCTCAAGGCTCAGGCAATTGCACTTTACACCTTTGCAAAGTATAACAACTACAATCTCTCCGAGGACGCCAATGCATACGGAAAGACCCCCTCAGAGCTTTGCTACAGAGTAGTTGACGATGTTATGAATACAGGCTATTACATAGCTTACGGCAACGATGTTGCAGTAACTCCCTTCCACGCTATGAGCGCAGGTGTTACAACTTCATACTACAACGTATGGGGTAAAGGAATCGGTGCAAACGTACCTTACCTTGCAGGCGGCAGACAGAGCTACGGCGACTATCTTGACAGCAACTATAAGAGTGTATTCACTATCACAAGCGACGACCTTAAGGCGATTGTAAAGGAAAAGCTTTCTGTTGATTTGACAGGCGACCCTGCAACATGGCTTAGCATTGTAACACACGACAAGGCTGTAAGAGAGGACATCGGTTACGTTTCCTCAATCAATGTAGGCGGCACAATTATTACGGGTAACGAATTCAGAATCAAGGTTCTTGAAGGAAAAATCCGTTCACACTGCTTCACGATTGTATATACACCTCAGTCCTGATGAAATTCACTTGACATCAGGAAATTAATGGAGTATACTTTCATAGAAATACTAAAACAAAAGGAGTAATTCATTATGGCATTAGTAACAACAAAAAAGATGTTTGAGGATGCATACAAGGGCGGCTACGCTATCGGTGCATTCAACGTAAACAATATGGAAATCATCCAGGGTATTACAAGAGCTGCAAAGAAAAACAACGCTCCCGTAATTCTTCAGGTTTCAGCAGGTGCAAGAAAGTACGCTGCTCACGGCTACCTTGTAGCTATGGTAAAGGCTGCTGCAGAAGAAACAGGTCTTCCTATCGCTCTTCACCTTGACCACGGTCCCGACTTTGAAACATGTAAGAGCTGCATCGACGGTGGCTTTACATCAGTTATGATTGACGGTTCACACCTTCCCTATGAAGAGAACGTTGCTCTCACAAAGAAGGTTGTTGAATATGCACACGCTCACGGCGTTGTTGTTGAAGGCGAACTTGGTCAGCTTGCAGGTATTGAAGACGATGTAAACGTCAGCGAAGAAGACGCTAAGTTCACAGATCCTGCTCAGGTTTACGATTTCGTTACAAGAACAGGTGTTGACTCACTTGCAATTGCAATCGGTACAAGCCACGGTGCTTACAAGTTCAAGCCCGGTCAGAAGCCCCAGCTCAGATTCGACATCCTTAAGGAAATTGAAGAAAAGCTTCCCGGTTTCCCCATCGTTCTTCACGGTGCTTCATCAGTTAACCAGGACGACGTTAAGACAATCAACGCTTACGGCGGTGAAATGCCCGACGCAATCGGTATTCCCGAAGAAATGCTTCGTGAAGCTGCATCAATGGCAGTTTGCAAAATCAACGTTGACTCAGATATCCGTATCGCAATGACAGCTGCTCTCAGAAAGCACTTCAAAGAGAATCCCAAGCACTTCGACCCCAGACAGTATCTCACACCTGCAAGAGATGCAATCGAAGGTGTTGTTTCACACAAGATCGAAACAGTTCTCGGCTGTGCAGGCAAAGCGTAAACAAAAAAAATCTCCGCACTTTCGTGCGGATTTTTTTTGTTAAAGAGGAATGAAGGGGCAAGTGTCAAAGCTAAATTGTTCGCTGAAGCTCACAGCTAAATGGCTCACTAAGGTTCGCAGCTAAATTTTGCTGAGGCAAAGCTAAATTAAATTCGCCCAGCAGCTGACCGCAGGTCAATTTAGCTCCGAAGGTATTTAGCTGACCGCAGGTATATTTAGCTTGCCAAAGGCGAATTTAGCTATTAAGAAAAGCACCCGTAGGGTGCTTTTCTTAATATGTGATTGTCCATTCTTCGTTAAGAAAACCTTCAAACTGAGCGCTGCCGCCAAGTCCAAGTACCCTTGCTTCGCCGTCACCTGTCATGGGAAGGTAATTCTTTATGTGGATAAGCCTACCGTCTTTGGCAACAGTTATCTGCATCATTGAACCGGGATAGTTCATATTGGCTCTGGTGATGTTTACAATACTGGGAAGTCCAAGGGATTCAATATTTAGGAAACCGAGTGAGCCTGCATTATGAACGGGGATGGGACTGTCACCGGTTGTGCTTTCGGGATTAAGGTTAATGAAATAAACAGTGTTGTCACCCTGCTTTTCTGCTCTTGCAGCAGCTACACCTGCACTTGTAAGGGTGAAGTTATTATTTTCAGGAGGTACTGCTGAGAAGGGAGTAAGCTGTTCACCTTTTGAGTTAACTGCATTACCGTTCGTGAAAACAATTGTTTCTTCTGGTGTTGCCTTAGAGGTTACGCCGGTGATGATTTCGTTTATTTTTTCAACTGCTGACGGCACTGAACAGTCAACTACCGTTACCTGAACCTGGAGTCTTCTGAGTGCAGTAAAGTTGGGTGTCTGTTTGAGTGTGTTGATTGCATTTCCTACATCTCTCAGAATTTCATCGGTTGAAAGTGAAGAGATTTCCTTGCCTGACGGTGCAACGGTTACATCATTGCCGGGCATAGTAGGTATTGTTGAGGGAGGAACCGTCACATCGTTTCCGGGTACTGTGGGAAGCACGGTGGGAGCCGTTGGGTTTTCTGAGGGGGTAAGGATGCTGTTCATGGTGGGCTGTGTGGTGCTTGCAGCGAGCTTTGCATTGGCACGTCTTTCTTTATAAATGCCAAGCTCAAAGCCCATTACAAAAAACCAGATTGCCAGGACTGCGGCTATGGCAGCCAAAACTTCTTTTTTCATTTTTATCTACTCCTTAACAGGTATTACCTGTGTACTGTATACATATAATACTACAGCTTAAAATCAGCTACATATAACATACCCAATTTTAAGCTTTTTGTCAAGGGAATGGGTTACAATTAATAAATAATTAACGGTAAAAACACGAAAATTAAAGAAGGTATATATTGGGTGAAGACAAGCATATTGACAAAAAACAGCAGAGTATATATAATATAATCAGGCAGAAAATTGCGTCATTTCTGCTTAAAAATTAAAGAAAGAAGGTGCGACATGAAAGAAATCATTTTCTGGATGGCGGTGACTGTCCTGCTCTCAGTAATTGAGGCGGTGACTGCTAACCTTGTTACGGTATGGTTTGCAGTGGGCGCCTTCGGTGCGGTAATTGCCGCAGCGGCAGGTGCCATAGCCCCGATTCAGGTTGCAGTCTTTGTCCTTCTGTCTGCATTAAGTCTTGCTCTTACAAGACCTATAATGAAAAAGGTTACAAAAAAGACGGGCGAAGCAACCAATGCAGACAAGGCAATCGGAGAAATCTGTATTGTTCTTGAGGATATCGACAACGACCGTAACACGGGTGCAGTTTCCTGCCTCGGAAAAGTATGGTCAGCGAAAACAGTTGACGGTACTGCCGTAAAAAAGGATGAAAAGGTCAGAGTGGCTGAAATCAAAGGCGTAAAGCTTATTGTTGAACCCTTAAACTCATACGCCGAATAACTAAGAAAAGGAGAAAACACTATGGAATTTATTATCCCTATTATCATTTTACTTGTAATTATTTTTCTTGTAACAAACATCAGAATCGTTCAGCAGGCTAAGGCTGTTGTTGTTGAACGTCTCGGTGCTTACAAAGCAACATGGGGCGTTGGTCTGCACTTTAAAATTCCTTTCATTGAAAGAATTGCAAAGACCGTTTCTCTTAAAGAGCAGGTTGTGGACTTTCCTCCTCAGCCCGTTATTACAAAGGATAACGTAACAATGCAGATTGACACAGTTATCTATTTCCAGATTACAGACCCCAAGATGTACACCTACGGTGTTGAGCATCCTCTCACCGCTATTGAAAATCTTACTGCAACAACCCTTCGTAATATCATCGGTGATCTTGAACTCGACCAGACCCTCACTTCCCGTGATATTATCAATGGCAAAATGAGAGCTATCCTTGACGAAGCAACAGACCCATGGGGTATCAAGGTTAACAGAGTTGAGCTTAAGAACATTATTCCTCCGAGAGAAATTCAGGACGCAATGGAAAAGCAGATGAAGGCTGAGCGTGAACGTCGTGAAGCAATCCTCAAGGCTGAGGGTGAAAAGAAGAGTGCAATTCTTCTTGCAGAAGGTGAAAAGGAATCGGCAATTCTTCGTGCAGATGCTCAGAAGCAGGCTCACATTCTTGAAGCAGAGGGTGAAGCTCAGGCTATTCTTCAGGTACAGCAGGCAACCGCAGAGGGTATCAGACTTCTTAACGAAGCAGGTGCTTCAGATGCAGTTATTCAGCTTAAGGCTCTTGAAGCTTTTGCTGCAGCAGCAGACGGCAAGGCAACAAAGATTATTATTCCTTCAGAAATTCAGTCCCTTGCAGGACTTGCAACATCACTTACGGAAATTGCAAAAGAATAAAAAAGCCCTTCGGGGCTTTTTTAGTTTGGAGTGTGAAGAGTGGAGTGTGGAGTTGCGGTCGCAATTTTATATCTCTGCAAACATAAAGATATAGTCTGCGGAATTTCTATTTACAAAAAGGGTAAAGAGTTAATTTTATCCGTCTTTACAATTATTAAACGAAGAAACCCCTACCCGCCGAATTTATCTTTTTGCTTTGGCGGTATGAATGTAAAGACTGTGTAATCAGCCAAAACGGATACAATCGGAGCGAAGCGTTACAATCACCAAACCTTACCTTGCCGTCCCTGAAAGGGAAGGTGGCAGACCGTAGGTCTGACGGAAGGGTTTCTTAACTTCACACTCCACCCTTCACTCAAAAAACTCCTCACAAGGAGGAGTTTTTTGAGTTTACTTTCTGTT
This sequence comes from Acutalibacteraceae bacterium, assembly GCA_045538095.1. Classification (GTDB taxonomy): domain Bacteria; phylum Bacillota; class Clostridia; order Oscillospirales; family Acutalibacteraceae; genus UBA6857. Next base: position 10,672 of record JAZSQU010000067.1, on the reverse strand, counting down.
AAGGAGTGCATAGATGAGAACTTCGAAGAAGAGTTCGATAACTTCAAGGCCTCTTACTGCTTCTCTTTCAGCGTCTTTTACAAGACCGTTTGCTGCAACTACTTCGCATGAGTACTTAACTTCATAGCCCTTTGCGAAACCGAAATCGTAAACGAGAACGCCATCATCGTATTCTCTTCTTGCTTCGATGAACTTAACTTCTGCTTCGCTGAGACCGAAGTGAGCGAGAGCTGCTTTCTTAGCTTCTGCAAGACCGATATCTCCACCGTTTACAACATTTTTAACTTCTGCCTTGGGCTTTGCTTCTGCCTTGGGTTCTGCCTTAACTTTTGCTCTGCCTTCTCTGTCAATGTCGTAGTCGTAAACCTTGCCGTTTGCTGCGCCGATTTCAAAGTCATATTCGAGGTAACTGCCGTCTGCCTGGGGAACGAGGAAGCTTACTTCATAGAGCTTTAATCCGTCGTCGTAATCGAGCTTTGCTCTGAGGTTTAAAACATCTTCTGCTGCAACACCGGCTTTGCCGAGAGCGATTTCTTTTGCTCTGTCTGCTGAGATGTCAGCTGCGAAGGCTGAAACTGAGAGTGAAAATACAAGTGCGAGTACAAGTGAGAGTGATGATAATTTTTTGAGATTCTTTTTCATGGATTTATCCACCTTTCATTTTTTGTTTTTTTTATGTTTATTTTGTAAAGGAGAGGTTTTGTTTTTTTGCGTTCCTCTCTTCTGTTTACACCTACATAATACATAGGTAAAATTAAAAAACGATTAGAATTTTTAACTTTTTCAAAAAATCTGAAAAAATTTTTAAAGGCGGAGAAAAGCCCATCCGCTTGACAGACGAACAGGCAAAGCATATAATTGAAATGAGTTCAGGATGCTCAGGTGCTTCTGAAATTTAGTAATTATCAGAATATAATAAAGAAAAATATTTAAACGAGTTTAAAAATAAAGTTTTGTCTATACGACAGGCGAGCAGGCTGACGGGTGTTAGTTTTGGTTTGGTCAGGGAATATTATTAACACACAGAACCGTTCCTTGTGTTATGCAGAACCGTTACCTATGTTATTACCCTGTGTTAAGGAGATTTTCAATGAAAACATGTCGTAAAATTATTTTACCAATAGCTTTGATTATTGTTTCTTTTGGCAGTACATTTCTCCCGGTGTTTTATGAAGTTATAAATCCATATGTAAGTATAGTATCTTTGATTATAATGTATATTTCGCTTGTTACAATTCTTGCTTTTATTCTGTACTCAATCAAGAACCAACATATTAAAAGAATTCGGTTGTTGATTTTGATAATATTATCTACCGTATGGCTTCTTGTTTCAGTTTTAGGTGCAAACAAATTTATTTTACCATTGTTTTAAAATGAAATAATAGGAGATATCGTTATGAAAAAGATACTAAAAATGTTCTTATTTGCATTTGTAGTTTTGCTTTTTGGAATGTGCGTTGTTCCTGATGAATATAGTTGGCTTAGTGTAATTTTATACTTTTTTGTTTGGGGAATAGTTTTTTTGGCCGGACAAAAACTAATATTAATTCTACCAGAAAACTGGAAATGGATTAAATATATCATTGCTTTTATTCATCTGCAATTATTATGTTTGCTGATTTTTTTGGTTTTTCTTTTTATTCGTAGTATTATTTTAGGCTAATCAGGTGACGGTTCGATGATTGCTGTTAAATCCTTACAGTAAACAATTCACAACAAATAAAAAAGTTAATCACAGGGTTCAATTACGAACCCTGTGATTTTTCTATATTCGGTTATATTATTCCATCGGCAAATCCACCGTAAAGGTACTGCCTTTTCCGATTTCGCTCTGCAGCGACACATCACCGCCGTGCATAAGTGCAATCTGCTTTACCATTGCAAGACCGAGGCCTGAGCAGCCCTCTTCTCTGCAGCGCGCCTTATCCACACGGTAAAAACGGTTCCAGATTTTGTCCTGATGCTCTTTTTCAATTCCGATTCCGTCGTCGGCAACACTGAGAAGTGCTCTGCCCTTTTCTTTTCTGAGGCTGACTTTAATGTTGCCGTTTTCCTTGCCGTATTGGTAGGCGTTGGAAACAAGGTTGGTAACAAGCCGTGTCATCAGCATAATATCAAGAGGAAGCTCCACATTCTCGTCTATATCACGGGTGAGGGTAATACCTTTCTGCGAAAGAGCTTCAGCATCGTCACAGACCGCATTCACAAGAAGACTCAGATCTTCCTTTTCAAAATTCTGCTCTGTGCTGTTTTGCTCCATTTTTGTGATTTCAAGAAGCTGAGAAATAAGCTGCTTCATACTCTGCGCCTGCTTTTCAATTGTTTCAAAGCTCTCTCTGTCCTCGCTGTCAAGCTCATCTCTTGAAAGCTGATATTCACATTCTGCAAGGATAACCGCCGTAGGGGTACGCAGCTCGTGGGATACGTCGCCCGAAAACTGCCTTTCAGTCTGGAATGAAAGCTGCAGCCTTCGGAACATTTCGTTGAAGTTGTCTGCAAGTCCCGTAATAAGCGGGTCGCCGTCGTCGATTCTGATGCGCTTTGTAAGGTCCTTTTCGTCGTGGGTTTCTTCAACGGCTTCACTTAAAAGCTTCACCGGCTGAAGTGCCCGTTTTGTAATAACTCTTCCCACAAGAACGGACAAAACGAGAATTATGGGAAGAAGAATTGATGCAAGACGGATAAGCACCGCCCACACACCGTCAACTCCGTTCACCGCCGTAACACCACGCACCCAGATGTCATCATAGGCTTTTTCTGAGGAGTAAAACTCAACCTCGTAAATGGGATCGTCGTTGTATTCATAATTTTTTACGTTGATTATTTCAATGTAGTCCGGATTGAGACCGCTTTTATTAACGGCAATCGTAAAAGCCTCCCTGCAGGAGATGTCGCAGTCTTCGCCGTAAAAATCAAGATTGCCGTCAAAGGGTGTATAATAGTCGGCACCTTCAACCTCGCTGCTGATTATTTCGCCGTCTTCACCGTCGATTTTATAATCGTATTTCGTAAACTGAACCTTTGTGTCGTAAACATAAAAGCCGTCATACTTTTCAAACTGCTTTTCCGAAAGCGGGATTTCTGCAGTGAAGCCTTCGGGATATTTGCCGCCGAGGATTTCTTCGCTTTCCGAGAACACAACTGCATAAGTATTGCCGTTTCTGTAAGCGAAGTCTGTCTCGATATCGAGAAGACCGTTTTCAACCTCAATTTCGTCAATGTTTCTTTCAACGCTTCTTACAAGCTCCTGTTGAACCTGTACATTCTGTGCCAATATCGCCGCTGTAACAACGGAGAGAATGAGTCCCACAGAAAGCACAAACATCAGAACGGTATACCAGAGATTCAGTTTTGAACTGATGGATTTTGCGATTTTAAATTTCATCCGTTCACTTCCTCTCTGAGCACATAGCCTACACCTCTTACGGTGTGAATAAGCTTTGTGTCGAAATCGTCGTCAATTTTCTTTCTGAGATAACGGATGTAAACATCAATTACATTTGTGCCGCCTTCGTAATCGTAATTCCAGACGCTGTTTTCAATTTTTTCTCTTGACATAACTGTTCCTGCGTTCCTGATAAGTGCTTCAAGAATGGAATACTCCCTTGCGGAAAGGTCTATTTTTGTGGTGCCTCTTTTTACCTCACGGCTTTTTATATTAACGGAAAGGTCTCCCACGGTAAAGAGATTTGTGCCGTTGCCCTTTGAGTCACGGGTAATCATTCTCACTCTTGCAGCAAGCTCCTCAAAGGAAAAGGGCTTTATAAGATAATCGTTTGCACCCAGGTCAAGGCCGTGAACCCTGTCGCTGATTTCAGTTTTTGCCGTGAGAAAAATAACGGGGGTGTTGATGAGTTGCTGACGCATTTCGGTAAGTACGGTAAAGCCGTCTTTTTTCGGCATCATAACATCAAGCACAATTGCGTCGTATGTGGCGCCGTTCAGAAAATCAAAAACGCTTTCACCGTCAAAGCAGCTGTCAACGCTGTAACCAAGCTTTGTAAACTGTTTTACAAGTATTCTGTTAAGGGCTTTTTCGTCTTCTGCCACAAGTATTCTCATATTTTTTTCTCCTTTTTGCAGTTTATTCCAAGGGTATTATATCACAGCTTTTATTAAAAAGCCATTAGAAAACACGGTACACAGCAAAAAATTAAACCGTTCAACACACGGGGGCTGAACGGTTTTTGTTAAATTAAAAGAAGTAGCTCGCCATAAGGCTCAGCATCTGCTCTGCGAAGTAAGCCGCTATGGGCATTAAGGGTGAGATGCCGCCGTATTTGAGAATACGGGTCAGCTTCTGGTTGCGGTTTGTTTCGGCGGCAACCTTTTTAAGCTCTGCAACTGCGTAGTTTTTGTAAAGCCGGTCAGCCACAAAGCCGGCAACAAGCTTAATTACAAGCATAATTGCAAAGAATACCGCCATAGGCTCCATAAGAGTGTCCATACGTGAAAGCAGCTCTGCCGTTGCAGGCTCGGTGAGGGTTGAAGCATCCAGCGTTGAGAGATACTCATAAAAATTAAGGAACTCTGTTGCAGCCGGAGTCATAATTACGTTAAGGCAAAGATTAAGGGTCATAAAAACAATGCCGGGCTTAAACTGCTTTCTGTAGAAGAACCAATAGGGGCTCAGGAAAAATGCTGCCCAATTAAAGGAAAGCTTCTGGCCTGAAGAAAGTCTTCTGAATTTTTCGATATACTTGTGAGATTCTCTTGCCACAAAAGCGCCTACAGTGTTTGCAGGTATGCCGTCGATTGTCATATTGTCGGGATAGGGTCCTTTGAAAAGCTGTTCACTGCCGCTTTCCGAACTGAAGCCTGAGGTGTTTTCAATTGTGCTTGAAAGAAAGTTTTCCATCTGCTCTTCTCTGTTGTGAGGAAGGTGGGTCTCTTCTCTTTTTCTTTCGCCTGAGCCTACAGTAAATGGCGGCGGGTATGAGGGCGGTGTCATTTTCGGTTCTGCCTCAGGGTTAACGGGTGGTGGATTGTTATCTTGCTCTTCGTCAAGCTCCTGCGCTTTTTCAGCAAGGTTTATTCCGAAAACGGTAAACTTCATTCCGCACTTCTGACAGGCTGTGCTGCCGTGAGGGTTAGGGTGCTGACAGTTAGGGCAAATCAAATCCTTTTTGATTTCCTCTGCCTTTTCGGGAAGCTCCTCTTTTTTATTTTCGGAAGGAAGCTTTTCGCCCTGCCACTGAAACCCCTCTGAGTGAAGGTGAGCGTTTACACAGCCGCCTTTTTCGTTATAACATTCACGGTGCTGAGGTGTGGCACATTCGGGGCAGACAACAATATCGTCGCTTTCCGAAAAGACGTTGCCGCAGCCGTCGCATTTATAGTCTGAATAACGCATTTATTTCTCCTTATATAATAGTATAAAAATTTTGTACTGCTCTATTGTATATGTTTTTGTCGACAAAAGCAATTGTTTGAAGCAATTTTTTCGCGAAAAATAATACTATATATAATATAACCCCTGAAAATAAACTCAGCATTAAAAGTTTTTGCCTTTTTGTAAGGCAAAATAGAAAAATATTTTCCTAAAGTGTTGCCCTTTAAAAATAAATATGTATAATATAAAAGGATAAATTTGCAAACATGTAAAGGTGAACAGAGATGTAATACTCGAAAAACTCAAACGAAACTATACAACCGAAAGGAAAAGTAATAATGATACAGTTTGAAGAATTAAGATTAAAGCTTCTTGAAAGCGAAAAGCCTCTTAGTGAGCTTGCAGGCGCACTTGGCCTTGAGGCTATGGCAAAGGAAGTTGCAGAGCTTGAAGAACAGACAGCAGCTGAGGATTTCTGGGGCGACCTTGCAAATTCACAGAAGGTGCTTCAGAGAATCGCTTCACTCAAGGGTAAAATCAAGGCTTACGAAGACCTTAAAACTGCATTTGACGATGCACTTGTTATGATTGAGCTTTCAGACGAAGAGGGCGACCTTGACCTTCTTCCCGATTGCGAGGAAAGCGTAGCCGCAGTTGAAGCAGAGCTTGAAAAGCAGACCCTTGCAACACTTCTTTCAGGCGAATACGACAACAACAACGCAATCCTTACCTTCCACGCAGGTGCAGGCGGTACAGAGGCACAGGACTGGTGCCAGATGCTGTTCAGAATGTACGGTCAGTGGGCAACAAAGAAAGGCTTCAAGTTTACAACCGTTGACTTCCTTGACGGCGACGAAGCAGGTCTGAAGAGTGCCGTAGTGGTAATCGAAGGCGAGAATGCTTACGGTTATCTCAAGAGTGAAATGGGCGTACACAGACTTGTCCGTGTTTCACCCTTTGACTCATCAGGAAGAAGACATACTTCGTTCGCTTCTCTTGAAGTTATGCCTGAAATCGACGACAGCGTTGAAGTTGAAATCAGACCTGAAGATATCAAGATGGAAGTTTACCGTGCATCGGGTGCAGGCGGACAGAAGGTTAACAAGACCTCATCAGCAGTTCGTCTTATCCACGAGCCCACAGGTATCGTAGTATCCTGCCAGGTAGAGCGTAGCCAGCATCAGAACAGAGAAGTTTGTATGCGTATGCTCAAGTCAAAACTTATTGAAATCAAAGAGAGAGAGCATCTCGACAAGATTGAAGACATCAAAGGCGAGCAGAAGGAAATCGGTTGGGGCAGCCAGATCCGTTCCTATGTATTTATGCCCTACACCCTTGCAAAGGACCACAGAACCGGCTTTGAAATGGGTAATATCAATGCTGTTATGGATGGCGACATTGACGGCTTCATCAATGCGTACCTTAAGAAGCAGTCATTGGATGCACTTGGTGCAGAGTAATAAAACAAGTAAAGTTCTTTGGTTACTTTCTTTCAAGAAAGTAACGCCCGCCCGGCGAGGGCATAATAGAAAACCAATCCCTTTGTTGTAAAAGCAGAGGGATTTTTTGTTTCTTAAGATTACCTTAACAGTTTACTTTCATCGTTGAATTATATAAATCTCTATGATATAATAAACAAAAGGGGGATTATTATGAAAAGAAAAACTAACATAGTTTTATCAGTAATATTAATAATTTTGGTTTACGCTTTATTCTTTTTAATGAGGTCGCAGCTCCAATTTCCCACTCTTGAATTGCATGATTACGGTTGGCTTGTGATAGCGTTTATGACTGCTTCCTTTTGGGGGTTAATTTTTGCTTTGGTTTCCACCGAAAAGAGAAAGAAACTTCGTGTGTTTACATCGGTGTTTGTTGTTCTGGGTATTGTAGCAAGTTTGTGCTATATGACAGTAACAACATATTTCTTTACTTTTATGGAGCCGGGTATATATCCTCTTTGTTCAGAAACAACAGACCCTGACGATTATCTTGTGTTTGACGGCAGGTTTGATGCCAATTACGAATACATTACAGAAATAGTACCATTGGAAATCCCTGAAAAAGCAGAAAACGTAGAATACAAATACTACTATAGTGGTATTTGGAGCGGAAGATTTAATGCGAGCTGGAGTTTACCTGAGACTGATTATGATTTGCTGAAAGAAGAAACGCTGAACAAAAGCGGAGATGTAACACAAGAAGGTGAGGTAACGACATTTGTTACAGAGTGGAATACAACGGATATACCTGCGTTTGGGACAAACATGACTATAGAGTTTAATGATGAAACGAAAACAGTAAGTTATTCTGCATATCAGATTTATCACGATTGAGTGGCCACATAGTTTATAAACAAAGTGCAGGGATTACACTTATTGAGTAAAAAAATAAATAGAAAAATAACCGCTTTCTAAAAAATGAAGGCGGTTTTGTTATTTGGGAGGAAATTATTCCTTTGCTTTTTTGTTCTGCATATCGTTGAGAAGCGATGCCTGTCGGGTTAAAATCTCGCGGTATTCGCAGTTAAGCTTTCTGTAAATGTTGATAAGCTTCTGTTCACCGTGAGAACTGCGTTTGTCTGTAGAATAGCCCAAAAGATAGTCCGTCGGTACACCGAAGTATCTTGCAAACTCCAGTAAGGTGGCATAGTCGGGCTCACGTATGTTTCTTATATAATTGCCTACTGTTGACGGAGCAATATTGAGGGCATCACCAAGCTGCTTTTGCGTCATATTATTTTCCTCTAATAACTCTCTTAAAATATCACCGAAAATCATTTTCACCACCCTTATAAAATGTAACACAGCAATGGAATTAATTTTGCGAAAAAGCACAAAGCGTATTGACAAACCACAAAATGTGGTGTACAATATCCTTGCCAAACACAAAAAATTAACAAAAATGGAGGAGTACACCATGAAAAAATTATTGGCAGTTTTACTTTCACTCGTAATGATGTTTTCTGTAGTTGCTCTCCCTGCTTCAGCAGCAACTGAAACAGCAGGAGAAATCAGTGTTGAAAGCATCGAAAAGACCCTTGAAGATGCATTTGATGTTTTTGAAGCAATCTTCAATCTTGTTCACAAAATCGTACACGGTTTTTCAGAAATCTTCGACTTTGACTGTCCTTTCTGTGACGGCAAGGCTGACGATGATACTGCAGGCGACGGCTCAGAAGGCGGTTCAGGCGACGGCTCAGAAGACGACGCTCAGAAGCCCGTTTACGAAACAGCTTTTTCAGTAATCGGTTCAGCATTCGCTAACAAGGATATCACTTTCATGCTTGATTATCCCCAGAATGTTGACGCTGCTTATGTAATCGCTGCACCTCTCAAGAGCCTTACAATTGACAGTATGGCAACAGCTAACGTAAAAACAGCAATCGTTTTAGAGAAAGACGCTGTAGTTGGCAAGATCGTTTTCACAGACGAAACAGTATATAACTATTATCACAATGTAGAAGGCTTCAAGCTTATCATCAACAACTCAGGTGTTTCAGTTCCTGTTGTTCTCAAGGGTGAAGTTCGTGTTGGTAGCACAGTTATTACTGCTGCAAATATCGGCAACTACATTGAAGGTCCTTATACAGTACACGTTGCATAATTTGTTGCGATAAATCGACTCCCTCGTAATACGGGGGAGTTATGATATTTGAAACGGAGGATAAACTAATGAAAAGAACTCTCGCAATTTTTCTTGCTATTATTATGTCATTATCTATAGCTGTAATTCCTGTTGGTGCGGCAGCTAAGGATGCTGCAACAGCTGATTTAGCCGGCGATGCAAGCAGCATTATAGATTCAATTGAAAACAAAGACTACGAAGGCGCAATTGATGAAACCTTCGAGTTTTTAGAAACTATCTATAATTTTGTACATAAGATCGTACACTTCTTTGCAGTAACTTTTGATTTTGATTGCCCCTTCTGTGACGGTTCAGATGAAACAGATGAACCTACAACAGAGGAACCCACAACAGAAGAGCCCACAACAGAGGAACCCACAACAGAGGAACCCACAACAGAGGAACCTACTACTGAAGAGCCCACAACAGAAGAACCTACAACAGAGGAACCTACTACTGAAGAGCCCACAACAGAAGAGCCTACAACAGAGGAACCTACTACTGAGGAACCCACAACAGAAGAGCCTACAACAGAGGAGAAGGTTGTTACATATGATACTTTTAAAGTTAAAGTAACAAACAGCACTCTTGCAGCTGATAAGAATTTCAATTACACAAGCAACGGTCTTTATCCCATGGATGTAGATGTAGCACTTTATTTCTGGAACAGAGGATATAAAGCCGGTACAGTAACAATTAAGAACATGGCAACATCAAAGGTAAACGCAGCAGTTTATATCAGTGATGAGTCAAAAGGTATAAACACAATCAATTTTGCTGGCGGAAACTATTTCCATAGCAACGACGGTGTGTTTAAGCTTGTTGTAAACACAACAGACATCCCTGTAAAGATTAAGCTCAGCGGCACTAATAAGATTGGTAGTCTTACACTCACCAGCGAAAACATTGGCGACTATATTGTTGGACCTTATACTGTTGCTTAACAGATTAATTTCATAATAAAGAAAACCGTCCTCAGCTGAGGGCGGTTTTTCCACACTCAAAACCCACATCTTGTGCCCAAAAACACCCCAAACCACACCACCTTGAAGCACCTCAAAACACCCGGAAGAGTGGTCTGAAACATCTGAAAAACTGCCCAAAAACCCTTGACTTTTCTTGTGCAAAGTGATATTATTATTGAGCTTTCCGCAATGAGGAAAGTTACAAAAGAAACGTCAATGCGAAAAAAGTTGAAAAAACTTTCAAAAAAGCCTTGACAAGCGGAGTATATATGTGATATACTCTTTGAGCTGTCTTTCGGTAGAAGGATAGCAATTGGACCTTGAAAATTAAACAACGAGATAAGAAAAGGAACCCGAGATTCGATGGTCTGAGGACTATCAAACGAAGAGTTTAAAAAGTACTTTTCAAACAGTAATACGGAAGCTAAATAGCGAAGTATAAAAGAAATGTCAGCAATGACGAAATGAGCGACAAAGCTCTGAAAATGATTTTAACACGAAAGTGTTACAATACAATTTTTAGAGAGTTTGATCCTGGCTCAGGACGAACGCTGGCGGCGTGCCTAACACATGCAAGTCGAACGAAGCATTTAAGTGGATTTCTTCGGAATGAAGCTTTTATGACTTAGTGGCGGACGGGTGAGTAACGCGTGAGTAACCTGCCTTTCAGAGGGGGATAACAGTTGGAAACGACTGCTAATACCGCATAACGTATATTTAAGGCATCTTAGATATACCAAAGCTGAGGCGC
>JAZSQU010000072.1:0-48084 GCA_045538095.1 Acutalibacteraceae bacterium | reverse complement strand
AAGACCGCTGAAAATTTTGTGTAAAAGTGAATAAAACAACTCCTTTCAAGCAATAAAGAAAGTAACGAACCTAAAGCTTGAAAGGAGTAATTTTTATGGCAAAAACATCAGCGGAAATTATGAAGGAGTATGTGAGAAGTCAGAACTTCACATCAACAGATGAAATTATGGCAGCAATGAAAGATATGTTCAAGGATGTCCTTCAGGAGGTAATGGAATGTGAATTATCGGAAGAATTAGGCTACGAAAAAAGTGAAAGGCTGTCAGATGTTGACTGTAACAATAAGTCGAAAAACTACAGAAACGGATACTCAAAAAAGACAGTAAAAACTCAGCTTGGTGAGATTGATGTCCGTGTACCCAGAGACAGAAACGGTGAATTTGAACCTAAGATTATCGGAAAGTACAACCGCAATGCTGACGGTATGGAAGAAAAAATATTATCTCTCTATGCTTGTGGAATGAGCCAGAGAGATATTGCCGAGCAGATTAAGAATTTGTATGATGTTGAAATATCACCGGAGCTTGTAAGCAAAATCAGTGAAAAGATAATGCCGGAGGTTACGGCATGGCAGAACAGACCTCTTGAAAGTGTGTATCCCTTTGTATTTATGGATGCAATACACTACAAAGTTAAACAGGATCACCAGTATGTAACAAAGGCTGCTTATGTAGTTTTAGGTATCAATCTTGACGGTCAGAAAGATATACTCGGTATATGGATTGGCGAACATGAAAGCAGTAAATTCTGGCTTAATGTGTTGAATGATGTAAAAACAAGAGGAGTCAAGGATGTATTTCTGTTTTGTGTTGATGGACTGAACGGCTTCAGAGAAGCAATTCAGGCTGTATATCCCAATTCGCAGATACAGCGTTGCATTATTCATCAGATACGTAGCAGCACAAGATTTGTAAGCTACAAACACATAAAATCACTGATGAGCGACCTTAAAAAGGTTTACCAGGCTGTCAGCGAAGATGAAGCATTGAATAGCCTTATCCAGTTCAAAGATAAGTGGGGTAAAACATACCCTTCTTGTGTAAAAAGCTGGGAAGAAAATTGGGATATATTATCTACCTTTTTTGCATACCCGTCCGATGTTCGTAAGATAATATATACAACAAACATCATCGAAGGTCTGAACAGACAGTTCAGGCAGATAACAAAGAACAAACCGTCCTTCACGAATGACGACAGTCTTCGTAAGATGCTGTATCTGGCATCACAAAAGATTGTCGAAAGATGGACACAAAGATGTCGAAATTGGGACATGGTATTGAACCAACTTTCGATAATTTTCGAAGACAGGCTTTCTGCGTAATTTGTCTCGTAAAAAAGTATTTCCTGCCTGCGGAGCTGTTATTCATGCTACGCACGCATAACATTCCGCAAACAGGAACTGTAGTTAATACGAGACCAATCCCGCAGTCTGACTGCAAGGCAATCAACCTATTATTTGCTTGATATGGAGATTGCTTTTACACAAAATTTTCGGGGCTGCCTTTACACGAATCTCGGACTTTTTTCGGGCTGTTTTTTTACAGCCCCTTTTTTGTTATTTAACCATACAACTGCATATACATCTTATTATGATACTCTTCGATATCAACTCCTTCAAAATTGTAATTTTCAAAAATTAACTCCACTTCTTCTGTTGGCTCTACAATGTACTTTTCTGAAGCGAAATCATTTTTATCCGCCATTTCCCACAATTTCCAACTGAATCCGTAGATTCCCAGTTCACCTTCTAAAGCTTCTTTATAAGATGGGTATATACCTTCAACCATTTCAACTCCCGCTTCATATAAAGGCTCTGTTTCATCATAGTGATTGAAATAACTGTCATAATAGAACAAACCCAAACCACTTGAATAACCGGGGTCGAAGAGATGTTTTTCTTCTGTTATTTCATTTTCACCAATTTTAAGAAGTTTAAAGTGTCCTTGTATGCCATCCCATCTTGACAAAACATTCAAAAGAAGCTGTGAATTTTCATTGATATAAAGTTCTACATGCTCTGAGTCTCCATAAGGAGCCTCTCCCCATTCACCTTGAAAAGAATAGTGGTCAACAACTTCTATTTTTTTACCATTTAGTTTTACATAATAGATATCCATTTGTCTTATGTACATGTTTTCCCACGCTTCATAATCGCAGACAATCATATCCTCTATGCCGTCGCCGTCAAAGTCTCTTATGAGCTTTCCGCTTTTTTCGCCCTCATAATACTTAGCATAAGCAGCTTCAAGAATTTCCTTGTCAGTTTTATTATCTTCAGTTGTGCTTTGCTCGGTTGAAGACTGCACATTCGTGCCTTCTTCGTTGTTTTTTCCACAGGCTGCAAAAGCAATGCAAATCAGTATGGCTAACATAATTGCTGTAATTTTTTTCATAGGTAATCTCCTCTTTATTTTTTCTTAATAGGATTATACGCCTTGATTTTTCATAAGTCAATATAAACCTCCTATTATCTTTGTCAACCATTGACAAAATTTAGTTATAAGTGTAAAATATTTTTATCAAAAATATAGAAGGGATGATTAGATGAAAATTGTACTTACTCTTATTTGGTCAATGTATTCAATCATTGCCGCTTTGTTCGGCCTTGACTGGGCACCTGCCTACAACCCGGCTGACACGCCCGCAAGTGACTTGCCCTCAACGGTTGTTGTGGGTGAAATGCGTGTGCAGCTTCTTTCAGACAGTCTTGTGCGACTTGAAAAAGAAGGTCCTCGCGGCTTTGAAAACCGCAGCTCCTTTACCGTAGAGAAACGCACCGGTTGGGAGAACGTGGAATTCACCGAGAGCAAAAAGGACGGCTACGTTGTAATCGGAACCGAAAACTATACCGTCTATGTTCCCGAAAACGCAACTTCTTGTGAGGGTGCTTTTGTAACAGATGAAAAGGGCGATGTTCTGTGGTGCTTTGAAAGCGACACAAACAGCAACATTTATCTTCCCTCACCCTCAGACGAGCTTAAAAGCTGGTATTTCACCGACACCCCGAGAGTTATTCCCTCAGAAGACGGATATTCCGTCAGCGCCTTGTGGCATAAGGTCAACGGTTGGGATATGACAAACGACAGTCAGGATGTTTTTGTATTCTTACCCGACGGCGATTACGAAACCTTCACAAGTGATTTTGTGGAGCTTACGGGAAGAAGCGAGCTTATCAGCCTCAATCTTTTGGGCTATTGGGATTCACGCTACTATGAATACACCGAAGCAACTGCCCGTCAGCAGATTGACGATTACTACAGTAAGGGCTATCCCCTTGACGTGCTTGTTATTGATACGGATTGGAGAATCTCAACGGGTGGCACAGGCTACACCGTGAACCCTTTACTTTTCCCGAATATGCGAGGTTTCCTTAAGGATGTTCACAAAATGGGCATCTCCGTTGTGTTCAACGACCATCCCGAACCTACCTGGGGTACAACGAATCTTCTCGACAAGCCTGAAATGCTTATCCGAAACTTTAACCTTAAGAAAATTCTGAATAAGGGTCTTGACTACTGGTGGTACGACCGTAACTGGTGGACAAGTCTTGAGCCTATCCACGATGATCTTTCAATTTATACCACAGGTATGTACGCATACAACTGGATTACCAAGGATTACTACGAGAGCGTTGCAAAATGTGGCGAATACCCGAGAAGACCTCTTATGATGGCTAACGTTGACGGTATCGATAACGGCACTCAGAGTTATGCTTCTGAGCTTGCGGCACACCGTTACACCCTTCAGTGGACAGGCGACATCGGTGCTTCAAGCGAATCACTTGAGGCGGAAATCTTCAACACAGTTTACGGCTCAAACATTATGGGTCTGCCTTACCTCAGCTCTGACCTTGGCGGTCACACTTCAGAGGTTACAAAGGATATGTATGTACGCTGGATTCAGTACGGTGCTCTTTCACCCATTATGCGTGTGCACTGCACAAAGCCCTATTCCCGTATGCCCTGGCTTTACGGCGAAACTGCAGAAAATGTAACTCACACCTATGTTGATATGCGTTACCGTCTGCTTCCCGTTTTCTATTCCCTTGCACACGAAAACTATGAAACAGGTCTTCCTCTCACAAGAAGACTCGATGTTGCTTATCCTCAGTACGCTGAAGCAAGCCGTAATGACCAGTATCTTTTAGGCGACGACATTCTTGTTGCACCAATTTCAGAAAGCTTCCCCAAAACTGATGCTTATACCTTTACCTCTGACGGCAAAGCAGGTCTTAAGGGCGAATATTACAACAACGACAAATTTGAAGGCGAACCCGAAATCGTAAGATATGACGAAAAGGTTGACTTTGACTGGGTATTTGAAGCACCCTTCGGACTTTCGGTTTCAGATTACTTCGCTGTCCGTTGGTCAGGAGAAATCACTGTAGGCGACAAGCCCATTTTCCTTTCGGCTTATGCTGACGACGGTGTAAAGGTAATTATTGACGGAAAGACCGTAATTGACGGCTGGGATACCTGGAACACTTATTTCAGAACAGATTTCCTTGAAGCAAATTCAACCCACGATATCATAATCGAATACTGCGACGGCAACAACCACGCTCACGTATTCATCAATGCTTACTGTGAAGGCGACGCAGAAAGAGATGTGTTCATCCCCGACGGAAAGTGGATGGACATCTGGACGGGTGAAACCTTTACAGGTCCAAAAACAATCAAGGTTTCTCACTCACTTGAAACTTCACCCATTTTCGTTAGAATGGGCAGTGTGCTCACCCTCGCTGACAATATGAAGAATACAAGCGAAAAGGATTGGAGCCACCTTACACTTGAAGTTTTCCCAAGTGCTGACTATGAAAGCTCAACCGTACTTTACGAAGACGACACCGAAACTGTTGCATATAAAGACGGAAAATTCCGCACCACAGATATCACACTGAGTGGCGACAAAACTCAGGTTCTAACAATAAATCCTGCAGTGGGCAGCTTTGAGGGCGAAAGAGCTTTCACAAAGCGAAGCTACACCGTAAGAGTTCACGGAAGAAGCGATTGGGGTAAGCTTACAGCAGTAAGCCTCAACGGCAACGTAATTGACTTCAGTGTTATTGAAAAGGATAAAAATGCCAAGCCTCTTGCAATTATCGGTGGCGCGAGAGACAACACAGTTTATGAGATTACCTTTGAGGCTGATGTTTATGAAAAGAGCGAGCTAACTTTAAGCTTTGAATCGGCAGTAGCTGACGGCAGAAATGATGCTTATGACAAAACTGCTGTTGCCCTTGATGTCAAAGTGAATACTCTCTCTAAGGGAACTGCAGATTTCGCAATTCCGGAAGACAGCAAGGACTTCATCCTCTACGGTGCAAACGGCAACTACGAAACTGAGCATAAAGCTGCAGGCGACGGCTCACTTTCAGAAATGAATACCCGAGGCGAAGTTTATATCTTTGACGACAACTACAAGATTTCCTGGACTGACGGAAAGAACACTAAGGAAAGTTCTTCAACTTGCGGTATTGTAAACTCTCATGAAATGACAACCACACTTAAGTGTGACGGAAAGAATGAGTTCAGACTTTATCTTGGCGGCCACAAATCAGTGGGCTCAGTTACCGTAAAAGACAGAAGCGGAAAAGTAAAGACTTTCTCCTTCGGCAACATGGACGGCAACTACTACAGAGAGGTTGTTATAAATGCTGACGGCAGAGGTGACCTTGAGGTTACGTATTCACTTCTCTGCGGCAACAACATCACAGCTGCAGCTTGTGTGAAGAAATAAAAAGGGAGAAAATAATGCTAATGAAAAAGCTAATTTCACTTTCACTCGTTGCTCTTATGGTTTTAGCTCTCTCTGCTTGCGGTCAGGCAGATATTCCCGAAAATCAGAATGCTGATTTTCCTGCTGACTATCTCAGTGATAAAAGTGTGCTGATTATTTCAGAAAAGTCAGACATTGACGAAAATACCGTTAAAGAGCATTATAAAAGCGGTGGAATAATCCTTGTGAAGAATTGGAAGCTTGCCTCTGAGATTCAGGATATGATTGCTACAACAATGACAACCGATTTTTCAGAGAAAGATTCAGCAATTATTTTCTACCTGACAGCTGACGGTGTTCCCGGAATCAGCACCATCGGCGGAAACTCCTCTGATTTGGATAGGGACATCGACGAGATGATTGATGAAGCAAAAAGTAAACAATAAAACTAAAGCTACTGCTCATTATCGGGCAGTAGCTTTAATTGACAAAAATGAACATATATGGTAATTTATTCGCCGAGCAATATGCTCCTTGGAGTTATCCTTAAACGGTAGGCGGTCAGTCTTTTTACGAAGAGACTGTGACTCTTCGATTACATAGAGGCCCTTTGGGTATTATGAATCGGAAGAGGTGATTACTATGACAGAGACCACTCTTGTTTTAGTACTCATTTTCTTTATTGTTCTTTTAATTAAGGACTAACATAAAGGAAACAACCGCCTGAGTCCGAATAGGCGGTTGTTTTCATAAACACCAAACATCAGGGCTGACCGTCTATCGGGTAGCTCCTTGTTTTTACAGCTTTATTATATACCACTTGACTACACAAGTCAAGTGGTATTATCGTTATTACTTATGATAAATCAAATGGCAGATATCGTCGCCGTTACCGATTGTCTTGAGAAGGTCAAGTTCAGCACCGTATTTGTCGCCTATACCTCTGTCGCCGCACATTGCAAGATCGCAGAGAACTCTGATTTCTTCGTCTGTGCAGCCTGCCTTCTGCCAAGCCTTTACAAGAGGACAGTAATGGAACTTAAGCTCAAATCTGTCGTCCTTCACATCAATAATCTTCATTTCAAAAACCATTTGTGCCGGAAGAGTGAAAAGGGTTTTCTTAAGTCCTTTAAGTGAATCTGTCTTGCCTTTATTTACGAGATTCCGGCCGTTGAAGTGCCCGCAACGTCTGATTGCATCAGCAGCAAAATCGTAAGGGTCAAGTCCCTTTTTCTTCGCCTCGTCTGTTAAATAGTAAAGCCAGAGAGCTCTGTGCTCAAGCTGTTCTCTTACTGCGTCAATGATAGGGTTTCTGATTTTAGCTTCGTTTTTAATCATATTTTTCATCTCCCTTAAATTATACACTAATTGTATCACATGTCTTTACGTTCTTCAATGATATTTCTGCTTTTTCAACAAGTTTTCCGTCAAATTTCTACAAAATTACACCCGATTATGCTGAAATTCTATTTACTTTCCACTTAAGGTATGATAAAATTTTCTTAACAAATAAGGAGGTTAAAAACATGAAACTCTATTATGACATTCACGACAAACCAAAATTCGGACAAATGCTCGTCTACGCCCTGCAGCAGCTTCTTGCTATTATGGCGGCAACTCTCGTTGTACCCATCATCGTAGGTAACGGAATGCAGCCAACTGCGGCTCTTTTTGGCGCAGGTATCGGTACACTCTGCTATGTGCTTTTCACAAAAATGCGTTCCCCTGTTTTCCTCGGCTCGTCCTTTGCTTTCCTCGGCTCAATGGCTGCAGCCTTTGCAGGTGCAGTATCAGTACAAGCAGGCTATATGGGTCTTATTATCGGTGCAGTTTTTGCAGGTCTTGTTTATGTAATCATCGCTCTGGTCGTAAAATTTGCAGGCGTTAACTGGATTGATAAGCTTATGCCAAAGCAGGTAATCGGCCCCACAGTTGCAATTATCGGTCTTTCACTTGCAGGCAACGCAATCGGCGACCTTAAGTCAGGCGAATATATGGTAGAATCCATCGGTCAGGCAATTGCTGACGGTCAAATCGTTGAAACCGTTTCAATGGTACAGACAGCTAATCCCCTTCTCTGTGTACTCTGCGGTCTTGTTGCTCTTTTTGTAACAATGATTTGTTCAACCTACGGCAAAAAAGGCGTTAAGCTCATTCCCTTCATTATCGGTATACTTTCAGGCTATGCAGTAGCTGCTATCCTTACAGTTATCGGTATCAATACAGGCAACGATGCTCTTCGCATCATTGATTTCAGCGTATTCAACAACCTTTCAGTTTTCGCTCTTCCCGATTTCACCTTCCTTACCGCTTTCAAGGGTATCAAGGAAATCGATGCTTCTTACATAGGCTCACTTGCAGTTGCTTACGTTCCCGTTGCATTTGTTGTTTTCGCTGAGCATATTGCAGACCACAAGAACATCTCTTCAATTATTGAAAAAGACCTTCTCAGAGACCCCGGTCTTCACAGAACACTTTTAGGTGACGGTGTGGGCTCAATGGTCGGTGCTTTCTTCGGCGGATGTCCCAACACAACCTACGGTGAATCAGTTGCTTGCGTTGCTATTACAAGAAACGCATCTGTTTACACGATTATCACTGCAGCTGTTCTTTCAATGCTTATTGCATTCTTCTCACCCTTTGTCGCTTTTGTTAACTCAATTCCCTCTTGCGTAATGGGTGGTATCTGCATGGCTCTTTACGGCTTTATTGCAGTTTCAGGTCTTAAGATGGTACAATCAGTTGACCTTGAAGATAACAGAAACCTCTTTACAGTTTCAGTAATTCTTATTGCAGGCATCGGCGGTCTTGCTCTTACATTCGGCAAGATTACACTTACAGCAGTTGCTTGTGCACTTATCCTCGGCATTTTCACAAACCTTATACTTTCAAAAAAAGTTAAGAGTTAAAAGTTGAAAGTTGAAATGCGGTCGCAGATTTATGCTTCATAAACAGATAGCTGTAGTCTGCGAAACTAATTAAGTATAAAATGTAAAGAGTTGATTTTATCCGCCTTTACAGATTCAAATTAATAAAATCATAGCCCGCCAATTAAGCAAAGCTGCTTTGGCGGGCTGAATATTTAGATTAAAAGCTTTGTTGGCACGGATATAATCGGAACGAAGTGACCCTTAACTCCACACTCCACTCTTCACTCTCCAAACTATTATTGCTCCACTCTTCACACTCCAAACTTATATCGGTTTCACACAGATTACACCGTAACTTAATAATTTCTTATAAACTGTTTTAGCTTAGTTTTAAGTAAAGCAGTTATACTCTAATTGTGCAGTGGGAAATGAAGCGTGTTTTTTCCGATTTTTCACACTTCAGCCCTCCTTCCCATTGCACTCCCCTCTCCTTTCAAATATGCACAAGAGAAGCTCACGAAAGTGGGCTTCTTGTGTTATCAGGGCACTTATGCGCTCTTCAATTTAAAACGTAAGAAAATCTTAAGTTTTTTCCGATTGACAAAAATAGTATTCCCTATGTATAATGAAGGTAAATAAAGGTGAAAGGGTGAGACCGATGGGTAGGTTTTAATTGAACTGTGCAAATCGCTATGTTTTCAGTTGAAAGTTTGTGCAGCTTTTTTTGTTACTTTTTGAGTTTCTTATCACTTTATATATAAGAGGAAGTATTAATTTACTTTCAGATTTTTATAAAGGAGTGATAACGACGCATATCTGAAATCTACATTAAGTCAACAGAACAAAAAATTCAAAGGAGTAACAATTATGAAAAAACAGATTATTAAAAGGCTTACAGCTTTATTATTAGCAGTTGTTTGTACAGCAACTTTCTATACAATGGCTTATGCTGCGGCTATTGTTTATAACACTATTGAACTTGAACATATTGCGGAGATTGAAAATCAGGAATATACAGATGAAAATGATAATAGAATTGTGTACACTGCTGTTGGTGGTATTGCTGCAGGCACAAACAGAACGAGTATGTTTGTTATGAAATCAGAGAACAGAGACACTGATTATGTAAGCGAACGAATGGCATTGTTTTATGATTTTCCAGATATTAACGATTTGACGAAAAGAAAATATTATTTTCTTCCGCAAGCGGGTCATGCAAACGGTATGGCAATAGATGACTATAATATTTATATTTGTGGTTGGACAAAAGAGAATGAACTTTTAGAAGATGCTGTAGAGGAACTGGAGCCCGTATACCCTGATATAGATAAATCAACTGAAGTTCCTAACAATTGGATTATAAAGCTACCAAGAAATAAATTTTCAGATTTCAGAAAAGCAGGTAACGGCTATACCATACTAAAGGATGATCCCAATACAACAGAAGTTGAAGGTTATACTCTCTTAAGACCAATTATAGACGGAACAACGGATACATTATTTAAAAAAGATATAAGAAATATAACTAAATATAATTCAAATAAGACTTTTCTTGTTCAATACTTTATGGATGGTATAGGTAACAATCTTGCTTATACAACAGCAAGGTTAGTAACAGAAAACGGTGTTGAAAAATTCTATGTATCAATTGACCCTGATGATATTTTTATTGTAGAAAACAATGTTCTCTTTTACGATGGTACACTACAAGACATTTGCTATTCACCAGGCAATGGCCTGTTTATTCCTATTTGGTACAGCCCTTCATCGGCAAATTCTCCCAACGCAAATCTTACAAATAAAAACAAAAGTGTAATCATGTGGGTTGACCTTTCAACAACAAACAATCCCAAATTGTCAACAATTACAATTGAAGATGAAACCTATCGATACTATACCCAACCCGATAAAATTAATGTAAATCAATCAGGTAAAGGTTATGATAAATTTGAGGTTGAATCAATTGCAATTACAGATGATGATGAAATGTTGTTCAGTGCCAACATAAAAAAAGCAAAGGGCCAACAAGGTGAATTGACAAACATTGACAGCGTATTCAAACTCACCCACGACAACGGACAGAACTTTGTACTTCAATAACACAAAGAAAGGATGATAAATTATGAAGAAATACAAATTACATATTTTAACTGTATTTTTCTCAATAATACTTTTAACATTATTGAGTTTCGGTGCAAGTGCTGAAGATGCACCAACTGAAGATTATTTAACAAAAACCGTTGATTATGTTGAATATCATCTGTATGAAACAGAGGGAGAAAAGGTAGCCGTTGCTTATAAATTTGTCGGCAACAAAGAAGTAACGGAGCTTAACATCCTTTCAGAGGTAGACGGCTACAAAGTTAAAAGTGTTGATACAGAATTCAATAACAATACTGACTTTTCAAGCATAACGGTAGTTAATATCGGTGAAAATATTGAAACTCTTGATGAAATAATTTCGTCAATTAAAATGACAAACCTAAAAAAAGTAAATCTTCCTGCTTCGATTACTAAAATCGGTAATTATGATTTTTACGGTTGTAAAAATCTTGAAGAGATAAATCTTGAAAATATTCAGCATATCGGCCTTAGAGCTTTTATGGGTTGTACAAATCTTAAAAGTGTAAATTTTTCCGAAAAACTGGAAAGTATTGCTGTCTCAGCTTTTGAAGAAAGCGGATTGGAGACGGTCACAATTCCGGCAAAAGCCGAGCTTTCTTATTCACCGGAAATTGAAAGCTCAGGAGCTCAATTCAGAAAATGTAAAAATCTGAAAACTGTAGTTTTTGAAGACAGAGCTGATGAAAATAAAACTTTCTTTATTGATACTGCTGCTTTTGCAGTGTGTACATCCCTTAAAAAAATTGTACTTCCACAAAATGTTGAAAAAATAGTTGTAAGTCAGGGAGCATTCCTTGATTGTGAAAATCTTAAAAGCTTTGATTTTTCGAATGTAATTTCAATTTACGATATGGCTTTTGAAAACTGTAAAAATCTTACAAAGGTTAATTTCTCAGACAACCTTGAAGTAATCGGTTGCCATGCTTTTGCAGGAACGGGTATTAAAACGGTTACTATTCCTTCAAAGGCTTCGTTAGAATGTGAAATGGATCCTGACGGTGACCATATGGATGATATGTTTCCATATGAAGATTGGGGCGGTCAGTTCAGAGATTGCAAAAACCTCAAAACTGTTGTTTTTGAAGACAAAGAAAAGAGCAAACTTTATATACCCTATTATACATTCACAAACTGCACATCACTTAAAAAAGTCTATCTCCCCGACGATATTAAAATTACAGTTGCTATGAGAGCCTTCAAAAACTGCAAAAGTCTTACCAAAGTCTACGGCAGTGAAAGCATAGTTGAAATCGGTGATGCAGCTTTCTCATACTGCAAGAGCCTTAAAGAAATCACCCTCGGAAAGAACCTCAAAACTGTCGGTGAAAAAGCCTTCCTCGGCTGCAGCAAGCTTGCACGCGTAAACCTTGAAGGTACAAAAACTGCTCCCACCTTCGGCAGAAAAGCTTTCTCAGCTACTGCAGACGGAATCAAATTCGTAGCCGACAAGGCAATTGCAAAGAAAGTAAAAACAAACCTGAAAAACACCGCTACGAAAAACGCAAAGGTTTACTCGGTAGCCTATTCAAAAATATAAAACCTAAAGGAGGCTCTTTTAAGAAAGAGTCTCCTTGCTTTCAACTTATGACAAACTTCTTCTTTTTGTCGTGATATACTCTCAGGGCAAATCAAAAAAAGAAGGAGTTTTTATTATGACCTGTAAAAAATGCAGCTATATTCTCTATGGCTCAGAAAACTACTGTCCCCACTGCGGAGAGCAGTGCAAGGAAACGGAAAGTGCGGCAAATCAGCCCACTGAAGCCGAGCCTAAGCCTATTTTTATCTCACGCAACCAATCTTTTGAAGATGTGGCTTCAAAAAGCCGTATTTTTCAGCCTGAAACGGCTTTTGAGGAGAGTTACGGAGTTTCTGATGGAAAGTTACACAAAAAAGAAAGGAGCTTTTCAAGAGGTCTTATGGCCTTTTTATCGGTGCTTTGCATTCTCCTTTTCGGTACAGCTCTTTTTATGGCTGCCGATTATTTCGGCTTTGCTCCTGTTTCGGAATTTTTCACTCCTCAGGAGACAACAACAGAAAAGCTCACCGATGTGCTTCAGAAAGAGTTCGCCTCAACCTTCGGCACCGTTTCGCCACAGATTAACTACTCACCCGTAAACTGCACCGTTTCTTCTGCAGAAAGCATTTCTCTCAGAAAGGGTCCTTCTGATTCCTACGGCCAGATTGCTCCCCTTGTGTCAGGCAGTGAAGTTCAGGTTATCGGTGGCTCTGCAGAGGGAAGCAACTGGGTTTATGTCTATGTTTTAAAAGAAGATTTATACGGTTGGTTAAGTGCTTCCTTCATTTCGGGAGAGCTGCCTGAGGCAGAAGAACAAACCACTGAAAAAAAGAGTTAATGAAAACGGTAGCTTTATCTGTTAAGCATCCACACCATAAAGTTAAGATAACCGGCAAAGCTTACCCACAGAATGTAGGGAATAAGCAGATAAGCTGCAATTCTGTCCATCTTGTAAAAAGAAATCGTCATAAGAATAATTACAGCTAAAAGTCCCAGAAGCCAGAAGAAAGCAAATCCGTAAAACTGAAAATTGAAAAAGAAAATGCTCCAAAGAAAGTTCATACCAAGCTGAATCACATATAGCTTCAGCCCTCTTTCTCTTTCCACGCTTTCCTCGGTGAGCCATATTCTTGCGGCACTCACTGCCATAAGGGCATAGAGTATACTCCACACTATGGGAAAAACTATATCTGGCGGATTAAGTTCAGGCTTTTCAACCATGGCATATTTCTCCATGCCGAGAGAAGTAAGAAGACCGGCAACAGTGCCTACAGTTTCGGTTATAAGTATGAAAAATCCGTATACTTTGAGTTTGCTTTTATCCATATTATCACCCGATATAGGATATGAAAGCAGACTCCTTTTTATTCAAAAAACAGGATATAAGGCTATTGAGAAATGTGCAAGATGGCCTTTTCTTTGCCCCGAAGGCGTACACAGGTACTCCGAGAGGGCAAAAAAAAGTCAAAGCAACGCAAAAATGTCCAAGGTTCGATGCCTTGGACATTTTTATCTATTATCTGTTGATTTTTCGATTTTTACTTAACACTATTGTTATAAATAGTGCGTTGTTGTTCTTGTGCATTTATCGATAGCCTTTAGGGAAGGTCGTCTTCGTTTTCAAGGTTGTGCCATACATTCTGAACGTCGTCGTTATCTTCGAGCATTTCCAGAAGTCTGCCCATCATTTTCAGGTCATCCTCGTCTGAAAGTGCTGTCTGTGTGTTGGGCACATATTCAACCTCTGCTGAAACAAAGGTGTAGCCCTTTGCTTCAAGGTCGTCACGCACACCACCAAGATCATTGGGCTCTGTTCGTACGATATAGATATCCTCTTCGTCTGTGATGAAGTCAACTGCACCAGCTTCAAGCGCGTCTTCCATGAGCTTGTCTTCGTCAACATCTTCAGCTTCAATAACGATTACGCCGTAACGGGTAAACATAAAGGATACACAACCCTGCTGACCGAGGTTGCCCTTGTTTTTATCGAAATAGTGACGCATTTCGCCTGCAGTACGGTTACGGTTATCTGTAAGAGTTTCAACAATAACTGCAATACCTGAGGGGCCGTAGCCTTCATACATAATCTCTTCGTAGTTGGCGCTGGTGCCTTCACCTGATGCCTTTTTGATAATTCTTTCGATGTTGTCGTTAGGCACGTTGTTTGCCTTTGCCTTTGCAATAATGTCCTTAAGCTTTGAGTTTGAAGTGGGGTCGGGACCGCCGTCACGGACTGCAACTGCAATTTCTCTGCCTATTTTTGTAAAGACCTTTGCTCTTGCGCCGTCAGTCTTTTCTTTTTTTCTTTTAATGGTGCTCCATTTTGAATGACCTGACATTATATTCACCTGTCCTTATATCTATAATTACCGCAGAAGATTTTATCACTTTTAGTCTTTTTTGTCAAGGTTTATGAGGGGTTTACTGAGTTTTCTTATAAGTGTGCCACCTGAATACTTTCCTTCAGTGTAAACACCACTTATAGCTTCACCGCTGAATTTACCTCCGTTATAAAGCTCGTAGTATTCGTCTTTTTTCAGAGTCTCGGAAACAAAGACCACACTTTTATACTTTCGCGTTGAGAAAAAGCCTATTACACCCTCGCCTTTTGAGTCAGCAATTACCGTAAAGGTATTTTTTCCTCTCTTTTCGGTAAAGGCAATTACGGGTATACCCTCGCTTTTAATGTTCTTTGCAGCAGGCTCATCGCTGAGCACAAGCAAAGTGCCCGAAGATACAGTATATGTATCGGAGAAAATATCGTTGTGGGCTGAGTCGAAAACAATCAGTGTGCCACCCGAAAGATGTATATCAGACCTGGATTTACTTCCCTTTCCGTCAGAATCCACATGGATATAGGCATCCTCTATTTCTACGCTTTCCTCGCTGTTATGACCTGTGTCAAAGCCATTGTTGTATGCCTTTATAAAAAGCTTTCCGCCTTCAATTTCAATTTTTTCGCCTTCAAAGCCCTCATAAGAGTCAAGAATGCTGATTTCGCTTTTCTCGGTGCTTATTTCATTTTTTGCGTGAAAACCGTCGTCATCACTCTGCAGCACAAAACTGCAGTTTTCAACCTCAATATCTTCACCGTAAACGGCATCGTCAACAGAAGTTACTTTGATTTCAGACTCGTCTGCTGTCACCTTATCTTCGGCAATTATACCGTAGTGGGTAGTTGTTCCCATAAGAATTTCTTCAAGGGCACTGCTGTCAAGAGTAGCTTTTCTGAGAGCAAAAATAAGCCCTTTGTCTTCTGTGGGAGATTTTGACTCTTCAAAAAATGTGGGTGCACCTTTGTCCGTGTGCCTTCCGGTACTGCCGCCTGCAGAAATTATATCCACCTTACTTTTGTTTATAATCAGTTTTCCCTCTGACTGAATGCCGTCAAGTTCACTGTTTATTACGATTTCGCTGTCGGCAACAGCAATTTTTCCATCTTTGTCTTCATTGTCATTACGGGTTCTTATTCCATCGCCGCCTGAGGTAATTTTGAGTTTTACACCTTCAAGCTGAACACTGTCCTTGCTTCTGATTCCGTCATCGGCACTGAGAATATTCACAACCGCATCTTTAATTGAAAGATCTTTTTTTGAAAAGATTCCCTTATTGAAGCCTGCAGAAATGTTAAGTATGCCCTTGCCGTTGATTATAAGGTCACCGCCTGAAAAAATTGCAGCAGAATCCTCGTCGGTTTCGCGGTAGGTTTCACCTCTTACGGCAGTATCTGAAATTGAATTGACCGTACCGTCAACAAGCTCGAGCACAGTTTCCTTTGCTGAATTTTTAATTGCAACTGCAGCAGACTCTGAGGAATTTATTCCTACACCGCAAAATTTCAGAACAACCTTTTCTGTTTTATCTTTAAGATCAACACAGATGCTTCCGTCACTGAGTCCACCCTTGAAAAGATAAGTACCACCCTTACTGATTGTAACCCGATTATCGGAAAAGCTTGCGCCCTTACCGTTAATGGTGGTCATTTCATCGGCCAGGATAATGTAGGTGTAATCCTCTTCGTTTCCGTCTTTCAGATTTTTTGCAGAGGTGCTTTTTACAGTTGTTTCGTTTTTAATTGTTGAAAGGATAAGTCCTTCTGTTTCCGAGGTAGGCTCTTTTTCGCTGTCAGCAGTGCCCACAAAAAAAGCAATTACAATTGCCGCAAGTACTGCTGCAATACGGCTCATAATTTTTCTTATTCTTCTGAAAAGAAACATCAGGCTCATCCTCCTTTTTTTACAGTGTAATTTTAAATGTTATTGCTGTTGTGCCATCGGTAACAGCTTTTATTCTGCCCTTATGTCTTGATACAATTTCTCTTGCAACAGAAAGACCTATTCCGTATCCGCCCGTTTCTCTTGAACGTGATTCATCAGCGCGGTAAAAACGGTCAAAGAGCTTCGGCACAGTTGCAGGGTCAACATAATCGCAGGTGTTGAACACGTCAATCTGTATACTCTTGCCTATCTTATAAAGGTTAAGCTTTATAGTACCGTTTTCATCCGTATATTTCATAGCGTTGTCGCAGAGAATTGAAATAAGCTGTCTTATTTCTTCCTCGTTGCCGTTATATTTTACATCTCTCACCGCGGAATAAGTAAAGCTTTTTCCGAGAGCCTTTGCCGTGGTTTCAAAGTTTGACGCAGTGTCAAGCACAGCCTCACTTATATTGAAAAGGGTATGCTTTTTAACGTCGGCTTCTTCACCCACCTTTGAAAGCTCCACAAGATTTTTTACAAGGGTGTTCATTCGTGCAGTTTGCTTTTTAATGCTTGAAAGCCACTCGTTTTCTCCCTGACAAAGCTCCATAACCTCTGCATCGGCATTTATAATTGCAATTGGTGTTTTCAGCTCGTGACTTGCATCGGTTATGAATTGCTTTTGCTTTTCCATAGCTTCTTCAACAGGCTTCAGTGCCTGCTTGCAAAGCCACCATACGGGCACAAGAATAAGCAGAAGGGTAATTAACATAACCGTTGAAGTAATTGACATAAGAGCAAAAGAAAGCTGCAAATCTCTCGTTATGTCAATAAAAACCATTATGGATTTTTCAGCACCCTCTTTGAAATAATATCGGTACGGTCCTTCAATTCCGAAGCCCGGCCCTTTACGGTAAACCTTTGCTGCATATTCATAAGCAGTTTCGTCCGATACGGCCGCTATATGCTCCGTTGAAATTTTTGTTGCAACGTTTTTTCTAAGCTCAACCACAAAATATCGGGTGGAGTAAGGCGTTTCAACGTTAATTTCAAGCTTTCCGAAAGGGTTAAGAAAATCGCTGAGAGTATTCTCACGGTCGTGTCCTCCCGGAAGTACGCCGTTGTTATCGGCAATTATTTTGAGAATGCTTTTGGTTTCAGAATCACGCTGATAAAGATTGATTACGTTAACTGCCGTAAACTGAACAAGAAACATAATCGACAGAGCAAACATCGCAATTGCAACGAAGCGTCGTCTTAGTTTTTTCAGCATTTTATTTCCTCCAGTGTGTATCCCACACCTCTTACTGCTTTAATTTCAACCTTCGCCTTAAGGGTGCTGAGCTTTTTTCTGAGATAAGATATGTAAACCCAGACAACGTTAATTTCTGCCTCGGTTTCATATCCCCAGATTTTTTCCATAAACTGCTCAGTTGAAATAAGTCTGCCCGGGTTAGACATAAGCATTTCCATCATCTGAAATTCCTTGTTGCCCAGGCGGATTGATTCGTCACCCGCAGAAAGCTCAAAGGATTCTCTGTTAAGGGAAAGATTGCCGATAGTAAGAAGATTAGGGGTAAAATCTGCCTTTCTTCTTGTTAAGGCTCTTATTCTTGCAAGGAGCTCACCCATAGCAAAAGGCTTTGTGAGATAATCGTCTGCGCCTGCATCAAGGCCGGTGATTTTGTCGTCAACCTCACTTTTTGCAGTAAGGATAAGCACAGGTGTATCCACGCCGTTTTTGCGAAGCTCGGTGAGAACCTCAATTCCGTTTTTCTTCGGCATCATTATATCGAGAATAATTCCGTCATAGTTTTCGCAAAGACCGTAGTCAAGGGCATCCTGACCGTTATAAACGGCATCAACGGAATAGTTATTATGCTTTAAAATTGCGCAGAGAGCTTTGGATAAATCCTGCTCGTCTTCAGCAAGTAAAAGTCTCATAGCATTTCCTCCTTTTGCTTTTTAACTATTATACACTATTAAATATAATTCATCAACTTTAAAGGAACTAAAAAATTAAACTGCCGCAGAATTCTGCAGCAGTAAAAATCATCTGAGAAACTCAAAAATTACTTTATAATACTTTTCCAGAGCCTCGTTACCGCTCATAAAAATCTCGTGCTTTGAGTTTTCGATTGTCACATTTTCAGCACCTGTTTTTTCAATGAATTCATCCGTATAGCTCATAAGAAGCTGCTTATCTTCCTGAGGCTTAATTACGAAAAGCTCTGCTTTGATTTTGTCAGCATAATAGAGAATTTCATCCCTTGCCTCAACTGAGGCTTTTACCCAACCGAAGGAAGGGCCGTTTGTCTGCAGAAGTTTATTTGCCTTGCGTTTTTCGTGGTAATAGCTGAAGCGCTCAGGGCTTGTTGCGTCGCTTTTTTGGAAAGGAAGGTCGGGATTGAAACTACATCTGCCGGGAGCAGGAATTTTCTTTCCGCCAAGTGAAGAAAGCGCTTTTGCAACCGTGCCTGCAACAGCAACGGGCATACCCATATTTCCGCAGATCATAGGTGAAGAGAGCACTGCCTTTTTAACCGAATCAGGATTTTTCAGCATATAGAGAAGTGCAACCGTACTGCCGAGAGAGTGAGAGAAAATGTAAATCTCCCTCTCAGGATTTTCAGCCTTTATCACCTTTTCAATAAGCCATTCAAGGTCAGAAGCGTACTTATGAAAATCGTCGGTGTCAACTCTGCCCACACTGTCTGAAGTACGGAACGATTTGCCGTGGTCACGAAGGTCAACTGCATACACACTGTAGCCCTCATTATAGAAATAGTATGACACCTCACGCATCTTTTCTGCACTTTCAGTAAACCCGTGAAGAACTATAACCGCAGCTTTTTCCTGAGGATGACTGTATTCCTCAAAGCGGATTCTGTTTCCGTCAAAGGAAAGAAAGCCACCGTCGGTTCTTTTGCTCTTGAGGAAAGGCTCAACTTCCTCGGTCATTGTTTTTATGTAGTTTTGTTCATTTATGAGGTGCATGGTTCATCAGTCCTTTTTTGTTTTCATACAAATCTCTGTTTAAAAATATTTTCCCTGAAGCTCAGCCTGTTTTATAATACCGTCTTCTGAAAATCAAGTTGTAATTATGCCTGATATTTCATTTTATTTATTAATCATATCGGTTAAAAACTCATAAATCATTTTGACTAACTTAATTATAAGTTTAATAATGTCCTCTAATAAAGTTGTTTCTTCTTTTTCGTCAGGACCTGTTACAGGAACAATACTTCCATCTTCCACGGCCTTTGTAAACTGTGGAAATTCTGAATTTGAAAAAACAGTAGGATCCTTATAAACAATATAATTGATAAGCTCATTAAATCCTCGGTTTTTCAAAGTGTGCTCAAGCCCTCTGACATACCATGTGTGAAGAGGATCGATACCTGTTGAAGCATCAATGCAGTAGTCAGGTGATATGAAATTATATTCAGGATAAAGGGCCTGCTTATAATTATCCGGTAAAGTTTCACCGTATTTACTTGCAATTGCGCCAAGAGTAACATCAGTAACATCAACTGCTCCGTCACTCATAAAACTTCCTTTTTCACTGAGAGGCATGGGAGGTCTGCCGTATTTGCAAATGATGTTCATTTTAATGCCACTGTTTAAAGCATTAAAATAGATTTCATCAAGCCTTTGCATAATCTGCTCTTGGTAATAAGTTACCTTGTTGATAAGAGTGGCGTATTCATGGTCAGGGTCAGTGTAGCTTTTGCCGTAAATATTTTCCATTGAATCGTAGAAATATTCCTCCGGAACAAAAGTCCAGAACGACGGAATTGTACCGAGAGCATCTCGGATAACATTTGTCACGGCTTCCATTGCAACAGCTTTTAAGCCGGGAATAAGTAAGCTTTCAAGTAAAATTTCAAGAATACCGCTTTTATTAAGAACAGAAAGAATAAGACCAAGGTCTTCGTTATCTAATCCCACATAAGCATATTGAGTTAAAGTATCATGGTCAACATAAAAATCACCGCTGAATATTTCGCCTACAACTGAAAATCCACCGTAAGACGGTACACTAAGAAGAAGTGAATCAATGTTTTTGTGCATTTCGGGGTATTCATTGATATAGGTCATAACAATTGTTGTACCGTAGCTTGCACCCACAAGTTCAAAACGCTCGCTGCCTGAATGCTCCTGAACCTTTCTGATAAATTCATGCAACTGTTTGGCAAGATCTATGGGACTGAGACGGCAATCGTATTTGAAATTATATACTCCGTTTCCGTTGTGTCTGAATACAACTTCATCGCAGACAACGTTATCATTTGCACTTGTCAGACCGTCAGCTTTGAGCGCATACACACCGAGAGAATCGTATAATACAGAATAAAGATAATTATAGAGTATATTAGGATTGAGATTTTTAAGTGAATCAGCAGTGTATTCTCCGAATTTTTTCACATTCTCTAACACAAGATCATAATTTACAGGGAATAACTGAGTTTTGTTCGGGTCATCTTTGTAGTGAACCGACAAGGGTTCAAATCCTGAAACATACACCTGGGGAAGATGATCTATTTCTGTGCCGCCAATAGTAACAGCTCCTGCCGCAAGAGACACAGAAATTAAAATCATTGCAAAAGCTAAAACAAGGCTTAAGATTTTTTTAATTGATTTCATTTTATTTACCTCCTGAAAATATCTTATATATTCAGTATATCACTTAAGAGATTAAAAATCAATATCATAAAAATTGAAAGCAGCCGCTGATAAATCAGTAGCTGCCATAACATTTTAATTTCGCTTTTTATTTCCTGATTAAAAGCGTCACACATTCCACATGGTTTGTATGCGGAAACATATCCACGGGCTGAATCTTCTTCACCTTATAGCCGTTTTTGCAAAGGAAGGCTATATCCCTCGCCTGAGTTTCAACGTTGCAGGAGATATAAACCACCTTTTGAGGCTTCAGAATTGCAACGCTTTTAAGGAAGGGCAGGTCACTTCCTGCTCTTGGCGGGTCCATAAAAAGAACGTCAACCTTTTCTTTTTCCCTTGCCATAGCTACCATAAACTTGCCTGCATCGTCGCAGTAAAAGCTGATGTTCTCTTTTTTGTTCAGCTTTGCGTTGATTTTTGCATCCTTTACTGCATCGGGATTAAGCTCGACGCCAATTACTTCCTTTGCCTTGTCTGAAGCAACAAGTCCGATTGTACCGATTCCGCAGTAAGCGTCAAAAACACGCTCTTTACCTGTAAGACAAGCAAACTCAATTGCCGTACCGTAAAGCTTTTCAGTCTGCACGGGATTTATCTGATAAAATGACTTTGCTGAAATTCTGAAGCGTTTTCCGCAAAGAATGTCCTCAATATAGCCGTCGCCGAAAAGCACCTGCTGTTTTTCGCCAAGAACAAGACTGGTTTTTTTGTCGTTGATGTTCCAGATAACTGTGGTGATTTCGGGATGCTTTTTAAGAAGTGCTTTCACGAAATCTGCCTTTGACGGAAAGATATTCGTACCCGTTACAAGCACAACCATAAGCTCACCCGTTGAAAAGCCACGCTTTACGAGCACGTGA
The DNA here is from genome assembly GCA_045538095.1 of Acutalibacteraceae bacterium. Lineage (GTDB taxonomy): Bacteria > Bacillota > Clostridia > Oscillospirales > Acutalibacteraceae > UBA6857. Next base: position 26,110 of record JAZSQU010000072.1, on the reverse strand, counting down.
CGGAGAAATCCTCTGCCCGTATCTTCATTATAGGCCGTGAGTTTGAAATCGGGCAGCATTTTTCTGATGCTGACAATTATTTCGTCTGCCTTTTTGTCCTCTAATCTGCAATTGTCAACACTTACAATGTTGTGGGTTGAAGACTGATAGACACCTGAAATTATTTTACCGCCTCTTGTCGTGCCGAAAGCCGCCTGAACCTTGTTGCGGTAATGGTAGGGATTTTCCATACCGAGAATTTCTTCAACGTGGCAAAAACGCCCAAGCAGGCGAATGGTTTTCACCTGCTTGAAGCTGAGCTGTTCATCGTAGTCCATATTGAGAAGCTGACAACCGCCGCATTTTTTATAATGCTCACAGCCGTTGCCCTTTGCCGTTTTTTTGGTTGCACCTTTTGTGCCCTGATGCTTTTTCATTTATACAATTTTCCAAGTGTGGCTTCTCTTTCTGAAATGAACGAGAATACCGTGTTTCGGCATTTCCATATGACTGTATTTTTTTATGCAGTGTCTTGTTGAGGCACCGATAATTACAAGGGTTGAAAGTGCCATCATTGTTGCCAAGGGTTCACCTTTCTTTTTCATTTCAAGTGACCTCCTATAATTTAAAAGATAATTCCGAAGCCGTACTGGTACTTTTCGCCGGCTTTGATTTTGTATTCTTCAAGGGTGTGGGCACCCCAGCTGTCGTAACCGCCAATTCCCATCTGTCTGAGAATTGCTCTTACATAAAGCTTGTCGCTCTTTGGAATTTCGTGAATGTGCAGAGCCTCTTCAATTTCGTAAACGGTATTTCTGCAGACATTGAATTCCATTTTGGTATCTGCCTCAAACTTAATCTTATCCGGATAGCCGGCAAGAACTGCATAACGCACACCCGTTCTGTTGCCGTGCTCCTGAGGCTTCTGATAAGGCACAAAAATATCATCAACCGAGGTTTTGTAAAGACCTATATCAGCACCTGTGTTTCTGTCGGTGTAGTTTTCCATAGGCCCTCTGCCAAGGTATTCGAGACGTTCATACTCGTCCTTGAACGGGAACACAAGTGAAATTTCGGGAATTTCGGGAAGGTTTTCGTCGGAAGTGAAGGTGTAGTCAACGTGAATGCCCTTGCTGCCGATTGTGAAGATAATCTTACCCTTTGCTTCACCGTTTACGGGCACATTGAAGCCCAATTCCACCGTTGCCTTTGTGCCGAGGTTCTTAACTTCACCTATACCCGTACCTGCAAGAACACCTGCTTTTCTCCACGCACCGCAACGTACTTCCTGCTTGTTGCCTCTGTCATTATCTGTAAGAGCGCGCCAGAAATTGAGCTGAACCTCACCCGAGAGAAGCTCCTTGCCGTTTTTCTTTATGGAGTAAAGCTTGTGGCTTCTTCTGGAAAAACCTACTTCAAGCTCTCCCGCCTTCACTGTTATTGCACCGTAGTTTTTAATAATTTCAACCGGTGCGCCCTCAATGTCGGTTTTCTTAAGAGCGTATTCGTTAATCACAAACTGAGCCTTTCCTACAGTGTGTCCTGCCTTAGCCCAGGAGGTAGCCTCCTTAAGCTCAAACATAAGGTTGAGATAACACTCTGTTTCGGGCACGTTTGCAATATTAAGGCTGATTTTTTTGGTTTCTGAGGGTGCAAGTTCAACGCTTAAGTCACCGCTTGAAAGCACCTTGTTCTCGCTGATTAACTGCCAATGAAGATTGTAGTCGCTGAGGTTTGTGAAAAGGAAGTTGTTTGTAACCTCAAAAACGCCATTCTTTGCATCTATCTCTTTAAAGGAAATGTTCTGATAAAGGCGCTTGATTTCCTGAATTGCAGGCTTCAGCTTTCTGTCTGCAAACACAAGGCCGTTTCCGCAGAAGGAGCCGTCGTGGGTAATTTCGCCGTTATCACCGCCATAACCGATAAATGTTACACCGTCTTTGGTTGTTTTTACACCCTGGTCAACGAAGTCCCATACAAAGACACCGAAGAAAGCGGGATACTTATCCATAAGGTCGAGATATTTCTGATTTGCACCGCAGGAATTACCCATTGAGTGAGAAAATTCGCAAAGCATCCAGGGCTTTTCGGGATGAGCAATAATATCTCTTTCAAGGTCCCATGGCTTCGGATACATCTGTGAGTAAATATCCGTTACGTTTTTATCGAATTCAAATTTTTCCTTGTCGCCCCAGATTGATTCATAGTGAACAGGCCTTGTGGGGTCAACTTCATTAAGGTAATCGTGCATTTTAAGGAAGTTTTCGCCTGCACTGCACTCGTTACCAAGTGACCATATAATTACCGAGGGATGGTTTTTGTCTCTTTTGTAAAGAGATTCTATTCTGTCCATGCATGACGCTGTCCACTCAGGTCTGCCGTCGGGAATAAGAGGTGTTTCTTCACCCATAAAGCGTGTGCCGTGACTTTCAAGATTGTTCTCGTCAATCACATAAAGACCGTATTCGTCACAAAGGTCGTACCATACGGGATGATTGGGATAATGTGAGGTGCGCACAGCGTTGATGTTGTGCTTTTTCATTATTTTTATATCCTCAATCATAAGCTCCTTTGAAACGGCTCTGCCCTTGTCCCAAGAAAACTCGTGACGGTTTGTACCCTTGAGAAGAAGTCTTTTTCCGTTGTAGTAAAGCACGGAATTCTTGATTTCAATATGTCTGAAGCCGGTTTTTACACTGACATATTCATAGGGTGCGCCGTTTTCATCACGTATTGCAATTACAACGTTATAGAGATAAGGCTTTTCTGCGCTCCAGAGATTTACAAAGGGAAGAGTCGCTTTAAGGGTGATACTGCCCTCATTTACAACTGTTACAGAGTCAGAGGCAACAACAGCTCCGTCCATATCGTAAACTGTCATTTCGCCTTCGGTCTGTCCTTCTGAAAGTCCGAGAGAAAGCTCTGCAGTAAGCTCGCCCGTTTTATAGTCGGTTGTGTCAGGCACTGAAAGCACCTTTACATCTTCAATATACTGCTTTTTGGTTGTGTAAAGATAAACTTCTCTGAATATACCTGAAAGACGGAAGAAGTCCTGGTCTTCAAGCCAGCTGCCTGTACACCAACGGTAAACCTCCAAAGCGAGTGTGTTTTCGCCGTCGGTAAGGTAGTCGGTAATATCAAACTCACTGTGTCTGAAGGTGCCCTCACTGTAGCCCACTCTTATTCCGTTTACATAAAGATAGTAAGCTGACTCAACGCCCTCAAAGGTGATAACAACTCTGTCAAGGGCAAAGGATGAGGGAAGAGTGAATTTTTTAATGTAGCAACCTACAGGGTTATAGTCTGTAGGTGCATAAGGCATTTTCGGCTCCTGAATTCTTTCCCAGGGATACTGCACGTTTGAATAAATGGGATAGTCGTAGCCTTCCAGCTGCCATGATGAAGGTACGGGAATTTCGTCCCAGTCTGAAGAATCGAAATCTCTTTCCTCAAAGCCACTGATTTTTTCCTTGTATGTATCAAACAGACGGAATTTCCACACGCCTGAAAGGTCAAAAAACCTTTCAGATTTATATCTGTCACCTTTTTTTGCACCGTCGAAAGTACTGTAGGGCATTAAGGTTGCCCTTGAAGGCAGACGGTTAACGCCCGTAATTTCAGGCTCTGAATACCATTCTGAAAAGCCGTCCATTGTCTTTCTTTCGTTTTTCATAGTTCTCTCCTCCTGAAATGAGGTTTTATTTGATATTTACCTTGTTTTCAATAATGTAGCCCGTAGCAAAAAGAAGGCCTACTGCAACAAGAGCTGAAAAAAGTGTTCCGCCGATACCGTATGAAATAAGCACGTCGGATTCGTAACCCATCTGGGTGAAGGAAAGATACACATTTTCTGTGCTTACATTGATTGTAAGAGGAAGAAGCTCTGTAAGCTTGTTGCCTACCCCGTTTACCACTGTCATAATTCCGAAGAAAATAACTCCGCCGTAGAATTTGGGATGACTCTGAAGAAGTCTTGTATTAGCGAGAGTAACAGTAAAGAAAACGTAGCCTACATAGGTAAGAATTGTTGAAATTACAAGAATAACAACAACTACGATAAATTTCACAATCGCCATTTTTGAAGGCAGCATATCGAGAATACCGCTGACGGAGATAATCTCCCACATACTCTCCATTGTGCCGCCGCTTCTTTCCTTACCGTAAATGAAAATCATAAAGAGGGTAAGGCCCATAACTACCATTGAAGCCACAATCCAGATAAAGGAAACAATTATCTTTGAAAGAAGCAGTGAGCTGCCCTTTACGGGAAGAGTAAGAGTAAGATAGCCCTGTCTTGAATAAAGGGTGTCGTAAAAATTTTTGATTACTGAAACGAGGGTTACAACAACTGCAGCAAAGCCTACAACATAGAGAATACCACAGGAAACCACACCAAGCCAGCCTGCGTCCACAAGAAGGGATATGCCGGTTACTGCCATAGCAGCAAAAGCTGCACCGTAAATTGCCATTGTGTATCTTGCAGAATGTTTGATTTCATTCTTTATAAGCTTACCAAGCATAGCTGAACACCTCCTTGAACACTTCGTCAACTGTCTTGCCTTTTTCTCTGAGTTCATCAACGTGGGAGTTAACAATAAGCTTACCCTGGCTTATCATAAGAACACGGTTGAAGATTCTTTCCACATCGGAGATAAGGTGTGTGGAAATAAGTACAGTTGAATTTTCGGCATAGTTGGTCATAATAAGGTCGAGAATTGCGCTTCTTGCTGCAGGGTCAAGACCGCCCAGAGGCTCGTCAAGAATATAAAGCTTTGCCTTTCTGCACATAACGAGAATAAGGTTAAGCTTTTCCTGCTGACCCTTTGACATGGTTTTAAGCTTCTGCTTGGGGTCAAGGTTGAAGTCAGTTACCATTTTAAGTGCTTTTTCCTTGTCGAAATCTTCATAGAAATCATTGAAATAAGCTATTGCATCAACGGGACGCATCCAATCAGGGAGATATGACTTGTCGGGAAGGAAAGCAACTACGCTCTTAGTGTAAGGGCCGGGCTCCTCGTTGTCAATTTTAACTATTCCCTGATGGTCCTTGATAAGACCGGTGAGGATTTTTATAAGGGTTGTTTTGCCGCAGCCGTTAGGGCCTAAAAGACCAACGATTGAGCCTTCTTCAATTGAAAAATCGATATCGTCAAGCACTACTTTTTTGCCGTATGACTTTTTAAGCGAGCTGACATTGATAATCTTTGCCATTTTGTGTGTTGCCTTCTTTCCTATTACTTTTTATATTGTTTGATTAATTTTCTTACACGTCGCATTATGCTGTCCTTCTGGGTGTAGGATAAAATCATCATTCCCCAGAAAAGCAGATAAAAGATAATAAATCCGGGACCGAGAAGATATGTCACATTCCATATGGCAGATAAAAGTGTTATTACTGCCGCAACGGCAAGAGCTACTATGTGAGATACAAAAATGAATTTGTTTGAGGTGTAAATTCTGTGAGCCTCACCTGCAAGAGCAATAAGTGAACCGCTCTTTCCTGAGCAGAAAAGTCCTGCAGATTTTCTCATAGCCTTATTCTTACGGTATCTTTCCATTATGCCGATACCCTTGGAATTTACACTCTTTACCTTTGTTACGCTTATGCCGAGAGCTGCAGCTACCATCTGTTCACTGAGGCAGGGCTCTTTTGAGGTGAGCATAAGCACAAGACCTGTATTTGCAAAGGCTGCAGCTGATTTTCTCGCTTTTGAAAGCACTCTGTAGGAAACCACAAAGGTAGCCACAAGCTGACCTTCAACTGCAACATACATTACGTTGCCCTTTCCTGCATACTGCTTTTCTTCATATTCCGTAGGTGCGGGAATGCTGTGTTCAATAAGCATCTGTCGGTTACCTACAAGAACTCTTCTGTCTGCAATCCAACAGGAGTAGCCAAGCTTTTCTTCATAGGCAAAATCCTCTGCTTCGGGAACTTCAATGCCCATCTGATTTAATATTTCATCAAAGCAGCCCGAAAGAATTGAACCTGCTTTTTTAAGAGTAGCCGCTGCAAAAACAACGCTGTCGCTTTTTGCAATTCTGCCTGCAGGCACTCTTCTGAACTTTGAAACAACACCCATGAATACGTCGGATGCGTCCATTACAATTGCGTTGGATTTGCCGATTTCTCTTATTGCTTCATAGCTTGTTGCTGCAGCACCGATTTTTGAAAGCTTAAGGTTTCTGAGATAACTCATAGCTGAAGCTACGGTGTCGCACATTACGGGAAGGCACAGACAGGCTGCTGCCGAAAGCGCCGTTACAAAAGAAGCAAATTCTCTTGTTTTTATAAGGGTGATAAGTGAAGCTGCTATTGCCACGGCAACAAGACCGATGCATGAATAGGTGTAGTACTTATCGTCTGTTTTAATTGCGGTTATATCTGTTACAACGCCCTCCTTCATCTCTGTTTCTGCACAGTAGAGAAGTCTGGGCTTTCCGTCTTCACTGAGACCGTGGGCAAGAACCGCGCTGTCATTTCTGCTTTCAACCTCCTGGATACAGGAAATCCCGTCGTTATTTATAAGGGTTTTTATTCCTCTTAAGGCAGTGCTTGTTCTGAAAAAGTCGCAAAGCACACGCATAGCAGTAGCAAAGATAATTACGGTGCTGTACATTCTGAGTCCCTCAAGGAAGAACTTACCGGGGAAAATTGCCGTAAAGAGCTGCTGAACGAATACCAGCGCTGCGGAAAGCAGCAGACAGGTGTCAGCATCAACCGTCATATAGTAAAGGGAAATTGCCGAGGAGCGGAAATAGTCCTTTGCCACAAAGACAGTAAGACCGAGAAGAACCATATTGAAAAGAGCGAAAATACTCGCTGAGGGAAGGTCTTCTGCAAGAGTATCCGATGAAGCCACAGTTTTCGGAATGAGCGAGAGAATTGCACCGATAACAAACAGCACACCAAGAGCAATAAGCTGAATTTTTTCAGTTTTCAGTGTTTTCTGAAGCTCTTCCTCTGCCGCCTTGCCGCTTACAACGGCTTTCGTTTTCTCCTCTTTAATAAGTGAACGGCGGCTTTTTTTGCGCTCAGCCCTTTCAACTGCGTCAAAAAGGTCTTCACCGTTTTCGGCACGGATATTGTCCATCATGCTTTCTCTGCCGTCACCTACGGGAATTTCCTCAAGAATTGCCTCGTCGTCACGCTTTTTTGAAAGCACACGGAAATTCTGCATAAGGTTCTTTCGGCTCATGATGAGCTTTTTCTCAGCCTCGGCTCTGTCGGGCTTAAGGTGATTTTTTAAACTGAAGTGCCTTGTTGAGCCTATATCTTTTTTATCGGAGATGCTGAAGTTCCTTGTTTTTCCGTCTGTTTCGGGAAGCTTTCCGATAACCTGAGTTTTTTCCGCTTCCTGAGCTTCATTTTCAGCTTTATCTTCAACGGCCGGAATAATCTGAGTTTTTGCCTCTAATTCCCTTTCAGCTTCAAGCAGCTTATCAAGGTCTATACTCATTGTATGGAGCATATCGTCAATATCCACGCCCAGATCCGGTGTTTCATAAAGCTCACTGTCAACAAGAGGAGTATCGTTAACAACCTTTTCGTAGCTTTCGTGGTTTCTTTTTCTGGATATCTCCGTTATTTCCTCGGTGCTTCTCTCGGTGGTTTCTCTTCTGTAGGGTGGAAGAACACTTGTAACATTATTTTGCTCATAGCGCTCGTCCTCGTAAACCACCTCTACAGTTTCCGCTGCTTCGGTCTTTTCCTCCGGTTTTACTGCTTCGTTTTTTTCTTCGGCAGCTTTTCTGTCTTCAAAAAGCTGTTCTACATCGCCTAAATCAAAAATATCATATTCGGGCAAGGCAGCAGGCTCTTCGTGTATTTCAAGAACTTCTTCTTCGTTGAGGTTTAAGGGGTCGTTATTATATTCTGTCATAATAAGTGCAGTCCTTTCTCCTTTTAGTTTTCTTCGTAAGGTTTCCTTTTCTTATTTCGCCTTAAGACCGAGGCGCTGTCTTGACACCTCATACATAAGAATTCCCGCAGCCACTGAGGCGTTCAGCGAGGTGATTTTACCTCTCATAGGAAGTGATACAACAAAATCGCTTTTTTCTTTAATAAGTCTGCTGACTCCGTTGCCTTCAGAGCCCACAACAAGAGCAACGGGGCCGCTGAAATCGGTTTCGCACCAATTCTGTCCGTCCATATCGGCGGTGTATACCCAGAGGCCTCTTTTTTTAAGGTCATCTATTGTTGAAGCAAGGTTGCCTACTCTTGCAACAGGCACATACTCAACTGCACCTGCCGAAGCCTTGCCTACAGCCCATGTAAGTGAAGCGTGTCTTCTCTTGGGAATAATTACACCGTGAGCACCTGCAGTTTCTGCAGTACGGATAATTGCGCCTAAGTTATGAGGGTCTTCAAGCTCGTCGCAGAGAATAATAAAGGGTGCTTCCCCTCTTTCCTCTGCAAGAGCGAAAATATCTTCAACGCTTGAATATTCGTGCACTGCCGCATAAGCTGCAACACCCTGGTGGTTACCCTGGCCGCACATAAAGTCAAGCTTTTTCTTGTCAACCTCTTTTATTACAACTCCCTTTTCCTTGCACTCAGAGATAATTCTGCCTACGGAGCCGTTTCTTTCTCCTCTTACAACAAGAAGTGTGTCTATATTTCTGCCGCTTCTGAGAGCTTCGGAAACTGCATTTCGTCCGATTATAAGGTTGCTGTCCCTTTCGCTCTGATTGGCGTTATCTTTATCAAAAGCCATCTGATTTAATCTCCGTTTCTTTAATTTACAATTGGTTTTATTATACCATAATAATTTTAAGTTTTATTTATAATTTAGAATATTAACTTCTACAGATGCCCTGCTTACACTATTTTTAGCTTCTGTCTTAAATTCTGCTTAAAAAATCGCGTTTTTCTTGCCGTAAATCCTTGATTATTTTTCATTTTCTTGGCATAATATTAAGCTGATGACAATAAAGGACGGATGAAAATGATTTTCAGAAAAACAAATAAAGATTTCGGCGGCTCTTTTGATTATATGATTGTAGGGCTCGGCAATCCCGGCAGACAGTACGAAACCACAAGACACAACGCGGGCTTTATCTGCCTTGACCTTCTTTCAGAAAAGCACGGCATAAAGGTCAACAAGCTTAAATTCAAGTCCCTTATAGGTGACGGCAGAATAAACGGAAAGCGCTGCCTTCTGCTCAAGCCTCAGACCTTTATGAATTTAAGCGGTGAAGCAGTAAGAGACGCAGCTGAATTCTACAAAATCCCCGTAGAAAAAATTATAGTAATATGTGACGACATCAGCCTTGACCCGGGTAAAATGCGTATCAGACGCAAGGGTTCAGACGGCGGTCAGAGAGGCATGAAGAATATTATCTATCACCTTAAAAGCGACAACTTTCCTCGCATAAAAGTTGGTGTAGGTGCAAAACCCAATCCCGAATACGACCTTGCAGACTGGGTGATTTCGCACTTTACAAAAGACGAAGCCAAGCTCATAAAAGAGGTTGCCGAAAAAGTTGCAGGTGCCGTAGAATATATGGTTGAGGATAAAATCGACAAGGCTATGAGCGATTACAATTCATAAGAGGTAAAACCAATGAGAATGAGAAAAAAGAAGAACCTGGAAACCAGGCTCGAAGAAGTAAAAGAATACATCCTTTCCACCGACTGTGAGGAAAAGGATTTTGAAAAAGAAGTAGAAAAAACTCTCTTCAACTACGAAGAAGTTTTCGGCAACAGTAACCCCGTAAGACTTGAAATCGGTTGCGGTAAGGGTCAGTTTGTCTGCGAAATGGCAAAGAGAAACCCCGATGTCAACTTTATTGCCGTTGAAAAGGTAAAGAATGTAATTGTTGCCGCTTGCGAAAAGGCAAAGGAAGATGGACTTACCAATGTAAAGTTTATTGCCGGGTGTGCAGAGTATCTTCCTCGCTTCATCCCCGAAAACAGCGTTGAGCTGATTTATCTCAACTTCTCCTGCCCCTTCCCCAAGGCGAAATATGCCCGTCACCGTTTAACCCACAGATTTTTCCTTGAAATCTACCGCAAGCTTCTTACAGAAAGCGGTGAAATTCACCAGAAGACGGACAATATGCACTTTTTTGAGTTTTCACTTGAGGAATACTCAGCTGCAGATTATAAAATAAAAAATCTTTCCCTTGACCTTCACAACAGTGATTTTGAGGGAAACATCGTAACGGAATATGAAAAACGTTTTTCCGATTTAGGTCAACCCATTTACAGAGTTGAAGCTACACCTGAACGATAAACTGAAGCGACACGGCATTTCTTACCGTGTCGCTGATTTTTTTACATATATGGCATAGGAATTCTTGCTATAAGGCGGTAGATAGGCCCGAGAACAAGTGAAAGTATATGGAAGAACACGCCCATAGCATTAATTGTGCCTGCAAAGGTTTTGTTTCTGATATCGTCACCCTTTGTGCTGATAACAGGCTCTGTTTTGCCCTCAGGATAAATCTTACTGATTTCACTGAGCACAAGCTTTGCAATTTCTTCGTTACCCTTTGCACTGGGATGTATCGCATCTGAAGCAAAGTTTGCCATATCATCGTTAAGAGCTGAAGCAACATCAACAACAATAATTTCACCCGGATGGTCTTCAGCATATCTGAAAATCTGAGCATTGATTCTGTCAGCACCCTGCTGATAAGGGTCTTTGAGATAGCCTGACTGAGGGTTGTAGATAGTCTGCATAAGAACAACTGCGTCACTGTTAAGAGCTCGGATAAGTTCCATTATAGTGGTGAAATTCTTATAGAATCTGTGGCCGATTGCGTCGTACTCACTGTAGTCGCCCTTTACCATAGCATCAAACATCAGACCGTAAAGGTTGTTCATAAGAAAATCGTTTCCGCCTATGGAAATGCTGATAATGTCTGCCTTTGCAACGTCTTCTTTCACCTTATCTTCACCAAGGCGCCCAATAAGGTTTGTTGTGGTGTGGCCGGGAATTGCGTGGTTTGCGTACTCATAGCCGTTTGTGTCAGCTACGATTTTTCCGTAGCAGGCTTCTTTTGAGTTAAGTATACCTGAGCCGTAACCGATTGAGTCACCAAGCACAAGATAAAATTTTGCATCCTCTGCAAAAGCTGCTGTGCTGAGGCTCATCATCAGCATAACAATACAAAGTACTGCTGCAAGAAGCTTTCTGGTTTTCTTCATAACAATTCGTCCTTTCTGTTTTTAAGATAATTGTAACTAAATTATAACGCTGCCTGAAGCTTTTGGCAACAGACAGCGTTCATATTAATATTTTTTAATATGGCGATTATTCAGCTGTTGCAAGTATTTCGTCAATAATTGCTGTCCAGCCCTCATAGCTTCTTGAGCCTTCATAGGTAGCAACCTGTTCACCGTTTTCGTCAAGGAAAAGTGTGATGGGCACAAGCTCAACGCTGCCAAGAAACGCAGTATTAAGTGACTCGGAAGGAATAATATTCTGATACTTTACACCGGTTTCCTTTACAATATCTTTTGCGAGTTCGATTGTTTCGGTGTCGCCTTCATCAAGAATATCGCAAACCATACCGATTATCTGAAGACCCTTGTCTGCATAATCCTCGCTGATTTTCTGAAGGTCAGGCATTTCGCCGATGCAGGGTCTGCAGAATGTACCCCAGATGTTTACCATTGTAAGCTTTTTGCCCTTGAAAACAGAATCGTCTACTTCGTTTCCCTCAAGGTCTGTACTTGTAATACCCTTGAAAAGCTCTTTGATTTCGGTTGATTCTGAGCCTGAGGGATTGTTTTCGGGTTCTTCACTTCCGCCGCCGCAGGAAGCAAAAATGAGCATAACTGAAAGAACTGCCAATAAAACTGCTAAAAACTTTTTCATAACTTTTTCTCCTTTTTATTTTTTGATAAAGCCCTTAACGAACTTTCTAACGCCGCCTTTTTTGCGGTTACACATATCAACAAGACCGTCAACTGATTCCTGAGATACAAGACCGCCTGTAAAGCCGCTGAAGGAACGAAGAGGCATATCCTTGATTGACTGTGTAATCATATCGGGATTTTCTGCAGCAAGAGAAACAACCTTTGCACCTGCAGTAAGAACACCCTTGAGAATTTTGCCGTAGGGTGAAACTGCAACCTGAGTAATTGAACAGTTAAGAGTAAGGTCACCCTTCTTGAATTCTGCATTGTTGGGAAGAGGTCTGCCGAGCACTGCCACATACTGCTTGTCGGGAATGCTTGACATACTGTCAACGCTATAGTAAATCTTTGCGCTTTCTCTGTAATCGGGAACAATTGCATCGGGCTTTGTGGTTTCAACCTGGACTGCAGAATAAAGACGGCTGTCTCTTGAGGAAGCGGCAACAATAATCTTGTATTCACCGCTTTCTGCGTGCCAATCCTTTATGTTCACATTATAGTAGCTGAATGCCTTTTCATCGAGTTCAATTGAAACTGTTTTTTCCTCACCGGCTTCAAGATATACCTTGTCGAAGCCTTTAAGCTCTCTGTCAGCCTTGAAAATAACGCTTTCGGGAGGACAAACGTAAACCTGAGCTACCTCTGCACCGGCTCTGTCGCCAACGTTCTTAAGCTTGAAGGAAACGGTGAGCTTATCGCCTTCCTTAATCTTTTTCTTGCTGAGCTTAATGTCGCTGTATTCGAATTTTGTATATGAAAGGCCGTGACCGAAGGGATACTGAACAGTCTTTTTAGCCTTATCAAAATAACGGTAGCCTACGAAAATGCTCTCTCTGTATTCTACAGTTCTGGGACCCATGGGGAAGTACTTTGAAACAACGTTATCCTCGTTATTAAAGGGGAAGGTTTCAGCAAGCTTACCTGAGGGGTTAACGTCGCCGTAAATTACATCATATGCAGCTTCGCCCCCTGCCTGACCGCCGAGGTAAAGGTTAAGAATTGATTTAACCTTGCATTCCCAGGCGTCAATTTTAACGGGTGAACCGCAGGAAAGAACAACGATAATATTGTCGTTAACCTTTGAAAGCTCTTCAATAAGAGTATTGTGGCTCTTGGGCATGTTGATATGCTTACGGTCGAAGCCTTCACTTTCAAAAGCATCTGTAAGACCTACGAAAACAAGAACTGCTTTTTTGCCCTTTGCAACCTTACAAGCCTCTTCAATAAGCTTTTTGTTGTAGCCCTCACCCTTAAGGGTATAACCGGGAGCAAAGGTAAAGGACTGGCCTGCTGCTCTCATAGCCTGAGTGAATGAAACTGTTTTATAGGGATTGATGTGGCTTGAGCCTGCGCCCTGATAACGGAGAGTTCTTGCAAGCTCACCGATAACTGCCACAGAATTGTTGTTTTTATTAAGAGGAAGAAGGTTGTCGTTATTTTTAAGAAGAACGGCTGAGTTTGCTGCTGCCTTTCTTGCAACACTGTGGTGTGCAGGATAGTCAATCTTATAGCCCTTGCCCTCATTTGCCTTGCATTCAAAAGCAAACTTAATCATTCTGAGAACGCACTTATCAAGAGCAGCCTCGTCAAGAGTGCCGTTCTTTACTGCGGAAACGATATGCTTATCGTTCATACCGCCGTTACCGGGCATTTCAAGGTCAAGACCTGCTCTGATACCCTCAACTCTGTCGTTTACTGCGCCCCAGTCAGAAATAACAATACCCTTGAAGCCCCATTCGTCACGGAGAATATCTGTGAGAAGACGCTTGTTTTCGGCAAGATATTTACCGTCAGTTCTGTTATAACTGCACATAACTGTTGTGGGCTGAGCTTCCTTTACAACCTCTTCAAAGGCTGCAAGATAAATTTCTCTGAGAGCTCTTTCGTCAACAACGCTGTCTGCGCACATACGGAGATATTCCTGGTTGTTTGCACAGAAATGCTTAAGGCTTACGCCAACCTTGTTGTCCTGAACACCCTTTACGTAAGCAGTTGCAAGCTTACCGGTAAGGAAGGGATCCTCTGACATATATTCAAAGTTTCTGCCGCAAAGGGGACTTCTTTTGATGTTGATACCGGGGCCGAGAACGGTTGTTACCTTCATAGCCTTTGCTTCGTCAGCAATTGTGGCACCGATTTCATAAAGAAGCTCCTTATCCCATGAAGAAGCAGTGGTAACAGCTGTGGGGAAGCAGGTTGCAGTTTCAGCCTCCTGCATAATATTTGTGCCGCCTGTCTGCTTTTCTTTTCTGAGACCGTTGGGGCCGTCACTCACCCACACTGAGGGAACCTTAAGTCGGTCAATGGGCTTCGTGAGCCAGTTTGTAAGACCTGAGCAAAGGGAAGCTTTTTCTTCAAGTGTAAGCTGAGCGAGAATGTCTGTGTACTTCTTGTCCATATTTTCCATCTCCTTTTTAGATTTATACAAATTAATACAGTTTAACAATACCAAAAATTCTGAAATTTTTCAATAGTTTTAATTTCATTTATCTTACATTTGTTAAAATTTTCGGTAGTTTATTGACAAAAATTGCCAACAATAATATGATTTACTTTATAGAGGGCAATATCATTACAACATATATGAAAAAATGAAAGGAGCAGCCATGGAGCTCGTTACGGAAATATCAAGGTATTTTATACCGATAGTTACACTTATAATTCTTGCGAAATGTATGATGACTTTATGGTTAGGTCAGCCAAAGGAAAAAACCTACGGCTACATAGTGGATATGTACGACGGTGAAATGTATGAGCTGAATATGTGGGAAACCTCAATCGGCAGAAGTAATTCCTGCGATGTTGTAATCAGCTATGATACCGTGTCCCGTTTTCAGGCAGTTATTGCACGGCGTAACGACAGCTGGTACATTCATGATTTGCGCTCAAAATCGGGCGTAAAGGTAAACGGAAAGAAAATTGAAAAAAAACAGACAATCAAAGACGGCGACGTGCTTACTCTGGGCAGTATGCGTTTTCGTTTTGAAATTGCAGATGATCCTGTTGTAAAGGTTGGCAAAAAGAAGAAAAAGAAGGCTCAGACTAAAAAACCGGCTTCTCAGCAAGATTCACCTAAAGCTGCACCGACTGCGAAAAAGCCTCCTTCACAACCGAAAACCCGGAACGGTTACTACAGTGATATGAATAAGCCTCAGCTGCATTTTGAAAAAAAGGCACCCACCTCATATACTCTTGAAACACCTGCAGGCACAAAAACAAGACGCACTGCAAAGCCTACGGTTATAAACAAAGACACGGGCGAGGCTTATCTTCTTCACGGCAACCAGGTAATAGTGGGCACTGCACCCAGAAGCCACATCAGACTGAAAAGCTCAGAATGCTCCAAAAAGCACGCCGCCTTTGTGCTTTACGAGGACGGCTGGGCAATTGAAGACCTGGGCAGTGCAAGGGGCACAAAACTCAACGGCAAGAAAGTCACCTCACCTCAGCTTCTCTTTGACGGTGATGTTATCTCTCTTGCAGACGAAAGACTTTACTACAGAAAAAGCTGACGCTTTTTAAATGCAAAATGCATAATGCAAAATGCAAAATAACTGACGAATAAATAAAATTTTACTTTACCGATAATTGCGATTATTCATCAAGCGAATAAACGCAGATAAAGGAGGGAAATCCTTGAACAAAAAGAATAAACTTACGGTTCGTGATAAAGCACGAAGAAAATATAAATATGTTGACAGAAGTCTTATTCTTTTTCTGCTCACATCATTTCAGGTAATCACCTTTACACCCGTTATTTTCAAAGACGGTGAGGTTAATTTTATGGTGGCTGCCCTGCTTTTAGGATATATTCTTTTCGAGTGGCTTTATGTCTCCATAACCCACAGTATTACAAAAAGAATAAATTTTGAGCTTGAACTGATTGCCTTTTTCCTGTCAGGCATCGGGCTTTGTGTCACTGCCTCGGTAGAGGGCTTTGATGCCATGCTTAAACAGCTCATAACCGTTCTTGCAGGAGTTATTGTTTACACAACTCTGCTGTGGTTTCTCAAAGACGTAAAAAGAGTTATGGCAATAAGAACACCTCTTGCAGTTTTTTCTCTTTTATTCCTTGCGGGCTCTTTTGTTTTCATCAGACAGTTTGTGGGTGCAATCAACGGCGCTTATAACTGGATTGTAATCAAAGGCGTTTCTGTTCAGCCTTCGGAATTTGTAAAAATCGCTTTTATTTTCGTCGGTGCCGCATCACTCGACAAACTGCTCACCGCAAAGAATATCTATTTGTATATCCTTTTCTCAATGGGCTGTATCGGTGTGCTTTTCCTTATGAAAGATTTTGGCACCGCATTGATTTTCTTCTTCACCTTTATCGTTATTTCCTTTATGCGTTCAGGTGATATAAGAACTATTCTTTTCCTTTGCGTTGCAGCAGTTATAGGTGCTTTCCTTATTGTGTACTTCAAACCTCACGTAACAGCTCGTTTTGAGGTTTACCGACATATATGGGAAGAAGTTTACGGCAGAGGTTATCAGCAGACACGTGTGCTTATTTATGCTGTTTCAGGCGGTCTTTTCGGCCTTGGTGTAGGTAACGGTGCTCTGAGAAATGTTTACGCTTCAACCACCGACCTTGTATTCGGCCTTATCTGCGAAGAGTTCGGCATTATTACGGCGCTTATTATTGTAGTGGCCTTTGCGTGTATTGCAATTTATGCCCTTATCTGTTCAAGAAGTGCGCCCTCATCCTTCTATTCAATTGCCGCCTGCAGTGCTTCGGCAATGCTGCTTTTCCAGATTTGCCTTAACATTTTCGGCATAACGGATATCCTGCCTTTAACAGGTGTAACTCTCCCCTTTATAAGTCAGGGTGGTTCAAGTATGATAAGCTGTTGGGCACTTTTCGCTTTCATAAAAGCCTCAGACGTAAGAGCTTATCCTAAAATTTATAAAATTGTGTAAGGGGTGATTTTATGAGAACGGCAACAAGACGAACATATATTGTAATTCTTCTCATTATCGCCTTTTTCGGCGGCCTTGGTTTTATGATGTACTCATTTATTACCGAGGGTGACGTGTGGGTTGCAAGCAGAGCAAACTCCCATATTTATTCAGGCGGCAGTCTTACCGTTGCTGGTACAATCTATGACCGTAACAACAAGCCTCTTGTTAAAACAGAAAACGGCAAAAGACAGTATGCAACCAATTACTACGAAAGAGTTTCCACTCTTCACGTTGTTGGCGACTCAAACGGATTTATCGCCTCAGGTGTGCAGAATCTTTACTCCTCAAACCTTATCGGTTACAATTTCATTGACGGAATTTACGACACACTCACCTCTTCTGAGGGTGTGGACATAAAGCTTACAATTGACAGCGAGGTCAGTGCCGCAGCCTACAGAGCCATGAACGGCAACAAGGGTACCATTACGGTATACAACTACCTTACGGGTCAGGTTATCTGTATGACAAGCGCTCCCACCTACGATGTAATCAACAAGCCCTCAGACATTGATACAAACCAGAGCGGTAAGTATGACGGAATTTATCTCAACAGAGCAATTTCAGGTGTGTTCACTCCCGGCTCAACCTTCAAGGTTGTAACTGCAATATCAGCAATTGAGAATATTCCCGATATATATCAGCGTACCTTTAACTGTAAGGGCAAATACACAACAGGTAAAGGCAAGGGTGACGGTGATGTAATCTGTAACGGCACCCACGGAAAGCTTAACTTTGAAAGAGCTCTGAATGTTTCCTGCAACAGTGTTTTTGCAGAGCTTGCTAATGAGCTTGGCAAGGATGCACTCACAAAAACCGTCCGTGATTTAGGCTTCGGAAAAAGCGTAAAAATCAGCAAGGCAAAAACCGTAAGAAGCACCTTTGACGTTTCAGGCAGCACCCGTCTTGACCTTGGTTGGGCAGGTATCGGTCAGTATACAACCCTTGTAAACCCCTCTCAGATGCTTATGCTTATGGGCGCAATTGCAAACGGCGGAAAGGCTATGACGCCTTATGTTGTTGAAGAATCAAGCGAGCTTCTTGATGTAAAAGAAAAGCAGAATTTCAATCTGAATTTAAGTGAGGAAACTGCAAAAAAAGTGCGCAAGCTTCTTCGCTCCAATGTCCAGAACTACTACGGCGACAGCAAATTCCCGGGACTTAAAATGTGCGGAAAAACCGGCTCTGCTGAGGTTTCAAACGGCAGAAGCCACGCCTGGTTTGTAGGTTTTTCTTACGATAAAAGTTTCCCGTATGCAATTGTTGTCTGCCTTGAAAACGGAGGCATCGGCTACAACGATGCAATTCCTGCCGCAAACAAAACTCTTCAGGCACTTCTGAAGGCAGAAAAATAAAAAACTACGACAAAAAAATGTTTGACTTCATAAAAAAACGGACTATAATAAAAAATAGATAACACATTAATTATGGAGGTAATATATATGAAGATAGCAGTAACACACGAAAACGGCACTGTTTTTGAACACTTCGGACACACTGAAAGCTTCAAGGTTTATGAAGTAATCGACGGCGAAGTGAAAAGTATGCGTGTGCTTTCCACAAACGGCAGCGGCCACGGCGCTCTTGCAGGTTTTCTTAAGGATCTGGGAGTTGATACTCTTATTTGCGGAGGCATTGGCGGCGGCGCAAAAACTGCACTCAGTGATGCAAAAATCACCGTTTATCCCGGTGTAAAGGGTGCCTGCGACAAGGCTGTTCTTGACTTTGTAATGGGCAAGCTCAACTACGACCCCGACACTCTCTGCAGCCATCACGACCACGAGCACAGCGACCACGATTGCGGCAGTCACAGTTGCCATTAAAAAGTAATTTGCCGTCACTAAAAGACGGATATAATTAAAAATAAAATAAGGAGATAAATCTATGGAACTCAAAGGATCAAAAACCGAAAGAAACTTAATGGAAGCATTTGCCGGTGAATCACAGGCAAGAAACAAGTACACCTACTTCGCTTCCGTTGCAAAAAAGGAAGGCTATCAGCAGATAGCTGCAATTTTTGAGCAGACAGCAAACAACGAAAAGGAACACGCTAAAATGTGGTTCAAGGCTCTCGGTGAGCTGGGTGACACAGCCGCAAACCTTGCAGCAGCTGCAGCAGGCGAAAAATACGAATGGACTGACATGTACGACCGTTTTGCTAAGGAAGCTGAAGAAGAAGGCTTCACAGACCTTGCAGCTAAATTCAGAATGGTTGCTGCAATTGAAAAGACTCACGAGGAACGCTACAGAGCACTTCTTAACAACGTTGAAATGAAGGCTGTTTTCGAAAAGAGCGAAGAAACAATGTGTGAATGCCGCAACTGCGGTCACCTTGTAATGGGTAAAAAAGCTCCCGAAATCTGCCCCGTTTGCGCTCATCCTCAGAGCTACTTCGAGGTAAGAAAAGAGAACTATTGATTGTAATTCAAAACAGAAAAGCACCCCTTGACAAAGAGGTGCTTTTTGGGTATAATAAGTATACCGAGGTGTTACCGATAGACGGTTATGCCAAAAATTGAATTAGTTTATGAAAAAACTAACCGTACTTTGGCGAGGGCGGTTAGTTTTTTATTGCAATAACGGTGTATAAAATAATTACAAGAACTATTATTATGTACTCCATAAGTATCGCCCTCCTTTCTTTCACTGATGAAAGTCAGGAGCATAACCGCCTATCCGTTAAGGATAACACCAGGGAGATACTAACATATACGAATACTTTTGTCAATATTATAGAAATAGTCGCAAGTGTTAAAAACCTGCGACTATTTTATATCCTGTGTAATAAAATACTTCTCTACACAAAAACTTGAGTTTACTTTTCAGACTGATATAACGAGAAGTTGTTGTAGGTGAAGAACTGCAGTCAATTCCTGCATCTTCTGCCAGAAGCATCGCTCGTTTCATATGAAGTGGATCGCTGACAATAAGTGCTGTTTCAAATCCCTGATCTATCATTATTTCTTTTGCATATTTTAAATTTTCCTGAGTTATTGCAGATAGCTCTTCAATAAAAATATCGTTTTCATCAACACCACAGGAAACAGCATAAGACTTAGCAATATATGAATCCGATAACTCATTTCCTTCACTATAACCACCTGTCATAATTATCTTGTCAATAAAACCGTTATTATAAAGCCATACACTGTGATTGATTCTTTCCCGAAACACAGGAGATACTTCTTCACCGTAAACAGCCGCCCCTAACACTATGGCGACATCAGCTTTTTGAGTTTCACTTTCTTTCGCATAAACCCAGATGCTTATTGCGTCAAAAGTTGCATATATTACCATTGTTGTCACAATCAATATCAAAGCTAAAATAAACTTCTTTTTTCTCTCCATGTGTACATCTCCTCACAGATTCTATAATACAGAAGTGCTCATAAAAAATGTTAAACGGCTGTTAAAATTTTCTTAAGCCTTATCATATATAAAAAACCTTAATTTTTCCTTATAAAATTTGCCCTAAACTATTGATATTTTCGCTGAAATTTGAGATAATAGTATGAATTATTATCATTAAAAGGAGAGGTACCTTTGGATACACAAAAAAAGCTCGCAGAGCTTCTCTTTCCCGATATAACTGAAACCCCTGCTGATATGGAAGCAAAATTTCCCGAAAGAAACCTCAAAGAAGGCGCAAGAGTAACAAGACTTGCTCCAAGCCCCACAGGCTTCCTTCATTTCGGCAACCTTTTCACCGGTACAGTTGCATACAGAACTGCAAAGGTTACAGACGGCATTTTCTTTGTAAGAGTTGAAGACACCGACCAGAAAAGAAGGGTTGAGGGCGCAATCGAGGTTATGCTCGACGGCCTTAAGGCTTTCGACGTTGTTGCTGACGAAGGTGTTGTTGGCGAAAACGAAGAAAAGGGCGACTACGGTCCTTATTATCAGAGCCAGAGAAAACCTATCTACCACGTTTTTGCAAAGAGCCTTGTAGAGCAGGATTTAGCTTATCCCTGCTTCTGCTCCGCTGAAGACCTTGATGAAATCAGAGCAGCTCAGGAAAACGAGCCTAACAAAGGCTACTGGGGCAAGTACGCAAAATGCCGTACACTTACATTCGACGAAATTGAAGCTAACATCAAAGAGGGCAAAACCTGGACCCTTCGTCTTAAGTCACCCGGTGATCTCACTAAGAAGTGCTTCTTCGACGATATGATCAAGGGCAAAATTGAAATGCCCGAAAATGTGCAGGACGTTGTTCTTCTTAAGTCTGACGGTATTCCTACATACCTCTTTGCACACGCAGTTGACGACCACATTATGAGAACAACTCACGTTATCCGCGGCGACGAATGGATGTCAAGCTGTCCCATTCACCTTCAGCTTTTCAAGTGCCTCGGCTTCAAGCTTCCCAAGTTCGCTCACGTTTCACCTATTATGAAGGAAGAAAACGGCAACAAGCGTAAGCTTTCAAAGAGAAAAGACCCCGAAGCAGCAGTTACCTTCTATGTTGAACAGGGTTATCCCAAAGAGAGCGTAAACGAATACATTATGACTCTTATGAACTCCAACTTTGAAGACTGGAGAAAAACCAACAAAGAAGCCCCACTTGAAGCTTTCCCCTTTAATCTTAAGAAAATGAGCGTTTCAGGCGCACTTTTCGATATGGTAAAGCTTAACGATATTTCAAAGAATGTTATCTCACTTATGCCTGCTAAGAAGGTTTATGACTACACTGCAGCATGGGCTAAGGAATATGACAAGGTTTTCTATGAGCTTCTCACAAGAGATGAAGAGTATTCAGTAAGCATACTGGGTATCGACCGTGAAGGCCCCAAGCCTAGAAAAGACATCGCTTGTTTCAGCGAAGTTAAGGATTATGTAAGCTACTTCTTCAATGAAATTGCTGACCTTAAAATGGAGCTTCCTGAAAACATCACAGCTGATATGGCTAAGGAAATTCTTGAGCTTTATGTTGAAGAATACGATGCTTCAAGAGATAAGGACGGCTGGTTTGCTCACATCAAGGAAATGTGCGAAAAGCTGGGCTACACGCCCAACGTTAAGGAATACAAGAAAAATCCCGACGCATACAAGGGCCACGTCGGTGACGTTTCAACAGTTATCCGTCTTGCAGTAACAGGCAGAAAGAACACACCCGACCTTTATGTAATTATGCAGATTCTCGGTGAAAACGAAGTTAAGAGCAGACTCAAAAAAGCTCTCTCATAAGGTAACGGCAGTCGAGCCGTACAAGGTTTAATGGGGTATATTTTCCCCGCAGCTGCGTTAAAAGGCTTGGAAATACGCAAGTATTCCCTGCACCTTTTGCCTTGCTACAAGAAAAATCTCCACCCATTAAACTCGAAGACCATAAATGCCCGAGTTTCGGTGCATTTGGGATTTTCTTCGACGAAACAATACTCGCGTATTGCGAGGAGAAAAAATTACAAAGGTGCCGGAAATCGGACATTTTGGCTTGTCCGGTTCGATTACCGTTACCTTAACTTAAGAAAGGATAATTCTTATGGCAGAAGAAATTATTAGCTCCAATTTTATACACGATTTTATTGACGAAGACCTGGAAAAAGGCGTTTACACTCACGTACAGACCCGTTTTCCGCCCGAGCCCAACGGCTACCTTCATATAGGTCACGCAAAGGCTATTCAGATTGACTTTTCAACTGCTGAAAAATACGGCGGCACATGTAACCTTCGTCTTGACGATACCAACCCTTCAAAGGAAGACGTTGAATACGTTGACGCAATCAAAGAAGACATTGAATGGCTTGGCTACAAGTGGGACAAGGTGCTCTATGCTTCAAGCTACTTCGATTTCATTTATGAATGTGCAATAAAGCTTATCGAAATGGGCAAGGCTTATGTCTGCGACCTTACTGCAGACGAAATCCGTGAATACAGAGGTACACTTACAGAGCCCGGTAAAAACAGCCCTTACAGAGAAAGAAGCATCGAGGAAAATCTTGACCTTTTCAAGAGAATGACCGACGGCGAATTCCCTGACGGCGCAAGAGTGCTCAGAGCAAAAATTGATATGGCTGCTCCAAACATCAATATGCGTGACCCTGTAATTTACAGAATTGCTCACGTGAGCCACCATCAGACCGGTGACAAGTGGTGCGTATATCCCATGTACGACTTTGCTCATCCTATTTCAGACACAAGAGAAGGTGTAACCCATTCTCTTTGCTCCCTTGAATTTGAAAACCACAGACCTCTTTATGACTGGTTCCTTCGTGAATTAGGTTTTGAAACTCCCTCTAGACAGATTGAGTTTGCAAGACTTAACCTCAACTACTGCCTTACAAGTAAGCGTAAGTGTCTTCAGCTTGTAAACGAGGGTATT
Organism: Acutalibacteraceae bacterium; assembly: GCA_045538095.1. GTDB lineage: Bacteria > Bacillota > Clostridia > Oscillospirales > Acutalibacteraceae > UBA6857. The sequence continues at coordinate 2,981 of JAZSQU010000072.1, read as the reverse complement.
GTTGACGGCTGGAATGACCCGAGAATGGTTACAATCAGCGGTATGAGAAGAAGAGGCTACCCTGCAGAGGCTATACGTGACTTCATAAACCGTGTAGGCGTTTCAAAGGCATACTCAGTTGTTGACTTCGGTCTTCTTGAAGCTTGCGTAAGAGACAGTCTTGGCGCAAACGCACCCAGAGCTATGGCAGTGCTCAGACCCCTTAAAGTTATTATCGACAACTATCCCGAAGACCTTATAGAAGAATTGGAACTTCCCGTTAATCAGGACAAGCCTGAAATGGGCACAAGAGTAATCCGTTTCTCAAAGGAAATCTACGTTGAAAAAGAGGACTTCATGATTGAGCCTCCCAAGAAGTATTTCCGTCTCTTCCCCGGCAACGAGGTTCGTCTCAGAGGTGCATACTTCGTTAAGTGTGTTGGCTACGACACCGACGAAAACGGCGAGGTTACTGCAGTTCACTGCACATACGACCCCGAAAGCAAGGGCGGCAACTCCCCCGACGGCAGAAAAGTAAAGGGCACACTTCACTGGGTAAGTGCAAAGAACTCAATTGACTTCGAAGCAAGACTTTACGACAGACTTTTCGTAAATCCCAATCCCTCAGACGAATCCACCGGTTCATTCAAGGACAACCTCAACCCCGACTCACTTACAATTCTTTCAGGCTGCAAGCTTGAAGACGGCATTGAAAGCCTTAAGGTCGGCGACACCTTCCAGTTTATGCGTCAGGGTTACTTCTGCGTTGACACAACCTCAACAGATGACAAGCTTGTTTTCAACAGAACAGTTGCCCTCAATTCATCCTGGAAATAATTATTCACATAAAAGGAGTTAAATCAAAATGAAACTTGCATACCGCATTATCACTCCGATTCTTGCAGTAGGCTCTGTGCTTATGGGATTTTTCCTTAAGCTCTTCTACTTCGCAATCGGAACAGCAGACGAAAGCCTCAGCAGTATTGTTCAGCTTGTTGGTGCTCTCGGTGTAAAAACAAACTACGAATTCTCAGCTTATGAGCTCATCAGTCTTCTTTTAGGTATGGAGCCTGCGAAAGAAGGCAGCAAAAGTTTTGCTGAGCTTGCAGCACCGGTTATGCCCCACATAATTTCATTCATTGTATTCTTTGTTCTCACCCTTCTTATGTTCCTCGCAGTAGGCACTGTTGCTGCTGCAACAGAGAAAAGAACTGCAGTTATTGGTATGTGCGGCGGCGGACTTGCTCTCTGCCTTATCTGCATCGTAATTGCAAAGCTTGCCTTTGACAAGCTTATCGGCGGCGAGCTTTCACTCAGCGACCTTATGGGTGTTTTCTCAGAAAACATCGGAATGCAGCTTCTTGCAGCTGTGGTTACAATCACCTCGGCAACTCTTTCAGCCGGCTTCTATGCAGTATTCGGAATGTACATTCTCGTTATTCTCTGGACTGTTCTTTGCAATATGCTTATCAAGACACCTATCGAGATTAAGAAAAAGCACAGAAGAAAAAAGCCTATGAAGAGACTTTCAGCAATCATTCACAGATAAATAAACAAGACCTTCCGGAGAAATTCGGAAGGTTATTTTTTTCAGTTTCAGTATACTTTTACATCCGTACATCTGTGTGGTGGTGGCTATTTTTTTGCTATGAGGGAAGTGCATCTTTCCCACCTCTCTATTCTACTAAGCTTTTACCGTGTGCTCGCCTGTGCGGCGGGCACTTACTTTTGTGTCTTGTGACAAAAGTAAGCAAAAACACGCTTGGTGTGGAATTGGTCGCAGGGCTGCAAAATTACCGACGCACCTTTTTACTATCTTTTTTTCAGTAGTCATTTCTGCTCACCGTGGTTGAAGAAATGATGTTGTACTTATCGGTAATTTTTCGCATTGCTACCGTCTGCTAAACAGATGCTCGGGTACGGACAACTCAATTTAAAACCACCTCATTCAATTTAGTCCGCTATGCCCGTACCATTTATAAAGAGCCTTCTCGTCTGCTTTTCGTAGTTCATTTCAAGGTACAGGTAGTCCGACATTCGCAGATCGCTACGCGGTGCTTACAGAAAGAGACTTCCGTTAAGATTGTACAATTAAACATAGACGTGGATTTCAAAGATTTTATGCTTCTCCTTTATTAAGCACAACGAAAAAGAAACTAGCACTCAATTGCACTATGTACGGTAGAGCTTTACTGAAAGCTAAAAGAGCGATCGGGACTTGCTGAACTCGTTCTGCAAGTCAAGCGATTTAAGTCCACAGACGTACCCTTAAACAGAGCTTTACACACCCGATTATCGGCAGAAATAACTGTAGTAATATTAAAAATTATCGATAAGTACAGCTTCATTTCTTCAACCACGGTGAGCAGAAACGACTACTGCGTAAAAGATAGCAAAAAGGTATGGCGATAATTTTTATTGCTTACGGATGTCCTGCACAAAGCGTGTTTTTGCTTACTTTTGCCACAAGACACAAAAGTAAGTGCCCGCCGCACAGGCGAGCACACGGTAAAAGCTTAGTAGAACATAGAGGTGGGAAAGATGCACTTGCCTCATAGCAAAAAAAGAGGCAATGCAACACGCATCGCCCCTTTTGAAGATTTATCTTATTTATCGAACATAGGTCTTGCAACGTAAGAAGTGTGAAGGATTTCGTGAGCCTTGTGGCTGTTGGGTTCGCCGAGGAATTCAGCGTAAACTGTCTTAACATCTTCATTTTCGTGGCTCTTTCTGTGAGGACGGTTCTTGTCGTTCTCGTAAAGAGCTGCAGCTCTGAGACCCTTAAGGTCTGTGAAGTTGCGAACTGTTGCATTCTGTACAGGCTGACCGCCGCCGTTGATACAACCGCCGGGACAACCCATGATTTCGATAAAGGTGTAATCAGCTGTGCCGTCCTTAACCTTATCCATAAGAATCTTCGCATTCTTTGTACCGCTTGCAATTGCAACCTTGATTGTTGTGCCGTCAAGATCGTATGAAGCTTCCTTAACACCTTCCATACC
>JAZSQU010000023.1:0-50982 GCA_045538095.1 Acutalibacteraceae bacterium | reverse complement strand
AAACTCAATCAGCGCAAAAACACCCAACCTCTGCCACCTTGCTCCTGCAGGTCACACCTATATGGAAGACCTTAACGAAGCAGGCGGTGTTTATGCAGTTATGAACGAGCTTTCAAAGAAAGACCTTCTTAACCTTGACTGTATGACAATAACCGGCAAGACAGTCGGCGAAAACATTGCTTCCTGCGTAAACCTTGACCCTGAGGTTATCCGTCCTATTGACAGTCCCTACAGTGAAACCGGCGGTATTGCCGTTCTCAGAGGCAATCTCGCTCCCGACGGCAGTGTTGTGAAGCGTTCAGCAGTTCTTCCCGAAATGCTGGTGCACGAAGGACCTGCGAGAGTATTTGACTGCGAAGAGGATGCTCAGACAGCAATCAACGAAGGCAAAATCAAAGCAGGTGATGTTGTTGTTATCCGTTATGAAGGTCCCAAGGGCGGTCCCGGTATGCGTGAAATGCTCAACCCCACCTCAGCAATTATGGGTATGGGCCTCGGAAACAGTGTTGCACTTATTACAGACGGCCGTTTCTCAGGTGCAACAAGAGGTGCCTGCATCGGTCACGTTTCACCCGAAGCTGCAAGCGGCGGTATGATTGGTGTTGTTGAAGAGGGCGACATCATCTCCATCAACATTCCCGAAAACACTCTCGAGATCAAGGTTGACGAAGCAATTCTTGCAGAAAGAATGAAGAACTTCGTACCCAAGACAAAAGAGCTTTCAGGCTATCTCAAGCGCTATGCCAATATGGTATCAAGCGGCGCCGAGGGTGCAATACTTAAATAAGAAGTGATTTTATGCTTAAAAATTTATCCTTTGAACTCCATTCTCTTACGGTTTTCCGAGGTCTTCTCGGCGACTGTGTAGTTAAAAATCTTCTCTCTTTTCTCGATAATGCCGAAGAGGGTGACGTCAGAAAATCTCTTGATTTTTACGCAGATTTTGTTAAAAGCCTTTATGAAAGCGGTTTTGAAGCTCTTTCTTCTTATATTGCTGAGCTCACTTCAAGTGACGAGAATGTGTACATCAGATATAAAACAAAAAACTCCTGCATTCCTTCAGCTATAAATGAAAGCACTGAAAGAGAGTTGAAAATTCTGCAGGAGGTCTGCGACCTTACCGCTGAAAAGCTGACGGGTCTTATCAGCTACGAAGGCCTTCTTCCCACTTTTAAGGAAGAAAAGCTTTATATTGCAGACTTTTACGCTCACCGTATGGAAAACATCCACAAATACGGCTACGGAATGTATGCAAAATACCGTATGTTCTATCTTTCAGAGGGCAGAATTGTTCCCGTTGTAAATCCCGACAGAACAACTCTCAGTGAGCTTATCGACTACAAGCGTGAGCAGAAGATTATTCTTGACAACACAAACGCTCTCCTTTCAGGAAAGCCCGCCTCAAACATTCTTCTTACAGGCGACGCAGGCACCGGCAAATCTTCAACAATCAAGGCAATTGTCAACGAGCTTTACTTAAAGGGACTGCGCATTCTTGAAGTGAGAAAAGAGCAGCTGCGTGAGCTTCCCAAAATTCTTGACGAGCTTACGGACAACCCTCTTAAGTTTATCGTGTTCATTGACGACCTTTCCTTCCAAAAGGATGATGACAACTTCAGCGCACTAAAGGCAATTCTTGAAGGTTCGGTTTCTGCAAAGGGACAGAATGTGGTAATTTATGCCACAAGCAACCGTCGCCACCTTGTGAAAGAAAGCTTCAGCGACCGTGAGGGTGACGACATTCACCGCAACGACACCATGCAGGAGATTATCTCTCTTTCAGAACGTTTTGGAATTCAGGTAACCTTCAGCAGACCCGACAAGAAAACTTATCTTGATATTGTTCATCATCTTGCTGACAGTGCAGGTATAGAATATGATGCAGAGAAAATCGACCTTGCTGCAGAGCGTTTTGTTCTCTCACGAGGCTCACGTTCGGCAAGAGCTGCACGGCAATTTATTGACAACATCATTTCAGGCAACATAACCCTATAAACTCAGATTGTCGATAAACGCACAAGAACGTGCAAAAGAAAAAAATGAGAAAACAAGCGTTCAGATATTTTAAAAAGTAATCTATACTATTTAATCGCCACAACATCGAATTGTGGCGATTAAACTTTTGCACTTGACATTTTTTTGCCCTCTTGCGGTACCTATGTACAGCTTCGGGGCAAAGAAAACGCCATCTTGCACATTTCTCTACAATCTGAGAGATGAAATTCTGTTCTTCACACACAGATTTCAACTCTTTTTGCTACAATCCTCCTATGAGAGAATTATTTTTTTTGATTATAACAATTTTTAAACATTTATACATTGACTACAAACCCTTAAAGGTAGTATAATGTAATATAATTCAAAGAAGGAGGCTGTTATATGAAAAAAGTTTTATCCCTCTTTTTATCCTTGATTATGATTTCGGCCTGCTGCATACCTGCAGGTGCCGTAAGCATTAAAAGCGGTCTGTCTGCTCTGCAGAAAACCTTCACCAACGGCGACGGAATAAACTTTGACTATGTTATGTACTCACCCGTAAAGTCAAGCAGCGACAAAACGAAGTACCCTCTTATCATTTGGCTTCACGGTCAATTTTCAAGCGTGTATGAGCGTCACCAGCTTTACGGCTACGATATTGCTCTTTGGGCTGCCGATGAGAATCAGGAAAAAATCAGAGGTACAGGCGGTGCATTCCTTTATCTGCCCCGTGACCCCAACATTGATATTGCGTGGAACGGCGAAAGTGCAAAGCTGAAGCAGGACATCAATCTTTTTGTTGAAAGATACGGTGACAACATCGACACCGACAGAATCTACATAGGCGGTTTATCAATGGGCGGTCGAGGCGCTTACAGAATTGCTGCTCAGTATCCCGACTTTTTTGCAGCGGTTTATCTTCTCTCGCCTGTATACAACCCCTCTGACGTTGAGTTGAGAGCACTCAGAAACACGCCTGTGTGGATGGTAAGCTGCAAGTATGACTATCTTGTTTCCCACTCAACCATTCAGAATGCGTGGAACTATCTTAACCAATATTCGGCAGAGCCCCACAAAAACCGCTGGGCACTTTTCAACACAACCAATATGGTACTGTCCAACGGATTTCCCATTATTGAGCCCATTTACTGGACTCACGACACCTGGACAGCAGCCTGTGCCGACCTTTTCATGGACGACCACACACCGTACAAGTATATGAGCGTTATCAACGGCAACGGCTACAGTGTAAAGATGGAATATCCGAAGGGGCTTCTTTACTGGATGAGCTCTCAGGGCTACGATGAAAACGCAAAGCCCGACGACAACAAGCCCGGTTCATCCGACGGCAGCTTCAAGCCTCTTGTGGGTAATATTTTCCAGAAGATATTTGAACTGTTCAGGAGAATGATTGCGATTATAATGGGATGACGGTATATTGAATAACGAATGACCCCATACAGCGACGAGCTGTATGGGGTTGAGTTTTTGTGTTTTGGGTATAAGGGAACCCCCACAGAGGTTATCTGTGGGGGTTGGTTAGTTAATACGACAAGTTAGGAATTGTTGTAATTGTATTATTAATAATCAACTCTCCATTTTTAATTGCAAAAACATTCCAATATCTACTATCACCTTGATCAGTAGGAACATTAAATGTAGCAACCAAGTTTTCACCTTGATAAAGATTAATTTGGGCATTTGAAGTTGCTAATGATCCGTAACCGCTCCAATGATATATATAATAGTAATATGGATTATCTGTGGTTGTATTCAACGTAATGGTTTCCGGTCCATAACTAGTTGTATCATCAACGTCAAGATTACAAACCTCTATAGATCCATCATATTGAGATTTATGACTAAAATATACATGGAACGGATTTCCATTGCTCAATTTACCCTCAACGTGTGAATCAAGATCACTCGGGTCTGCCCCCCAAGTTAAAACCACACGGAATCTATTACCTGAAATAATGGGTGTAATGGATCCGTTTTTAAGTGTAGACACATCTTTTTGAACTACAATGTTAACAGTATTGGAAACAAAACCATCCTTTGAAGCAATGAGTGTATAGTTGCCTATAGGCAATGTTACAATATAGTCACCCGAAGCATTAGTAGTAACAGTTGTAAGTATGTCGCCTTTATCAGTGTTATTCCAACCAGATCTGACATCAAGTTTAACACCGCCAACACCATTACCAGTCATTGCATTGGTAATCTTTCCTATAGCACTACCAATGTCACCTTCTTCGCCTTGAACCATTAAGAAAGTTTCCATATAAGTTGTTAAGTCCTTCTTAATGGTTGCATAAGCATGGAAGTCAATATATCCATCGGCAGTTACTGTTACCGGATATTCACCAGCAACAAGCGGTTGTGAATAATTACCATTACTATCCGGATGAAGATACATGCATGAATCTTCTGCAACTATCTCAACTCTCGCTTCTGTAATAGGAGTTGTTCTATCTGAAGCTTTACAAATTTTTCCAGCTAAAGTACCTTTGTGTTTTTCTGCTTCAATTTTTGCAATTTCAGCATTAACACATTCAGCATATGCGGCAGCTCCTTTAGAATTAGGATGCATTGAATATCCACATAATCCTTTATCATTTATATCTTGATCTTTTGTGGAAAGATAGATAGGATTAATCCAAGCATCCTTTGCCTCTGAGCCGTGTCCGCCATTTTCATCAAATTTCCGTTCAACATCAACAAAATGTATTTTTATTCTGTTGTTATTTTCTTCAATTATATCTTCAATTACACCATTAAAATAACTAACTTTTTCATTTACCATGGTGGCTTCTTCTTCACTAATCAGAAAGCCTCTACCTGTGCGGTCAAACAATTTCGGATAACCGGCAACAATAATATTAGCATTTGGAGCATTTAGTGCAATTCCATCATAAACTCTGAGAAGATTGGCTTTAATTTTTTTTATATTCTTATCTGAAGTAAGCTCGTTTAGTTTCTTTGCCAAATCATCTTTAATGTTAAAGTTTAAATATGATGAATTATAAGCACATGACTCAACAACACCAACAAAATCAACATCATTGCCACCAATAGTCAGCGTTACATAGTCAATATCACTTGAACTAATATCTCCCTGCAAATTAAAATAATCCATTTGCATAGGAAGTGAAACTGTACCTGTTAACGGATCTGAAAACAAACCAGTCTTTTTATAGTATGATTTTGTTTGGCACTCTTTATCAAAGTGCTTTGTTTCTGCTCCAGAAACAGCTCCAAAATACCACATCACATTACCCGCTTGACCACCGTCCACAACTCTATAGTCAGCTAATGTTTTTCCCGACTCCGTCACACCTGGTATAACCAAACGTCCTGGCCAACTATTTTCAGATCTATGGGCCAACCAGTCATCATTTTTAACTCTTTCAGCTAAGGGTAGATCGTGGCCATAAAAATCATCTATTCCCTCACCAGCAGAGAATGAATCACCAAGTGAAACAACTATAAAAGGATCATCATTATTGTTTTCAGCATAAGTAAATATAGGAACTATCGAAATAATCAAAGATACTATCAAAAGAATAGCTGTCAGTTTTGATGTTGACTTACTAATTGTATTTTTCATCATTTATTCAGCTCCTCTCCAGTTAATCCATCTAATGTTTCAGCATCTATTCTACCAACCACTTTAACAATGACTTCAGTGTCGTTTGGAATTGTTATAAAGAACTTACCACTTTCGCTATCATAACTTGTAAGTTCGTTTGTTTCACTTACTAATAGCTGTACACCTCTTTCTGATTCCATATTATAATCGAAAGGATTTGCGAACACCGCTCCATTGATTACATCAATAATCCATGCTTCGCCACTCTTTGATAAATAGATAGTCTGGTATGTAGGGTGTTTGTCAGTTGATTCTTCAGAGATCTCTGTTTTATCGCCAAATTCTCCGTCAAGTGAATACGAATAATTTATCTGGTAGTCACCAAATCCTCTATCTTCTAAAAATGATTTCACTTCAGATTCTGACATAACATCTTCAGATTCTTCAACATTTACTATATCAATCAACTGAGAGTTTTTTTCAAAATACTGTTCTGCTTCAGATTTTTCTTCCCAACCTGCATACAAAGTAATATCTGAGGTTATAACAGTAACAAAATCAAATTTTTCTGTTAAATCTTCATCAGTATACCAACCATCGAAGCTAAAACCTTCTTTAGTGGGTTTCTCAGGCTCATTTGCTACTTCGCCTTCTTTAATAGTTTGTTTTTCTACTTCACTACCGCCGTTTGTGTTAAAGGTAACAGAATATGTTTTTTCTACAGGCTCTGTCGGATCAGTAGGTTCTATAGGCTCAGTAGGGTCTTCAATTTCGTCGTCAGTTTTATCTCTATGCACCTGATCGCAGAAAGGACATTCTTTGCCGAGAGCACCCATAGTGTCACCAACAAGGTTATGGATAGCCTCAATCAGATTTTTGATCGCTTCAAAAATCTCGTGGAACTGGCCTACGGATTCTTCTTCAGCAGCTTCTTCATCTGTGGTTTCTTCGCCTACAACTTCTTCAACCACAGTGTCTTCAATTGTTGTTTCTGTTGCTGAAACAACGACTGCAATCATTGAAAAAGCCATAATCAGCGATAACATAATAGCTAAAAGCTTTTTTGTTAATTTCATAATCACTTTACTCCTTTTTAATTTTTAATATTTTCCGTCTTCATACAACCTCAAAATGAACCTCTCTCCTAATAAATATACACAATCCTCCCTTTTGTCGATTTTGAGCGTTACTTTTTCTCCGTTGTAATTTTACCCTCTAATTATAGCATTTATTTTAACAAAATTCAATAGATTTTCAAAAATATTTTCTCTTTTGGAACTAACTATCGCAATAGTAGGTTAGTGGTTTGCACTTGTTTTTGCATACAAATTCATCAGTCACCGCATATTTATCGAATTTTGTCGCTTTTTGGTTATACTGACGAAATTGCAGTGTCATATTCACCAAAGTGCCGTTTCTTTATTGAAAAATGCGCAGAATAGTGCTATACTTTTCTCATTACACCGACAAATTCTGACAGTGGTAAATTTACCCTCTCATCCTTTTTCGGTGTGCGGCAATACTATTAATCAGGTGTGATATTTTATGAAGAAAAGAATTATAGCAATTTCAGCAATCGCAGGCGTCATTCTCGTGGCGGCAATCGCAGGCCTTTTAGCCTTCGGCAATTTCGGTGCTCCCGAAGAAACTACAGCGCCTCCCACAACAACAGCCCCCACTACCGAGGCGAAGGATACCTCCCATGTGAACAAGCTGACGGGTAAAGAAAATCTTTCCGATGCGGCAGTCGGCAAACGACCCGTTGCAATTATGATAAACAACCTTAAAGGTTCACTCCCCCAGTACGGCATCTATAAGGCTGACATTATGTTCGAGACCCTCGTTGAAGGCGGCATCACCCGAATGATGGCGCTGTACGGCGACTACACAAAGGTTCCCAACGTTTGCTCCGTACGAAGCTGCCGCTACTACTTCCCCATTTTCGCCCACGGTTTTGATGCGGTGTACTTCTGCTTTGGTATCAACGAATCTCTCGCCCGTCCCACAGTAGAAAAGCTTAAGATTGATATGTTCAACGCAACGGACAACTTTGACCCGCTTCTTTTTGGCAGAGACCCCGAGCGACTTGGGAAGTACAGCCGTGAACACACCGCTTACGTAAAGGGTGAAAACATTCCCAAGGCACTTAAGCAGTACAAGGTCCGCACCGACTACCTTGAAAACAAGAACGTTAATGTGTTCAAATTCCGCGAGGAAGGCGAAAACGCAAAGGCAGGTAAGATTTCAGCTGAAACAATCAGACTGGACTTCTCGAAGCTGTACTACAGCACTTTCACTTACGATAGTGAAAAGAAGGTTTACTACAAGACCCACAACGCAAAGCCACATATGGACTCTGCAGTGGACAAACAGCTCAATTACAAGAATGTTTTCGTACTTGAAACCGACATTAAGCTCCACAAGGACAACTACCTTGTGAAAATCGACTGGATAGGCGGCACCGGCTACTACATTTCAGAAGGCGGCGCAAGAAAGATCACCTGGGAGAAGAAGAGCGAAAGCAGCCCCATTAAGATTTACGATGCAAACGGCAAGCAGGTTAAGGTCAACACCGGCAACAGTTATATCGGTGTACTGCCCTACAACGCGACCACAATCAAGGGTGCAGCTGAAGCTACAACTAAATAAACCAATTTCGGACACGGTTTTCTGTGTCCGATTTTTTGCTCCATCCGTCACGACTTTGTCGTACCACCTTCTTCGGGGAGGAAGGCTTTCAAGGCTCCTTCTTTGAGGAAGTGTCATCCCAAGCCTGACGAAGAATCCTGTAGGGCCCGGCGCCCCCGACGGTCCGTTTCTCCGTTGCAAATTACTCTCACGCGGACCGTCAGGGATGCCGGTCCCTACGATTTGATTTTTACCCTTGATTTTTACGGCGGAAAGTGATAGACTTGGTCTGTAAGTTTTTTTTGGAAAATAAGGAGGAATTATAATGAAAAAGATTTTATGTGTCTTGCTCGTTGTGCTTATGTGCCTGACGGCTGCACCTCTTGGCGGGTTTGCTGATTTGGATTTTGGTGTGACAGCGAGTGCGCTGAATGCAACAGGTAAGTGTGGGGAAAACGCTTACTACACCTTTGATAGTGCCACAGGCAAGCTTGTTATCAGCGGTACGGGTAAAATTTATGCAGATGCGTTTCGTGAAAATATTGAGATTAAGAATATAATCATCGGTGACAACATTACAAAAGTTAGTGCGGGGGCTTTTGATCTTTGCTGTAATTTGGAAAGTGTTTGTTTTGGAGATAGCATAACTGAAATTGAATATTTTGGGTTTGGTGCGTGTAGTAGCCTTACAGTAGTAGCACTATCAAAAGATTTAACAATTATCGGAGATAAAGCTTTTCAGTATTGTAGCAATCTTGAAAGAGTTATACTATTTGATAATGTAACAAGTATAAATTATCAAGCTTTTTTTGATTGTTTTAGTCTTGAAAGTATAAATATTCCCAAAAAGGTAGCACATATTGGTGAAGGTACTTTTCGTAACTGTTATGCTCTTACAGATATATACTATGAAGGTTCCGAAGATGAATGGAATAAAATTGACATAGGCGAAAAAAATACAGGCCTTTACAATGCAACTATTCATTATAATGCCACTATGCCGTATAATTGTGAACATAAAAACCCTACTATTGTATACAAGGTACAGCCTACTTGTATTAACAACGGAATGAAGGCTCACTACTTTTGCTCTGAATGTAACAGCATCGTTATGCCAAGTGGTGAGTCTTATAAACTATATATCAATGGTATAACAATTCCTGCTACAGGTCACGAATGGATTCATGCAAGCTGCACAACGCCAAAAACCTGCAACAAATGTGGTGTAACAGAAGGTGAAGCACTCGGACACACCTTCACAGCGCAGAAGATAGGCGCAAAATATCTTAAGAGTGAATCTACTTGCGGAAAGCAGGCAGTATATTATTACTCTTGTGCTGTTTGCGGAGCGAGCTCTGCTGAAACAAACGACGCAAAGACATTCAACTACGGCACAGCCCCCGAACATAACTGGGGTCCTGCTCAGACTGTTCCTGCTACCTGTACCGAGCCTGAAATGAAGATTCAGACCTGTACCCGTTGCGGACAGAAGTACGCTAAGAAGGGTTCAGACCCAGCTCTCGGTCACAGCTTCACAAACTATATTTCAGATGGTAATGCAACCTGTACAGTTGACGGCACACAGACCGCTTACTGTGACAACGGCTGCGGAATGTCCAATACAATTATAGAAGAAGCTGTAGGTCACGATATTATTGTAAACGCAAGCAAGGAGCCCACTTGTATAGAAGACGGCTTCACCGAAGGTAAAATGTGCGCAAAATGTGGTGAAATCATCGTGGCTCAAGAGTTCATTCCTGCACTTAAGCACAACGAAGTAACCAAGCCCGAAAAAGCTCCCACATGTACAAAGGAAGGTCTTACAGAAGGCAGATATTGTATCAGATGCGAAGAGTATATCATTCCTCAGGAAGAAATCCCTGCTCTCGGTCACGATTACGAAACAAAAGAAAAATCACCCACCTGTACAGAAGACGGCTACTATGAATGCTACTGTAACAGATGTGGAAATGGCCACTCCGTAATAAATCCGGCATACGGCCACGAATACGAGGGAGCTGATTTAAAATTTACCTCATGCACAGAAGAAGGACTAGTTGAATATTATTGTACCAAATGCAACGACACCTACACAGAAACAATCCCTGCAACCGGTCACAACTACCCCGACAAATGGAGCATTGTAATCGCTCCCGATTGTCAGAACACAGGCTTTGCCGTTAAGGTTTGCTTCAGCTGTCACGATGTTATCGCTCAGACAGTGCCCGAATCAGGTCACTCAGACCATGACGGCGACAGCAAGTGCGACACCTGCAACAAAGAAATTATCGTTGTTGAACCCGATGAACCAAACGAACCTGATACACCCGATGAACCCGAAGAAAAGCCCTGCACTTGCGACTGTCATGCAGGCGGCATAAAGGCATTCTTCTTCAAGCTCATCAACTTCTTCGTAAAGATTTTTGATAAGAACGCAAGAGTCTGCGAATGCGGTAAGGCTCACTGATAATACGAAAAACCTCCCACAGGAAAAATCCTTGTGGGAGGTACTTTTATGCTGTTTTGCGTGTCATTCCGAGGTTACGAGGAATCTTAGCAAAGCTTCTTCACTGCGTTCAGAATGACATTCTTGTGTGAGAGACTGTTATGAAACTTTCTTGCCGTTTCTCATATAGCCCATGGTCTCGCTGTACTTCTTGCACAGGTATGACCAGCTGCCGTCTCTGCCGTAGTTGCCCGTTTCAAAAACGTAGGTGTTGCCGCTGATTTTTGCCTCAACCCAGAAATGCTGCCAGGTTGAACCGGTGGAACGGCTGTATCTGTAGCCCTGAACGAGCTTTACATCGTAGCCAAGATAAGTCATCATTGCCGCCATTGCGCCGTTGTACTGTACACACTGACCTTTCTTCGCGCTGAAAATCGCTTCAACGTAGCTCATACCCTGAATATCGTTCCACAAACTGCCGGTTGCGTATTTGACGTTGCGGTTAATCCATTCAAGTGTAACTCTCAGCACATCTTCACGGGACATATCGTCAGTAAAATGCTTCTTTGCAAAATTCTTGAGAATCTTCACATCCTTGTCGCTAAGGGTGGTTGTCCATGCAAGCTTGGTCTCCTTGCCCTGAACGTTGTAGCACTTGAAGCTTTTCTTTGACTTGAGGGTTGCACCGTTGAGTCTTGATGCAGAGGAACCGCTGTATGCCTGGTCGCTGAAATCACTGTAAATGGTTTTTCCGTCAACCTTTTTATATGAGCGCACTGCAAAGTAGTAGTCCTTATCGTTACTGAGATTCTTGTTTGTCCATGAACCCGTTTCATAATCCTTGATTGTCTTTACCTTTTCCATACTGTATTCCCAGTTGGTCATACGGTAAATCTGATAGCCGTCAACTTTTGAGTTTCTGCTCCACTTTACGGTAACAGCCTTATTCTTGGTTGTAAGCTTAATCGTTGGTGTGGTGGGCTTTGTAGTAACGGTTAAATAAACTGTCTTTGATGTATGAGCCGTACCGTCATCGCCGTAGATTACGCCCTTGACTGCATATTTGTATGTAGTGAGCTGCTTTCTGCTCTTATGAGTGTAGTAGTTGTTCTTTGTCTTTTTAAGACCGTCGTACTTCTTTGTTTTACTGTTATAGACGTAAACTCTGTACTCATCGCAGTTGATGTAGCTCCAATCCAGGTCTACCTTATCTGCATAGGCTGTAGCCGTAACGTTCTGCATGGGCTCAACCTGAATTTTAAACTTGATAACCTTTGTGCCGGTATAGTTTCCGTAAAACTCAAAGGTGATTTTTGCAGTACCCGGCTTGTCGTTATCGGTATATGTCATATCATAGTGATACCAGCTGTCAAGATATATGTCGCCATACTTGACCGTTACATCAGGATAAACACTGTAGCCGTAATAATACTGCGCAGGCACTGAGCTGAAGGTAAGCTTTGATACAGGCACAGGCTTAATCGTGAAGCTCTGTGTAAGAGTACCGTTGTAATCGCCGATACCGGTGATTGTAAAGTAAGCCTCACCTGCGTCAACATTTGAGTCATAGTCAACCTCAAAATCTCTGCCCATTATAAGAGAGCTTTCGTTATACATAAGGGTGAATTCAGGCTCAATCTCCCAGCCGGTATAATAGAATTCGGTTTTATCCATAAGTATTTCAGCATTCTCAAGGCTTTTTGAAATCTCATAATTGAAGCCGTTTTCTATAGCGTAGCTATATGCTGCAGTGTCTTCTTCACAGTAGATTGTGAAGAAATCAACGGGCATCAGCACCTTCTCTTCATCATAGACTTCAACATACTCGCCGTCCTCGTCAATGTAGGAGTTATCGGTTTCTACCCATTCATAATAATATCCCAAAGCTTTTGGCGCAATTACAGTTACCGTTGAAGGCACCGTTACACTGCGCTGAAATTCGTCATAGCAGCCGCCTGCAATTTCGGTAACGGTATATTTTTCGCCGTCATATTCGAAATAAGAAGGGATAACGACTTTGCTTGAGCTTGTATAAGCGTCATAGTAATTTATTCTGGCTTCCAGTTCTTCAAAATCCAGACTTACGTTGAAAGTCGCACTTTCGTACCAATTATCTCTGTCGTTATCAAAAATGTACTCCGTTGTGCTGAATCTGTCGTAATCCGCAGAAGCCGTAATCGCTCCCACAGAAAGACAAAGACAGAGAATCAGGCACAATACAGAAAGTTTTTTAAACGTCTTCATAAATTTACCTCTCTTTTCACTTTAACATCAAGCATTACATATTAGTATACTATCTGCAGAATTAATTGTCAAATAAAAAAATATAAACAACGCTCTGAAGACAAAAAAGCTGATATATTTTCCTGAAAGGCTTGATTTTTCTATTAGCTTTGTGTATAATGGCATAGTTAATTAAATACGGAGAGTTGTCCGAGCTGGCCGAAGGAGCACGATTGGAAATCGTGTAACGGCGATAAACCGTTCGAGGGTTCGAATCCCTTGCTCTCCGCCAAATGAAAATCCGTTCACGCAAGTGAGCGGATTTTTAATAATTTTATTCAGTCTTTTCCTTATACATCCTCATAAGCTCTGCTACGTACTCTGACTCGGTGTTGAGCTTGACTCAAAAGCCGTAAGCCTGCATAACTGTTTTATCGTTTGCCTGATGTGCTTTGCGAATTGGGGCAGACATAGCACTGTTTTCTTCTAAGCTATTGAAAAAATTTTTAGTTTTTGTTAAACTTACGACAGTGAGGTGATAGCAGTGTTAAAAGCCGACTGGATACTTCCTGCCTATAATATGGGTAAGGTCTGTCCGATTTTCAGAAAAGATTTCTATATTGAAAGTAAAGTAGCCTCTGCTTTTCTTTATGTGACAGCGAGGGGTGTGTATGAAGCTACCCTTAACGGTCAGCGTGTCGGTGGTTTTATTATGGCTCCCGGGTGGACTTCCTATCACAACCGCTTGCAGGTACAAGCCTATGATGTTACACCCCTTTTGCAAGAAGAGAATACTTTGATTCTGCAGCTCGCTGAAGGTTGGTTCTGGAGACTAAAAAAGCCTCAGCCAAAGGCAATTATTGCTCAGCTGCATATTGTCTTCACTGACGGAACAGTCCAAGATATCGGCACCGATGACAGTTGGCTTGTTGCAGAAAGTAATCTGCGCTTTTGCCATTTGTATAACGGTATCGTATATAATGCGGCTCACACCCCCGTTTTTGATACTAATGCGGCGATAGCAGCGGACAACACCCAAGATCTGCTGATAGTACAGGAAGGTGAAACCGTAAAAGAGCAGGAGCGGCTCAGCGTAAAAGAGGTTATCCTTACACCAAAGGGCGAAACTGTATTAGATTTCGGTCAGAATATGACAGGATATCTCGAAATCACCATAGATGCGAAAGAAGGCGACGAGCTCTCGTTCTCCTTCGGTGAAATTCTCGATAAAGACGGTAATTTCTATAACGCAAACTATCGCAGTGCAAAAGCACTCTATAAATACACCTGCAAGGACGGCAAACAAACCTACAAGCCGACCCTTACCTTCTATGGTTTTCGCTATGTACGGGTAGATTCATACCCCACTGCCATTGACCCGAATAATTTTACCGCCATTGTAGTACACAGCGAACTTAAACGCACCGGATACATCGAGAGCTCTGATCCTTTGCTCAATCAATTATTCAGCAACATCCTCTGGAGTCAGAAGGATAATTTTCTGGATATTCCCACCGATTGTCCGCAACGTGACGAGAGGTTGGGTTGGACAGGAGATGCGCAGGTATTTATACGTACTGCAAGCTATAACTACGATGTGTTGAAATTTTTCAAAAAGTGGCTGAATGATGTCAAATACGAGCAGTTTAAAAACGGCGCGGTGCCCGATTTAGTGCCTTCCATATACCCTCGCAAGCCGAGAATAAGTACAGCATGGAGCGATGCTGTGGCTATTTGCCCGTGGCAATGCTATCTGACCTATGGTGATACTGGAATTTTAGAAAATCTCTTTGAACCGATTTGTAAATGGGTAGATTATATCACCGAAGAGACCACTAAACCCTATTTGTGGTTTGGGGGTAAGCATTATGCTGACTGGTTGGAGCTTGGTGGAAAATACGGAAAATTCAAGGGCCCCACCCGTGACAATCTTGTTGCATCTGCTTATTACGCCAACACGGTAAAATTGCTGATAAAAATCGGCACGGTTATCAAACGAGATGTTTCATGTTACGAAACACTGTACAAAAATATACGTGCTGCATTTATAGCCGAATTCCGTGACGACTTCAGAACCCAGACTGAGCATATAATGGCACTTCATTTTGAACTCACAGATAAGCCCCAGGCCGTTGCAGATTCCCTTGCTGCACTGATTCATAAACAAGGTAATATGATACAGACCGGTTTTGTCGGAACACCTTATATTCTGCACGTATTATCCCGCTACGGCTATGCAGAGCTTGCCTACACGCTGCTTCTGAGAAAGGAATATCCATCGTGGCTGTATCCCATCAGTAAAGGTGCCACCACTATCTGGGAGCATTGGGACGGAATTAAACCGAACGGCGATATCTGGCCCGTATCTATGAATTCCTATAACCACTATGCATACGGTGCAGTCGGCGGTTGGATGTACGGCGTTATGGCAGGCATCAATACAGTTGAAGAGGCTCCCGGCTTTGCAAAGGTTCATTTCGCTCCCATCCCTGATGACCGCATCGATTGGTTCAAAGCAGAAATTGACACCGGGAGTGGCAAAGTATCTTCACGCTGGTGGCACGAAAAAGGGAAGGTACATTATGAAATCACCACGCCCGTTGATTCTACTGCTCTTATTGAAGGCAAAGCATACACTCTTTCTCCGGGCCAGCATATTTTCTGACAGATTAAAGTTGCATTTCTGCACACAATATACCGGTAAATCAAAACCATCTGCAACGCCCACTCTAAACCCGTTTCATTGCACCAAAATTGGTCTCTACTTTCAAAAAGTGATAACTGTACCATCAGGTACAGTTATTTTTTATTCCAGTATAATCTCTACTTTGTGGGACTTATCATCCCACTCCATAAAAGGTTCGCATTCCTCGCCATCAAGAATGAACTTCTTAATTTTGTTACCGTAACCCTTTATTTTTATCGAGAAAACCTGTCCGCGAATTTTAAGGTCTCTCAGTTCGGCATTTCTCAGTTCTTCAGGTACACAAGGAGCAAAGCGAAGACCTTTTTCCTCAGCCTTTATTCCGAAAACGCCGTGAATCACAGCACCTATATAACAGCTGGCAGACCATGTCTGGTCACGGCAGGAGTCCCATATACGACCAACCTGCCAACCACCGAAAGCTTTTTTTGTGTAAGGCGAGTAAATTTCAAAGAATTTGAATTTACTGCCTTTAATAAGGGTTGTTATTTTTTGAAATTCTGCTCCTGCAAAAGAGTAAAAACCGCATTTTGTCGCAGCTTCAATTATCATTCCGTTAAGGAAAGGCCACACTACATTGTTATGGCGTCCCGGCTTGTCGTCACTGTAAAGACCTTCAAAAGGCGGCCAGATTGAAACTGTACCACCTTCGGAACTCCGGAGATTTTCAAAAAGTGATGCTTGTTTTTCTTTGGGGCAGATATCAAAAAGCACTGCAAAAGCGTGACCGCTTAACTCCTGAGAATTATCGGTGCTGCCGTCAGGAAAAACAATATATCTGTAACGCCCCAGTTCATCACTCCAGAACAGACTGTTAATTGCAGTTTTGATTTCACCGTGATGAATGCGGGCTGTTTTTGCCTCTTCGGACAAACCTAAACGGGCAGAAATCTCTGCATAAATTCCATAAGCCTCACAGTAAAGACAGTTTGTGCTAAGACACATTATTGTTTCTACAACGGGATGTGCCGGCGCAAAAGATTCACAAAGGCCCTCCTGATGACAAGAAACAGGATAACCTGCAATGCCGTCGTTAAAAAATGACCCTCCCACAAAAAGTCCGTATTTTTTATTAAATCGGTTTTTGCGGTGGGCTTCAAGTGCCCGACGGATTACACCGTGAGCAATCATCAGAAACTCTTCGTCACCCGTTGTAAGATAGTAATTATAAGCACCGATCGCCCATACAATCTGATCCCAGGTCTGCACATCCGGCTGAATTACAGGCTCTCCCGCTTTGTTCAAATCACAGACAGCAAGAAGTGTAGTGCGAGACACCTCAGGATTCAAAAAATTCATTGCCTGCCAGGTATTGATTGAAGCATCACGGGTCCAGGGAGTTTTGTAGTTCCTTCCTGCTCGGATCATATAAGGGTGTTTTAAGAGGCCTGTCTTGTTGTACTGTTTGTATCTGCAGTGTACGGTGTTGATTTTCACTACGTTGTGCAAGGCAGCGTCAAAGCAGCGAACAATATCAGAATCATACGACACAAGTTTCAGTGCAGATTTATTTCTCATAAATTGTCTCCTTATAGATGGTACTTGCACCTTGATACTAAAATATATCTTCGTTTTGTTATAGAATATCATAAAAGAGAAAACAAGTAAATAGAAAGTCAGATCTTTTGCAAACTGAAACCTTATCAAAACATTCGCCCCGTTGTATCAAATAACAACATCCTTTTCATAATCAGTACCACTGTTGATACAATAGTATCGACGGTGGTATCGTTGTTTTATTTAGGTTTTCCTTTATGCCATAAGTGTTTTCAAGTAATTGAATACCCTTGTTTTTTTATATCCTGATATAGACCGACAAGAAAGCTTACCGATTTATCGTTTTTTCTTGTCAACTATAATACCAACAAAGAACACCCTATGTCGCAGCCAAAGATCATACAGTAACCGAAACCATTTTATTCTGCAAAGTATCATACCGTCCACAACCGACAAAACAAGTATTGCATTTCTGTTTTTTTGTTCTTGCTTACTTGCCACTTTTATTTACTTGTGATAAAATAAAAAAAACACTATTAAAGGAAGCGAAAATATGACAGAAAGAAAAACTAACTCAAAAGCTCCGTCGGCTCTTTCCCTTAAACACAAAATCGGTTACGGCCTCGGTGATGCTGGCGGTTGCATGACCTTTGCTCTTATGGGCAGTACCTTTACAATGTACTGTACCGATGCACTTAAAATTGACACAAACTTGCTTGCCGTTCTTCTTGTTGTGTGGAATGTGTGGGACTTTATCAACGACCCCTTGATGGGCGCATTTATGGATAAGGTTTTTGCAAAAAAGCACAATCCCAAAGGCAAATTCCGTCCCTGGCTTCTGAGAAGCACACCCTTGCTTTGTGTGAGCTTCATCGCTCTCTGGTCTGTGCCGTCTCTTTTTGAAGGTCTTTCCCTTGTGTGCGTTCTTTTTGGCCTTAAGATTCTTTACGAAGGCAGTTACACTATGTTTAATATTCCGATGGGTTCACTTTTGTCGGCAATGGCTGATAACGACAAAGACAGAGCCATTCTGTCTTCTGCAAGAGGCTTCGGTTCAGCTGTGGGCAATGCAATTCCCGTTGTTCTCATGCCTTTGCTTATTAAAAAATTCGGACAGACAAACACAACCGGTTATGCCATTGGTGCAATTGTCTGTGCCGTAATCGGGTTTGTAATGTGTCTCGGCCACTACGCATTCACTGAGGAGCGTACAGTTATTGAAACCGAAAACAAAGATCAGCAGAACATAAAGTTTACAGATATTCTCAATGTTTTCCGCGTAAACCGTCCTTTCCTGGCGCTTTGCATTCACGGACTCTGTATCTGCACAATGCAATATGTAAGCAACACCTTAACCAACTATATGTTCTCTGTAGTTTACGGCGACCTTGCTCTTATTACCTACGGTTCCGTGCTTTCTGCCCCCTTTATGATTGCCACTCTTGTAGGCGGACCTCTCCTTGCAAAGAAGTACGGCCTTGAAAGATTCATCCGTTTCGGACTTCTAATCGGTGCTGTGATGTATATGGGACTTTTCGGCCTTCACATGATACTGGATGTAAACCCATATATACATATTATCATCAGCAACATTGCCCTCGGTCTCTCCTGCATGTCAATTTATATGCAGTGGGGTCTCGTCAGCGAAGCTATCGACTATAACGAAATGCTTACAGGCAAGAGAACAGAAGGCTCAATTTACGGCACCTTCAACCTTTCCCGCCGTGTCGGTCAGACAATCGGCAACTCCTCTGCCGTAATGATGCTCGGTTGGATCGGTTACAACGCCGACCTTACAGTACAGTCTGACACTACAGTTACGGGAATAAAGATTCTTTGCGTTCTTCTACCCGGCATTTTCGTAATGGGCTCCTGGGCAGCATTTAAGTTCCTTTGGAATATGGACAAGGAAACAAGACAGAAGATTGCAGAATTCAAGAAAGCACAGAAGGAGCAGTAATCATGGATAAAACGATTCTGACACCATGCGGAAAAATAAAGGGTATTGACTGTAATCTTGAAGGAGTTGTTGCATTTAAGGGTATCCGTTATGCTACGGCAGAAAGATGGAAATACCCGAAAATCGTTACCGGATGGCAAGGCATTTACGATGCCACTTCTTACGGGAACTGCTCCTATCAGCCGAGAGCTTTTTATAACGAAGAGGAAAACCCGGGAAAAGTGTTTTATTATAACGAATTCCGCAAGGGTGAAGTCTACACCTATGACGAGGATTGCCTTTTTCTTAACGTCTGGACACCTGAAAGTGCAGACACTGACAGCAAATTGCCTGTTTTAGTCTATATTCACGGTGGCGGTTTTACAGGCGGTTGCGGACACGAAAAACACTTTGACGGTCCCGTGTGGGCGCAGAAAGGTGTCGTTGCCGTAACAATCAATTACCGTCTGGGTCCCATGGGCTTTGTATGTCTGCCTGAGCTTAAGGAAGAATCGGGACACACAGGTAACTACGGACTTTATGACCAGATGGCTGCACTTAAGTGGGTAAAAAAGAACATTTCTGCCTTTGGCGGTGACGGAGAAAAAATCACCGTTATGGGACAAAGTGCAGGAGCAATGAGTGTTCAGCATCTTTGTCAGAGTGACCTTACCGACGGTCTTTTACGAAGTGCTGTTATGTCAAGTGGCGTCGGCTTGGGTTCATTTATGACGTCAGCACCCGAAAAGAATTATGACTTCTGGAAAGAGGTTATGAAAAAAACAGGTGCCAAAACACTTGAAGAGTTCCGTAAAGTATCTCCCGAAATTCTTTTCAGAGAATGGAAGCAGGTCAAAGGCAGTATGATGGCAACCGTTCCCGTAAAGGACGAAAAATTCATCAAAAGCGGAGCAAAGCCTAAAACCATTCCCTATATGATAGGCGCAACAAGTCACGATATGGCTCCTGCTATTCTGTATTCGATAACCAAAAAGTGGGGCATAAAAAACAATGCCTATGTCTGGCATTTTGACAGAATGTTACCCGGTGACGACAAGGGCGCATGGCACAGCAGCGACCTTTGGTATTGGTTCGGCACACTAAAAAATTGCTGGAGACCTATGGAAGAAAAGGATTACAGCTTAAGCGATGAAATGACTTCTTATCTTTGCAATTTTGTGAAAAACGGTAATCCCAACGGTGAAAACTTACCGAAGTGGAACAAAGGCAAACAGGTTATGTGTCTTGGTGAGAAAGAAACATCAATGGGTACGGCAAACATAGGCAAGCTGATTGTTACTACCCTTACAAATAAACCGGTGGGAGAATAACTATGAATTATATTGAAAAACTTACCGCGTGCGGAAAAATCAAAGGAATCGAAAATGAAAACCACCTTGAATTCCGAGGAATCCGCTATGCTTTTGCAAAACGCTTTGAATATCCTGTTGCCGTTAAAAGCTGGGAGGGCACTTATGATGCCACTTCCTTCGGGAATTGCTGTTTTCAGCACCGAGCTTTTGAAAACGATGCAGAGGTAAATCCCTTTTATCACAAGGAATTCAGAAAAGGGCTCTCTTTTACATACAGTGAGGACTGTCTGTTTCTCAACATATGGACCCCGAAAAAGGCAGAAAACTGTCCTGTACTTATTTTTATCCACGGCGGAAGCTTCACCGGAGGCAGTGCAGATGAAGGTCACATCAGCGGAAAGGTTTTTGCAGAAAAGGGAATTATAACCGTTGCAATAAATTACCGTCTCGGACCTTACGGCTTTTGCTCACACCCTGACCTTGCCGACGAAAAAGGAATTTGCGGAAACTACGGCCTTTTTGACCAGACAGCCGCAATTGAATGGACAATAAACAATATTGAAAGCTTCGGCGGTGACCCACAAAAAATCACCCTTATGGGACAAAGTGCAGGTGCAATGAGTGTTGATATTCATCTTTCAAATCCACTTTTGAAAGACAAAATTTCCTCTGCAATTCTTCTCAGCGGCGGCGGTCTTCAGCGTTGTGCCGTTAAGCCTGTTTCACCTCAGAAGACAGAAGCCTTCTGGCAGAACGTTATGGCTAAGGCAGGTGTAAGCTCTGCCCTTGAGCTGAAAACAGTTGATGCAAAAACACTTTATTATGCCTGGCGTGACACCTGCAAAAAAGCAAAGCTTTCTATGCCTTTTACATCTCCTGTTTATGACGGAACTTTACTTAAAGAAGGCTCTTTCGGCAAAAAAGCTATTGCAGATGTTCCCTGCCTTCTGGGCACAACCTGCACTGATATGTTCCCTTTCCTTTTGGAGTTTATTACAAAAAGCTGGGTGAAGAACAAGCAAAAGAACGGCTCATCTCCTTGCTTTGTGTATAACTTTAATCGATTTTTACCCGGTGATGATATGGGTGCGTGGCATTGTGCAGATTTACTCTATGCCTTCTCTACTCTCGATTTTAACTGGAGAGATTTTGAAGATATAGATTACAAAATCTCAAAACAGCTTTCCGATGCCATTGTTGCATTCACCAAAAACGGTGACCCCAACTGTGACTCCTTGCCGGAATGGAAGCCGGGCTATAAAAAGCCCATGTCCTTCAGCGAAAGCTCCAAATGCGAGTCATGGCGAACAAAGGATAATTTCACCTACACTTTTAACGGTAAAGGAAAAACAATATAATGAATAAGTTTAATCATAATTTTATACCTGCTGAAAAAGGCGATTCTTACCGTATATATTCCTGCGATGAAAACAGAGCGAGAATTGACTTTATAAGTGACAGCTCTATCCGTGTTGCTCTGTACAAAGAAAAAAGCCGTATGCTTCCCACATTTTGCGTAAACCCTGAAAATGAGTTTCTTTTAAAAGGAAGAGACCGTCTTGATGTTTCGGGCTTTTCTCTTTTCGTGCCTGAATATAGTGCCGATGAAAAATCCGAAAGCTTTACCCTGGGTTGCGGAGTCAATATCAGACTTGATTTACATAATTTCATTCTGGAATACACTCTAGGTGACGAAGTTCTTTTCTCTGACCGTAAGCCTCTACCTTATAATTTTGCAGGCGAATTCGGAAGGGAAAGCTATCACTATATTACCCGTGAAAAAAGCGAAAAAATATACGGTCTGGGTGACAAGGGCGGAGAGTTGAACAAATCGGGCAAGGCTTACCGCATTGAATGTACCGATTGTATGGGCTACGATGCAGCTGAAAGCGACCCACTTTATAAGCACGTACCTTTTTACATCTGTCAGAACAGCGTTGGCTGTTACGGTATTTTTTACGATACCTCAGACACCTCTTATGTAGATTTCGGAAAAGAAATCAACAATTATTATCCCACCTATAAGCATTTCAGAACTGAAGACGATTGCCTTGTGTACTATGTTTTTTTCGGCACAAAGCTTTCAATTCTGAAGCAGTTTGCAAGACTTTGCGGAAAACAGCCTTTACCGCCGAAATGGAGCTTTGATTACTGCGGCAGCACAATGGCGTATACAGATGCACCCGATTCGGGAATACAGATGGACGGCTTTTTAAATAAGCTTAAAAATGAAAATCTCTCCTGTGGCGGCTTTTATCTTTCTTCCGGCTATACTTCAATCGGAAGCAGAAGATATGTTTTTAACTGGAATTATGATAAATTTCCCGACCCGAAAGGCTTTATCAAAAAATTCAGCGAAAGCGGCATAAATATTATTCCCAACATCAAGCCTGCTTTTCTTGACAGTCATCCTCTTTATGAAGAGATTGCCGAAAAAGGTTATTTTATAGAAGATAAAGACGGCACACCTTTTGTGACGGAATTCTGGGACGGACTCGGAAGCTATCTTGACTTCACTAACCCTGAAGCCTTTGATTTCTGGAGTGAAAAGGTCAAAGAAACTCTACTTAGCCTGGGAATAACCTCCACCTGGAACGACAACAACGAATTTGATATAAAAGACCCTGAAGCGTTGGCACACGGCTTTGGCAACGGTTCTGTTCCGGCAAGCAGAATAAGACCTGTTCTGACCTATCTTATGGTTGCGTCTTCGTATATGGCACAAATAAAAAAAGAGCCTTCTCTAAGGCCCTTTTTATCAACGAGAAGCGGAAATATAGCCCTGCGCCGCCTTGCACAGACCTGGTCAGGCGACAACCGCAGCGAATTTTCCGACCTTCGCTTCTGCCACAATATCGGTCTTACAATGTCACTTTCAGGTCTTTATTTTTACGGCCACGATCTCGGCGGTTTTGACGGAGATATGCCCTCAAGAGAGCTGCTTCTGCGCTGGCTCCAGCACGGTGTTTTTGAACCCAGATTTACTATTCATTCGTGGAACAAAGACGGCTCGGCGACTATGCCGTGGAGTTATCCCGACATCAGAGACGGTGTCCGGCGTATTTTCGCCCAGAGAAAAAAGTTTCTGCCATATCTCTACAACTGTGCATTCAATGCCGTCGAAAACGAGATTCCCCTGAATGCTCCCCCACTTTTATATTATGAGGATGAAGAACTCAGCCTTCCGAACAACAGTATGATGGTAGGCAGAGACATTTTAGTCTCCTTTGTATTTGATGAAAACCAAGACAAAGTTAAGGTTTATCTTCCGAAAGGCGAAAGCTGGTATCTCGGCGAAAAGCTTTATAAAGGTGGCAAAACGGTAGAGCTTAATATCCCCGCAGAACAAGAGGTACCCTATTTTGTCAGACGCGGTTGTGTTCTTCCTTTAGACGAGGGCGATTACGGCTTTAACTGCCGTGAGGATATAGTCTTTACTGTTTATCCTTTAACTGAGGGCAACTTTGAAAGCACCTTTTTCACCGATGACGGCGTTAGCTTTGAATATAAAAGCGACAACTGTGTAAGACTTCAGTTTACTGTTCACTGCACCAAGGATAAGGTAACCGTCAGATATAAAAACAAGGGAAAAATGCCCTTCGACGTTAAAATCAGACTTTGTGACGGTGACGGAAGAATGTTTGAAGTGATAACGTAATGCTTTCGACACACAGTTCAGACCTTTTGAAATAAAGACAGTTAAGTCGTATTATTTATTAAGCAGCAAATGAAAATAACAACCGGGTTCACCAACGATACCCGATTGTTTATGTAATTTGTTATCCGGAAGAAAGCTGTGAAAATTAAAGTATTAACTCGGCGACAATCTCTTGACTCCATAAATTTATATCTGCACTGTTTTAAAAAATTTCACACCTAAAAAAATATTATAACTATAATTAAATCAGTACATAATAAAAAAGGAATGATAAGATGATTTTATATTTCACAGGTACGGGTAACAGCAAGTATGTTGCCGATTATCTCGGCGATAAACTGCAGGACGAGGTTGTATCTCTGAATGATATGCTTAAAAACAATCTGCCTCTTGTTGTGGAAAGCGGAAAGCCCTATGTCTGGGTGGCACCTATTTATGCCTGGCGTTTTCCTCAGGTGGTGGACGAGCTTTTCAGAAAAATTTATTTCAAGGGCAACACAACCTTCTACTTCGTTGCTACAATGGGTGGAGACAGCGGTAACTGTCAGAAAGTCTGCAAAAAGCGTGTCCGTGATAAAGGTATGTCTTACGGTGGCTTTGCTGATGTAATTATGCCCGACAATTACTACGGTGGTTTTGAAATCAAGGATATGCAGGATATGATTGATATTGTAAAAGCTGCTCATCCCACACTTGACGAAATTGCCGAAACAATCAGAAACGATCACCTTCTCAATATCAGAGTAAAAACCTACGCTTCAGCACTCAAGTCAAGTATTGTAAACTACGCATTCAATAAGTATATGCTTGAAAAGGCTAACTACACCGTAAGTGGCAGTTGCATCGGCTGCGGAAAATGCGAAACCGTCTGTCCCGTGAATAACATAAAACTCGAAAACTCAAAACCCACCTTTGGTTCCCGCTGCACAGGTTGCTATGCCTGCATTCACAAGTGTCCCGAAAAAGCGATAAATCTCGGCAAGAGAACTGAAGGTAAAACACGGTACGTTTGTATCGACTACAAAAAGTAAAATATTATAATATAACTAAATGTAAAGGAGATTTAATTTATGGCTGAAATTATTCTTACATCAGAAAATTTTGAAAAGGAAGTTCTTAATTCAGACAAAAACGTTCTTGTTGACTTCTGGGCTTCATGGTGCGGTCCCTGCAAAATGCTTGCACCCACAATTGAACAGATTGCCGAAGAAAACGAAGGTGACTTCAAAGTAGGCAAGGTTAACGTTGACGATGAACCCGACCTTGCTCAGGCTTACGGAATTTCAAGCATTCCCACACTTATTCTTTTCAAAAACGGAAAGACTGCCGATATGATGGTTGGTCTTCGTTCAAAGGATGAAATAGTCAACTGGGCAAAGGGCTGATTATGGACTTTTTCAGTTTTCTTAAAAGGCCTGACATCAATGAAGGACTGAAGAATTTCAAAGCCACAAAAGGCGCTGTACTTCTTGATGTACGCACAAAGGAAGAATATTCCGAAAGAAAAATTGAAGGCAGTGTTAATCTGCCTTTGCAGGAAATTCAAAGAATCACTGCAGTTGTACCCGACAAAAATACACCGGTTTTTCTTCACTGCAGAAGCGGTAAAAGAAGTGGCCGAGCACAGAAAATTCTTACTTCTATGGGCTACACCAATGTAGTGAACATCGGTGGAATTATTAATTACAAACCATAAAGCAAACCCGTAAAATCTCTGTTGATTTTACGGGTTAAATATTTTACTTGCAAATTTCATCAACAACTCTTTTTGCGCTGAGATTATCAAAGAAGCTGAAGTTGAAATTTCTGAATTTTTCGTTTCTTTCTTTCTGAAAATCAGCTTTCACTGCCTCAATCAATTCCTCTGTGGTCTTCGCAACTGCACCGGGCACAAAGCTTTCATAATCGAAATAAAAGTCGCGCCTTTCGGTGTACCACTGAAGGTCATATGCAAA
Source organism: Acutalibacteraceae bacterium (assembly GCA_045538095.1). Lineage (GTDB taxonomy): Bacteria > Bacillota > Clostridia > Oscillospirales > Acutalibacteraceae > UBA6857. Next base: position 25,050 of record JAZSQU010000023.1, on the reverse strand, counting down.
GAAAACAGTTTTTTTGTTAAGGAAAGAAAAGTCCATACAGATTGAGGAGTAGTCCGTAACAAGCACGTCCGAGGCGAGAATAAGCTTTCTCACGTCACTGAAATCTGTCACATCGGTTGCGCCTTCTGTGTCTCTTTCGCTTATATGTATCTGCGGATGAAGACGAATGAAAATTTCATATTCATCACCGAGAGCTTTCTTCACTTCGCTGAGATTAAAGTTGTTTAAAATCTCCCTGTCTCTTTCCGACTCGTCCCTGAAGGTTGGTGCGTAAAGAAGAATTTTTTTGCCTTTTGTGTGAGGATATTTTTTGTGGATTTCATCAAGAGCAGCCTTTTGATTGGCATAATTTTTAAGGTAGTCCACTCTTGGTGAGCCTAAGGGAAGCACCTTCTCTTCGTTTATACCAAAGGCTTCGGCGTAGATTCTTCTTACACCCTCGGAGGAGCAAACTACATAGCTGAGCTTACTGTTTGCGGCAATTTCAGCCTTTCTCAGAGAGTCATTCTGAGGAATATGAAGACCGAACTTTTTGAAAGCACCCTCTGCGTGCCACAGCTGAGTTATAACTGCCTCTTTGCGGAAATTAAGCTTGCCCATGGGCAGAAAATTATCGTTTAAAAAGATGTATTCCGATGTTGCGAGAAGCCTTGACTTGTTAAGGAAAAAGCTCATGACCTTTAAAGGCTTGCTGAGAGATAAATCCTGACGGGTTATATACACAAAGTCGTAACCTCCACGGCTCTGAAGCTCATCTCTGACGGCACCGAGAGCATCGCAGAAATTTTCGTTGTGCATTGAAACAAAAGCAACACGTTTCTTTTTTAAAGGGAACAGAAGTCTGCTTATATTAAAAAGCACAGCGTACAAGGTGTAGAATAAATTCTTCATTTAAAACTTGAGCCCCCATTTGAGGAAGTATTTGAGAATTGACTGAATGTGAATCATAAGAAGCTTATAATTTCTCTTGCTCTCTCTTTCCCAAAGGTGATAAACCGTAACTGCGGGAATGTGGAGAGCCTTATATTTTTCTGCAGTTCTTCTTGCTATATCGCAGTCCTCAAGGTACATAAAGAAGCGTTCATCAAAGCCGCCAAGCTCCATAAAAACAGATGTACGGAAGAACATAAAGCAGCCCGTTGCGTTGGTAATTTCAAAAGGCTCGTCACCTTCTCTGTCAAGCATACAGTAGTCAATCATTGTCTTTGAAGGCTCGTCACCCTTGTGAAAGAAGTGGTCGCCGAGATAACGGACAGTGGGATTCTTTTTGCCAAGCATCTGCAGTCTGCCGTCCTCGAAACGAACCTGCGGAGAAAGAAGACCTATACCTTCGTCAGTGTCGGCATACTCCGAAAGGGCAGTAATTGCATCGTCACGAAGAAGAATATCGGGATTTATTACAGCGTGGTATTTACTTCTGAGGAAAGGCAGCACCTTGTTGTGGCCTGCACCGAAGCCGCCGTTCCTGCCTGCTCTGATAACCACAACCTCAGGGAAGGTTTCTTCAATAAAATCGGCTGTGCCGTCAGTTGAGGCGTTGTCCACAATATAGAGAGTGAACGGTACGCCCTTTGTCATTTCGAGAACGGATTTTATTGTAGGTGAAATTTTATCCTTGCTGTTATATGTGACAATACAGCCGCTTACACTGTAGTCTTTCATTTCAGTCTCTCCTTATTTTAAGTTCGCGGACACGGCACGCCGTGTCCCTACGGTAAAACAAATCATTTCTTAAACACAACTCGTCTGATAAGCTTGTCAATAAGGTATCTGCGCCACTTCATTTTCTGCTTGAAAGAGGTTTCACCGCCCGTAACGTTGCCACCGTGAACACGGTAGTAAATGAGGGGCATATCAATAAACTTTACCTTGCCGTAAATTTCGCCCATAAGACCTATCCACTGGTCGTGCATGGGAATGAACCGGGGCATGGGCATAATTTTTTTAAGAAGCTTTCTGTCAAAAGCCATACAGCAGCCCATGTAGGAGTTTTTCATTATGTTATGAAGCACTCCCTTTTTGCTGCCACGCTTATAGAAGAAGGAATGCTCGGTGATGTTGAGATTTCCGTCGGTGACATAAGCGTTATGAAGCACAAGGTCAGCACCCTCGTCGAAGGCTTCCATAACTCTTTTCACCTTGTCGGGAAGCCACACATCATCCTGGTCGCAAAGGAAGATTTTGTCGCCCTTTGTGTAGCGGATAGCGTTGACGAAGTTTGTAACAACGCCCTTGCCTTTGCCCTCAACATAAATGATACGGCTGTCCTCTTCGGCGAGTCTTTTTACAATTCGCTCTGTCATTCCGCCGGGCTTGTCGTCAGAAACGATTATTTCGTCACCGTGGGAAAGCTGAGGGAGAATTGAGCGGATTTGCTGTTCGATATATTTTTCGCCCTTATAGGCGGCTAAAGCTACGGAAATCATAAGACATCCTCCGGAAATCATAAATATACATTATAAGTATAACACAGGAGAGACTGTTTTTGCAATAGTGATATTAAAAAGGAACAGCCCTGCCGGTGTGAAGAGGCAGGGCGTATGTAAGGGATTATATTCTAAGAACTTTGATTGCAGTTTTCAATGAATAAGAAACAAAAGCAACAGAAACTACAATTGCAAGAATAAGAAATGCTGTTGCACTTCCGAAGCCGCCTATGAGGAAAACTGAATAAGCTCCCAGATTTACAAAAATGTTCATAAAAAAAATCAAACGGTCACTCAACTTTATTAAAGAATGGAAAGTAATATACAATACAAATGAACCTACAGCACATAGTATCATATTAATATACATAATGGTCATAATTTCATCATTATCAAAATGTGGAAAATTAGGAAATATAATAAAGTAGAAGAAAATGATTATATTTATGAGCCAAGGAATGGTATATATAACCAAACTGATTTTTCTGATAATATTATTCTTGTTCATATAATTCACCATGTTTCTGTTAGTTGTAATAGAAATCCACCGTAGTTTTACAAACAAACCGATAGAGCATCATAGTTGAATATCTTGCTGCATTTTTCAAGGCAGATCGTGCTTCCGACGGCCAAGCAGACTGCGATGCCACATTTCGAACATAAGTAATTCTTGATTTTGCTGTTGTTGCGGCTGCTTTAACAAGGTTTTTTACTGATGTGTTTTGTGCTGTTGTATAATAGCTTGAGGCAATACTCGTATATGTGGACAAATATGGTTCTCCGGTATATCCTTCCATGGTCTCTTCTTCAAGTTTGTCATATGCAAAATTTTCAAATGCACTATGTGAAAGGCCATAAAGGGGATAAAGCGCATGAATGTTTGCTGCATGATGAGGAACGTTTATATCCTGTACATAATGCAGGCATCTACCTAGTTCATCAAAGGCTAAATTTTCATTATTATCTTCAATAGCATCCATAGCGGCATGAAAGTGATCATAAGCATTGGTTGATGCGGTATAGTCGTTGTTTCCAAGATAGTTGTTTCCTGAATCCGGGTCAAAAAAATGTCCTGCAAAAGCTTGGTCGCTTTCATCTTCATCAGGCATAGCAGATGCGACCGATAAAATTAATATTAATACAACCGTTTCTAAGGGGTCATTTTTAAAAAATCCTTTGTCATTCATAAGGATGTTGCAAGCCGTTGCTGTAATTGCAGCGTGGCAACCGCCTCGTCCACCGTTGTTGGTTGAAGTCCAACGAGGTGATACAACCGATTGATTAGGTAAAGCAGGAACGGAAGTGTCTATGATTTCCGGTTTGTAAGTTCCGAGTGGATCGTAAACTCTTTCAAATTCTGCAACTAAAGCGTTTAATTCTGAAGGGGGCATATTTGCTAAATCTTCGGGTGTATATTGTGAAAGGTCTAGTTCCTCGTTTGTATAATCTATTTCAGAAAAAGCATCTTCAGGAGAAACAATTGCAAATGCTGAAACTGAAAGAGGAAGTATGATTAAAACTACTGACATAATAATAGATATTATTTTTTTCATAACTGTTACTCCTTTGTGTTTTTGTTTTAATTAAATATTAGTCTGACTAAATATTCATTTCCACATCGGTATCACCCTTTCATAAATCTGTTTTTACAATCACATTATACACTAACAATATACTTTTGTCAATATATATTTACAGCAAAAGTATTTACACACAAAATAATATGTGATATACTTGAGGCGATGAAAGATGGTGAACAATATGGCGAGTCAGAATCAGGAAAATTTTAAAAGAGGTTGTGCGGAACTTATGGCCCTTTATCTTCTTTCAAAAGAAGATTTATACGGCTATCAGATATGTCAGCTTATGGAAGAAAAAAGCGATGGCAGATTTACAATGCTTGAAGGCTCTCTTTATCTTATTCTATATAAACTTGTTGAGATGGAATATCTCACAACATACACAAAGCTTGTGGGTAAAAGAAGAACAAGAAAATATTATCATCTTGAAGAAAAGGGAAGAACGTATCTTGCAGAAATGATTAAGGAATATGATGAAGTTTCAAAAGGCATACATCTCATTTTGGATAGAGAGGAGCAATGATATGAAAAATATAGAACGAGAAATCGAAGTTTATCTTGATAAAATAAAAACAAATCTGATTTGCAAAAAAGAAGAGAAGAACAGAATCGTTTCAGATATAAGAGAATCGGTATATGACTTTATTGAAAACAATAATATTGATGATATAAAAAAGGTTTACAGTCATTTCGGCACACCTGAAGAAATTGCAAAAACGTATTACAGCAAAAAAGAACTTGAAGAAATCAAAAAAACAGCTAAGAAAGAAAATTACATACGCTATGCAATAATCGGAGCGTTTATAATTTTCGTGATAGCAGTAATATGTACTGTGGCTAATTCAAATAGGTTGTTAAAAGAGAAATATTCAACACCGAGATACGCTATGGTACAAAGCTACATTATAGATGCAAACGGTACAATTTCATAAAACATAAGGGAGCTTTCAAAAGCTCCTTAATTTTTTTCTCTTACACCTTGTAATTATTCTCTCATACAGTTATAATATATAATAGATTAATATCGAAAACGGAGAGGAAGAATATGAAAGAAGAAAAATTTCTCATTGTGGGGGCAGGCAGAAGCGGTATTGCCGCAGGAAAAATGCTCCTCAGCCTCGGAAAAGAGATTGTAATTTACGACGGAAACACCGACCTTGATACAGAGGCGGTTAAGGCGCAAATCGGCACAACAGAGGATATACTTTTCATTCTCGGTAAGGTGCAGGAAAACGACTTTGACGGAATAGAAAAGTGCGTTGTCAGCCCCGGTGTTGCTCTCGATACCCCCGTTATGAAGGCGGTCATAGATAAGGGCATTCCCGTTATGGGTGAAATTGAGCTTGCCTACCTTTACGATAAGGGTCAGGTTATTGCTCTTACGGGCACCAACGGAAAAACCACCACAACCTCACTTACATACGAAATTGTAAAAAGCTTTAACGAAAAAACTCTTCTTGTGGGCAACATTGAAATTCCCTACACGGGTCTTGCCCTCACTTCAGAAAAGGGTGGCGCAACCGTTGCGGAGATAAGCTCATTTCAGCTTGAAACAATGCACACCTTCAAGCCGAAGGTAAGTGCAATTCTCAATATCACCCCCGACCACCTTGACCGCCATAAGACAATGGAGAACTATATTGAGATAAAGAAATCCATCGCCAAAAATCAGGGCGAGGACGACTTCTGCGTGCTCAACTACGAGGATGAAATTCTCCGTGAATTCGGAAAGACACTTAAGTGCAAGGTGGTTTATTTCAGCTCTGAGCATGAGCTTTCAGACGGCATTTTCTATAAGGACAACATTATCTATATTGCAAAAGACGGCAAGACTGAGGAATTCTGCGACGTAAGAGAAACTAACCTTGTAGGTGTACACAACTACGAAAACATTATGGCTGCTCTCGGCATCACCATGAGCTTCGGTGTGCCTCTTGAAATTATCAAGGCAGCGGTTATGAGATTTACTGCAGTTGAGCACAGAATTGAATTTGTCTGCGAAAAAAAGGGCGTAAAATATTACAACGACTCAAAGGGTACGAATACCGATGCGGCAATCAAAGCCATTGACGCAATGCCCTCAAAAACAGTACTTATTGCCGGTGGCTACGATAAAAACGGCGATTACACCGAGTGGGTAAGCCGTTTCCCCGGTAAGGTGAGAAAGCTTGTGCTTATCGGTCAGACCAAGGAGAAAATTGCCGAGGCTTGTATGAAAGCTGATTTCAGAGATTTCTGCTATGCGGAAAGTCTTGAGGAAGCAGTAAAAATCTGTGCTGAAAGTGCAGAAAAAGGCGACTGCTGTCTTCTCTCCCCTGCCTGTGCAAGCTGGGGTATGTTCAAAAGCTATCAGCAACGAGGAACAATGTTTAAAGATTTTGTAAGAGAATTAGAGGATTAAATTATGAGAAAAATTGAGCTTTCAAAAACAGGGCTTATGGTGCCCGACATCGCAATAGGCTGTATGAACTACTGCGGTAAAGACGAAAAAGAAATTGAAGTGCTTGTAAGAACGGCTATGGAAACGGGTGCAAACTTTTTTGACCATGCCGATATTTACGGTGGCGGTGAAAGCGAAAGAAAGTTTGCCTCCGCCGTTAATATGAACGGCGAACTGAGAAGTAAAATGATTCTTCAGTCAAAGTGTGCAATTGTACCTCATCAGAGATACGATTTTTCAAAGGAGCATATTATAAAAAGCGTTGAAGGCTCACTTAAAAGACTTCAGACAGATTATCTTGACGTGCTTCTTCTCCACAGACCGGATACCCTTTTTGACGAAGAGGTTGCAGAAGCTTTCGCTGAGCTTAAAAAGTCAGGTAAGGTGCGCTTTTTTGGTGTATCCAACCACAATCCAATGCAGATGCAGCTTTTAGAAAAAATCACAGGCGAAAAGCTTGTTGCAAACCAGCTTCAGTTTGGTGTGGCTCACTGTGAAATGATTGCCAACGGCATTAACGTGAATATGAAAACTCCCTCAGCTAACGTAAAAGACGGTGCAGTGCTTGAATACTGCAGACTTACCGACACTACAATTCAGGCATGGGGCCCCGTAAGAGGCACAGTTAAGGGCAAGACGATTTTTGGTGACGAAAACTGCAAGGACCTTCTTAAAAAGCTTGAGGAAGTGGGCAAGGAATACGGACTCAGCACTGAAGCTATGGCAATTGCGTGGATTCTCCGCCATAGTGCAAATATGCAGGCAATACTCGGCACAACAAATGTAGACCGACTTAAAGATTACCTGACAGCCAGCGGAGTAAAAATTGACCGTCAGCACTGGTATGATATTTATGCTGCAGCAGGAAACAACCTGCCGTAAATGTAAAATGCTAAATTCAAAATGCAAAATGCAAAATGAAAAGTTGCGCTATAAGTTTTATTAACGATAAAAGGACAATCCGCCAAATAAAGCGAGTTGTCCTTTTTACGTTTGTTGTTTCTGACCTCGATGGGTGTCATTACGGATTAAATCTATTCGTTGGCAAGAGCCCTCTCCGGCAAATGCTTCGCATTTTCCACCTCTCCAACAGGGAGAGGTAAGAGTATATCTCTTTATATTAGTATATCTATTCTTACCGTCCCCCTTTGGGGAAGACGGAAGGGGTAATTTTGCATTTTGCATTTTGCATTTAAAAAGAGCCTTTCGGCTCTTTTTACGGTGTGATTTTATTTGTAGTGATGAACTCTGCACCGAAAAGTGCCATTACATCAGCATAAATGGTGTTGTCAACTGTCCAAGCGCCAATGGGCACACCCTTTTCTCTTGCGTACTTAATTGCAGAAGCGCATTTTATTAAAGACTTGAAATGATAATTAATGCCAAAATTCTGCTCAATGCAAAAGTCGATATCTTCTTTTGTGGGTACACTGCTAAGGTAGAGAATTGTTGCATCTTTATCAAGCTGACGGTATTCCTTCAGGAAATCAGCGTTGAAAGAAATGAAAACAGCCTTTTCTGAAAGGTTGAATTCTGAAACAATTCTCTTAAGAGAAGGAAGATACTTGGGGTCGCAGTTTTTGATTTCGATTACGGGAATAATTTCACCGTCGTTTACGCAAACCTGAAGGTATTCCTCAAGAGTGGGTATAGGCAGAGTGCCGTATTTTTTTATTCCGTTGCCTGAATCCATCTGAATATCTCTCAGCTCATCAAGGGTAAAATCTTTTACAAGGCCCTCACCGTTGGTGAGATTTGAAATTTCATCGTCGTGAATAACAACCCACTTGCCGTCCTTTGTTGTGTGTATGTCACATTCCATCCCCCAGAAATCAGCTTCTGCTGCGCCCTCAAATGCGGGTATTGTATTCTGAGGGTAAACGCCTGAAAAGCCTCGGTGAGCAATAAGCTTCGGTGGATTTTCACTGTGCTGAGAAATTGAAAGACTGCTTGGAATTGTAGGAATAATCCTGTGCGATGTAACTATACCCACAAAAATAAGAATTATAACTGAAAGTGTAATGAGGGCAATTTTAAGCCCTTTTTTGTTTTTCATTTGACTTCCTCCTTCGGTTTGTTGGTTCTATTATATACCGAAGAAAGCAAAAAGGCAACTCTTATTTACGGTAAGCTATTTTGTATAGAATCTGATACTCGTTTAAAAAGTCTGCGAGAGTTGTTCTTGTTTGTGACCCGGGGTCATTGATTGTGAATCTGCTTTTTGAAAGAGTACCGACATTTGAAGTGTGTCCCGTAACAACCACCCAGTGCTGTTTTCCACCGGCAGTTTTTGCTCCGAGAACAACCGGCTTTCCCGACGAGAGTATATCATAAATTCTTCTCAGATAATCTCCTGAGGAAACAAGCTCAGTATTATAATTGGTTGGCCAATAAAGTGAGCCTGAAGAAGTGTAGCTAAGACGGTTTCGCATCATAGTCGGTGTAACGGTGCTGCCTGAATGAAAGCTTTCCGTCATAGCGAGAGCCGTTGTGGTGCAACCTATAGTACCGATTGTACCGCCCTGAGTGCCTATTGAAACGTTTTTCCAACGGGCATCGGTCTGCTTGTATGAGGGCACGGAAAGAGAAATCTTTTTATAGGACAAAGGCGCTTTTTCAAGGTAAGCTTTTGCTGCATAACCGGTTTTTGTGCCGTTATAGATAATTTTGTGAAAAGTGCTTCCCTCTGAAATTACGGTAACACGTGTGCCGTCAGAGAGCTTATCCTTCACTTCATAAGTTGTACCCCTGCCCTTTCTTACATTAAGTGAGCCGTTTTCAGTATTTACATAAGCTCTGTAGGAGTTTTTCTTCGGGGTGAGATAATCGCCATGGCAATAGCCGTATTTTCCCTTTTTATATTCAACCTTATACCAATCACCGCTTTTACCGTAAACTGCAACGGTCTTTTTATTTGGCAGTGTGGCAATAACCTCAGAAGAAACTGAAGCCTTTTGTCTTACGTTAAGGTTACCGCCCTCAGTAGTAACTGTGCTGCTTGCAGAAAACTCTGCAGCCGAAGCCGAAACCGTAAGTCCTGCTGTAAACATCATAAGAAAGAGAAACAAATATAAAAGTCTTTTTTTCATTTTTATACCTCCGTGATTTTCCTGAGCCTTTTCTTTGGCCGGGCGAAAAAGATTGTAACACGGAAAACAGAGGTTTTCTCTTGGTAAATTCAGCCACAGATATTACCCTTAAAGGATTTTTTATTTTTCACTTGAACATTTAACAAAAGTGTGGTAATCTATTATGTAAGGTAAAATTGGCGAAATATTTAATTTAAAAATAGAAAGGAAACCGAATTATGTCAGAACGTGTTGACCTTAAAATTCAGGAACTGAAAAGAATTCAGGCTGAAGAATACTACAAGAAAAAGGATGCAGACCTTTATGCTTGGGAGCTTACCGAAAAGAACGAAAAAGGTAAGGAAGTACCCATTACCATCAGTGACGAAGAATATGAGGCTCTTATTGCTGCTTCAAACGGTGTAAATATGCTTGCAAGCCGTAACAATGTTGCTAAGGCTCTTAATGTTGTTGCAGTTGCAACAATCGTTATAGGTTTTATCATCGGTTTTGCAATTATGACTTTCACAGAAAGCAACTTTGGATTCGGTTATTTTTCAGTAGCTATGATTCTCAGCATTCTTATTGCTGCTATGTTCTGGGGTCTTGCTGAAGCAATCAAGCTTCTTCAGCAGCTTATTGACGGAAAAACACATGAACGCCCTTCAGCAGAATATCAGCCTGCTGCACAGACTCAGGCACCTGTTCAGGCTGCTCCTCAGATTCAGATTCCCGTTCAGCCCCCCGTACAACCTCAGTATCAGGGATATGTTCCGGCACAGCCTCAGCCTCAGACACAGTATCAGGTAACTTACACAACGGCAACACCTCCTTTTGTACAGCTTAATCCGCAGCAGTTCCAGGTTGCCCCACCTCAGCCCGTACAGTATCAGCAGGTACCGCCCACAATGCCCAAATAACTAAAAAAATTAATTCCGCAGTTTATAACGACTGCGGAATTTTTCATGCTATCAAAATTTTATCTGCCGAAATTTGGGAAAAATCTCTTGATAAGATTTACAAAATATTCTCTTATGGCTGAAAACATTCTCCTGAGGAATGAGATATAGCTTGAAACAAAACCTTCGTCATCATCTGTAGTGGGGTCAGGGCCTTCAACAACAGACATAACACCTGAAGTCTTGTCGCCGCCTGCAACAAAATCTGTAAGCTTAAGATACTGAGGATATTCTTCATAGGTGAAGACAGTCATATTCTTATCTCTTAAAAACTGCATAGCCATAGCGTCCTGAGGCTCAGGCCAATGGTCATGAAGGCAGTATTTTATAAACCAGGTAGTCTCAGGGAAGAGGCAGGTTGAAGCATCGATTTTGAGGTCAGGAGAAACAAAGCTTTTCTCAATGGGATTGAGAGAGTTTATATGTTTTTCCGAAAGCGTTTCACCGTAAAGTGCACAGGTTGCACCAAAGGAGGACAGCTCGGTTTCAGCATAGAAGTCACCGTTATAATCTGCCTCAGGGCCAAGCGGCACAACGGGTGTGTCATATTTTGAAACAATCATAAATCTCATTCCGCCGTCACGGAGCTTTGTCATCGTGTCATAGCAGGTAAGCTGAACATTTTGGTGATAATCTCTTGCTTTTGCAATAAGACCTGCAAATTCTTTCTTCAGCTGAGGTGTGTTGAAAGTAAAATCAATTGCATCTTCAAAACACTTATCGGGAATCATCGACCAGAAAGCAGGGAAGGTACCGTAAGTGGCACGGATAATTCTCGGAAAAAGATCATCAATAATATTATTAAGCGCTCTTTCAAGAAACTCACTTGCAACACCCAGAGCTCTCGCCTGGTTAAGGAAGTTTACATAGGCAATAACAAAGTTGTTCATACCCGGATCTTCAATTACAACATTGTTTGTGAGATAATAATCAAGGAAGGTGTTTATGTTATCTGAATCAAGGTCAATGTTACCCGAAAAAAGAGCACCGAGTACGTACATACCCATTGTTCCGGGAATGTACATTACAATATCGTCAACCTTGCTGAGGTTTTCGCCCTCTTCAAGATAAGCGTTTACAACTGATATACCAAGGCATCGACCCATAATATCAACCTGAGTTACGCCTTTTTCAAGACAGACTCTGTCAATGAACTTTTCAAGTATCTTCGCATTATACTGAGGTGAAAGCCTCCAGTCATAAGGAAAAATAATGCTGTTTTCGGGAGTGTTTACGTCGGACACAATAAAGTCATCTGTCAGTGCATCTCCGCCCCAGCCTGAGCCGTCTGAAGCTTCACCGTTTGAGTCAAGAAGACTCTTCTTGAAAAGAGGCTCAACTGCTTTGAAAATTTCGTCGCAGTATTCATCATAATCGTTGGTAATAAGACCCTGTGCAAGCTCTGAAAGAATGGGAGTGAGAGAGTTAGAAAGAATTCCGCCCACATCAATAGGCTCAGGGAAGATAAGATTCTCCTCTGTGGGAATGTTGTCCTTATAAATGTTGCAGCCGTAGCCTTTTATGTAAATAAGCACGTCGTCGGTGCTTTCAACCCTTGCTGCAAAAGCAGGAAGAGTGGCACCAAAAGCCAGAATTACCGTTAAAACAAGCGTTATAATTTTCTTTGCTTTTCTTTTCATATTTATTTGCCTCCGTAGGATAATACTATGAATTTATAATATTCCTCTAAGTTGTAATTAATATGAAGATTTTTTAACAATTTTTAATATTAAGCTAAAAACAGCAAAAAGAGCACACTCTCATAAGCTTAAGCAAAAATAAAATAAGCGATATAATTCTTATCATAGCACCGTTTTCATCGGTGGACTGATTATATCGCCTATTTATGTTTTAGTTAATATTTTTATACAAACAAGGGTGACGGATAGATTCCTGCTTCAGTTTTATCCTTGAGAGCTTTTTCCACGGTAGGCTTGTCTGCCTTGTAAGTTACGCCGTACCATTTTTCGCCTGTTACAACAACGTTAACCTCAGCCTTGCCTTCTTTTATAAGGTCATCAACAGCAAAGGGAATATAATATTCGCACTTTGAAAGGTCAGCCTTGTTTTTCTCGAAGAATTCTTTAAAGCCTTTCTGAAGCTCATCAAATATATCAGCTGTGAAGCCCCAGAGATTCATTGAAACAGTTGTACCTGCGGGAATTTCTGTCCAGCTTTCACCGTCGTCTTCGGTATATTTGATTTTGTCACCGTCTTTGATAATTTTTGTTCTTTCGTTTACACCGGTAAGCTTATTGCCCTCTGTCTCGCAGACACCTCTTGCAACATGACCATTTTCAGTAAGGGTGTTTTCAATTCTGAAGCCTGCCATACAGAACTGATACTTGTCACTTTCGCCCTTTTCTCTTGTGAGCTCGTCATAAAGTGCTTTAAAGGTTTCTTTGCCATAAAAGTCGTCAGCGTTGATAACTGCAAAGGGGCCGTCAACAACATCCTTGCAGGAAAGAATTGCGTGGCCTGTACCCCAGGGCTTTGTTCTTCCTTCAGGAACACTGTAGCCTTCGGGAATATTGTTTATATCCTGAAAAGCAAATTCAATCTTAATTCTTCCGTCATACTTGTTTCCGATAACCTCTTTGAAATCCTTTTCAATTTCGTGCTTGATTACAAAAACAACCTTTGTAAAACCTGCTTCAATTGCATCATACACAGAGTAGTCAAGGATAATTTCACCTGCAAGACCAACAGGGTCAATCTGCTTGAGTCCACCGTATCTGCTGCCCATACCGGCAGCCATAATTACAAGAGTTATATCTTTCATAATGTTTGCTCCTTATTTTTTTATTACACATATAATAGCACTATAAAGAAAAAATTTCAAGGCATAGTGTAAAAATATGCCCCGACAGGTATGTAGTGCACTGAAAAATCCCACCGTCTGTATTGAACGGTGGGATAAAGCTTTAAAAAGGGTTTTTTTATTTTTTCTTCGAAACCGCTCTCTGAACAGCCTTTATGATTTCAACAATAGGAATAATTGAGAAAGCAAGACCGATTGAAATGCCGTAAGCAGTAAGGTCAAGGTGTGTAAAGCCGAAAGCGTCTGCAAGGAAGGGAACTTCAATAATTGCAGTTGTGAGAATGAAGGAGCCGACCATTGCAAGATAAAGGAATGCATTGTGGGAATTTTCACCGAATACCATTTTAAGCACTGAACCTCTTTGTGAGCGCATATTGAAGGAGTGGAAAATTTCACACATTGACATTGTAAGGAATGCCATTGTCATACCCTCGTTGCTGTCGGGAATGTTCATAAACTGCCAGTGACCTGTTTCAAGGAATTCGCCGATGAAGAAAGCAATCATTGTAAGAATTGTTACAAGAATGCCCTGATATGCACAGTCGATACCCAGACCGCCTGAGAAAATGCCGTCTTTGCTGTCACGGGGCTTTCTCTCCATAATGTCGCTTTCAGGCTTTTCAAAACCGAGAGCAAGAGCCGGGAAGCAGTCTGTTACAAGGTTGATGAAAAGAAGGTGAACGGGCTTCAGAATTGTAAAGCCGAGAAGTGATGAAGTGAAGATTGCAAGAACCTCTGAAAGGTTTGAACCGAGAAGGAACTGAATTGCCTTTCTGATGTTGTCGTAGATTCTTCTGCCTTCGCTTACTGCACCTACAATTGTTGCAAAGTTATCGTCAGCAAGAACCATATCTGCAACGTTCTTTGTAACGTCAGTACCTGTGATACCCATTCCGATACCGATATCAGCACTCTTGATTGAGGGTGCGTCGTTTACACCGTCACCGGTCATAGCAGTAATCATGCCACGTGCTTTCCATGCATTGACAATTCTTGTTTTGTGTTCAGGCTGAACTCTTGCGTAAACCTTGAACTGAGTAACCTTTTCGGCAAAGTCCTCGTCTGAAATTTCGTTGAGCTCAGCACCGGTAATTGCATTTTCTGCAGATTCGATAATTCCAAGCTCCATAGCAATTGCAACAGCTGTATCCTTGTGGTCACCTGTAATCATAATAGGTGTAATACCTGCCTTGCGGCATTCAACAATTGCATCCTTAACCTCGGGACGAACCGGGTCAATCATACCTGTAAGGCCTACGAAAATAAGGTCGCTTTCAAGAGCTTCAGGTGAGAAATCAGCGGGAGCTGAGTCATACTTTCTCATAGCTACTGCAAGAACACGCAGAGCCTTGTCTGCCATTCTCTTGTTATCTTTGGCGGTGAGCTCTTTAAGCTCATCGCTGAAGGGAACGATCTGACCGTTCCAGAGAGTGTGAGTACATTTTCCTAAAATTACGTCGGGAGCACCCTTGGTATACTGAACAATACCCTCAGCTGTTTCGTGAACTGTGGACATCATCTTTCTGCCTGAATCGAAGGGGGCTTCACCTATACGGGGATTAGCCTTCACAAGGTCATTTTTATTGAGTGAAAGCTTGTTTGCATAAGCAACAAGAGCTGCCTCTGTAGGCTCACCGGTAACCTCACCGTTTTCGTCAATGCTTGCATCACAGCAAAGAGCCATAGCTGTTGCAACAAGATTTTCGTTGTCGCCGAAGTGATCCACAACGGTCATTTTATTCTGTGTGAGAGTACCTGTTTTGTCTGAGCAGATAATCTGAGCGCAGCCGAGAGTTTCAACTGCAGTAAGCTTTCTGATGATTGCGTTTTTCTTGGACATATTTGTAACGCCGATTGAAAGAACAACGGTTACAACGGCTGCAAGACCCTCGGGAATGGCCGCAACAGCAAGAGAAACAGCAGTCATAAATGAATCAAGTACAAGGTGGAAATCAACGCCTGCACCTGTAACCATAGCTTTGATTACCTGGAAACCGAAGATAAAAATGCAGATTCCGAGAACAAGCCAGGTAAGAACCCTTGAAAGACCGTTGAGCTTTTTCTGAAGAGGAGTTTCGTTGTCCTCAGCCTTAGCGAGAGCATCGGCAATTTTGCCCATTTCGGTGTCCATACCGGTAGCAACAACAACTGCCTGACCGCGGCCGTAAACAACAGTTGAGCCCATATAAGCCATATTCTTTCTGTCTCCGAGAGCAACCTCGTTTTTGTCTCCGCCGTTAAGAAGCTTGATAATTTTATCAACGGGAACAGATTCACCCGTAAGAGCAGCTTCTTCAATTTTCATGCTGGCACTTTCAAAGATACGACAGTCAGCAGGAACAGCATCACCTGCTTCAAGAATAACAACATCACCGATTACAAGGTCTTCACTTTTAACGGAAACAAGCTTTCCGTCACGGATTACCTTAGAGGTAGCTGCGGACATTTCCTGAAGGGCTTCAATCGCTGCCTCAGCCTTGCTTTCCTGAACAACACCAAGCACTGCGTTGATTATTACAACTGCAAGAATAATTATGGTGTCCGTGGGGAAAAAGCCTTCGCCTGCAGCCGATGCTTCAAAGTACTCCGTAACAGCTGAAATAACTGCGGCAACAATAAGAATAATTATCATTGGGTCCTTTAGCTGGTCCATAAATCTTGCGAAGATTGACTTTTTCTTACCCTCTGCAAGCTTATTCTTACCGTTTTCTTCCAGTCGCTTCAGTGCCTCTGCTTCGGTGATACCCTTTTCAGTAGATTTCACATCAGAAAAAACTTCTTCCACTGTGTGTAAATAGTGTTTCATAAATAAGGCTTCCTTTCTTATTTTTATTATGGTCTTTTTATTTGTATAATATAAAAACCTTTAACAAAGCCGGGCTCTGTTAAAGGTCTTGCTACCGTGAACGGCCCGTAAACCAGCCGATTTCCGGCGTGTGTTGATTTACGGCTATGAGCTACTCCCCTTTATGGAAAGTGTTGATGCTGAATTAAGAATATCATAACAGGAAAAGTTTGTCAACACGTTGTGGTGATTTTTTCCTTTTTCGTATCTGTCTTACAGGTTTTAAGCTTCTTTAAAAGACTTATATAAAGCCACAACGCTGAAATTACTGTTGTAAGAAAGGCAAGAAGCACATCGTAAACAGTATCGAAAAGGTAGTAAAGCATTGTGTTACCCACACCGTGACCGAAAACCTTGAAGAAAAAAGAGTTGTCACCGGGAGTCCAGAAAAAGCCCTGGTTTGCCGTGCCGAAAAGGAAATCTCCCGTGAATTCAAAAACCTCCCAGAAAGGCATTATAAAGCATGACAGACAAAAAGCATAAAGCGTCGCAAGAAAAACTCCTCTTTTGCTGTCGGGCAGCTTAAAGGTTTTTATTGCGTAATAGCCTGCAGCAACTGCAATAGGTCCTGAAATAAAATGCAGGAAAAGGTCGAAGCGAGGCAGGTTATTATAAACGAAAATAAAGTTACCCATATATGAGCCCGTGAAAACAATAAGACAAATCCACGACTGCAGACGGTAGTTGATTTTTCCGAAAAGCGACTCCTTCGGGAAAACAAGGTGCAGAAGAGTAATTGCAAAGGTTGCAAGGAGATTTGCACCGACAAGCACCTTTTCAAGAGGGTCCTTCATGAGAATGAAAGCATAAAGCATAGCTGCTCTTGTAAGCCACCAGGTAAGCATATCCCAGATATTTGTTTCTGCCTTTACCGTTTCAATTTCAATGCAGATTTTGTCGTGCATTTTTGAAGGCAAAGCTTCAAATGAAAGCATCTTCTTTTTTTCTTTTGTAAAAAGAAGCTTATTCTTTACTCTCAGGAATGAGTAAAGAGCTGCAGTTGTAATCGCTGAGGAAAGAAGAGAAATGAGCATATCCTCGTCGGTATCGAAAAGAGGTCTTTGCTGAGGAATATTACTACCTACGCCCAGAAGACGGAAAAACCAATGGTCATCACCTATCTGCTCGGCGTGAACAAAATTTGTGCCGAAAAGGTAGTCAGAGAAAAACTCCAGCATTTCACGGAAAAAGATAAGGGTGCCGCTTATAAAAAGAGCTGAGCTTGCAACAAAAGAACAGTCACGCTTGTTTTCAACCTTTTTCATTGAAAGTGTTAAATAGTACCCGAAAAGCGTACCGGTTACACCTGTCACAAGGCTCATTATTATATCATAGTCAGGATTTTCTGAAAGCACACCGAGAGTCTGACCGACAAAACAGCTCACAAGTGAAGCAAAGCAGATAAGAGCAGTTATTCTGTAATTCAGTGAAGAAAGGAATGATCCTTTCTTTGATACTGTGCGTAAAAAGGCCACAAGATATGTAAGAAGAAACGCCACAAGAGAATAAACTGCTGTTGAAGGTACAACAATTGCAGAAACGAGAAAAATCGCTCTTGTAAGATAAACGAAAATTGCAAAGGGAAGGGAAAGCTGTTTTTTAAAAACAGCAAGCTCTGATTTAAGCTTAATCATAAAACTCCTCCTGAAACAAAATTCAAACAGCATACATTATAGCACAAAGTCAGAAAAAGTAAAGAAATTAAAAAAATTTGTCATAATATTGTTATTATTTTTTATATTGCTATTGTGATCAAAATCGGTTGAAAATGCGCAAAATTTGTGGTATTATAAAGGTTGAAAGTTTCTTAAGGGAGTGATTCTGATGAAAATCGGTTACGATAATGATAAATATATCAAAACACAGTCAGAGCAAATCAGAAAAAGGGTTGGCCAATTTGGCGGAAAGCTTTACCTTGAATTCGGCGGAAAGCTTTTTGATGACCACCACGCTTCAAGGGTGCTGCCCGGTTTTCAGCCTGACAGTAAGCTCAAAATGCTTCTCAAATTAAAAGATGAGGCTGAAATTGTAATTTCTGTAAGTGCTGTTGCAATTGAACAGAAAAAGCTCAGACGTGACCTCAACATCTCCTACGATAAAGAGGTGTTAAGACTTATTGACCTTTTCAGAAGTGTAGGTCTTTATGTGGGCAGTGTTGTAATCACTCAATACAGCGGTCAGGCTTCTGCAGATAAATTCAAGGCTAATCTGAAAGACCTTGGTATAAAAGTATTCACCCATTATAAAATTGCAGGTTACCCCTCCAACGTGCCTCTTATTGTTTCAAAGGACGGCTACGGCAAAAACGAGTATATTGAAACCGAAAGAAAAATCGTTGTTGTGACTGCTCCGGGTCCCGGCAGCGGTAAAATGGCTACCTGCCTTTCTCAGCTTTATCACGAACACCTTCGCGGAATTGAAGCAGGCTATGCAAAATTTGAAACCTTCCCTATCTGGAATCTCCCTATCAATCATCCCGTAAATCTGGCTTATGAGGCTGCAACGGCTGACCTCAACGATATGAATATGATTGACCCCTTCCACCTTGATTCTTACGGAATACCTACCGTCAATTATAACCGTGACGTTGAAATTTTCCCTGTACTGAAGGCTATTTTTACAAAAATTTACGGTTCCTGCCCCTATAAGTCACCTACAGATATGGGTGTAAATATGGCAGGCAACTGCATCACCGACGACGAAGCAGTGAGAGATGCAGCAAACCAGGAAATTCTCAGACGTTATTACAGTGCTATGTGTGAAGAACGCTTTGGTGCAGACACCCGTAAGGAGCAGGAGAAAATTCTTCTTCTTATGAATAAGGCAGGCATCGGAATTACTGACAGAAGAGTTGCTATTGTAGCTAACGAGGTTGCTGAAGAAATGGGCAGCCCTGCCGCAGCAATTGAGCTTTCAGACGGCACAATCATTACAGGTAAAACAAAGGAGCTTTTAGGCTGTGCTTCTGCAGCAGTTCTCAATGCCCTCAAGTATCTTGCAGGTCTTGACGACAAGCTTCTCCTTCTCCCCTCTTATCTTATCGGCCCTGTGCAGGACCTTAAGGTAAATTATCTCGGCAGCAAAAATCCGAGACTACACGTTGACGAGGTGCTTGTAGCCCTCTCAGTAAGTGCAGCAACAGACGAAAATGCAGCAAAGGCGCTCTCTTGTCTGCCTCAGCTTAAAAACTGTGATGCACACCTTTCGGTTATCCCTTCAAGCGTAGATATGATGTTCTACAGAAAATTAGGTATTCACCTTACAAGTGAGCCGGAATACGAAAACGATAACCTTTACCATGTAGGGCACTGATAAAATCGGTTTGAATAAAAAAACTAAGGAGCAAGAAAATGAAAAATAACAAATTAAGACCAATTCTCCTTGTGCTCACTCTGATGATAGCTTGCTGTGTGAGCTTTTCTGCTTCAGCGGCAGTCACAACAGAAAAATGTACGGGCGCAAGTGTGGACGTAACCAACTTCGCTCAGCTTAAAGAAGCTCTTGAAAATTATAAACAGGGAGCAAATGTTGTGCTTAAAAGCAACATTACCATGACTGACGACAGTAATAATTGCGAAATCAATGTTGACGGCTCAGGTGCCGTTGCTCTTGACCTTAACGGCTACAGCATAGGCGTAAATTCAAAGTCCACCAAGTATCTTTTCAATCTTACCGGCTCGGCAAGACTCTATTTTGTAAACAGCTCAGAGAACAAAACAACTCCCGGTGGAAGCAGCCGCAGCATTGTAAAGTTCAATTCTACTGTGCCCGGTGCGGCAACCGTGAGACTTGACCACAATTTCTGTGAGGTCACAAACATAAACGTTGACTTTATAATGGGCGACGACAACGCATACAAAGAAACTGCAGACTCATCCGATACTGCAATTTTCCTTGCAGATAAGGGTTCAGCACTGAATATATACAGCGGTACAATGCGTAACTCAATGAAAAACGGCTGCGGTCTTATTGCTTCTGCAACAGAGGCCAACAAAACAAAGCTCGATATCAACATAGGCGGTAACGCAGAGATAAGCGCTTATAAATACTCCGTTTCACTTGACCGCAACTTTTTAAGACATATAAAGTTCGGTTCAGCTTCATTTACAAGAACAGGCTCGGATGCAGGTGCATTTGAACGAATTCACGTGCCCTCAGGTTCATCCACAACCCTTAAAGATTTATGGAACGGCTCAGAGTCAGGCGGAAGCGTAACAATCCGCAACGGCGGTTTGTTACCCGTTATGAATCACAGCACAAAAATTACAAGCCTTGACAAAAAGGAAGACATTACTGCTTCAAAGCAGTGCGAAGGCTGGAGCAACAAGGAAGACGAGGTCATCCTTCAATGCAGAGGCGGACACGTAAAAGTCTGCGGCACCTGCTTTATGGCATACAGACTTATTAACGCACACGAATCTGTGCCGGAAACAGGCAGACCTGCAACCTGTACAAGCTTCGGCAAAACCAACGGCGAAAAATGTAAGGAGTGCGGTTATTCATCAGCAAAGGAATTACCCAAGCTCGGCCACGATATGGTTTACAGACCCGGCAAAGAAGCTTCCTGCGGTGTAAACGGTGAAAAAGAAAATTACTTCTGCAAAAACTGTAATGAATATTATGCCGATGCAAACGGTGATATCAAGCTCAACAGAAATGAAATTATAATTGAAAACAACCACGTAATAATACATAAGCCTGAGGTTGTTGCAACCTGCACAAAGTCAGGACTTACGGCAGGAATTTTCTGCGAAACCTGCGGAAAAGAAACCGTAAAGCAGGAGATTATTCCTGCAAAGGGTCACACAGAAGAGCCCATTACTACAGCCCTTAACGCAACCTGCTCTCTTGAAGGCAGAACGGCAGGCAAAAAATGCAGTGTCTGCGATGTGGTTATTGAACCCTCTGAGGTTATTCCCAAAAAGCCTCACGAAACAAAGCTTATTGAAGGCTATCCTGCCACCTGCACTGCAGAAGGCTTAAGCTACGGCGAGATCTGCGTAATCTGCAGCTTCACGGTCAAGGAGCAGGAGGTTATTCCTGCAAAGGGTCATATTGAAATGGTTGTTGAAGGCAAAAAGGCTACCTGCGTTGAAGACGGTCTTACCGACGGTCTTGCTTGTGAAGTATGCGGACTTGTTACCAAAGAGCAGGAGAAAATTGCAAAGGGCGCTCACGTACCACAGCTTATCGAAGGCAAAAAAGCCACCTGCCTTGAAGAAGGTCTTACAGACGGAAGCATCTGCGAAGGCTGCGGAATCATTCTTCAGAAGCAGGAAGTTATCCCCATAAATGACGATCACAAGGAAAGTGTAATCAAGGGCACACCTGCTACTTGTACATCAGAAGGAAAAACCGACGGTATTGAATGCTCACTTTGCAAAAAGGTGCTTGAGCCTCAGAGTGTTCTTCCCATGCTTCCTCACACCGAAAAAATCGTCAAGGGCAGCCCTGCAACCTGTGAAAAAGAAGGTCTTACCGACGGCATAAGCTGTGCAGTATGCTCCTTTGAAATTGAAAAGCAGGAAACAATCGAAAAACTGCCTCACACTGAAAAAATTGTAGCAGGCTTTGATGCAACATGCGAAAAAGAAGGCAGAACTGACGGAATTATCTGCAGTGTGTGTGAAACCGTGCTTACTGAACAGAAAGAAATCGGAAAGCTTCCTCACGCGGAAAAAATTCTTGACGGCATTGAGCCCACCTGCACAAAAGAAGGCGTTTCAAGCGGAATTGTCTGCAGCACCTGCGGTGAAGTTATAAAGGCACAAAAGATTCTTCCAAAGAAAGACCACACTGTTTCTTATTCAATTATCCGTGCTGACTTTGAAAAAAACGGTGAAGTTACAGAAACCTGTGCAGTGTGCAAAACAGAGCTCAGCAAAAAAAAGGTTGGCAGAATTGAAAGCGTAAAGCTTTCTGTAGAGAAGTATACATATAACGGAAAAGCAAGAAAGCCTTCTCTTGTTGTAAAAACTTCAGACGGCAAGGAGCTTAAGAGATATACCGATTACGACCTTACCTATGACAAGGGCAGAAAAGAAATCGGTACATACAACGTGAAGGTTACCTTTATCGGTAATTACAGCGGTGAAAAAACTCTCAGCTTCACTGTGCGTCCTTCAAAAACCGATACAATCACTGTTAAGCAAGGGACAGATGCAATCAAGCTCAGCTGGACTGCAGTCACCGGTGCAACGGGCTACAGAGTATATCTCTATGATGCAAAGGCAAAGAAGTATACATCTCTCGGCACAACCAAAAAGCTCAGCGGTACAATTAAAAAACTTAAAGCAGGTACTGTATATAAGTTTGCAGTAAAGGCCTATACTAAGACCGGAACAGAAACACTGTGGTCAAAATATTACACAGAGCTCACCACTGCAACCAAGCCTCTTACACCTGCAGTAAAGGCAAAAGCAGGGGCAGCCAAGGCCTCACTTTCATGGAAAGAAATCAGCGGTGCAACAGGTTATGTGGTTTATATGTCAGAGAAAAAAGACAGTGGATATGAGAAAATCGGTTCAACGAAGAAGCTCAGCTGCACAATAAAGAACCTTAAAAAGGGTAAGACCTACTACTTTAAGTTAAAGGCTTACAGCAAGGTTGACGGCAAAAATATTTACAGCAGCGCAACAAAGGCAATTGCTGTAAAAGTCAAATAAGACAAAATTTACAGATTTTAAAGTCGGCTCTCTGATTAATAAGTCGGAGAGCCGGTTTTATATATAAAACTTAATCGGTTTATGTATTGCATTTTTGTTTCATTCAATGTATAATAAAAGGTAATATTTTACATCAGTAAAGGAGACAGACTTATGGAACCAATCAATGTTGATTTCACAGGTAAAGGCAGCTCAGGCAAGGGCTCAGGCAAAGCAGCCTATCTTGCACCTCCAAAAAGCGGCCTTAAAACTATTCTCTCAATAATCGGCACTGTAATCGGTGCGATTGTTGCATACTACTTTATGCTTCCGCCTCTTAACTTCAAGAGCACGGAAACCTATATGTTCTTCGGTATTGTTGCTGCAATTTATATCGGCCTTACCTTTGTAACATCAAACGCTCAGCTTCATCCCGAATATATTGAATACGTTAAAAGACGTTCAATTGTATCCGTTGTTGTAATTGCAATTCTTGTTGCAATTGTGGGCGTCGGCACTGCAATTTCATCAGTTATTCTCAGAGCAAAAAGCTACAGTCAGATTATTACCGTTGACGAAAGCAAGGACTTCTCTGAAGAAATTGAAGAGGCAGACTTCAAGAGCGTTCCCGTTCTTGACAACGCTGCTGCAAGCGTTCTTGCAAACCGTACTCTCGGTGACCTTGCTGCAATCAACAAGGTTTCACAGTTTGAGGTTGCTCCCACACTCACACAGATTAACTACAAGGGCTCACCCGTAAAGCTTGCAACTCTCGCTTACGGTGACGTATTCAAGTGGTTCAAAAACACAAGAGAAGGTCTTCCCGGTTACATTATTGTAAATATGGTGACCCAGAAGGCAGAGCTTGTAACTCTCAACGAAGGCGAATATATCAGATATTCACCCAACGAGCACTTCTCAAAATATCTTATGCGTCATGTTCGCTTCAGCTATCCCACTTACATTTTTGACACACCCCGATTTGAAATCAACGAAGAAGGCAAGCCCTTCTGGATTGTTCCCGTTCTCGACAAGACTATCGGACTTTTCGGCGGTACTGACGTTAAGGGACTTGTAATGGTTGATGCAGTAAGCGGCGAAATGGCAGAGTATTCAATTGACGAAGCAAGAGAAAGCAAGGAGCTTCAGTGGATTGACGGTATCTACTCAGCTAACCTTCTTGTTGAACAGTATAACTACTACGGTCAGTATCAGAAGGGCTTCATCAACTCAATTCTCGGTCAGGACGGCGTAAGACTCACAACTGAGGGCTCAAACTTCCTTGCTCAGAACGACGACGTTTACCTTTACACAGGTGTAACCTCAGCAGGTAACGACCAGGCTATTATCGGCTTTGTTCTTATCAATATGAGAACAAAGGCAGCTGAATACTATGCAGTTTCAGGTGCTAAGGAATATTCAGCTATGGCTTCTGCTCAAGGTGAAGTTCAGGACTACGAATACGCTGCAACCTTCCCCATCCTTCTCAACATCAAGGGTCAGCCCACATACTTTATGTCACTTAAGGACTCAGGAAGTATCGTTAAGCGTTTTGCTATGGTTAACGTGCAGAATTATCAGGTTGCAGTAACAGGCAACACAATTGCCGAATGTACTGAAGCTTATGCTGAAAAGCTCAAGCAGAACAATATCAATATCAAAATTGACATTGACGAAATCATTGACGCAACAGAAGGCAACGAAGGTGCAGAAAACGGCTCAGATGTTGAATACGAAACCGTAAAGGGTACCGTTACCGACATCAGAACAGCCGTAATGAGTGGCGAAAGCGTATACTTTATTGAGCTTGACGGCAAAGGTGTTTACTACTCAATTGCTGCTTCAGACGCAGAAACCGTTGTTATTATGAATAAGGGTGACAAGGTTACAGTTAAGTTCAGAGCTGCAGAAGGCAAGATTGTTGAAGCAGTTTCAGTTAAATAAGAACTCAAATGAGGCTGTAAAAAAACAGCCTGAAAAAATCCGAGATTCGTGAAAAAGCGAGTCTCGGATAGTTTTTTTGTGTAAAACTGGTAAATGTGGAAAAATATAGTCTTTTTGAGGTATACCAACCAAACCGACGGTGATTTTCGTCAGTTGTGTTAAAAACTTTTTAGTTTTTTCAGGCAGCAAGTTGTTTTGCTGTTTGCTTCAAATGGTATTTGTGCAGATTAAAACCGCAAGAAATCATAGAAATCTCTAAAATTACACCTTTTAAACCTCGTCTTCTTGCTCTTTTGTACGCTCTGTTCCATTTTATTGTACCA
>JAZSQU010000069.1:0-15317 GCA_045538095.1 Acutalibacteraceae bacterium | reverse complement strand
TGCTTTTTTCTTGCTTCTTGTGCTATTATATTCATGAGAAGTACTTCTTTCTTAGGTAAATGTTTTTGTGGTGAATTCATTATACCATATTTTGAAGTTACTTCTCTTTTTTATTGGGTCACATCATTTTAGCACATACATTAAAGCGTAAAAACGCAAAAAGTTGTTGAATAATCGGACATTATAATGTAAAATTACAATAAAAGTTGTTCCTAAGGGGTGAAGAGATGAACAGATATTTGGAAATTGCAAAAGAACAACTCGAAAGCAGTGGCTCAGCTCTTGTTTTCTGTAACGAAACAGAAATGTGTTCCTCCAAAGTCAGAGGTGTGCTCAGCCTTGTGCTGATGGTAAAGGAAAACAAAACAATGAAAGGCTTTTACTGTGCCGATAAGGTAGTAGGCAAGGCGGCGGCTTTTATGTATGCCATTCTGAAGCCTGAGGAGCTTTTTGCTTTTGTTCTCAGCGAAAAGGCAAGGGAAGTTCTTGATAAATACGGAATAAAGTATTTTTACGCTCAAAAAGTTCCGGCAATAATAAACAGAAAGGGTGACGGCTTCTGCCCTATGGAAACGGCAACGGAAAATGCCGCTACACCTCAGGAGGCTCTTTTGCTTCTTCAAAAAAAGCTGAACCTTGAAGGTGAAGTGCCCAAAGGAAAAACAGCAGAAGTTCCCATACTCAAGGAAGGTTGAATTTATATTTTCAGCTGTATTGTAATAAAACGAAATAAAGTGCCGATAATAAACTAAAAAGTTTACGGTGGATTTTTACAATGCGAAAAACAAAAATAGTATGTACTATGGGTCCTGCCTGCTCTGACGAAAAAACACTTTCAGAGCTTTGTCTTGCAGGTATGAATGTTGCAAGACTTAACTTTTCTCACGGTACACATGAGGACTATCTTGAAAAGATTAACCTTATAAAAAAGGTCAGAGAAAAGCTCAACCTTCCCATAGCTATAATGCTGGACACCAAGGGTCCTGAATACAGAATCAAAACCTTTAAAGAGGGCAAAGTCTTTCTGAATAAAGGCGACACTTTCATTTTCAGATGCACTGAAAGCGAAGGTAATATAACCGGTGTTTCTGTTAACTATGAAGACCTTTATAAAGAGCTTAAAAAAGGCGACAGAATTCTGGTTAACAACGGACTTCTTATCTTTGATGTAAAGGAAATCAAAGGCACCGATATAATCACAACAGTGGTTGCAGGCGGAGAGCTTTCAAACAGAAAGAGTATGAGCTTCCCTGACAGGGTGCTGAAAAAAGAGTATCTCAGTGAGCAGGATAAAAAGGATATTCTTTTCGGTCTGCAGAATGACGTTGACTTTATTGCTTGCTCCTTTGTTTCCTGCAGACAGGACTTGCTGGACGTAAAGAATTATATTAAAAACGAGTGTCCTGACGTTTCGGCTGACATAATTGCAAAAATTGAAAACCGTTCAGGCGTGGATAATATTGAAGAAATCTGCAGCGAATGTGACGGTATTATGATTGCAAGAGGCGATATGGGTGTAGAAATTCCCTTTGAACAGCTTCCGGCAATACAAAAAGATCTTATAACAAAATGCCGTCTTCTTGGCAAAAGAGTAATTACTGCAACGGAAATGCTTGAAAGCATGATTCACAACCCGAGACCCACAAGAGCCGAAATTTCCGATGTTGCCAACGCTGTATATGACGGCACAAGTGCTATTATGCTGTCCGGTGAAACAGCGATGGGCGATTATCCGGTACTGACAGTTCAGACAATGTCCAGAATTGCAGAGCAGACCGAGCAGAACATCAATTATACAAAGCGTTTTCACAATACTGAGTTTCAGATAAGAAACACTGTTGACGCAATTTCACACGCAACCTGCGGAATGTCCATTGACCTTGATGCGAAGGCAATTGTCGTATGTTCAATTTCCGGAAGCACTGTAAGAATGGTATCGCGCTTCCGTGCTCCCGTGGATATAATCGGTATGACGGTTAATGAAAAAACATGGAGAAAGCTTGCTCTAAACTGGGCAGTAACACCTGTTATGGGCGAGATGTATCCGTCAACAGAGGTTCTTTTCTATTCAGCTGTGAAGGAAACAAAAAATGTACTCGACCTTAAGAAAGGCGACAGAATAATCGTTACCGGCGGTATAACCAACGGTCAGTCAGGTAACACCAACCTTATTAAAATTGAAACTATATAAAAAGAGCCGGAAGGCTCTTTTAAAATGCAAAATTCACAGATTAAATGCTGAAAAGGATAGTATTATTAACTGTTTTATGATATAATAAAGAAAAAATAAATGAGGGAGGTTCAAATATAATGCTTCAGATTTTCATCGGATATTTATTTTTGTTTTTTCACTTTAAAATCAATGAATTTGATTTATTGCCGAGTTTTGTCGGTTACATCTTTATTTTTGTCGGTCTCGGCAAACTTAAAAATGAAAGCAGTTATTTCCAAAAAGCGCGACCCTGGGCAATTGTGATGACAGTTTTTGAAATTCTCTCTTTGGCCGGGCTGATGATTCAAACAGAGCTCAGCACCATATTGTTCAGCATACTGGGTTTTGCAGGGGCAGCAATTTCAATATACATTATGTACTGCATAGTAATGGGCATCGGCGATATTGAAAAAACTTATTGTGTAGCTATGGGTTATGAAAAACTGATGTTACTTTGGAAAATTGCTTCTGCATTAAGAATTGCAACTGCAGTTCTTATGCTGCTGCCAACTGAATTGGGAGTCATCATCAGCATTGGACTTGCTGTTGTGGGGATTATTGTTCATATTATCTTTCTTGTGCATATTGGCAGAGCTAAAAAAGCCTATGAAAACATCCCGAGAAACCCTTGGAACAATGTATTTCCAGACGGAAATATGTAATTTAACAAAGACAAAATCCCACCGACACAAAATCGGTGGGATTAAACTTTCTGTTTGCTTTCAGATTCCTCGCCTTAGCTCGGAATGACATATCTGAAGCTTTTTACAGTTGTGTTGCATTTACTCTTCGGCTTCGAAGAGTATAACCTGTGTTGCAAAGTCGTCGCCTTTGAAGCCTACGTCAATACCTCTGTTCATAAGAAGGTCACCGCCGTAAACCTTTCCGTTTTCGGTATTTTTGTAAAGCTTGTCGGGGCAAAGACCCTGAAGCTTTATCTTCGGGTTTTTATCGTTGGCAATTGCCGTACTCTTGCCTGCAAAAAGGAAAACTCTTTTCTTGTCCTTTGAAACTGTTTCCCATGAGCAGTAGTTACTGTCATAGGGATTTATAAGACGGTAGAAATCGCCGTCGCACATAAGTGAACGAACTTTTTTCTCGAATTCAACCTGCTGTTTGATTTCCTCTATTTCCTTTTCGGTACACTTAGTAATATCAAGCTCGTAGCCGAAAGCGCCCATATAAGCGACGTCGCCTCTTGTCTTAAGACGTGTTGTTCTTCCGCACTGGTGGTTGGGTACTGCAGTTACGTGGCTGCCGATTGAATAAATGGGATAACACATTGAAGTGGTGTACTGAATTTTAAAGCGTGAACCTGCGTCTGAGTTGTCACTTGCCCAGAACTGTGGCATATAGTAAAGAACTCCAAGGTCATATCTGCCACCGCCTGAAGAACAGCCCTCAAAGAGAATATGGGGGAAGGCTGTTACAATTCTGTGCATAATATCATAGAAGCCGAGAACATACTTATGGTTATATCCGAGACATGGCATATCTGTAATCTGACGGTTCATATCCCATTTTACATATTCAATATTGGCAGTGCTCAGAATATCGCTGACTACCTTTACAATGTAATCGCGGACTTCGGGTCTTGTAATGTCAAGCACTAACTGCTGACGGATTTCTATAGGTGTGCGCTCGTCAATGTGCACTGCCCAATCGGGATGTGCTCTGTAAAGGTCGGAGTCGGGATTCACCATTTCAGGCTCAAACCAAAGACCGAACTTCATACCGATATCGTTAACCTGCTTTGCAAGGCCGTCAATACCGCAAGGCAGCTTCTTTTTGTTTACGAACCAATCTCCGAGACCTCTGTGGTCGTCGTTTCTTTCGCCGAACCAACCGTCGTCAAGAACGAAAAGCTCAATGCCTGCTTCCTTTGCTTTTTTTGCAATAGCGAGAAGCTTTTCTTCTGTAAAGTCAAAGTAAGTGCCTTCCCAGTTGTTGATGAGAATAGGTCTTTCCTTGTGGGTAAATGGACTTGTCATAATATTGTTACGGATAAGGTCGTGCATCTCTCTTGACATTTTGCCAAGGCCCCTGTCGGAATAGCAGATAATGCTCTGAGGTGTGCAGAATGCTTCGTCCTTTTTAAGAGTCCAACGGAAAGAGAGGGGATTGATACCCTGCTGCACACGAAGGAAACCGAACTGGTCAACAGAAGCAACTGTTGAATGGTTGCCACTGTATACAAGTGAAAGTCCGAAAACTTCGCCGTTTGTTTCGTCTGCACCCTTTGAGCAAATCATGGCGAAGGGATTTACCTGATGGCCGCTTGCACCTCTTGCGTTGCCGGCTTCAACCTTTACACCAAGCTGTAAGGGTGTGCGTATCATATCTCTTTCTCTGAGCCATGCACCTGCAAAGTGAATCATTTCATAGTCACCTCTCGGAAAATCGAGAGACATTGAATAAGCACTACCAAGCTCTATATCGCAGTCAGCCCTGTTAATAAGTACCGCATGACGTGCAATAACGTTGTACTCTTCGAAAACAACATAGTAAAGATGCGCTTCAAAGTCAATTGCTTCATCAGTGAGCACAACCTCAAGAGTGTCAGCCTTGCAGTCGCCCTTATAAAGTGAGGGCATATCCTTTACCTTTATAACTTCGTTCTCGTGAATTATAAGGTCTTTTACGGTCAGCTTTGCACTTGGGTGGCCGAATTTGTTCATTATCTGATAAGCAGGGTTACGCAAATCTGAAAGTCCGTAGGAGGGATACTCCTGAGGGTACACATCAAGAGGAATTGTGTTGGACATAATTCCTCCGCCCTCTGACCATTCTGCTTTCATTGAGGCGTAATCTCTGTCGGCAATTTTCCCTCCCATATGGAAATTGATAAGGTCGCCATCTTCATTTATCACCATTACATAGCTTATTTCTCTACCCATAAGATGTATGGTGTTGCCGTTTTGTTTAATCATGTTATTTCCTCCGTATTTTTTGCCCTTTTATATAGCCTTAAGGAGCTCAGGAATGTTCTTTACTGCACCAACAAGACCCTTGAGGATTTTTGCGAGACCTTTTCCTGCACCCTTTGAGTTGAGAATCATAAGAAGACCTTCAGCCATTTCTTCTGAGAACACACCTGCACTCATAGTGATGAAGCTTCTGATGGGGATTTCAAGAGCCATAGCCTTGACCATAACTGTTGTGGGATCGTCAGGGTCAGTAAATGCATCAAGAGCAGCGTTGAGAAGAGCGTTGACTCTGCTGCCCCACTTTGTATATTTTGCGTCTCCAAGACTGTTTGCAAAGGTTATTACAGATGTGGGGTCAAGGCTGGAGGCAGGCAGCTCTCTGCCAAGCACGGCTCTAAAAGCGTCGTCAGGAATGTCCTGCACATCTGCCGCATAGTAGCAGGGAGCAGTTTTCTTGTAATCGGGCACTTCAGCTTCAATGGTTGAAGCTACCTTTACTCTTGCTTCAAGCTTTATGTCTCGGCTTGAAGCGCCAACCATAATATCAAAGTCTCCGCTTTCAACGTGCCAATCCATAATGTTTACGTTGTAGTATGCAAATGCTCTTTTTGAAAGCTCAACTGTAACTTCCTTTTCTTCTCCTGCTTCAAGGTAAACCTTGTTGAAGGCACGAAGCTCTTTTACAGGACGGTAGATTGTGCTTTCGCTGTCGCTTACGTAAATCTGTGAAACCTCCGCACCGGCAACGTCACCCACGTTTTTGATTTTATAGCTTACGGTGAGAGTGTCGGTGTCCTTTATTTTGTCTGCTGAAAGTCTGATGTCACTGTATTCAAACTTAGTGTATGAAAGACCAAAGCCGAAGGGGAAGAGAACTTCCTTCATAGCTGAATCGTAGTATCTGTAGCCGATATAAATGCCTTCTCTGTGCTCAGCTGTCTGATCTGTACCGGGATAGTAATTGAAGCAGGGTGTATCTGAAAGTGCAGCCGGATAAGTTTCTGCAAGCTTACCTGAAGGATTAACCTTACCTGAAAGAATATCTGCAATTGCAATACCGCTTGCCTGACCGCCCAGATAGCCGTTGAGAATTGCCTTTACATCATTTACAAAGGGCATTTCAACGGGTGAACCGCCTGAAAGCACAACAACCACGTTTTTGTTGACTGAAAGAACTTCTTCAAGAAGTTTAAGATGTGAAACGGGAAGACGAAGATGACTTCTGTCATAGCCCTCTGATTCGTATTCTTCCGTAAGGCCGATGAATACAAGGGCAACCTCGGCTCTTGAAGCAACAATCTTAGCATCACGAAGCATAGTTTCGTTGATTTCGTCCTTTTTCTTATTATAACCGGGAGCGAAAAGAGGATTGAAGCCGTTTGCTATAAGGCTGTCAAAAGCATCAGAGAGCTTTGTGGGATTAATAAGCGAGCTGCCTGCACCCTGATATCTTGGTGCTCTTGCCATTTCGCCGATTACTGCAATTTTTGTGCCTTTTTTAAGAGGAAGAATGTTATCCTCGTTTTTAAGAAGGACAACGGACTGACTGCAGATTTCAGCTGCAAGCTCATGGTGAACCTCTTTGTCATAGGTGTAATTGCCAAGCACAGTCTCACTGTTTTTAATAAGAGTGAGCATTCTGTCTGCAGCAATGTCAACGTATTTTTCATCGAGAGAGCCGTCACGTACTGCAGCACAGATTTTTTTGTCATTGAAGCCGTTTGATGAGGGCATTTCAAGGTCATTACCGTTTCTGAGACCGATAACTCTGTTGTTTGCTGCACCCCAGTCTGTTACAACAATACCCTCAAAGCCCCACTCATTACGGAGAATATCATTCTGAAGGTAGCCGTTGTCTGAAGCATAGGTGCCGTTGACTTTGTTATATGAATTCATAACTGTCCAGGGCTGAGCTTTCTTTACTGCGATTTCAAAGGCAGTGAGATAGATTTCTCTTAAAGCTCTTTCGTCAACAACACTGTCGATTGTCATTCTGCGTTTTTCCTGGCTGTTAACTGCAAAGTGCTTCAGCGATGTGCCAATGCCCTTTGACTGAATACCGTTAATAAGTCCTGCAGCAAGCTCACCTGCAAGAAGAGGGTCTTCTGAAAAATATTCGAAGTTTCTTCCGCACAGGGGACTTCTTTTCATATTCACACCGGGTCCAAGGATTACACTTACCTTTTCCTGAAGGCACTCCTCAGCCATAGCTTCACCCATTCTGTAAAGCAGGTCGGGGTCCCATGAGCAGGCAGTTGTTACTGCTGTGGGGAAGCAGGTTGTGGGTATTGAGTTTGAAAGACCCTTCTGCTCACCGTCGGGATTCTGTTTTCGAAGACCGTGAGGACCGTCAGTAATCATAATCTCGGGAAGACCGAGACGGTCGTTACCTCTCAGATGCCAGAAATCTTTACCTGAAAGTAAAGCAACTTTTTCATCGAGAGTCATTTTTGAAAGTAATTCTGTGTTCTTCATATTTTATACCTCCTCAAGTATATACAAGCTAATTATAGTATTATATCACTTCGAGGTCAAGAGGAAATATAAAAAGCGTTGGGGTATTTTGTGTTTAAAAGCGTCATATAAATTATCGGGGTGATATTTATGGATTGTTGCAGAGTAACCGACCTGCATTCAAAACAGGTAATAAATACGAAAACGGGATGTCAGCTTGGCTTTGTCAATGATGTTGAAATCAACACCTGCGACGGCAAGCTTGTGGCCCTTCTTATCTGGGGAAAAACCCGTGTTTTCGGGAAGCGTGATGAAGATATCAGAATTTTGTGGAAGGATATTCAGGTTATCGGTGACGACACCATACTGGTCTGCGGTTGTGAAAATGTTCCGCCTAAAAGGAATACGGGAAGGCAGGGCATATTTGACAATATTTTTCGCTGAAAAATATACAAAGTCACGAATTTATTTTGGCGGTCTTGAAATGTGAACAAATTATTGCTATAATTAAATGAAAGAATGCCTTCAGGGCAACAAAACACAAAGGAGGACATATTATGTTCAAAAAATCAATAGCTCTTCTTCTTTCTCTTATAATGCTCTTTACAATGGCACTTCCCGCATCAGCAGCAGATTCAACAGCAAAGACACAGGATAACGTTGAAGCTTTCTTCTCAGAACTTCTTGGCGGTAAAGTAGAAATCGGTGATGATTTCTTCGAAGCGATTGTTGACGGCCTTGGAGCAATTCCTTCAAAAAAGGCAGTTGCAGGCGCAGTTTCACAGTATGCAGTTGTTGCTGCTGAGGACGTAGACAGAGTTGACGCTCTTGCAGAGGCTATTGCTGACGATTCAGTTTACACAATCAAGACTCTCGAAAACGGCAAGCAGACAATTTACATCGCAGTTAACGTTGCTGAACATCCTGAGCTTTTTGAAATGGATGTTTTCCGTGCAGCAGTTTACAAAATCTGCGACAAGCAGAACGAATTTGTAACTTCAGAAGCTGAATTTGACCTTCTTACTTACACACGTTTTGCAGGTGAGCTTTATCTCCACATGAGAATTTATCAGATTGCTGATCCTATGGCAATGATCCTCGGTTCAGTGTTTGATTTCCTCAACAAGATTGTTGAAATGACAGGCGTTGCTGATATGAACATTGACGAAAGCCGTTTCCCCGGTTTCCTGTTCGACATTATCGGTGCAATCATGCTCAGATAAATGCAGAGCAAATGCAAAATGCAAAGTGCAAAATGCAGAATGACTGACGAAACAATTTGATACTACTGTAGTGGAGGTCTGAGATCTCCACACAAACCAAACCACAAAAATCATCCCACCTTGATTGGCGGGATGATACTTTTTTTATTTATAAAACTTTAAGCGCAATTTTGAATTTTGCACTTTGCACTTTGCATTTACCAATGTCCTTCACACAGAAGTCTTTCTGCTAAGGCAACCATAGCCGTGGTTACAACATTTGCAAGAACAGTTATGAGGACGAGCAGCTTTTTATTTTTTACATCCTTCTTAAGCCAGAAGTATATAAAGGGTAATTCCACAGCAACGGTAAGAAAAAGAAAAGCTGCACCGACAGTGTAAAACGGGCCTCTTTCAAGAATGTAGCTGAGCGGCATATCATAATAAGGGGGGGTGTTGCTGTAGCCTATGTAAGGCACAGCAAAGGAAATAAGGTTGCCGATAAGCACACCTGAAAAAACCTTGTGCCAATTGCCGATTTTAAGAATAAGATTAAGTGCTGCGGTTTCAATTATGAGAGTTGCAAGAGCAACAAAGGGAAGCACATCGTAGGGTCTTGTTTCTGATATCCATACCCAGGATGAGTTGGCAAAAGCCGTAAAGCTGAAAATAAAAATCAGCATTGAAGTGGTCACAGTGTTTGTAATAAGCTTGTATCTGTTCATTTCATGACCTCCTTTGATGAATTAATTGTATCACGGGAGGAGTTTTATTTTCAATAGAAAAAACCTTACGATTTCCTTAAGAAACTTAAGGTTTTATAACGGAGAAGCTTATAATCGGAGCGAAGCGACCCACAATTATTCATTATTAATTATTCATCATTCATTATTCATTAAAACAAAAGCACCCTCTGAGGGTGCTTCTTGTTTATCGTGCTGTTGCCATTTCTGCAAGACCCAGCCAGAATTTTTCATATCCCTCGGGATAGTCGTCGGTTGTTCCGCAGTAGTCGCCGTGGTCCATGCCGTATATAGGTTCAAGATAATACCATGAACCGGGTTTTATTGAATTTTCGGCAAGAGATTTTTCATAGGAAAAAGCGTTGTCGCTTTCGTCAATGGGATAAAGTGCACTCTTGAGAGGTACCATGCCGTCATTGTTAGCCCAGGTTTTGTCCATTTTAATTCCGTCAATGGTAAGCCCCTGAGACAGTGAGAGCAGTACTGCTGTGCCGTTGAATATGGGAGCAACGTCATGAGTTTTCACCTGACAGCCCTTTTCGTTTTCCTCGGTTACTGTGCCTGAAACTGAGTAGTAGTAGGTTTCAGGATTCATTTTTATTTTTTCGTTGAGCTTCTGTGAACCGCCAACAGTAAGGTCAACACCTGCGTTGTCCTTAGCCTTCATAAAGTTGATAATGTTTCTGAGACTGAATTTAACTCTGCCTGCGCCGCCTTCAGGAGTAAGACCGAAGTGGGAAAGACCTAAATCTGAGTTGAAGCCCATAGGCTTGTCGCTGAACACACACATAAGATTAACCATAACTGCAATCAGGAAAAGGGGCACAACGGGGTCAACGATAAGGTTTGAAATCTGTGAGCCGTTGTGACAGCCTGAAAGAGTGATTACACTGTGAACTGCCTTTGCATTTCCGCCCTTGAAAAGGGGAGAGGTGTCCTTGCCTGTTGCGGCAATTTCAGCTTCGTCACCGAAAGCCATAAGCGAAGTGAAAAGTCTGCTTGCAGGGCCACCGAAGGAGTGACCCACAAGGTTGAGAGGCTCGTCAGGTGACCACACCTTGCCCATAAGAGGCTGACCTTCAAAGCTTCTGCCGAAACGAGCGTGATTGTGAGTTTTTGAGTGAGCTTCACCGTAGTCTACAACCGTACCTGTAAGCTGAGCGTAGATTTCGCAGGCTCTGTCCCATGCACTGTTTACGGGACCAACCGAAACTGCATAAGCGTCATAGCCGTTTTCCTTAAGGAACTTTACAAAATTGCCGTCACCCTCACTCATACCTGCACCTGCACCCCAGTAGGGGTAACTTTCGGTTGCGGAATCGTACTGACCCCAGCCACCGAGACCGTGCACGAGAATGAAGGGATAGTTGTTGGCTTTTTCTGTAGCTGCTGCAAAGGTTACTGCATCTTCAGTGTCATCCTTTGCAAAGGAAAATAGGGAAAGGGTTGACATAAGCATAACAAGTGAGAGCAGAAGGGAAATTGCTTTTTTTGTTTTCTTCATAATTGATTCTCCTTACCATTAGATTCGTTTGTATGAATATTTTATCATAATGTTCATAGTTTGTCAATAATTTGGCTGTTCCTGATAAAATTAAAGTGGTTGTAAAACAAATCACACAATACCGTAGGGACACGGCTTGCCGTGTCCGCACCAACGCCACCCATATAAAAAATAACACATAGGGACCGACGTCCTCGGCGGTCCGTGGATTTTCAGCGCAACAACCACAAAAAAACGGACACGGCAAGCCGTGTCCCTACTTATCCAGCCCTTCAAAGAAATCATCATAAGTACACTCATAAATTTTACGCAGTTCGATAATGATACTTACCTTGACATTCAACTCGCCGGCTTCATATTTTGCATAAGTACTTCTTCCGATGTCGCATCCTCTGAGCTGAAGCTCAGCACAAAGCTTTTCCTGAGAAATACCTTTTTGCAATCTTAATCTGCGGAGATTGTCACCTAAGTTTAAATCCTGTCTGATTTTTTGTTCCATAAAACACCTCGTTGAAGCAATTGACCGGTATTGGTTGCAACCACAATAAGTTTATGCTATAATTCATGCAAACATTGACCGCAATACTGGTCAAAACATCACAAAACAGAAAGGTGGGGCAATAAATGAAAAGAAAAAATATAGCAGAAATAAATTACGATGAACAGTTGAAAAAGAATATGAGTGAAAGACTGAATGGCAGTTTCAGATATTTCAGCAGTGTTGCTGTGCACGAAAGCGATTACAGAAAATATGTCTGTTGGTTGAGAAAATGTGAGAAACTCGGCTTGGATTTTTGTTTAGGCTATATAGATACAGAAACCGATTACGGAGTGCTGTGGGGATTTTCAATGTTTGAAATGCCGGACATAGGAAGCAGTATTGCTGTTTCTCACTGCTTTGATGAAATGGAAAATGAAATAATTACTGAGATGGCAAAGGAAAAATATGTGAAGAGCAGTTTCGTTGTTTTGTCTGAGTCTTGTGATATGCCAAGGGTTAGTCACGACGAAAAATATTGGGGAAAAGTTATGGATATTATCAACAAATATTAATGCAATAACTACCAGCTCAAAATCCATTGACAAAGAACGAATGAAATGATAAACTCATTACGGCGAATAAGAAAGGAGAGAATAACTGCTGTAATTCCGTAAATATGTGGAATTTAACAAAAATTTATTTGTTTATATAAAACTTTTTCGCCTCTTAGATATTTACAACTTGACTTTTAAGTGATAGAATATAGTTTGGTAAAATGGAAACCCGAAAAATCTTACCTATGAAAAATACAAGGAGGACAAATCCAATGGCAAGAAAAATGAAAACCATGGACGGTAACAACGCAGCTGCTCACGTATCCTACGCGTTTACAGAAGTTGCAGGTATTTATCCCATCACTCCGTCCAGCCCCATGGCAGACTACGTAGACCAGTGGTCAGCTCAGGGACTTAAGAATATTTTCGGAACAAGAGCAAACGTTGTTGAAATGCAGTCAGAAGCAGGTGCTTCAGGTACCGTTCACGGCTCACTTGCAGCAGGTGCTCTTACAACAACCTACACAGCTTCACAGGGTCTTCTTCTTATGATCCCCAACATGTACAAAATCGCAGGTGAACTTCTTCCTTGCGTATTCCATGTATCAGCTCGTTGTGTAGCTTCACACGCACTTAACATCTTCGGCGACCATTCAGACGTTTATGCTTGTCGTCAGACAGGTTTCGCAATGCTCGCTGAAACAAATACACAGGAAGTTATGGACCTCGGTGCTGTTGCTCACCTTGCAACAATCAAGAGCCGTGTTCCCTTCCTCAACTTCTTTGACGGTTTCCGTACTTCACACGAACTTCAGAAGATCGAAATCTGGGATTTCGACGATCTTAAGGAAATGTGCGATATGGACGCTGTTGAAGCTTTCAGAAAGAGAGCTCTCAACCCCGAACGTCCCGTAATGCGCGGTTCACACGAAAACGACGACATCTTCTTCCAGAACAGAGAAGCTTGCAATAAGTACTACGATGCAGTTCCCGCTATCGTTGAAGAATATATGGATAAGGTTAATGCTAAAATCGGCACAAACTACAAGCTCTTCAACTACTACGGTGCTCCCGATGCAGAATATGTAATCGTAGCTATGGGTTCAATCAATGACGTTGCTGAAGAAGTTATCGATTACCTTACAGCTCAGGGCGAAAAGGTTGGTCTTGTTAAGGTTCGTCTTTACAGACCCTTCTCAGCTAAGCACCTTCTTGCAGCTATTCCCGAAACATGTAAGAAGATTGCTGTTCTCGACAGAACAAAGGAACCCGGCTCACTTGGTGAACCTCTTTACCTTGACGTTGTTACAGCTCTTGCAACTGCAGGCAGAACAGGTATTCAGGTAATCGGCGGCCGTTACGGTCTCGGTTCAAAGGATACACCTCCCGCAAGCATCTTTGCTGTATATGATGAGCTTAAGAAGGACGCTCCCAAGGCTCAGTTCACTCTCGGTATCGTAGACGACGTTACAAACCTTTCACTCGAAGAAAAGGCTGCTCCCAACACAGCTGCTGAAGGCACAATCGAATGTAAGTTCTGGGGTCTCGGCGGTGACGGTACTGTTGGTGCTAACAAGAACTCAATCAAGATCATCGGTGACCATACAGACAAGTACGTTCAGGCTTACTTCCAGTATGACTCAAAGAAAACAGGCGGTATCACAATTTCTCACCTTCGTTTCGGCGACAAGCCCATCAAGAGCCCCTACTATATCAACAAGGCTGACTTCGTAGCTTGCCACAACCCCTCATATATCGACAAGGGCTTCAAGATGGTTAACGACGTTAAACCCGGCGGTGTATTCCTTATCAACTGCCAGTGGAGCGACGAAGAGCTCGACAAGCACCTTTCAGCAGACACTAAGAAGTATATCGCTGAAAACAACGTTCAGCTTTACACAGTAAACGCTATTGACCTTGCTATCAAGGTTGGTATGGGCAAGAGAACAAACACAATTCTCCAGTCAGCTTTCTTTGCTCTTGCAAACGTAATGCCTTCAGCTGAAGCTATTCAGTACATGAAGGACGCTGCAACAAAGTCCTACTCAAAGAAGGGTCAGGATGTTGTTGACGCTAACCACAACGCTATCGACGCAGGCGCAACTGCTTTCCATAAGGTAGAGGTTCCCGCTGCTTGGGCTGACGCTGATGACGATGCAGCTGCAGCTAAGAGCGAAGGCAAAGAAAAGCTTGTTAAGATGGTTGACTCAATCCTTAAGCCCGTTGGTCTTATGGAAGGCAGCAATCTTCCCGTTTCAGCGTTCGTTGATCACGCTGACGGTACTTTTGAACACGGCGCATCAGCTTATGAAAAGCGCGGCGTTGCAGTTCTCGTTCCCGAATGGGATCCCGAAAAGTGTGCTAAGTGTAACCAGTGTGCATTTGTTTGTCCTCACGCAACTATCCGTCCCTTCGCTATGAACGAAGAAGAAGTTGCTGCAGCTCCCGCAAACATGAAGAAGGCTCCCAAGCCCGTTGTTAAGACAAACTACACTTATACACTTGCAGTTTCTCCCATGGATTGTATGGGATGCGGAGTTTGTATCGGCGTATGTCCCACAAGCTCACTCAAGATGGTTGCTCGTGAATCACAGCTTGCTGAGCAGGAAGTATTTGATTACTGCGTAGCAAACGTAACAGAAAAAGAAGAAACAACAAAGACAATGAACGTTGTTGCAAGCCAGTACAAGAAGCCTCTCCTCGAGTTCTCAGGCTCATGCGCAGGCTGTGCTGAAACATCATACGCTCGTCTTATCACTCAGCTCTTGGGTGCCAGAATGTATATCTCAAATGCTACAGGCTGTTCATCAATCTGGGGCGGTCCTGCTGCAACATCACCCTACACTGTAAACGGTGAAGGTCACGGTCCTGCTTGGGCTAACTCACTCTTCGAGGATAACGCTGAACACGGTCTTGGTATGTACTACGGCCAGAAGGCTATCAGAGACAGACTTATCTCAGAAGTTGAAGGAATCGCAGCTTCAGAAGTTTGCACAGCTGAAGTTAAGGCAGCAGCTGAAGAATATCTTGCAACCGTAAACGATGGCGAAAGGAACGCAGCAGCTACAAAGGCTCTCGTTGCAGCTATCGAAGCAGCAGGCGCTAACTGCGACCTTTGCAAGGACGTTCTTGCAAACAAAGAATACCTTTCAAAGAAATCAGTATGGATCTTCGGTGGTGACGGCTGGGCATACGATATCGGTTACGGCGGTCTCGACCACGTACTCGCTTCAGGTCAGG
>JAZSQU010000042.1:0-2773 GCA_045538095.1 Acutalibacteraceae bacterium | reverse complement strand
CTCCAAATTGTGCGGACAGTACAAAAAGCCCCCTAAGGCAGAAATATTTAATTAAGCGGTAAACTGACTTCGTTTTTCAAGCGGAGTCAGTTTTGTTTTAAGTTGAATTCGTTGATTGTTGTAAAAATAGATATATTGATCTATTAGTAAACGAGCTTCGTTAAATGTTTTAAGTTTTACTCTGTTAATACATTCTGTTTTGAGTATAGAAAAGAAATTTTCGGCTAATGAATTGTCATAAGGGTTTCCACGTCTTGACATTGAAGGCGTTATACCGTAAGATTGAGTTAGCTTAAAATACCCGTGTGAAGTGTATTGAAAGCCTTGGTCACTGTGGAGTTGCAGCTCTGCAGTGACCTTCTCTTTTTTCTTAGCAGCTTTTATTGTGTTTAAAACAAGAGCAACGTTTTGTGTTGTGCTTGTTTTATATGCAACTATACTGTTGTCATACAAATCTCTGATGACCGAAAGATACAAAACGCCTTGAGAAGTATGTATATACGATATATCGGTAACCCACTTTTTGTTTGGTCTGTCGGCTTTAAAGTTTCTGTTCAGAATATTAGGGTATCTATGGATAACATCTGTATATTTGCGGTATTTCTTTCTCCTAATTACCGACAGCAAGTCATATTTTTGCATGATTCTTAATATTGTCTTGGGATTTCTGTAGATTCTTTCGCCTTCAAGCCACAGGTGAACTCTTCGGTAACCGTATGTTTTACCACATTTGCCTTGGCATTCTTTTATCTTTTCAGCAATCGGTAAATCCTTATCCGGTATTTCCATTCGTGCTACGAAATCGTAATATCCGCTACGGGATACCCCGAAGAACCTGCACATTTTACTGATTGAATACTTGTCTTTATGGCGATATATTACTCTGTATTTTACCGACGGCTTCACTTCCTTCCTGTGAGCAAGAGAAAATCCTGCATCAATTTAATTTCCATTTCTAATTGTTTGATATATCTGTCTTTACTTGCCATTACATATCTCATCTGAGCAAGCTTATCTAATTTTTGTATTGATGGTGGCAGTTCATCTTCTTTTTTGCAAGGTCTGCCTCTCTTATGGATAGCTTGTCCTGCTTCTATCTTTCGTTCCTTTTTTCTTTCTCTTTTGAAAAA
Source organism: Acutalibacteraceae bacterium (assembly GCA_045538095.1). Taxonomy (GTDB): domain Bacteria; phylum Bacillota; class Clostridia; order Oscillospirales; family Acutalibacteraceae; genus UBA6857. Next base: position 1,643 of record JAZSQU010000042.1, on the reverse strand, counting down.
CTCTTTTATTTGCTCTCTGGTTAATCCAAATCTTTCTCCAATTTCTCTTTGGGTTAATCCTTGTTCTCTTAATTCTTTTATTTCTTTTTCATATTGCTTGATGTGTCTGTATTTTCCGGGCATAAAAATTCCTCCTATGATAGTTATCTTAATTCTACCATAGGAGGGTGTTTTTTTCATTGTACGTTTTTTACGGTCCTGTGCATAAGCTGCAGTGGACATTTTTTTGTGAAATCAGCCGATGAACTTGATTGTGAGAATCTTCTTGCCTGTGATTTCGAACTCTGCGAAACCGTCTGCATCGACTGTGAGCGGAGCCTGATCAAGCTCTTCGAGAGTGACGAGCCTGACTTCCTTCCACTTGTTGCCTGAGTATGCGGGAAGCTCAAATTCAGCGACCTGTCTTTCGACGGGGGACTGAGCCTTTTCAATCGGAGCTGTGCCGCCGTTGAGGCGGAGTGCGTTTCTGACTGTTTTGTCAGACGGGTTGAACAGTCTGACAATGTAGCCTTCACCGTCTTCGCTCTTCTTGATTGCGCTGACTGTGATGTTTTCATCTCTGAGCTCAAGGAATGAATGGTCAAGCGGATTCTTGCCGTGTGCAGTAGGAGCAATCTGGCCGATAGTGAGGTAAAGATTGAAGCGTTCGCTCTCCTGCCATACGCCTGCATCTTCCCAGTTGCCCTTGTGAGGCATAAATGCATAGCGGAATGTGTTCTTGCCGATGCACTGTGAGCCCTTGTCCCAGTCGCTGTAGTTCTGCATATCCTTTGTTACGCAGATACGCAGCGGATAAGCGCGGATGAGTGAAAGGAAGAGTGTGCCGTCTTCATCGTCGGCAGCCTCATAAGCTTTAAGACCTGTGTTGAGAAGAGCAACACCGTCAGTTCCGTCATTGATGCTGACAAAGGAGTTCATCGGATGCTCTGTCATCGGAGGCTCGTCGTAGAGTGAGTAGTCGGGCTTCTCAATGGGTCTTGAAACAACGTCGAACTGACCCTGGGAGTCTGCATATTCTGCTTTGATGCCTGTCGGGAAACCAACCTGCAGGTAGTGGTCTTCGCAGCGGTTGTTGATTGTTGTTTCAATCTCAACAAACTTTGCGCCCTTGCGGAGTGTTACGAGGCTTTCAATATCAACGGGAAGCTTGTGCTCGCTTCTTGACTTTTCATCGAATGCTCTCTTTTCGGGAAGCTCCCAGCGCATAGTGATTTTGTATGTTGTTTCAAACTCGCCCTGACGCAGAAGAGTGACCTGTGCCTGCTCACCGAGAGTGGTGAATGTTTCATCGCATTCGGGAGCAACGTGCTGCCAGGGGTTGCCGATTTCGCCGCTGTCTTTGAAGTAGCCGAGGTTTTTGTATTCTCTGCCTGTGTCCTTTTCAACAACGTTGAATGTACCGTTGTGGTTGAAGGAAACTCTGAGGTATTCGTTCTCCATAACGTTGGTTGTCTTTACAAGTGTTACGGGAGTAGTTGCACGGACATTGTAAAGCGGACGGATTCTGAGGGTCTTGTAACCCATAGCAGGAACGTCTGCAACTTCGGCAGCGATAAGATACTGCTCTGTGTGGAGCACGTTTGCGGTATCGTTGGGGTTCTGGATAATCTGAGCGTTAGCCTTGTTTGTTGCAATTACCTGGT
>JAZSQU010000013.1:0-18143 GCA_045538095.1 Acutalibacteraceae bacterium | reverse complement strand
TGAATTGAAGAAATACATTCATTACTACAACAATGAACGTATTTCCTTAAAACTAAAAGGAATGAGCCCGGTGCAATACCGAACTCATTCACATACAATTTAATATTGATTTTTGTCTAAACTTTGGGGTTCACTTCATTTTCGGAGAGCTGTTTTTTGCTTCATATTCTTAAATTATGTTGCAATTGTACAAAAAATCTTTTGTAATTCTTGATAAACTGTTTTGTTTGTGATATTATACTCTATATATAATATATTGGTAAAAGGGCTTATATTGATGAAACTTAGAAGAACCATATTTTTTACAGTAATTGCTTTAATTTTAGTGTTAAATATCAGCTTTTCCTCCTTTGCTTTTGCTGAGGAAAACTTAAATAATAACCGTGCAGGCCTCATTTCCGTTTCTTACAGAGGCGACACAGAAAACTATCCTGAAAACTCTCTTGAAGCAGTACTTTCTGCAAAGAAAATCGGTGCTGATATGGTCAGCGTCGGTATTGTGAAAACTAAAGACGGAGTTCTGATACTAGCTGAGAACGAAAATATAGGTAACTTCTGTAATTCAGATGCTGTCAGTATTTCTGAGTGCAACTTTGATGAATTAAAGAATTGTTTCCTTTACGATAACGTAGGTAATCTTACTGAATATAAAGTGGCTGAGCTTTCTGATGCGCTTGAAAAAACCGAAGGCATAACTCTTATTCTTGATATTACGCCTGAGCTTAAAGACGAAGTTTATGAACTGGTTGTTTCTCTCGGTGCAGCTGACAGGGTTGCACTCAGATTTGAAGAAGACTCCAAGGATATTGTAAAGTGGGTAAGCAGTAAGGAAACAAAGCCAAATGTAATCGGTATTTATAACGGTAACATTATCTGGAACGCTGTGTCACATATTGAAAATCTTTCGGGAATATGCAGTATAGTCCACTACGAAAGCAAGAACTATTTCAACGTGATGTACGGTTCATTTGTAACTGACCGTTTTTCAGCTGAGGGCAAGGCGAGAGCTCTTACACCGACTTACGATAAAGACCTTTGCGGTCAGCGTGAGGATAATGCCTCAGGCTGGAATGAGCTTATTGAAAAAGGATTTTCCGTTATCGAAACAAACAATATAGCATCTCTTGTAAAATATATTGAAAGAGCTGATGAGCTTAATGAAAGCCTAAGAAAGCTTACGGAAAAGGCAGAGAAAACAGACCTTTCAGTGTATTCGGATGTTTCTGCCGATAACTACGAAAAAGCTCTTCAAAGGGCAAAATCAGAGCTTCAGCGGGGTATTTCATCAGTGGGCGAGCTTGAAAGTGCAAACTCTCAGCTTTTACTCAGCATGAATAAGCTTAACCTTTCAGACGGAAAAGAAAGTCAGAAGGGTGCACTTAATATTACTGCAGGAAAAATTATCGCCACAGTTTTAGTCGGTGCAGCAATTCTTGCAGGACAGATTTATGTACACAAAATGCAGCAGGAGAAACGGAGAAAAAAGAGATAAGTTCCATGCATTTTAAAAATACAGAAAATATTTAAGGAGGAAACAAAAATGAAAGAGAAAAATTGGCTCCCTTATGCCAAAACGCCGGAAGAAGTAGGTGTTTCTTCAAAAACTCTCAGTGAATTCATCGACAGATGCCTTGAATTAAACAAGGAAATTCACTCATTTATGGTTATCAGAAACAACAAAATTGCCTGCGAAGTTTACAGAGAGCCTTTCAACAAAGAAAGCAATCATATGATGTACTCTGTAAGTAAGAGCTTTACATCAACAGCAATCGGTTTTGCAATTGAAGAAGGATACTTTAATGTTGACACAAGATTTGTTGAAATCTTCCCTGAAGCAAAAGGCGAAAAGCTTGACGAATACCTTGAAGAGCTTACTATTGAAGACCTTCTTTCAATGAGAAGCGGTAAAGAGGTAAGCCCCTTCCTTGATAAAACAAAGGACCGTTGGTTCCAGGATATTCTTGCTTCAAACTGGATTTCAGAGCCGGGTACAGAGTTCCTTTATGTAAGCGAAAATATGTACCTGCTTTGCTGTGTTATCCACAAAATGGTGGGTATGAGCGTTATGGAGTATCTCAAACCTCGTCTTTTTGAACCTCTCGGAATTAAAAATCCTTTCTGGGAAACCTGTCCCAGCGGTGTTGAAGCAGGCGGTTGGGGTATGATGCTCACAACTGAAGACCTTGCAAAATTCTCATACTGCTATCAGCAGAAGGGTAAATTCGGCGGAAAGCAGATTATTCCCGAATGGTGGGTTGAAGAGGCTACAAAGTATCATTCAGACACTGCAAAATCAACTAAGGATTCTGACTCAAAGGTTGGTTACGGCTACTGCTTCTGGATGAACGGCGGCTGCGAAAACTCCTATCGTGCAGACGGTATGTTCTGTCAGTTCGGTATGGTATTCAAGGACTACGATGCAGTTTTCGTAATGACCGGCGGCGAAATCTCAGAACAGGGTATGCGTGACGTAATCTGGGAATTCCTTCCCAAGGCATTCATTGAGCCTGACAAGAAGGCAGAAAGCGTTGAACTGAAGTTCCCGCCCTATGAAAAACTTCCTAAAAAGCCTCGTTCATCAGCTCTTGAAAGCAGAATCGACGGCAAGACAATGAAGCTCAGCAAACCGATTATGGTTAATATTGCAGGTTATCCCGTAAGCGTTGTACCTCTTACAGCTCTGTTTATGGAAAGTGATAAGGCAGGTAACATCAACGACGTTGTAATGAACTTCAAGGAAGACGAAATGCTTATGTCCTGGGCTGAAGGCGACGAAATCAACTCGGTAACTATCGGTATGGACGGCGAATACCGTTGGGATAAAATCGTTATCGGTCAGATTGAATACAACACCTGCTCAACAGCTTGCTGGAACACAGAAAACGAGCTTGAAATACATATAAGATGTATCGAAGCAGTTGCAGAAAGAATTCTTAAATTCAAGTTCAACGGCGACAACGTTGTAATGCGTCCTTCATCAAATCCTCATATCGGAACAATGGCAATTACTCTTCAGGAGACAGTTAAGGACGTTATCAAGCAGAAGCTCATTCAGACAGCAGTAAGCAAGGCTCTGCCTCACCTGGTACCTTTTGTTGATGCTGTTCAGCGCGGCAAAATTAAATAAGGGGAGAGGGATATAAAATGATTTTTAAGGTTTTATATTTTCTTTGTGTTGCAGCAGAATTTGTAGCAGTTCCTATATTTCTGAAACACTACTGGCCACAGAGATGTAAGAAGTCATTTATATGGAAAACCGTTGCATCAAGTCTTTTTGTATTTATCGGATTCTTTGCAATGAAGGCTTCAGGTAACAGCTCGCCCTACGCTGAGATGATAGTTTGGGGACTTATTTTCGGTTTAATGGGAGATCTTTTCCTTCACGCACTTTCACAAAAAATGGTGCTGCTTGTTGCAGGTGTAATTGCTTTTATTACAGGACACATCTTCTATATTGTGGGTATTCAGAAAGCAATTAAAACTACATACCCCGATGCAGCAGTATTTGCGTGGTTTGAAATTCTTGCAATTGTAATTGTTGTTGCACTGACTCTCGGTATTATGATTATCGGAAAGCTTATCAAACTGGACCAGCCTCTTATTCTTGTGGGACTTTCAGGTTACCTTGTATTCCTTTCAGCAATGCTTGTTAAGGCATTCAGCTTCGTTATCGGCGAATGGGCGTACGGAACAAATGACAGTATGGTGATGATTACAATCACAGTAGGTTTAGGAGCGTTACTTTTCTTTATTTCCGACTTAACAATGGGTCTTCTTATGCTCAACAAAGAAAAATTTGAAACTAAGAAGATGAGATATTTCAATATTGAAACATATTTCGCAGCACAGATACTTCTCGGAAGCAGTATTTTCTTTGTGCAGTCATTTGAGATTTTCGGTAAATAATCAGTTAAGAGGCAGACGATTTGTCTGCTTCTTTTCTTGTACATACGGTTTTGTTGCCCCAAAAACGATTGGTGTGTGAAAATAACAAACATACAACAAAAACAATGTTTCCTATAATTATTATATATTTATATTTTTTTCAAAAGTTTTATATTTATTGTTTTGTTGTTTTATTGTATACCTAAGCCCGCAAACCCTTATGAATAAGGCGTTTCAGAGGAAACAACCAAGAAACAACGGTAAACAACCAAAGGACTTTGTTTGCGTTATAATTCGATTGTAGAACCAACCGTGAACGAGAAAACGGCAAAATGTAAACAACGCAAAATTTAGGTGTATACAATTCACTAAAAGCTGTTTTTAAAGCAGCCGTTGTATGATGGTTTTAAAATAATAAAAATAATTTAAAAAAATTGCAAAAAACACTTGACTTTAGGGTATCATATGTGTATAATATCTCTTGTTCATTGCGGAATTGTGTAAGGGTAGCACAGCAGACTCTGACTCTGTTTGTCTGGGTTCGAATCCTAGTTCCGCAGCCAAAAAAATCCTGTTCTTCGGAACAGGATTTTTTTATCCAAGCCGACAGGCTTGGTATATCATCACACCGAAGGTGTGTATTTCTGTCGGCTTGATGATATGCAATGCTTCGCATTGATGATATACAACTTCTAGCGAAGTTGATGATATGCAATTCCTTCGGAATTGATGCTATACAAGGCTGCGCATTGATTTTTTGACACTTCCACCCGAAAAAAATTAAAAACTTTTCATAAATTATTTACAACCGCCATTTTTTCTGCTATAATATACTCACAGAATTTCAGCGGAAAGGGTTGACTGTTTAAATGATGTTTGCGACAATCTTGACAGACAGACAGACAGACAGACAGACAGACAGACAGACAGGGTATAGCTATCCTGTAAATTCCATACGCAATTTAACATTTGGTAATTAACCATTCAAGTTCGCAAAATTGCGGACTTGGATGGCTTTGTATTTTAAGGAGGATAAATTATAATGAAACCAATCATCAAAAAATCAGTTGCGTTTTTCCTTGTTCTCACAATAATTATGAGTATCGGGGCTGTTGCGGCATCTGCAAAAACAACTGAATGGATTTCACAAAGTCTCAGTGATATTCCTGTTATTCGTATTTCAGGTGACGGTGAAAAGCTTGTTGACAAAGACGGCAACAAAGTTTTCCATTATAAAGACTTTGCATCCATTCTGGACAGCGATGAAGAAGAGGATGAAGGCGACAGTGAATTGTTAGAGTCAGTTGCAAATATTCTTATGCCTTTCCTTATTGACGGCTTGCTTAATGACAACTGGGATCTATACTATAAAAATCTTCAGAAAGAAATCAGTGAGCTTTTTGAAAATTCACTTCTCGACAAAGACGGCAATGCACAGTATGGCACGGGTCTTCGTCAGGAGAGAGTCGAGAAAATGAACAATGTAAGACATAATGACCAGTTCTGGCGTACTGCTGATGGTACAAAGTATTATGTTCACGACAGATATTGGTTCTACTATGACTGGAGACTTGACCCTATTGAATCTGCAGGTGAACTCAAGTCTTATATTGACGATATTTTATCTTCAACAGGTTGTGATGAAGTTGGTATCGTTGCAAGTTGTCTTGGCACAAATGTTGTAACTGCTTACCTTGCAGTTTATCCTGAACACGCAGCTGAAAGTATCAGAGGTATTGCTTTTGACGGCAGTGTTGTCAGCGGTGCAGAAATGCTTAGCGAAGCAATCAGCGGAAAATTTAATGTTGATGCTGCAGCTATTAACAGAACTCTCAAGGACTGCGCTGCAATCGGAATGTTCAATATTGACGGGTTTATCAACACAACTCTTGAAATGCTTGATAGAACAGGTGCACTTGATGCTGTTATCGGTAAAGGTAAGGATTGGATTTATTATAAACTGGTTGAAGGAGTAACTTCTGCTCTTGCTCTTTCTACTTTCTATACATGGCCTAACTATTGGGCATGCGTATCACCTCAGGATTATGATACAGCTATGAAATATGTATTCGGTCCTGAAGGCAGTGAAAAGAGAACAGAATATGCAGGACTTATTTCAAAACTTGAAAACTATAATACTGTTGTACGTCAGAGAATACCCGAAATTCTTACTTCAACTGTAGCAAACGGAGTGAACTTCGGTGTTATTTCAAAATATGGTTTCCAGACGCTTCCGATTTGCGAAACAAACTACCTTGTTTCTGACCAGTTTGCATCTGTTGGCCGTTCATCTTTCGGTGCAACAACAGGCACAATTTATAACGATCTTTCAAATGATTATATTGCTTCAAGGGTTGAAGCAGGTTTTGGTAAATATATTTCCCCCGACGGACAGATAGATGCATCAACCTGTCTTTTCCCTGACAGCACTTGGTTTATAAAAGGTTCAAGCCATTCCAATTGGTCTGACTGGGAACTCAGACTGCTTTATGATATAGCATCATCTGAGCAGAAAGTTACTACTGATAATTCATGTTGGCCTTCACAGTTTGTTGTTTATTCCTACACCAACCCCGATGAGGATTCTGACGGTGAGATTGAAATTATGACAGCAGAAAACTGTGATACTGAAAACTGGGAAGCAGATGAAAAGGTTGACAATCCCACAGATAAGTATGGTAAGATTTTTGTCGCCGTGACATCCTTGTTAAAATGGCTTATGGAACTTATTAAGAAAATATTTAAATTGGGATAATTTTATCTGAATTTGCACATATTAACACATTAAAATTCATTGTTGCTAAATTAAGCTGTAAACACAAAAAATCCAAGTCCGAGGACTTGGATTTTTTCATTTATGTCCGCAGGACATAACTTCATTACGAGCGAAGTGAGTACTTCATTTGACAGTTTGCTGTCAACTTCATTGTCCGAAAAGCGGACATAAACGAACGAAGTTGCCTTATGGCAAATGAAGTGCTTACGCAATTAAGTGTGCCTGTGGCACAACGAAGTTGCCTTTCGGGCAACCAAATTTGCACCCACACCCAATTGCAACATTGACAAAGATTTCCTTAAGTGATATTATTGACTTGCAAGGTTGTAATCCAACAGTAAAGGAGAATAAAATATGAGCATAACATCATTTTTAACCGGCATCATTCTTAGCATATTCACTTTTTTCGCGTCACTTATAACCCCAAACTTTGTGGCACCCGTTCCTGAAATTAAGCAGGACGATTTCGTTCCCGTTATGCGCTTCGTAGCTACGAGTGACACGCACATAGAAAATCTCGGTGATACGGGCTGCAGAAGAACTTCTGCTATGCTGAAAACCGCTTACGCTATCAGTGAAGCGGATGAAGATTATAAAGATTTAGATGCAGTTGTGTTTTCGGGAGATATTACCGACAATGGCCGCAGAAAATCATTTTATGCCTTTGCTGCAATAACCGATAATGAAATCCGTGAGGGTACTGAGCGCCTGGCAGTAGTAGCCAAAGCTCATGACAGCTATACCTTTTTTAATGGCAGTCTTAAGGTGTTTACTGGAATAACCGGTCAGGAAACTGATTTTCACAGAATAATCGGCGGTTTTCACTTCATCGGTATTTCCCGTTCTGCAACACTTAAGCATTACACTGATGATCAGGTGAAATGGCTTGACGAGAATATTGCCGCCGCAGTTAAAGATGACCCCAAAAAGCCGGTTTTCGTCTTTCAGCACGAGCACGTAAGGGATACGGTTTACGGAAGCAGTAAAACTGACGGCTGGGGCTTAGATGTATTTACAGAGGTGCTTTCAAAGTATCCTCAGGTGGTACACATTTCGGGACATTCTCATTTCCCTGCAAACGACCCCAGAGCTGTATGGCAGGGCAGCTTCACAGCCATAAATGACGGTGGCCTTGCTTATTTTGAACTCGCCGTAGACGGTAAAAACGGACAGTTCCCCGAGGATAAAGACAGAATGAGTCAGGCACTTATCATTGAGGTTGACGCTGATAACAGAGTTCTTGTGAAAGTGCTCGATGTGGATGAAGGAAAGATTATGAGAGAGTTCCTTATCGATAATATCACTGAAGAAAACAAGGTGAAATACTCCTTTGAGGAGAGAAAAGAAAAAGCCTCTGCACCTGTTTTCCCTGAAGGCGCAGCTCTTCATTACGAGAAGAAGGGTATGAAACATTACATAACCGTGCCTCAGGCAAAGGTAAGCGAGGATAACGAGGTCTTTCTTTACAGAATTTCTGTGCTCAATGAAAAGGGTAAAACCGTTTATAAAGATTGGGCATTTTCTCAGTACTTCTTCTCAGATATGCCGGAAAGCATAACCTTTGACGGCTTTATGACCATAAGCAAAAACTTTACCGTAAAGGTATGTGCTGAGGATGTATGGGGAAACAGAAGCGAGTATCTTGAGATAAAAGTTTAATTTGCTCAAGTAGATTTTATATATCAACGGCTCTAAAATGAGATCTATTCCAAAAAAATCCCGTTCGTGTAAGCGAATGGGATTTTTACTTTTTATCCCGGCACTTTTTTGCCTGTACAAAGTTCTTGACAAGCTTCATTTTGCAGCAGAACAAAGGACAATTTTAGCTTGTTTTGAGAACATTTTAAAAAACTTGTTACGAGAATTGCATAATTTTGAATAAAGGGTTAAAGGTTATGTTACAAGGTGTACATTTATGATTTTTTTGTTGAAATTTAAGTTAAATATATGATATATTTATTTTGTAAAGATATACCATCTTTCATTTAAAAAGGAGATTTGTTATGAAAACGTCAAAATCAAAAAAGGTATTATCTCTCATAATGGCAGTCATTATGATGTTCACTGTAGTACCTGCAACAATTTTTGCTCAGGCAGAAGACAACTATCCGATTATGAAATCGTATTCAACATCAACGGCAATGAACAGTGAAGACTACCATCTTTACAAAGCTCAGGTTGTAACTGTCACATTCCTTGATAAAATCGACAAAGCGGCTGCTGAGAATGCAGCATACAGCTTTGACGTATCAGCAAATATGGATAAGACCGTAATGGCTTGGATGGTGGAAAACGAGGAGGAAACTGCACTCGCCGGTGAAACCAGATATGATGTTTATATCGCAGGTGACGGCGGTGTCGGTGCAAATGCAAACTCTTCAAACGTATTTTTCAATTTTGTAAATCTTAAAGAAGTAAACGGTCTTGAGAACTTCAAAACAGGGAATGCAACTACTATTGACTGCTTCTTTGAAAAATGCTCAAGTCTTGAAAGTGTCGACTTAAGTTCTTTTGATACTTCAAATGTAACAAATCTCAGTTGGTTATTCTCTGACTGTAACAGTCTTGAAAGTGTTAATTTTTCCGGTTGGGATACACAGAATGTTACAAATATGAGCTTTATGTTCAACAACTGTTTGGTTTTACCGATGCTTGACCTCAGCAACTTTAACACCAAAAAAGTTACCAATATGATGAAAATGTTTTATAGATGCGAAAAGCTTACAACATTGTATACGGGTGACGATTGGTCTGTTGAACAGGTTACAAGCAGTGCTCAGATGTTCAACTGCTGCTACATAATCAAAGGTGAAAAATCTTTCAGTGAGGTTCCGGCTCCCTATGATAAGCAGTATGCAACTTATGGCGGCGGTTTCTTAACCTATAAAGAGCCGGCGCCCGCAGAATATACAGTTACTTACGAATTTGTCGGTGACGTTATCCCTGACGGCGTTGTTGTTCCCACACCTTACAAATATAATGCAGGTGCAGAAATTTCAGTTGAAACTGCTCCCACCGCAGAAGGATACGTCTTCTCTGGTTGGTCAACAGACGATGCAACCGTAACAGACGGCAGCTTTACAGTCAACAACGATGTTCATTTCGTAGGCTCTTGGGAAAAGCTTTATAAAGTGGAATATAAGTACACAGAAGGCTATGAAGTGCCGGCAGATGCTCCCGCTTTACCCGATGCCACTTATTATAAAGCAGGTGAAGAGGTAGACAAGTACGGTGTTCCCTATGTTTACAGATATGTTTTTGTAGGCTGGACAACAGACGATGCTGATATTTCAGGCGATATATTTACAATGCCTGAAAACGATGTTGTTATTTACGGATATTTCAAAATCCCCGTTGAAAGTGTCGAAGTAATGAACACGGAAGACATCGTGCTGAATGTGGATGATGCTACCGGTGAAAGAATAAATGTATATGTAAATCCCGAAGATGCAACAATCAAGGACATTATTTATGAATCCGGTGACGAAACTGTTGCAAAGGTTGACAAATACGGTAATGTAACTCCCGTAGGCCCCGGCGAGACTACTATTACAGTAGCTTCAAAGGATGACCCCACAAAGAGCGATACAATCAAAGTAACAGTTAAATATCCCGTTACTGATATTACAGTGGATAAAACAGAAATCGAGCTTAAGCCCGATACAACAGATAAAATTACTGTTACAGTTGTTCCCGAAAATGCAACAAACAAAAAGGTTACATATAAGTCAAACGACGAAACAATCGTAAAGGTTGACGAAAACGGCAATATCACAGCTGTAGGCGAAGGCACAACAACAATTACAATTACTTCTGATGATAATTCAAAGGTTACTGAAACAGTTGAAGTAACAGTTAAAACTCCTGTAGAGTCAATCACTGTTCCTGAAAATCCCATTACTCTTTATCCTGATGAAATCAAAAATATCGGCGCAACAGTGAATGACGATGCTACCAATAAGGAGCTTATCTATGAATCAGAGAATTCCGGTGTTGTAAAGGTAGATGATGAAGGTAATATTATTCCCAGAGGTACCGGTACCACAACGATTAAGATTACTTCAGTTGATAACCCTGACATCAGCACAACCGTTACAGTAACAGTAGTACCCAGACAATACAATGTTACATATGAATTCATCGGTGAAGTACAGCCAGAAAATGTAAAGGCTCCCGATGCAGCAACCTATGACGAAGGTACAACGGTTGATGTTAAGCCCGACGCTTCAGCAGAAGGCTATACCTTCTCAGGTTGGTCGACAGACGATGTAGCAGTAGCCGACGGCAAGTTCGTTATAAACAACGATGTTCACTTTGTAGGCTCATGGACAAAGAACCCCGTATACTACAATGTAGAATATAAGTACGAAGGTGACGTTCCCGCAAACGCACCAACTTATGAAACAAAGACATATCTTGAAGGTACAAATGTAACTGTTGAAAGCACTCCTTCAGTTGACGGCTATATCTTCTCAGGTTGGTCAACAGAAGATGCAGACATTACAAGTGGCAACTTCGATATTTACAAAGATGTAGTTATTAGCGGTACATGGACAAAGCTTTACAACGTTACATACGAGTATGAAGGCGATGTTCCCGAAAATGCACCTGCAGTTCCCGATAAAGAAAGCTACAAAGCAGGCGCAATCGTTGACGTAGAAAACGCTCCTTCACTTGAAGGCTACACCTTCTCAGGCTGGTCAACAAGCGATGCAACAGTAGCAGACGGCGAATTCACAATGCCCGAAAAGGATGTACTTCTCAAGGGTAGATGGACTAAGATTAACTACTACAACGTAGAGTATAAGTACGAAGGTGACGTTCCTGAAAATGCGCCTGCTGTTCCTGATAAAGAAAGCTACGAAGAAGGCACAAACGTAATCGTTGAAAATGCTCCTTCAGTTGACGGCTATATCTTCTCAGGTTGGTCAACAGAAGATGCAGACATTACAAATGGCAACTTTGATATTCATAACAATGTTACAATTATCGGTACATGGACAAAGCTCTACAACGTTACATACGAGTACGAAGGCGTTGTTCCTGAAAACGCACCTGCAGTTCCCGATAAAGAAAGCTACAAAGCAGGCACAATCGTTGACGTAGAAAACGCTCCTTCACTTGAAGGCTACACCTTCTCAGGCTGGTCAACAAGCGATGCAACAGTAGCAGACGGCGAATTCACAATGCCCGAAAAGGATGTACTTCTCAAGGGTAAGTGGACAAAGATTAACTACTACAACGTAGAATACAAGTACGAAGGTGACGTTCCTGCGAATGCGCCTGCTGTTCCTAATAAAGAAAGCTACGAAGAAGGCACAAACGTAATCGTTGAAAATGCTCCTTCAGTTGACGGTTATAAGTTCCTTGGTTGGACATCAAAGGATGCAAATATTTCAAACGGTAACTTTGATATTCATAACAATGTTACCATTATCGGTAGATGGGAAATTCTTCCCGGTCCTGTAACAAGTATTACTGCTCCTGACAAGCTTACACTTGTTTTAGGTCAGGACTCAGTTCTTGAAGCTTATGTAAACTCAAATGCAGTAAACAAGGGTCTCTACTTTATCTCAAATAACGAAGATATTGTAAAGATTGACGAAACCGGTAAGATGACAACAGTTGGAGCAGGCACAGCACTCATTACGATTGCTTCTGTAGAAAATCCTGCAATTTATAAGGTTGTAGAAATAACTGTTACTGCAAAGCCGTTTTATCAGACAAAGCATTATATCGTATTCGGTAAAACCGAGAAAATCGGTTGGTACAGTGTCTCACTGGACGGCGGTAAGACATTCTTCACTCAGTTCGGTAACGACCACCTTGAGGTTGAACACGGAACCGAAATTATTGTACGCGCAAACGACGTTTTCGGTGATCCCTTCACTTTCTACATTAACGGCGACGCTGCTACACCCGACGAAAACGGCTATGTAAGAGTTTTAGTTGACCAGTATATCCTTATTGGTGCTCTTGGTATTCCCGTTATCGCACCTGATGCTGAGGAATCGCTTAACTTAATTCAGAAAATCATTAAGGCAATTAAAGATTTCTTTGCTAAGATTGTAGCACTTTTCAAATTCTGATCAGCTTAATCGGCAGACTGTTGAAGTCTGCCGATTTTTTTGCTTTCAAATTAATTGCAAAATTCTCTTTTTCATGCTATTATCTTTTTATAAGGAGAAAGGAGAACATACTATGAAGAAATTCAGATGGGCATATATCGGCTCAGGAAGTATTGCATGTTCAACGGCAAAAAGTATTCTCAAGGGCGACCACGAAATAACTGCAGTGTACAGCCGTACTTATAAAAAGGCGGTAGCCTTTGCCGAAAAATTCGGTGCAAAGGCATACGAAAGCTTTGACGAGTTGCTTTCAACAGGTAGCTTTGACGGCGTGTATATTGCAACGCCTCATACCTCTCATGTGGAGTATGCAGTGGCAGCACTTAAAGCTCACTTTCCCGTGCTTTGCGAAAAGCCTGTAGGAGTGTCCGTAAAAGATGTTGAGCTTCTTATTGAAACTGCAAAGGAAAATGACACTTACTTTGCTGAGGCTATGTGGACCTGGTTTTCCGATACGGCACTTACTGTTAAAAAGTGGGTGCAAGGCGGAGAAATAGGCGAAATTAAAAAGGTGGAAATTCACCACTGCTTTCCGGGTATGAGTATGAAGGCAGATTCCCGTGTCCGTGACCCGATGACTGCAGGAGGTGCCCTTCTAGATATCGGTATTTATCCAATAACCTACTGCTACAATCTTTTCGGTTATCCCGATAAAATTACCTGTGAAGGCACCTTGGAGCAGGGGATTGACACAAAGGAAAAAGTTACTCTCACCTACGGCAACCTTAACTGTGAGCTTTATATGAACCTTTATTATCTCAAGGAAAAGTGTGTAATAAAAGGTTCTAAAGGGTCTGTCCGTCTGCCCGGTGTTTTCCACGCAGCGCCTATGGCAGTGCTTATGAAAACAATTCCTGTAAAGTTAGGCTTCGGAAAAACCACTTATCTCAACGAGTTTGACCGATGTGTAAAGGAAATTCGTGAAGGAAAAAAAGAATCGGCTTACATACCATTTGAAGCTACTCTCAGCACCATGAAAATTATGGACGAATGCCGCAGACAAATGGGACTTAAATATCCCTTTGAAGTATAAAGTTAAAACTCCAAGTCACGCCGACTTGGAGTTTTGTCATAATCAAACTGTTTACCAATCAAAATCCTGATTTAATATCTCATTTCCTCTATAGCTGACAGCCTTGATGCTGAATCCGTCAGGACTTAAGGTGAGCTTTGAAGCAATATAATCGTCGCCGACTTTACCACCGTCAAGATAACCTAAAATATGAGGATAAAGACCGAAAATTTCTCTTTCGTTTTCCCAGCCGTCACCAAGAAATCTGCACTGATGATGGTGGCCTGAAAGCATCATTCTTGCACCGAGGCGGTTAATCTCAGCCCAGCCTGCAAGTGAAAGCTCTTTTTCAACGTCGCTGATTCTCCATGAGTGAGAAAGAGCAATAACCTTTTCGGTCTTCACTTCCTGAGCCTTGAGCCACTCAATCATTGATGCTCTGTAGGTGTTGTAGTCGGTCATTCCGCCGTATTCAGAGTGAGAGTCGTCCTTGTCCTCACCGCTGTCCAGAACGATGAAAGAATAATCACCGATGGCGGTTGTATAATAGAGCTGTTCAAGACCGAGGGCCTTCGGCAGATCGTTGGCATAAGCGCCTCTTGTTTCGTGATTTCCTCTTACATAAAGCACCGGTTTTGTACCTTCTGAAACTTCACCGCCGAATTGCACAATGTTTCTTACAATTTCTTCTTCAAAGTCAACGCCCGGAGTTGCATCGCCGAGAAGAATTACGCCGTCATATTCACCCACATTTTCAATTGCTTTATATGCCTTGTTAAGTTGAGTGTGCCAGTCAGAAATTACAAGCCATTCCTGGTTGTCGCTTTCATTGACTGAAAGGGTATATTCTGCACTTGTTAAGGTTTTGCCGAGACGGCTGCCATAACTGTATTCATCAATTACTCTTGTTGAGCCAACAGAATATGTATTGTTTTTAAGGTGGTCGTAAGGAACGGTAATGCTATGGATTTTGTTGTCAGTGTTGAGTCTGCCGCCTGTCTGGTCAAAGATTTTGTAATCTTTACCATTGTAACTATATTCAACATAAGCAGTACCTTTATCGTTTGTTGAGAATACAACGCTATATCCTTCTCCGGTATCAATAACCATAGGTGTTGATGTTATTTTATAAGGTGCAAGAGGATAGTAACTGTTAAGACCGATAAGAAGAACTGTGGCGAGAGTAAGTGCGGTCATAACCTTTTTGGCTTTGCAGGAAAGTGATGGATAGAAAATTACAAGAAGCCCTATATAAACAAGATAAACGCTGTCGGATATAGCCTCTTTGATACTGCCAATGAAAACCCCTCTTGACTCGCCTATGGCAAAGCCTATGGAGAAACCCAGGGTATAAAGGAAGAAAAGAACAGAAAATACCGCATTTATACCTAAAGCTACTCTGTAAGCCTTTTTGCTTTCAGCGTCTTTCTTATATACTCTCAGGGCTGAAAGTGCAGTAGTAGAAAAAAGTGTCAGCAGCATAATGCATAGAAGCAAGGTTGAAAACCAGCTGATGCCAACAGTGTTATTCATAAACACCCAGTTGGTGTCAAAACCGTGATAAAGCCAGACGGAAGCAATTGACATTGCCATAAGAATAATGGGAAGCGGTCGTGATTTTAAAATTTTCTTCATATAAAAATCTCCTTTTTCTTTATTAATTATACTATACAAAAAAGGAGTGATGTTGTCAATAGGCTGATTTTTATAAGAAGCAGCATAGGTTTTTTTGTTGACTTTTTATAAATGCAGTGTTAAAATATAGTTAATATGAGAATATGAAAGGTGGAAATATATTAATGAAAAAACTTGTTTCAATTTTACTCGTTACCGTAATGCTTTTTGCAGTAATGGCACCCATGGCTTCGGCTGCCAACGAAAGAACTCCCATTGTTTATATCAGAGGTAACGGTGACGGACTTTTTTATCCCGACAACACTCTCTGTGTGGCACAGTTTGAAGAGCTTTCCTTAGGCGGTGACGGTGGCCTTGATAAGGATACTATAGTTGAAACAGCTGTTAATATCCTTAAGCCCTTTGTTATGGAAGGTATGCTTTTTGACAAATGGGATAACTACGGCAGAGCAATTTATGAAGAATTCAAACCCTTGTTCCCTGATGCAGGTCTTGACTACAACGGAAATCCCACAAAGGGCACAGGCGTTCTCTCAACAACTATGAGTGATTCAATAGCAGCATCAAAATCTGCTTGGAGCTATAATGTAAATACAGCATACTGTTTTGCATATGACTGGCGTCTCTCACCCTATGACCATGTTGACAGACTTCACGAGTATGTTCTTCAGATTTTGGAATCAACCGGTCAGAATCAGGTTTCAATGTATGCCAGATGTATGGGCGGTAGCCTTCTCAAGGCTTACCTTGAAAGATACGGTCATCTGGGACATGTCAAGAATGTTTTGTTCTGCGATGTGCTTTCAAATGAATCCACTCTCTTTTCAAAGCTCTTCAGCGGTCAGATTGAATTTGACGCAAAAACCGTTGAAAGATATGCAGGTCAGCTTGACTTCTTAGGAAAGACAGGTGACGGTGTTGGTTTTGAGTTTGGTGATGTGCTTTATGAAATAGTTTTCAAAACAATGGACTTCTTCAATCAGATTAATGTAACCGATAAGGTGCTTGATGAGGTTGAAGCTCTTTATGAAAAACTTGCCGAGGCACTTATGCCTGCTCTTTGTCATGCTTTCGGTATGGCTACTCAGGTTAACTACTGGACTGAGGTCAATGAAAAAGATATGGATGCGGCACTTGATCTTATGTATGGCAAAGAAGGCTCAGAGCTTCGCACAAAATACGCAAAGCTTATTGATAAAATTCAGTATTACAGAGAGCATGTTTCATCAGACCTTGACGGTTTTTACAAAAAACTTGACCAATACAAAATCCACTATGGATTTGTGGCTAAGTACGGTTTTATGAATATGCCTCTTATTGCCGATGCAGATCTTCTCAGCGATTCTCTTGCAAGCCTTAAGCATGCAGCATACGGTGCAACAACAGCACCTATTGCACAGACTCTCTCTGAGGATTACATCGCAACACGTGTTGCTGAAGGTAAGGGTAAATACATTTCGTCCGATAAGCAGGTTGACCTTTCAACATGTATAGCTCCTGACAGAACATGGATTTTAAAGAATGCTCATCATGATATAATCGATTGCCTGTATCCAATTATCTATGCATTTCTTAACGGTACAAATGAAAATATTGATACGGTTTACGCTCAGACGGGTTTTAAACAGTGTATGGTTTATGATTATGATACCGATACAGCTTCTAATATGACAGAAGATAACTGTGCCGATTATGAATGGATAACCCGCCCCATCGAAGAGCCCACAACCGAAACAAGACTTGTTTCATTTATGCGTTTCTTCACAATGATTCTTGAATTCTTCACAAAGCTCTTCAAGGGCGAACTTGATTTCGGAAACCTTTTCGGATAATAAAATTAGGGAGGTCGGTGTTTCCGACCTCCAATTTTTTATTCAACATATTCTTTTGCTCTGAAGCTGTAGCCGTGGTCTTCCATAGCCTTCATATTTTTAAGAACAAAGCCCGCACCCTTCGCTGCGCTGTGCTCAGGGTCAGCAGCTCTTGTAACTTTTATGCCTAATTTTTTTGAAAGAACCTTATCAAGACCGGGCAGCTTTGAAAGTCCGCCGGTGAGAGTTATGCCTTCGTTACAGATGTCTGAATAAAGCTCAGGCGGTGTCTGCTCAAGCACATCCTGAATGCCGTTAAGTATTGCTCTGATGTGTTCTTTCAGAGCCTCATAAACCTCGTTTGATGAAATACTGAACACTTTCGGCATACCGCTCAGGTGGTCCTTGCCTGTAACAGACATTTCAATTTCTTCGCTTCGTCTGAAAGCACATCCAACGGTGTGCTTTATTTTTTTTGCACTGTGAAGACCTATATCAATGTCTTTTTCTTTTCTGATATATTGTCTTATGGATCTGTCCATATCGTCACCGGCAACCTTGAGTGAGGTTGCATAGGCAACTGTACCCATTGTTATAACGGCAATATCCGTTGTACCTGCACCCAGGTCAATAACCATAACTCCGTGAGGGTGCTCAATTGAAAGACCGATACCGAGGGCAGATAAAACGGGCTCAGCAATAACCGAAACCTTACCTGCACCGCCTGCACAGCAGGCTTCAACAATAGCCTTTCTGTCGGGTGAGGTTACACAAGAGGGGGCATTGACAATTACGTTAGGCTTGAAAATCTGATTCTTACAAACCTTTTCCATTATTGCCGAAAGAATTTCTGCTGTAGCAGAGAAGTCGGAAATTACACCGCTTTTAATGGGCTT
>JAZSQU010000040.1:0-70604 GCA_045538095.1 Acutalibacteraceae bacterium | reverse complement strand
GTATCGATATGCGGAACCATTGGTACTTTCATCCCAGAACCAACTATTATTTGTATTGCTTAAACTTTTTGGTATTTCGATTTCTGTAAGACTTTCACACCAACCAAATGCTTGTCCACCCATTGTGGTTAAACTTTTTGAAAGCTTCACTTCTGCAAGATTATAACAGTACGCAAATGCATTTGTACCTATACTTGTTACTGTATCTGGCATTTTCACCGATGATATATACTGTTTATTAGCAAAAGCTGAATCTGCTATAACAGTTACTGGGAGACCATTTATTTTTTCGGGTATATCTATATCGAATGTACATTCTTTAAAATAATCTTCAGCGGGTTCTTCCAACCACTCACATATGTAGTAAACAGTGCCTGGTGCATCATCCCAATGAAAATCTTTATCATTTCTGTTACCATAGTAAATATGTGCCGTATCAGCATTACCGTTAGGTTCACCAGGATCCCAATTGTTATATTCTAATACTTTACCATCAACCCACCGCCATAAACCATCAACCTTATGTGCACCAATCCAATGACTTTCTAAATTAGCGAAACGTAATAATATTTCAACAAAACTTTGTTCGTCTTCAGTATTGATACTCACCAATTGACCGCCAACATTTTCGCAACTAGTTTTTGCATCATTCCAAGATAATTTATTCTGACTTATTCCATAATAGTGACCATTGTACTCCAAACCATAAAATTTATATTCAGAGAAAATTCCTTTTGATGGCATGTTTTCCCATTCACAAATATAGGTCAGTTTTTGAGTTGCATTCCAGTCATTCCATTTGCAATCACTAACATATATGTTGGCATATGTTTCTATGGAATCGTAATTGTCCGGTTGGCCTGAACGCCAATTGCTATATGCAAACTCTTCGCCATTACACCAAGTCCATTCACCGTTTGTAACTTCATCTGTAGCTCCTATCCAAGAATCGGATGAGCCAGCAAATGATAAAAGTCGCTGAATAGCTTTTTGTTCAGCTTCATCAGTAATTGTAACAAGATGTCCACCATTTTTTTCGCAATCCAGCTTTGCTTCCGTCCAAGTTTTAGTAATTGTGCTTAATCCATAATAGTGTCCATTATATTTGATTCCATAAAACTGTGAACCATCTCTTGAAGGGTTATGCCCCGTTATTGTAACGCTAGTACCATCTGATGTCCACGTAAAACCATTTTTATCCACGCCACTTGTTGCTGTTGTTTCTGCCGCACTTGCCTTGCTGCTAAACCATGAACCAAAATCAATCTTTGGTAGTTCAAAATTGCCAAAGTTAATTTCAGGTAAGCTTGGCCACTCCATGCCTACAAAACCCTGCAATGGTACTGATGTCAGACACATAACTACAACAAGTAATGTCGCAATAATTTTTTTGAACGTTTTCATATTGTAATCTCCTCTCTGTCATTTAACAGTTTTTACAAATACATTTTACTCCTTTACTCTCAATATTTCAATTATCGAATATGTAAAAATATAACAAGCGAATTTATGCATTTCCCCCATACCGCTTTGGTATAAATACGTTCTTATCAAACAGTTCAAAAAATTAAGACTCATTATAGCGTAGCATGGCGGAGCTAAGTTCGGCGTTAGCCTCCCATTCGCCGCCCTGAACTTCACTGACTTCTATGTTCTTTCAAAAGAAGTTAATCACCATTTATAAACTTGATTTCACATAAAAACTGTGTTATAACTTATTTGTAATAAACATAGAAAGGAGAACTGATTATGAAGTTATACCACGGAAGAAACCTTGCTGTTGAATCTCCTAAAATTATACCAAGTAACAGAGCTTTAGATTTCGGCTATGGTTTTTATCTTACTTCAGATTATGAGCAAGCAGCAAAGTGGGCAAAGTTAACTACATTACGCAGAGGTGGCGGCACCCCAACTGTAACAGTATTTGAAATTGATGAATCGCTTTCCCGCTTAAACATATTAAGATTCGATTCAGCAAATGCTGATTGGTTACATTTTATCACTGCAAACCGAACCGGAAAGCTTTTAGAAAATAATTACGACATAATCATCGGACCTGTCGCCAATGATAATACTATGCCTGTAATCAACTTATATTTATCAGGTTCATATGATGAAGACGAAGCATTAAAGCGTCTCCTTACTCAAAAGCTCAAAGATCAATATGCAATTAAAACAGATAAAGCTCTCAGCAAACTTATACTGAAAGAGGTGATAACCTTATGATCAGAACATCGTCTGTAATTCTTGACTACTATAATACTCAGGTTGTTAATATGATATCTGAAAAATACGGTTACTCACATCAGCAAGCTTTTAATGATTTTGCTAAATCTGAGATTCATAAGATGTTATCCGATTCTAAATATGCGATGTGGGAATTCGGAGCTCCGGCCATATTTGATATGTGGGAGGCTGAAAAAATCACAGGCGATCCACGAAATTCTCTCTATATAAGAGGTGAAGCATAATAGCAAGAGAAATGCAATTTTTTATGTATCTCATCGAGCGATATGCCGACTATAAAAATTCAACATCCGGCGACATTCTTACTCTGTGGGATGAGTTGGATATCAGTAAATATATCTATGATATGTACGAGCTTTGGCACGGTAAGGCATTCGAAGGTCTCTTAAACAGATACTTTGGCTAATAAATTCATCTAAAATAGCCGATATTTCCGTATAAAAGCTGTAGGAATTCACCTGCAGCTTTTTATGTTTTGTGATATTGGTCTGTGATAGAAAAAACTACATTTTTAAGTTTTAAAGAATTCTAAACTCAAGCGAAGATAATGATCCAAATAGTTCAAAAAAACAAGACTCATTATAGCGTAGCATGGCGGAGCTAAGTTCGGCGTTCGCCTCACTCTCGCCGCCTCGCTCTTCACTGAATTATATGTTTTTTCTATGGTTTCTAATAAGATGAAGTCCTGTATTACAATTATTGTGACACCATTTTGAACTAAAACACCTCTAAATTTATAATCTTATAAATAGAATCCATCAAATTAATGTTAATTTTATCAGATAATTCACTCATAAAAGTGTAATGTATAGTTGATTATTCGCTGTGTTTTGTGTATAATATAATAGAAATACTAAAAGGAGGAATACCTATGTACCTCAAAAGAAAGATTGATATATTCCTTTCAGACTGGAAAAATAATGAAAACAGAAAGCCTTTGATTGTAAAAGGTCCCCGTCAGATTGGTAAAACCGAATCCATCAGAAAATTTGCAGAAGCAAATTATAACAACATAATAGAAATCAACTTTGTTACCTCAGAAAAATATAAGATGATTACATCAGACGGATACGATGCCGCATCTGTAATCAAAAATATTTCAATGATAGAACCTAAATTCAAATTTATTCCCGGCGAAACTCTTATCTTTTTTGATGAGATTCAGGAGTACCCCGAAATTGCAACATCTCTCAAATTTTTCAATGAGGACGGTCGCTTTGATGTTATATGCTCAGGATCTCTTCTCGGCATAAATTACAAAAGAATCGAAAGTAACAGCGTAGGCAATAAAAACGATTATGATATGTACTCGCTTGATTTTGAGGAGTTTCTTTGGGCAAAAGGTTATTCAAACGAAGTTATTGATGATATGATTTACAACATGATGGAATTGAAGCCCTTTTCCGAGCTTCAGCACACTGTGTTTTCATCATTGTTTTTAGATTATTGTATTCTCGGAGGTATGCCTGCTGTTGTCAAGGAATATATTAAAAATAACACCTTTGAGGGTACTCTTGATATACAACGTCAGCTTATTGCCGATTATGAAGAGGACATCCGAAAATACGCTACAGGTCTTGACCAAGCCAGAATAATGAATGTTTTTAACAGTATCCCCTTCCAACTGGCAAAAGAAAATAAAAAATTTCAACTTTCAAAAGTTGAAAAAGGTGCAAGATTTAAAGATTATCGTGGTTGCATCGAGTGGTTGCACGATGCAGGTATGATTCATCTTTGCTATTGCCTTAACAGTCCTGAGTTACCCTTAAAAGGCAACTATAACCCGGATAAATTCAAAATATACTTCTGCGATACCGGGTTGTTTGTTTCCTTACTTGACGATGAAGCACAAGAAGATTTAAGGGCTAACAAGAATCTTTCTGTATATAAAGGAGCTTTATATGAAAGCATCGTCAGTGAAGCTCTTATAAAATCAGGATATAGTCTCTACTATTATAAAAGAGACGATTCCACCTTAGAGCAGGATTTCTTTATTCGTACTGCAACTAACCTTGTGCCAATTGAAGTAAAAGCAACTAACAACAAATCAAAATCTTTGGATACACTTGTCAGCAAAGAAAAATACGACGATATTAAATATGGAATAAAACTTTGTGCCAACAATATCGGATATAACAACGGCATTTATACCTTCCCATACTACTGCACATTTTTATTAAAACGGTACATGAAAGATAAATAAAGTCAGTAAATTTAGGCAATTTCTTTATATATAAAAATCACCTGTTTATAATGTTCTTGGGATATTCAACACAAGCCCTTATAAACAAGGGTTTTCTGAACCGAAGCAAGCTAGATTAATTTTTTTACATTTGAGCACATAAAAATCTCCTTGGATTGCTCCGAGGAGATTTTAGTTATCAATAGTGCTTAACGCCGCATTCACAGATAGGATTCATTCTGAAGAGTTTCCAGAAGAAACGAACTATCTTCCAGATGAAGCCCATAAATCCACCTTTATGACACATATCTGTGCAGTTTTCAACTTTATTTTTGCCACAACCTGTGCACACACCATCTTTATAGTTATGACCCTTTGCAGCAATAGCCCTCTTTTTCTACAGCTTCGTGTGCTTTTATGACACTAGCGTAGGAATAAGTCTCCGTCTTTGTAGTACCTTCCGAATTCCAGGTAACTACATACTCTTTACTATCAATAACATTCGCTTCAAACACTGCACAATTGCCGGTTACTACAGTGCTTTCCGGTATATTCCACTGTGCAAATTCAGTTACAGGTGCAACTATTTTGTCTCCGAGGTTTGCTTTGTCAATTCTATAGACAACACCGTTAACAGTAAACCCTACTATCTTTCTGTCGACATCAAGATTGATTGACTGTACTTCAAATTCATCTACAACAGTTCCATCATATTCAATACCGGCGTCTTCAGTGCTTGTTTCAACCTTACCGTCCTTTTCAAGAGATTCTTCATTAGCAGATACATTAAAGGATACCTTGGCACTATAATACATACTACTATCTGCATTGAAAACTTTCTGAACTCTTACATTTTCAAATCTGAGGCTTGTAGTACCATCAGTATTTCTTTTAACAGTAATATCTTCATTCTTCATACCCTGTTCTTTGATAAGTCTTTCTCTCATTTCAGTTTCTTGTTCGAGAGTTAAAGTGAATTCCTTTGAAATAGTATCGAAAAGAGTCACTTTATCAAAAGAAACAACTTCATAAACTTTACCGTATAGTATCTTTGTGAAGATACTGCTGAGATTGTCCGTGTTGTTCACTGCAAAATAGTAACCTGAATTTTTATTACCCTCACCCATTTCAGAAACTTTAATGCTTCCTGCATTGGGATAGTTTGAGGATACAGCATGAAGGAAACGGTTGAAATCGTAGGATTTAAAGCTTCCATCTCTCTTTTTAGTTTTACCATCAGCTGAAAGTGAATCTGCCATACTACCCGACTGGTCAAGAACCAGAATAACATCTACAGGGTTTGCTGTAACAACCTTGATCGTCTTAGATTTAGCTCTTGCTTCAAGAGTAATATTTGCTACACCACCGCCAAGATCTTTAGCCTCTTTTTCGGGTTCAAGCTCTGTAACATTATCCGGTTCAATCAATGTATAAGCACCATAGATTGTAATGTCTTCATCTTTAAGCTTCATAAACAGTTTTTGCGTATGCCGGATCTTCAATTAACACTCTTTCAAAAAATGTTGCTTGCTCTTTTCTTTCGTTCATTATAAACATCTCCTAATTTTTATTTAGCCATCTTCGATTACCGTTTATAAAGAAAAGTTTTGTGTTTTTCTTCGACTGCATTATATTCCCATATTCAAGGCATTTCAATAACCTTTGTAACCAGTGGTTGATATTTTGGGCGAGTGGTAATTACAATACAAAAATGAGGTGTTTTTATTGTTAAAAGTGCAAAAAAGCATGCCACCTTTCGGCAGCACGCTCGATTAAAACACCTATAATTTGCTGTTTATAAATTAATATACTAATTACGACTGAAGATTAGTCTTCACAGTGAATATTTGCACCGGTCAAACAGTCATTACCATTATTGTTTATAGTAATTTCTTGCCACTGTGTTATTGTACCATTATAGTAAACATCAGTAAGCTTATTGCAATTATTAAATGCACCTTTCTCAATACTTATTACACTATCGGCAATTGTTACGCTTGTAAGGCCTGAGCAATCTTTAAATGTTTCTTCCTCAACTGTTGAAATTCCATCCGGAATTACTATACTTTTAAGGTTCCAACAGGAATAGAAGGCTCCTTCGCCAATAGTTATAACACTGTCCGAAATAGTTACATCATCAAGATTTATGCATCCATAGAACGCAAAATCACCTATATCGCTTACACTATTTCCAATGGTAATATTTATAAGATTGGTGCACGATGCAAATGCACTTTCGCCTATACTGTTTAAACTGTCAGGAATTATAACTCCATTAAGCTCTGTGCAGAAACAAAATGCCATTTCACCTATATCGGTCACACTGTCACCAATTTCAACATTTTGTAAATTTACACAACCATAAAATACTCTGTCACCAATTTTTGTTATGCCAGTTTCAATTATAACCTTTTCAATATCACTGTTATATCCACCCCAAGGTGTATTGCTACCACAATCTACCACGGCTCCGTTACCGCTGATTATAAGTTCCCCATCATCAAATAATGTCCATACTACTTCATCACCGTCAGCACCGCAATCACCCGAAGCGACAATAGTTTTGCCCACATACTTTTGTGTAAGCTCTGTATTTTGTGTATGACTTTCAGCGTCAACAGTTAACTGTATCTCTGATTGGTCATAATTATTATAATTGAAACATATTGAATAATCGCCATAAGAAAGATTTAAGGTATACTTGCCATTTACATCTGTGGTTGTTTCAGCTATTTTGTTACCATTATTATCAAATGCACTGACCTTAACACCATAAATGGGATTTTTAGAAGTTACATCTGTAACTATGCCCTCAACTATACCTGCATCTACTGTTTTAGCCAAGCGAAAATCACCTGATAATCTTTTTTCAAAATATGTATCGGGGTTATAAGGGTCTGTTGCTTCACAAACTGATACAGTTTTGCTGAATGCCGCACTTGAATTATCACCATCTATCAATAAGTTTTCAAGCATACTTTCAACCAATGTATCATTACAATATGTAACCGACACTATATCAGTGTATCCGTAAACACAGTCCACACCTTTGTCAATCAGTGTATCTGAAAAAGATTCATCATACATACTATAGCAAGTGCCTAAAAAGACAAGACAGTCACCGAATTCATTATCTGCATAATTATTTTCAAAGAAACCGCTATTTACTCTGATTTCATTATCCTGATTAATATATACATATTCCAAGTCTGATGAAAGAATTTCTTTGCTGTCATAAGTTTGTGTCAAGCAAAGATACGGTTCATCATCAATCAACGCACCGTGAGAGTCAATAAGCACAATACCATACTTATCAAGATCTTTTAATACCGAAAGACTGGCATCAGCATTATCAAATACCTCTGTATTAACTCCGATTGCATCCGCTATTATTTCACCGGTTGTTACGAAATCATCATATTGGAAAATTGTACTTCTATATGGTCTGATAACCGCTACATCACCCAAAGAACTGTCAATATCCAATGATGTAGCTTGGTTTATAATATCCTCATAGTTGTTCCCTGAAGGTGTTTCATCAACTCTATGGGTTTTGCCATCCAATGAAACCGACTTATTGTCATCGTTATACAGTGTTTCACTTTCCCAGATTCCTTTGATTCCGCAAGCTGTTTTATATGTAATATAATTTTCATTTTCTTCGTAATCAATGATGCTACCTTTTTCTTTATCCGCTTCCAGAATATCCAATACATCTTCAATATCAGTAATGTCTTCTATAGATTCTCTTATATCCTGAAAAACTCTGAAATCTTCATCAGTAATTTCTTTTGAATTTGCTTCATAACCTACCTGAATGACATTATCAGCTACGAACTTACCGAACTTGATTTCTGTAATATTTTCAGTAACAACATCAAAATTCTGTTTGCTTGCACTATAACCGCCGTTAAAAAGTCTTACAAACCAAAGAATAATCTTTTCAAAAAAATTGATTTTGTGCTTATCTTCATTGAGTGTAGCTTTATACTTAAAAGAAAAACTTTCACCTGATTTAAGCACATCAACACTTTTACCGGTCTGACTTTTTCTTTTTGCTGCCGGTGCCAGGTCATTGAACACTGCTTGTGCAATTACATTATTGATGTCTTCATCGCTGACATTAGTGATAGTCGCAGTAATTTCAGCAACATCTGTTACTCCGTAGCTTCCTTTGTTGGTTGAAACTTCAATTTTTATGTTTCCGTCATTCGTTTCATTTACTGCAAAAGCCGTTACACTTAATGTAAACATCATCAGCACTGCTATCAGCAAGCAAAACAGTTTACTTGTTCTTTTCATGTTTAAATCCTCCATGAACTTGTTATCACTTCAAAAATCAAATCTTATTACTATCTGCCAAAAATTTTAAGTATTCTTTTCAGTATATCAGCCAAAGCCGAAATTGGGCCCTTAAAGAACTCTTCAATTTCATCAGCTATTGTGTCCAGAAGTGATACGTCAGGTATCGTCTTTATTTCTCTGCTGAGCTCTGCTCCGCAGTTTTTACATTTGGTGATTTCCTCATATGAGCCATCTTTAAAGAAGGTAGGCTCATCTATAACTTCTTCAGTTGTAACGGTTTCGTGTCCGTCTTCTGTGTGTCGGCAGACAGCACCGAATTGCTTAGTTGCGTTAAGCAGAGGATCATTACCGTTTTCTATTGTAATACTGTTCCATTCCTGCTCTGTGCCGTCAAAGCTTACGTCTGTAAGACTTGAGCAACCTTCAAATGCTGTTTCTCCTACATAGATAATACTCTTTTTGATTGTAATGCTTGTGAGGTTTTTACAACCGCAAAAGCTAAGTTCAGCTATACTTGTTATACCGGCAGGAATTGCTATGCTTTCAAGGCTCTTGCAATTAAAGAATACTGCTTTACCTATAGTTGTCACACCAACGGGGATAATTACAGAAGTAAGGCTGTCACAACCGGAGAAGGCGCTATCACCTATACTTGTTACTGTATTAGGGATTGTTATACCTGCAAGTTCATCACAACGAGCAAATACCCAACTGCCTATGCTTGTGACACCGGATTCGATAATAACATTTTTGATGTCGAGTTTGCTGAATTCAAAGAAATTATCAGCCATTGCACCGTTACCGCTGATGATGAGCTCACCATCGCTATAGAGAGTCCAGGTTACATTGTCGCCTTCAGCACCGCATTCGCCACTGTCAACGATAAAGATTTCACCACAGCTATCACAAATACCATCGTTATCTGAATCAAGATGTGTGTGTGTATCAAGAGCTTCAAACTTGATTGGATAACCTACTTCAGTCCAAGCATTTGCATATTCTTCAGCTGTTGAACCACTGTATCCCTTTAGAACTGTTGGACATTCAGTAGGAATCGGATTTCCGTTTTCGTCCTCTACAATATTGCCATCCTCATCTAATTCACCTGTCATAAGAATCTCTAAGCCGATTTCGCAATATTTATTATTTATTATAAGAGTTTCTAATTTATCACATATAATAAATGCAAAATCACCGATGTACTCTACACTTTCAGGCAGAGCAACTTTTTCAAGGCTTTGACACAAGAAAAATGCAAGCGTTTCAATTCGCTCAAGACCTTCTTCGATTTCGATAGTTTCAAGTGCAGATTCGCTGAAGGCTTCTTCTTCAATCACTCTAACACTACCGGGGATTTTTATATGCTTAAGGCTTGTGCAGTAATCAAATGCAACAGCACCGATTGAAGTTACGGTATCTGCTATTTCGACTTCTTCAAGGGCTCTGCATGCCTGGAATGCATAATTGCCGATTCTTGTAACACCGTCTTTAATTATAACCTTTTTGATTGTTTTGTCGCCGACGATTTCCATTTCACCATCAAATTCTTCATATGCCCATGTCATATAGGGGGCCATGCCATTTGCACCATTATCCAACCACTCATAATCGTACATCGCACCTTCGCCACTGATGGTGAGCGTACCGGTGCTTTCATCAAAGCTCCAATATACGTTTTCGCCGCATTGACCTGTTGTTTCAACCTCAGCCGCACTTACATTTACGCCAAGAAGAAGAATCAAGCACATCATTACCATAAACGAGAACAATAAATTAACTTTCTTTCTCATATTTCTCAACCTCCATTTTTGTATATTGTAATTATCATCCTGTTTATCAAAAAAGTCAACACTTTTTGTAATAAACGGCTCATTTTTCGGGCAAACGGTTTGTTTTACATCTTAAAACACTATAATGTTACCATTCGCACGTAATATTAACCTTTCGTTCAATTTTGTATTGAATAAAAAGCGATTAAATGTTATACTTCAAACATAACAACAAGGAAGTGATATTTATGAAAATTGCAATTTGCGAAGACGACGCTTTTATGGCGGAAACTTTGAAGGAATATGTAAAAGAGTTTTTAGACAGCAAAGAATTACTTCATACCATTGAATGGTTCGATACAGCAGCTAAGTTTTATAAATCCACTGAAACTTATGATCTGATTTTTCTTGACTATGAATTGCCTGATTCCAACGGTATGGAAATAGCTAAGAATTTGAGAAAAACCAATAATAAATCAACTATTATTTTTACAACCTCATTCAGCGAATATGTTTTTCAAAGCTTTGAAGTTAATACATTCAGATACCTTGTAAAACCGGTTACCAGAGAAGATGTAGAAACAACCATGACTGCCTTGATTAACAACTTTGAACAGTATGCAAAGGTAGATATTCCAACTGAAGGCGGTGAAACCGTTTTTGCAAGTCTTCCTGAAATTATGTATATAGAGTCAAACGGCAGATATACAACCGTAAGACTCAACAGTACAAGCTATGTTTCAACAAAAGCTCTGACTACTTTTCAGTCTGAAATAAACAGCTTTAAATTTTACAGAACGCACAGAACCTTTCTTGTTAATATGAAGTACATCGCTGAAATTCACGGCAGCACCATTATATTGACCAACGGTGAAAAAGTATCTATAAGCCGAAGAAACCTCAGCACTTTCAACCATGCTTATTTCAATTATCTGAAGTATAGCGACTTATAAAAGGAGGGAGCTTTTTGAATTTAACAATAATGAGTCTTGTCAATATAGTGACCTATGCTATACGAGACATTTTAACATGTTTTTTATATATGCTCTTTACTGTACATATCTTTGGTGGTAAATATAAAAAGAACCCCCTTATTACTGCAGGTATTATATTATCTCTGATTGCAACTGCTGTATACGGTGAATTATTTTTGCTACCCCTCGGAAGTGACGGCATAGAATATCTGGAATATATTTCAGTTTTAATTTCTATGGTAACAGTTTTTCTTCTGACCACAGGCGTGAAGAAAATAACTCTTTTCCTTCTTACATTCCTGTTTGGCGGTGTAGTTGATCTTGTTTATTCCTTTATATATCGCTTTATTCCGGACACGTTTTATATGACAAATATTGCATATACTGCAATTTATGCTTTACTGATCATCGGAATTCTTAGCTTTGTAAGAAAATCTCATGTCAATATTTTACCGGAAGTTGTCAGAACTGTACCCCGAACAATCATAGTTTTATTAATATTGATAGTGCTTGCATTCTTCTGCAGAGAATTAGGATTTGATGAGCTGAATATTTATCTCGATCCTTTCTTAGCTATATCAATTCTCGGTTGTGCCAGTTACTTCATCTACAAAATTTTCCATCTCACCTACCAGCAGAACGAAATTCTCAAACAAATGCACGACCAGAAAGAGTACTCAGAAAAGATGCTCACAGGCGACGAAAATCTCCGTCGTTTCCGTCACGATTACCGTAATCATATGATAGTTATCAACTCCCTGCTTGAAAGTGGCAGAACTGACAGAGCACGTGAATATCTTAACAATATGAACAGCGATATCAGTTCAACTCTTACTAAGATATCAACCGGTAATTTCATCAGTGATGCTCTTATAAACAACAAAGCTGTCATGGCTGCAGAACACGATGTCTCTATTAAATTCACCGGCCAGGTTATTCCCACCGGCATTGCCGATGAAGATCTTTGTACAATTTTTGCAAACATTCTTGACAACGCTATTGAAGCTACCCAAAAGCTTAGCAGTAATAAAATTATTCGTATTGATGCAGCTTTGAGAAACGGATTTTTCATTATGAACATTTCAAACCCCGTTGAAAATGAAGTTAAAATAAGAAAAGACGGAACAGTTAAAACCACAAAGAAAAATCAACACGAGCACGGAATCGGTATGAAAAATGTACAGAAAGTTGTTAAAAAATATAATGGTTCAGTCAATATCACTTGCGAAAACAAGGTCTTCTCTGTTGATATAATGATGAAGCCAACTGTAGAATAAATCATTAAAGCCCCATGCAAAGAGACTTTTCAACAGATATTTCGGCTAATAAAACACCTATAAATAAGGCAAAAGGCTGTTGCGCTTTCGTGCAACAGCCCATTTTCATTCTATGATATATAAGCACTGCAATTTACACCACAACATCTGCAACAATTGGATAATGGTCTGATGGGTAAATGCCCTTTACGGTGTCACGGATAACTTTGTAGGTGTCTACAGCGGCATTTTTAGGTGTAAAAATAAAGTCAATTGCACCTTCACCGTCTTCCTTCTTTTCTCCGTATTTGGTAAATGTCCTGCCCGTATCAGAGTCCTTTGCAACATATCTTGCATCGTTAAAAATATCACAGGCAACATTGTAAACGGGACTGCCCTCGTAGTCATTGAAATCCCCCGTCATTATTACCGGAGCATCACCCGTGACTTTTTTTACATAATCAATAAGAACCTGCATCTGTGCCTGTCTTGTGCTTTCAAGCACGTGGTCAAGATGGGTGTTGATGTGGGTGTATCTCTCCCCCGTCTCCTTGTTTTCAAGAAGTGCCCAGGTTGCTATACGGCAGCAGGCGCTGTCAAAGCTTTTTGAAAAAGCCTTGTCGGGTGTTTCGCTGAGCCAGAATGTTCCGCTGTCAATAAGAGCGTATTTATCCTTCAGATAGTAGATGGAGCTGTACTCGGTAAAGGGACCGTAAAAATCACGCGCCTTGCCCACTGAAGCGTACTTGTCACCAAGATTATATGCAAAAATGCGCTTCCATCTCGGTGTGCATTCCTGAACACCGAAGGAGTCGGGCTCGTATTCTTCAAGCACTGCAAGACCCACTTTCGAACGGTTTGTTATAGTCTGTTCGCCGTCGTTTGCACACCTTACATTGTACGACATAATTCTTATTGCGTCCTCGCTTTTTTGGGGCACATTTTCAATTGTAATTTCACCGAAGTTAATTGCTCCGATCTGAGTGTAAATTCCGTAAGCTGCACAACCCAGAAGAGCTATGCAGAAAATTATTCCGAAAATCAGTTTAGTTTTTTTCATTTGTTTTCTCCTTTGTCATTTTCTTTACAACAATGCTCATTATAACAACAAAAATGGGGATGGGCACAACATAAAGCAGGCTGTAGGGATTTGAAAGATCGCCTTTGTTTGCAAGCAGAGTAAAAAGTATATTGAAAGGCAGCATACCGATATTTGAAGCTATGAAATACTTCAGAAAGTTTATGTTCATTGCACCGTAAACTACATTCATAAGGTCAGAAGGTATAACTCCCGAGGCCTTTACTACATACACCACCATAAACTCGTTTTTACCGGCAAAATCGTCAAGCTTTTTAATTTTAGGAAATTTCTCTTTGAGAGTGTCAAGCATATCCTTGCCCGTAAATCTGCCGAGATAATAAGGCAGAATAACACTGAGGGCAACACCGATAAAATTAACAAGCACCGCAACCCACAGATTATCAAAAAGAAGTCCCGATACTGCAAAAATTACTGCCGGCGGAAAAACAAGAGCAAAGGATTTTATAACAGTGAAAGCTATTATGATTACGGCAACGGTGAAAGTACCGCCTTTTATGTAGGTTGAAAGGTGGGCTGCATTTTCAATGTTGATATTGAATTTTTTCATCAGCACAAGCATTACTGCAACCATTGCGAGCATAAACGCTACAGAAAAAATCTGCAGAATTTTTATAAGCTTTTCGTTGTTTTTAGTTTGATTCGTCATAGTTTTCATCCTCCCTTTACCGTTATTTTAATATGTAAAAGGATAAATTGCAATAGGGTTTTGAAAAAATATACTCTGTAGCTCTCCCAATACCGAATGCCAATCCCTACGTAACAATATAAAAAATGTCATCCTGAGCAAAATGAAGGCTCTTAAAGATTCCTCGACAGGCTCGGAATGACAAAGGACCGCCCAATGGCATTCCTTTCTTTTTTACTTTCATCAAAGTGCTCTTCATACTCCACACTGATACAATCGGAACGAAGTGACCCACAATTATTCATAAAAAAAAGGACGCCCAATGGGCGCCCCTACTGTTATCTGACCGGTTCGTCAGTCGTTCTGCATTCTGCGTTCTGCGTTCTGCGTTTATTTCATCCAGCCAAAGAGCTTGTCAAACAAATCTCTGAACCACTGTATAATTCTTTCAAAGAAGCTGACTGTTTCTTCACCTGTAGGAGCATTGATAACTCTTACAGTAACTGTCTTATTCTTGTCTACAGTAAGGTCAAGACGGTTGTCATACTGGCTTTCAACATCTCTTCCGTCAACCTGGAAGACGTATGCAATTGCGTTACCGTAAGTCTTTACGATAAGCTTTGTATCTTTTACATATCTGAAAGTACCGCCGTGAACGGGAATATAGCTTTCGCCACCGTCTGATGAAACCTGGAAGTATTCAACTCCTTCAGGCTTTACAAAGGTGATATCGTAAACATCGTTTTCCTGAGGTGCTACAACCTCTACCTCGCAAACACCGTTACTTACTTTTGCAACACCGTTATCAACAGTTGTGTTGAAGATTGTTACCGTCGCTTTACCTAAGCTTACTGCATAAATGTTACCTGCATCGTCAACAGTTACAACGTTCTTGTCTGATGACACAATCTTAACTGAACTGTTTTCGGGTCTGGGAAGAATTTTGTAGCTTACAGTTTTGGTCTGACCTTTAATCATAAGCATCTTTTCGGGGTTAACCACAATCTGATACTGTTCGGGATAGTCAAACACAAGAACTGCACCGCTTGCATCATCGAAAAATCTTGTCCAGAGTTCTGCATCTGTGCCGATATTGTTGTTATCGTGGAAGGTAAGACCTGAGGGAACAGCATAATAAACAGCGTTCTGTGTGGGCTTACTGCGTGCGTGGTAACCTACATCGTAGATATATACAGTTTTAAGCTTTGAGCATCCGGAGAAAAGCTCATTCATATCAGCGAGGTCGGGACCGAAATACCAGTTGTCAAGTCTTACTTCTTCAAGACCTGTACAGCCTCTGAGCATTCTTGCCATTGAAGTAGCCTTATTGATTTCAAGACTGCTTAAATCAAGGCTTGAGCCTAAGGATGTGCAGTCCATAAACATTTCGTTGAAATTGATTACATTACTTGTATCAAAATCCTTGAGATCAATATCTTTCAGTGAGGAGCAGTTTTTGAACATCTTCTCCATTGAAGTAACAATTGAAGTGTTTACAACACCTGAAAAGCTGATGCTTTCAACCTTATTGAAGCCTTCAAAAAGTGAAGCTGAGTAGGGATTGAGTGTTACGCCACCCTTACCTGCTATGTAGAGGATTTTAACATCATCCTGATTTACAATCCACGCCTTGACGGATTTGCCTTCATCACGGCCTACTTCCATACTGTCATCGGGTGCAGACACATTATCAAGGTCAGCAAAAACCACCTGAGTAATTTCACCCTTCTGAGGATAGAAAGCCTCTGCAGGATTTGTGAAAGCCTTGATTACGGGAGGAAGCTCATCCTCGGCATAAACGAAGGGTACAGCCACTGCAAAAACAGTGAACACCATAAGTATTGATAATAATAAAGATAATGCCTTTTTCATTTTATTCATCCTTTCTCTATATAAAAGCAGAGAATTCCATTATTGGTATAACTGTACCATATTTTTTTAAATTTATCAAGACTTAATCAAAAAAATCATTAACAGTTTTTTACATTAAGTTTTGTTGAGTTTTACTCAGTGTTGCACTTTATATGATAATCTGTCCGTCTTTTCCTCCGGAAACGGGCACCCTTTTGTCATTCCGAGCTTGTCGAGGAATCTTTAAGATCCTTCGCTTTGCTCAGGATGACATTTCGTAAATGCAGAACGCAGTGCACTATCCTTACAAATCACTATCTTTATCGTCAGTAATACAATCGGAGCGAAGCGACGATTATTCATTATTCATCATTCAGTATTCATGAAAAAAAGGACGCCCAATGGGCGCCCCTACTGTTATCTGTCCGTTTCGTCAGTTAATTTTGCACTTTGCATTCTGCATTTAAACAAGTGCCTTGATTTCTTCAACCTTATCTGTCTTTTCCCACTGTACATCAAGGTCTTCTCTGCCGATATGACCGTAAGAAGCAAGCTGACGGTAAATTGGAGCACGAAGCTTAAGTGTGTCGATAATTGCAGCGGGACGAAGGTCGAACACCTTGTTAACGATTTCTGCAATCTTTTCGTCGCTGATTTTACCTGTGCCGAAGGTGTCAACCATTACTGAAACGGGACGGGCAACACCGATTGCATAAGCCAGCTGAATTTCGCACTTTGAAGCAAGACCTGCAGCAACAACATTTTTAGCAACATATCTTGCAGCGTAAGCGGCACTGCGGTCAACCTTTGTGGGGTCCTTACCTGAGAATGCACCGCCACCGTGACGGGCATAACCGCCGTAGGTGTCAACGATAATCTTTCTGCCGGTAAGACCGCTGTCACCCTGAGGTCCGCCTGTAACGAATCTGCCTGTGGGGTTAACAAAAATCTTTGTTTCAGCTGTCATAAATTCAGCAGGGATGATGGGCTCAATTACATGCTTTGTAACATCTTCTCTGATCTGTTCAAGCTCAACATCAGCGCTGTGCTGTGAAGAAACAACAACTGCAGTAACTGCCACGGGCTTTCCGTCTTCATACTGCACTGTAACCTGGCTCTTACCGTCTGCACGGAGATAAGGAAGTGTGCCGTCTTTTCTCACCTTTGTAAGCTGTTTTGTAAGCTTGTGAGCAAGAGAAATGGGAAGAGGCATAAGCTCCTTTGTTTCGTCGCAGGCATAGCCGAACATCATACCCTGGTCGCCTGCACCGTGGAGATTATAAGCATCCTCATCGCCTGTTTTAAGCTCCATTGACTTATCAACACCCATTGCGATGTCGCCTGACTGTTCGTCAAGAGCAACAAGAACACCGCAAGTGTTTGCATCGAAGCCCTTATCGCTGTGGTCATATCCGATATCGTTGATAACGCTTCTTACGATTTTTGAAACATCGGGCTTATGAGCTGAAGTAATTTCGCCCATTACAAGCACCTGACCGGTTGTGATTGCTGTTTCGCAAGCTACTCTTGCCATAGGGTCGTGAGCATAAATATCATCAAGCACTGCATCTGAAATCTGGTCACAGATTTTGTCGGGATGGCCTTCGGTTACTGATTCTGATGTAAAAAGAAATTTTGCCATTTTTCATATCCTTCTTTCTTTATATTATAGTTTGATTTTCGACAAAAAAATACGGTCACGCAGAGTGACCGTAGATAATAACCTTATCTTCCGGTCTTTACCGCAGGATTTAGCACCTTGCAAATGCAGGTTGCCGAGCTTCACAGGGCCTGTTCCCTCAGCTGCTCTTAATAAGGAAGTATTCATTTTTGCTGTAATATTATATCAGTTACTACCAATGTTGTCAATAGGTCAGACAGACAAAATGAAAAATTACTGACGCCATTATCGGGTTGCACTTCGCCGTTTGTAAATATTTTGTTAACATATCCCCGTTTTTTCAATTTTGATGCAGAAAACCTGCACAAAAACCCGTTTTCCGCCCTATTAGTAGAGGGTATTTTTTGAGGTAAGAAGTAAGAAGGAATAGTGAAGATGTGACTGACGAAGTAAACTGTCATTCTGAACGTAGTGAAGAATCTTATTTGGGATGCAGAAAAATTCCTCCAAGCTCGGAATGACAAATAAAAGAAAGGAGAACAAAAATGGCAGAAAAAACAACATTTATTATGCTTGACAGAAATATTATGAAATGGAGATGGTACAAAAATCCTAACACCATGAGAGTGTTCGTTCATTTACTTTTAAAAGCAAATGTAAAAGACCATAAGCTCTATGATTTGACAATCAGAAGAGGACAGGCAGTGGTTTCAACAGAGTCACTTGCAGAAAATCTGGGTCTGACCTTCTCACAGGTTCGTACAGCCTTGGGTCACTTAAAAAAGACAGGCGAAATAACAAGCGAATCAACCAACCAATTCCAAGTAATAACAATAGTTAATTACAATTTATATCAAAGCAACTTAGCAAGCAACTTCGCATCCCAATCGCAAACAAATCGCAAGCAAATCGCAACCCAATCGCAACGATATAATAAAGATAATAATGATAATAATGATAATAATATATATAAGGGCTCTTCAGAGAAAAAATTACCGCAGAAAAATTCATCCTTTGCGTTTCTTGAAGGAGTAACTGAGCTATGAGTGAAATTACATTAGCAGATATTGAAAGAAAGGCTCAGGAGCTTTACGGTGACAAGAAGCCATACATAACACTTGAAGAATGGACACAAAAGCAGGTTGACATTTTCAACAGCACCGAGGGCAACCTACATTTTAAAGACGGCTACAGCTGTCCCTACTGCAAGAACAAGGGAATTGTTGCAAAAACCGATGAAAACGGCGTTGAAGTGCATTACCACTGTAGATGTATGAAGATAAGAAAAAGCCTTTATGAAGCCAAAAACAGCGGGCTTAAAGACGTTCTTTCTTCCTTCACATTCAAGAATTTCACCACGGCAGAACTGTGGCAGAAGACAATAAAAGATAAAGCTGCAGAGTTTTGCAAAGACGAAAACGCAAACTGGTTTTTTATCGGCGGTCAACCCGGTTGCGGAAAGACCCACATCTGTACTGCGATATCATCATTCTACCTTCGAAGTGGATATCAGGTGAAATATATGAACTGGTGCGAGGACTCAAAAAAGCTGAAAGGCGTGGTCAACGATTTTCTTCTTTATGAAAAGGAGTTTTCACTTTTCAAAAGGGCAAAGGTGCTTTATATTGACGATTTTCTTAAAACAAAAAACGATGAAGAACCCACAAAAGGCGACCTTAACCTTGCCTTTGAACTGATTAATCACCGACTGATGAACAGCGGTTATATCACTATTATTTCAAGCGAAAAGACCCTCAGAGAGCTTGGCACCTTTGATGAGGCAACAATGAGCAGAATTTTTCAGTGCACCGGACAGTACAAAATTACTGTCAGCAGAGACGCGAAAAAGAATTACAGGATAAAATAAAAGGCTCTGTATCAACAAATGACGGATTTTTTAATGCAAAATGCAAAGCCAAGTATCTTAAAGATTCCTCGACAAGCTCGGAATGACAAAGGACCGCCAACGGCAGTCCTTTGCATAAATTTCGTCAGTTATTTTGCATTTTGCCTTGCCGTCCCTTTCAGGGAAGGGGGACCGCTTTAGCGGTGGAAGGGTTTGCATTTTGCATTCAATACCGGCATCCAAAGACCTGCCTGAACAGTTCTGTGGTCAAAGCCGCATTGCTTTGCAGTTTTTGTGTCGTACCAGTCTGAGAAGCAGACCTTGCTTTCGCTTTCAGAAAGGAAATCAACAATAGTCTTTGAGAAGGAGGCAACATTCTCCCCTGTTTTGTCAAGGCAGGCTGCCCAGAGCATCCAGTCAGTCTTGGTGAAGTCCTTTCTTGAATCGAGAGGCACACCGTACTTGTTGAGCTCTTCTCTGTATTTCATGCTTTCAGCCTCGTAAAGCTTTTCATCAAAGATATTAAAGCCGAAAACAATGTCCCATACCATATTGTACTTAAGGCTCCAGGAATCTTTCTTTGAAAGTGCAAAGGGCAGATAGCCGTCAGTTTCGCAAAGAGCAATAAGCTTTTCGGCATCTTGCTTTGCTTCAAAAAAGCTTTCGTCAGCAATACCGAGAGCATCGCAGATTCTGTTGTAGCAGGCTCTGCCCATAATGCTCTTGATTGCAAGGTTTACGTTACGCTTGCTGTGGCCTGCAAAGTCGTCGGTGCAAAGCTGATTGTCAAGGTCGATGCCCTTCTTTTTAAGGAAATCAGCCCATTTTGTAAGAAGCTCGAAGTTTTCCTTAAGGAAATCCTTATCTCCGGTCATTTTGTAATAGGAGTAAGACATAACGAGCATATTGCCACATTCCTCAACGGGCATCTGGAACTGAGGCATAAAGATGTTCATTGACTTTTTCTTATAAATCTTACGGTAGCTGATTCTGTGGTTGGGAAGATGATGAGCAGGACTGAGAGCATAAACCTGACCGTCAGCCCAAGGATAACGGCCGATATCGTGGGGTGCATAATCAGCCTTCCATAAAGGCATAGAAGCAAAGGTGAAGATACCCGTGCACATAGCCTTAACAAGCTCGGGAGCATAGAGAAGGTACATGGGAAGTGCAGGATAAGAAACGTCAACGGTATTGATACAGCCGTTTGAATGGCATTCCTTTGACATATAAAGAAGCTCACCCTTGCTGTTTCTTACGAGCTTATGAGCAGCAAGCACCTGTCTTGCAGCAGCAGAGAGAATCTTCTGATAATCCTCACCGAATGCCTTGCTGTCCTTGAGAATAAGGTCGTTCTGCTCTTTGATTTTCTTAAGAAGGTCAGCTCTGTTGTCTGTGCAGAATTTGAGAGCAGCTTCAATTGAAGCGAACTTTTCTGTCCAGAGACCCTTCAGCTTTTCACCGAAGTATTCAATTGAATAAATATCGTCGTAAGCCATAAGGGTTGAAAAACGCTGAACTTTGTTTACATTAAGAGTATGAGTTGACTTGATTCCGTAACGTGAAGCTGAAACGCTGCCGCCTGAAATAAGATAGTAACCCCAGTCAGCTGAAACTCCGTCACCTGAGATGTAAATGGGATTCTGCTTGACTCTGCCCATTTTTGCATATGTAAATCCGCTGAAGTTTGAGGTATAGCAAACAGTTTCTTTCACCTTACGGTCATAGCAAAGCTCCTCTGAAGCTTCGATTGAAACAGAAACAGCCTTCTCCTCACCTGTAAGGTTCTGCACTTCAAAATCGAAATAAGCAACGGGAGTTGAAAGAAGGTGGAAGTCACCCAGAAGAAGCGGTGACCAGGTTTTGAGAATAAGCTTCAGTTTATCGTTTTGGAAGGTGTATTCTGAAATATAAGGAAGAATTTCAGTTTTAACCTGAGGTATGATTTCTTCGTTGCCTGCGCCTAAAAAGCGGTAGGTAACACCGTCAAAGGTAACGGTGCCCTTAATAGGCTTTCTGATACCGCACCAAAGGCAGGTGTCGCTTTCGTTAAGGTTTTCACTTCTTGACCAGATGCTGAAAAACGGGTCCACCGTAACTACGGGATATGAGGGAAGTTTCATAATTCTGTCTCCTTTTTACTTTTGTTATACCTTTTTTCAAAGGAAAAAATCAAAACTTATCGTTTAATTTTACCATTATTTACATCAGACTGTCAATTGTGCCTATTACCAAATATAGCACCTGATTTTTGTTTAATTTTTCAAGTCGAAAAATGTCAATGAAAATTTTTAATAAAAATCCGATTTCCTATTGACAAAACCTGTATATAATGCTATTAATATCCCTATAGAAACAGTTCAACTCAGAAAGGAGTATTATTATGAAGTATATATGTGACGTTTGCGGTTGGGAATATGACGAGGAAGTAGGTTTAGAGGAACTCGGCATCGAACCCGGCACAGCTTTTGAAGATCTTCCCGATGATTTTGAATGTCCTATCTGCAGCGTTGGTAAGGACAGCTTTTCACCGGAAGAATAAATTGAATGCAGAATGCAGAACGCAGAACGACTGACGAAACAGTCAGATAAACGTAGGGCGCCCAGTGGGCGTCCTTTTTTTAATGAATAATGAATGATGAATAATGAATAATTGGGGGTCGCTTCGCTCCGATTGTATTACTGACGATAAAGATAGTGATTTACAAGAATAGTGCACTGCGTTCTGTATTTACGAAATGTCCTCCTGAGCAAAGCGAAGGATCTTAAAGATTCCTCGACAGGCTCGGAATGACAAAAAGGATGCCATATGGTTATCTGACCGTTTCGTCAGTCGTTCTGCATTCTGCGTTCTGCATTTACGAAATGTCACCCTGAGCAAAGCATGGATCTTAAAGATTCCTCGACAAGCTCGGAATGACAAAAAGGGTGCCATATGGTTATCTGACCGTTTCGTCAGTCGTTTTGCATTTTGCCTTGCCGTCCCTGAAAGGTAATTCCCCTGTTAGGGGAAATGTCCGAAGGACAAAAGGGTGCCCGTTTCTGGAAGAAAAGGGGGACCGCTTTAGCGGTGGAAGGGTCTGCGTTCTGTATTTAAAAAGGAGATGTGCGAAACACATCTCCTTTTTATTTAGAAGTTCCAGATAAGTGCTGCTTCTTCTTCCTTAAGTGCCTTTTCTGCAGTGTCAACAAAATCTACTTCGTTGTAGCACTTCATACCTGTACCTGAGGGAAGGAGCTTACCGATAATAACGTTCTCCTTAAGACCCATAAGAGGATCAACCTTGCCCTTGATTGCAGCATCGGTGAGAACTCTTGTTGTTTCCTGGAATGATGCAGCTGAAAGGAATGAGTCAGTTGCAAGTGAAGCCTTTGTGATACCCATAAGGATGGGTGAGCAGGTAGCTTCTGTAAGCTCTTCGCCTGTTGCTTCCATTCTTGTTCTGAGAATTCTGTTTGCATCACGGATTTCTCTCTTATCCACAACTGAGTTGGGAAGAAGATTTGTATCACCTGCGTCCTCAACCTTAACCTTCTTCATCATCTGACGGGCAATAACTTCAATGTGCTTGTCGTTGATGTCAACACCCTGGGTACGGTATGTGAGCTGTACCTGGCTGATAAGGTAGTCGTGAACTGCATTTACACCCATTACGTTGAGTACGTCCTTCGGGTCAACTGAACCTTCAGTAACGGTTTCGCCCTTCTTGATGAACTGGCCTTCTGAAACTCTTGCTCTTGCACCGAAGGTAAGGAAATATTCCTTTCTCTCCCCTGTCTCTTCGTTTGTAACAACGATGTGGGGATTCTTCTTGATTGTTTCAAAGGAAACAACACCGTCGATTTCTGAGATGATTGCAAGAGTCTTGGGCTTACGTGCTTCAAAGAGCTCTTCAACACGGGGAAGACCCTGTGTAATGTCGGCACCTGATGCAACACCACCGGTGTGGAAGGTTCTCATTGTAAGCTGTGTACCCGGTTCACCGATTGACTGAGCAGCGATAATACCAACTGCTTCGCCTACTGTAACGGGCTGACCTGATGCAAGGTTTGCACCGTAGCACTTGATACAAGCGCCGTGGTCTGAGTTACATGTAAGAAGTGAACGGATTGTAATTCTTCTGATATTTGCAGCTTCTTCCTTGGGCATACCCTCATCGAGAGCCTTGTTCATCTTGGCTGTGAGATATGCGTCAATCTTGTCT
This sequence comes from Acutalibacteraceae bacterium, assembly GCA_045538095.1. Lineage (GTDB taxonomy): Bacteria > Bacillota > Clostridia > Oscillospirales > Acutalibacteraceae > UBA6857. The sequence continues at coordinate 46,621 of JAZSQU010000040.1, read as the reverse complement.
GCATCCTTTTCGGTGAGCATATGGTCATTGCCCATAATAACTTCACCGGTTTCGTCGTCAATAAGGTTATTGAGAAGGTATCTGCCCTTGAGTCTTTCTGAAAGAGATTCAAGAATACGGTTACCGTCCATAATGTCGTAAACTTCAAGACCTTCTGAGCAGCCACAGTCCTCTTCACGGATAATAACGTCCTGTGAAACGTCAACAAGACGACGTGTAAGGTAACCTGAGTCAGCTGTACGAAGCGCTGTATCGGCAAGACCTTTACGCGCACCACGTGATGAAATGAAGTATTCCTGAACGTTAAGACCTTCACGGTAGTTAGCTCTGATGGGTACTTCGATTGTCTTACCTGCTGTGTTGGCAATAAGACCACGCATACCTGCAAGCTGACGAAGCTGGCTGTTAGAACCACGGGCACCTGAGTCAAGCATCATCCAGATTGGGTTGGTAGCGTCGAATGAACCTGTAAGAGCATCAGCAACACGGTTTGTACAGGTATCCCATGCCTTGAGTACCTGTCTTGAACGGTCCTGATTTGAAAGAAGACCACGGTTGAACTTTCTGTTAACTTCGTCAACCTGAGCTTCTGTTTCTGCAAGAATGTCTTTCTTTGAAGCGGGAATTGTTGCGTCACATACAGCAACGGTGATACCGCTTCGTGTTGAGTATCTGTAGCCCTGATTCTTAACGTTGTCAAGAACCTCAGCTGTCTTGGCTGTGCCGTGTACCTGGATACATCTTGCAATAACCTTACCGAGAAGCTTTTTGTTTACAAGACCTTCAACCTCAAGGCGGAACATATTTTCGGGATCGGTTCTGTCAACGAAGCCAAGATCCTGAGGAACGGGATCGTTGAAAATGATCTTACCGAGAGTTGTTTCAATAATCTTTGACTTCTTAACGCCGTCAATTTCCTTTGTTATACGAACCTTGATTTTTGCATGAAGGTCGATAACACCTGAATCGTAAGCGAGTCTTGCCTCGTTTACGTCACGGAATACCTTACCCTCACCCTTTGAGCCGGGAATTTCAAGAGTAAGATAATATGAGCCGAGAACCATGTCCTGAGTAGGAACGGCAACAGGTTTTCCGTCTGAGGGCTTAAGAAGGTTGTTAGCAGCAAGCATAAGGAAACGTGCTTCTGCCTGAGCCTCTGCTGAAAGAGGTACGTGAACAGCCATCTGGTCACCGTCGAAGTCGGCGTTGAACGCTGTACATACAAGAGGATGAAGCTTGATAGCCTTACCTTCAACAAGCACGGGTTCAAATGCCTGAATACCGAGTCTGTGAAGTGTGGGAGCTCGGTTGAGCATTACGGGATGGTCCTTGATTACAATTTCAAGTGCGTCCCATACACACTTTTCCTGACGGTCAACGGTTTTTCTTGCTGTTTTTATATGTGCTGCAACACCTGTTTCAACAAGTCTCTTCATTACGAAGGGCTTGAAGAGTTCAAGTGCCATTTCCTTGGGAAGACCGCACTGATAGAGCTTGAGCTCGGGGCCTACAACGATAACTGAACGGCCTGAGTAGTCAACACGCTTACCGAGAAGGTTCTGACGGAAACGTCCCTGCTTACCCTTAAGCATATCTGAAAGTGACTTGAGAGGTCTGTTGTTGGGACCTGTAACGGGTCTGCCTCTTCTGCCGTTGTCAATAAGAGCGTCAACTGCTTCCTGAAGCATTCTCTTTTCGTTTCTGATGATAATGCTGGGAGCGCCGAGCTCAAGGAGCTTTTTAAGACGGTTGTTTCTGTTGATAACTCTTCTGTAAAGGTCGTTAAGGTCGCTTGTTGCAAAACGGCCGCCGTCAAGCTGAACCATAGGACGGATATCGGGAGGAATTACGGGAACAACATCAAGAATCATCCATTCAGGTCTGTTACCTGAAGCTCTGAATGCTTCAACAACCTCAAGTCTCTTGAGAACTCTTGCCTTCTTCTGGCCGCTTGCTGTAGCGAGCTGCTCACGGAGTTCTTCGTTAAGTGCTTCAACATCGATTTTTGAAAGAAGCTCTTTAATTGCTTCAGCACCCATACCAACCTTGAAGTCTTCATCGTTGTAGTAGTATTCCTTAATATCGTCGTACTGCTTTTCAGTAATAACCTGTCCCTCTTTTACATTGGGAACTGTACCTGCATCAATTACAACATAAGCTGCAAAGTAGAGAACTCTTTCAAGGTCTCTCGGAGAGATATCAAGCATAAGGCCCATTCTTGAGGGAATACCCTTGAAGTACCAGATGTGTGAAACGGGAGTTGCAAGCTCGATATGACCCATACGTTCACGGCGAACCTTTGCCTTTGTAATTTCAACGTGGCAGCGTTCACAAACCTTGCCCTTGTGACGGATTCTCTTATAGCGTCCGCAATGGCATTCCCAGTCCTTAAGGGGTCCGAAAATCTTTTCGCAGAAAAGACCGTCGCTTTCAGGCTTAAGTGTACGGTAGTTTATGGTTTCAGGCTTTGTTACTTCACCGTATGACCAGCTTCTGATCATTTCAGGTGAAGCCAGACCTATTTTAATTGATTCAAAAGTTATATTTTCCATATAATATTAAGTCAGCCCTTTCCTGTTATTATAAATTAAAATCCATAGTGATTACATATTGTCTTCGTCGGGAACAAAGCCGCTTGCGAAACCTGCATCATTGATTGTGGGGTTCATTTCGTTGAAGAATGCATCAACGTCAAATGCGTCTTCGTCCTCATCGTCTGCTGACTCAAGGTCGCCAAAGTCGAAGTCAAGATCTGCATCCTCGTCATCCTCAAGGCTGAGATCGTCATCATCTTCAAGGTCGAGATCATCTTCGTCTTTTGCGGTTTCTTCCTTAGCAACATATCTGTGGAGACTTACGCCTTCGTCGCCGTCAATCTGCTGCTTAAGGTCGATTTCGTTGTTATCAGCGTCAAGAACCTTAACGTCAAGACCGAGGCTCTGAAGTTCCTTAACAAGAACCTTGAAGGATTCGGGAACACCTGCCTGAGGCACGTTTTCACCGTTTACAATTGCTTCGTAAGTCTTGACACGGCCAACAACGTCGTCTGACTTAACTGTAAGAATTTCCTGAAGAGTATAAGCTGCACCGTAAGCTTCAAGTGCCCAAACTTCCATTTCACCGAAACGCTGACCACCGAACTGAGCTTTACCGCCGAGTGGCTGCTGAGTAACAAGTGAGTACGGACCGGTTGAACGTGCGTGCATCTTATCGTCTACAAGGTGGTGAAGCTTAAGGAAGTACATAACACCAACGGTAACCTCGCCGTCGAAACGGTCACCTGTTCTGCCGTCATAGAGAACTGACTTACCGCTTTCGCTGATGCCTGCTTCTTTAAGAGCTTCTCTGATATCTTCTTCGTGAGCACCGTCAAATACGGGAGTCATAATCTTCCAGCCCATCTTGCGGCAAGCAAAGCCGAGATGTACTTCAAGTACCTGACCGATGTTCATACGTGAGGGTACGCCGAGGGGGTTAAGAACGATGTCAAGAGGAGTACCGTCGGAAAGGAAGGGCATATCTTCCTGAGGAAGAACGCGTGAAACAACACCCTTGTTACCGTGACGACCAGCCATCTTGTCGCCTACCTGAATCTTTCTCTTCTGTGCAATGTAGCAACGTACTACCTTGTTTACACCGGGTGAAAGTTCGTCGCTGTTTTCTCTTGTGAATTCTTCAACGTTAACTACGATACCGTATTCACCGTGAGGAACACGAAGAGATGTATCTCTTACTTCTCTTGCCTTTTCGCCGAAAATAGCTCTGAGAAGTCTTTCTTCTGCAGTAAGCTCGGTTTCGCCCTTAGGTGTAACCTTACCTACAAGAATGTCACCTGAATGAACTTCGGCACCTACACGGATGATACCTCTTTCGTCAAGGTCACGGAGAGCATCACCAACGTTGGGAATATCGTTTGTAATTTCTTCAGGTCCGAGCTTTGTATCTCTTGCTTCAAGCTCGTACTTTTCAATGTGGATTGATGTGTAAACGTCATCACGGACAAGCTTTTCATTAATAAGAACAGCGTCCTCGTAGTTGTAACCTTCCCAGGTCATAAAGCCGATAAGAGCATTTTTACCGAGAGCAAGCTCACCCTTATCTGTTGCAGGGCCGTCTGCGATAACCTGGTCTTTTTCAACTGTGTCGCCAACTTTTACAACGGGCTTCTGGTTGATACATGTACCCTGGTTGGAACGCATAAACTTAATAAGGTTATATGTGTCAACTCTGTTTTCCTTTGTGATGATGTCAATCTTGTCAGCACTTACGTATGTTACTGTACCTGCATCCTTAGCGAGTACACATACGCCTGAGTCTGTTGCTGCCTTATATTCCATACCTGTACCTACCATAGGTGAATCACACTTAAGAAGAGGTACTGCCTGGCGCTGCATGTTCGCACCCATAAGAGCACGGTTTGCGTCGTCGTTTTCAAGGAAGGGAATAAGAGCTGTAGCTACTGAAACAACCATCTTGGGTGAAACGTCCATGTAGTCTACTCTTGAGGGGTCAATTTCAAGGAATTCGTCACGGTGACGTGCGTTTACCTTATTTCTGATGAAACGGTTGTTTTCATCAAGAGGTTCGTTAGCCTGAACAACTGTATATTCGTCTTCTACGTCAGCTGTCATATATTCGAATGTTTCAAGAACCTCACCTGTTTCCTTGTCAATGGGACGGAAAGGTGCTTCGATGAAACCGTATTCGTTGATTCTTGCGAAAGTAGCAATATATGAGATAAGACCGATGTTGGGACCTTCAGGAGTTTCAATGGGACACATACGGCCGTAGTGTGAGTAGTGTACGTCTCGAACGTCGAAACCTGCTCTGTCTCGTGAAAGACCGCCGGGGCCGAGAGCTGAAAGTCTTCTCTTATGTGTAAGCTCTGCAAGGGGGTTGTTCTGGTCCATGAACTGTGAAAGGGGTGATGAACCGAAGAATTCTCTCACTGCAGCAATTACGGGTCTTGTGTTGATAAGTGCCTGAGGAGTTACCTTATCTGATTCCTGAGCCTGAAGAGTCATTCTTTCCTTAACAACTCTTTCCATTCTTGAGAAGCCAACGCGGAACTGGTTCTGAAGAAGCTCACCAACGCTTCTGATACGGCGGTTACCAAGGTGGTCAATGTCATCAGCGTGACCTACACCGTTAGCAAGACAGTTAAGGTAGTTGATTGATGCGAGAATATCGTCAACGATAATGGTCTTGGGAATAAGCTCGTCAGCCTTTGATTCAAGGTAAGCAAGAACCTCGTCCTTTTCCATACCGTCGATTTCTGAAAGAACCTCCATAAGAACGGTGTATCTTACGTGCTCGTTGATACCTACGCTTCTGAGTTCTTCGTCTGAAAGGTAAGGAATGTAGCCCTTGATGTCAACCATCTGGTTTGAAATAACCTTAACGGGTTCTTCCTGACCTTCAACGGTTACATATGCAATCTTGGCGCCTGCCTGCTCAATTTCGTAAGCTCTTTCCTTTGTAACAAGCTCGCCTTCTTCAGCGATGATTTCGCCTGTAAGGTCGTTTACAATTGGCTGAGCGAGTCTGAAGCCGCGGATTCTGTCAGAAATGCCAAGCTTTTTGTTGTATTTGTATCTGCCGACTCTTGAAAGGTCATATCTTCTTTCGTCGAAGAACATACCTTCAATGTGGCTCTGTGCGCTTGAAAGCGTGGGAGGCTCACCGGGACGGAGCTTTTTATAAATTTCAATAAGAGCTTCCTCAGTGTTCTTTGTGTTATCTTTTTCAAGAGTAGCTTCGATTCTGTCGTCCATACCGAAGAACTCACGGATATCGTTGTCTGTTGAATAGCCCAGAACACGGATAAGAGTTGTAATGGGGATTTTTCTGTTCTTATCTATTCTTACATAGAAAAGGTCGTTCTGGTCTGTTTCATATTCAAGCCATGCACCACGGCCCGGAATGATTGTTGAAGTGAAAAGCCTTTTACCTGTAACATTGTGAGTCATTCCGAAATAAACACCGGGTGAACGGACAAGCTGTGAAACAATAGCGCGTTCTGCACCGTTGATAATAAAGGTACCGCTTTCAGTCATAAGAGGGAATTCACCCATATAAACCTCGCTGTCCTTGACCTCACCTGTCTCCTTGTTATAAAGGCGAACGGTAAGACGCATGGGAGCTGAGTAAGTGGTATCTCTCTCCTTACATTCCTTTACGGTATACTTCGGTTTGTCGTCCATTCTGTAGTCTACGAAAGAAAGCACAAGGTTTCCGCTGTAGTCGGTGATATCCGACATATCCTTAAGCACTTCTTTAAGACCGGTTTCAATGAACCATTTGTAAGAGTCCTTCTGAACCTGGATAAGGTTAGGCATAGGCATAACTTCTTTGATTTTGCCGAAACTCTTACGGGTATTGGTACCGAGTTTTACGTTGGTAACATTTACCATTAGCTTATCACTCCATATCTTTATTTATTTGCCCGAAGGCATTACTTGCAAAAATTGTTTTTTGAAAAAAGTTCTTGACATTTTTTCAGTTAAGTGCTAATATGATTTCAGTAAGATATACATGGGCATACTAGACCATTATACATTATGATATATTAACACAGCCTTGGCGACCTTGTCAAGGGGTTTTGGGTTGTTATCTCCTGTTTTTTAAAGATTTTTCCGCTTTTTTGGCGGTTTTTTTGTTTTTATTCCGGATTTTTTGCTCTGAAGCATACTCTTTACAGACAAAAACCCTTCCTGAGGATTTTACTCCACAGGAAGGGAATTTTCTTTCATTGAATTATAATCATATTAAACACACGGCTTAGTGGATTAAATCTACTATTTGATGAAAACATCAATATTGATGTAATTCCAGGGAGGTGTAACGTCGAACTTTTTGTCGCTTACACTGCTGCTTACATTTTCAAGAGTAACTGAGTCAACCACACCTCTTGAATTTACTATTTCGTGCTTTACAAAGTCGCCGCCATCAAAGTAGAAGTTTACGGTTTCTCCGTTATCGTTTACAAAGCTTTCGCAAATGAGAGTCCTGTCGCTGTAGGGTACTTCGGTAACGGTAATTTCTGAAGTGATTTCACCGTCTACAAATCTATCGTCATGTGCACCTGCTTCTGTAATATCGAGGTCGTCACCGCCGAGAGCAGCAAGGTCTGTACAATAGAAACCGCCCATACCTGCAATTGAAATGAGAGCTATGCTCTTTTTCTCTTTTGCATTGTAAATAATCTGACAGTCAGCATTTATGCTGTCAGTAATAGGCATTTTTGTTGTAAGATTAACGTTTCCGTTTTTATGGTAAACCGTTGTTTTCTGACCGTCAATTACAGTTGTATATGAATATACACCCTTTTCGAAAATTGATCTTGCTTTATAGACACCGCCCACAGTGATTGTCTTCATTGAGCTCCATGAATATTCGCCGCTGTCAAGCTTTCTGTATGCCTTTACGCCGATTTTCTGCATTGTGTTCTGAGGAATTTCATAGACATATGAATTATCCTCTGTTGCACTCTGAAGCACTGAGTAATTGTCGTCTGACTTCATATCCTTGAAGAGATATACTCTGTAGCCGTCTGCATTACCTGCTCTTGACCAGGCAATTGTTGCAGTCTGTCCGTCAATTGTTGCACTGATTACATCGGGAGCAGTAAGAAGAGTTTCACCGATAACGGTAGTCTTTGTACCCCATACAGTTGTTGAGCCTGACTTTGCATAAGGTCTTACTATAAATGTATAGGTTGTTGAGCCTGCAAGTCCTGTTGCAGTGTAAGTGGTATCCTTGATTGTTGCAAGAGTCTTGAAACCGTCAGTTGCTGCATCATAGATATAAACTCTGTAGCCGGTGATGTTGCCGTCAGCTGACCAGGTAAGAGTTACTGAATCAGAGGTTGCACCAACATCGATTGAACTGATTTTGCCCACTGAAAGAGCTCCTGTTTTTACGCTTAAGGTCTTGCCTGATGAGTAGTAATTCTTGCCTGAAATCTTCTTATAAGCAACAACCTTGAACTTATAGGTTGTCTTTGCATCAAGACCGCTTACCACATAGCTGGCATCTGCAGTAGCCTTAAGCTTCTTCCAAGCACCGTCTTTGTACACATAAGCAACATAGCCTGTTGCACCGCTGACCTTGCTCCACTTAAGAGTAATCTTGCAGTTCTCCCCTGCTGTAGCCTTGAAGGTTGAGGGGTTGCTTACTGCTGCAGTTTTAACGGTAATCTTCTTTGCATCTGACCAGGTTGTCTTTGAGCCTGACTTTTTATAGGTCTTTACTGCAAACTTGTAGCTTGTTGCAGGCTTAAGAGATTTGATTGTGTATGTATTTGATGTGGTGCTCTTTTTAATTACAGCCCACTCTTTGTTTTTGTACTGATACACACGGTAACCGGAAGCACCGCTCACCTTACTCCATGTAAGCTTTATTGCTGTGTCAGACACAGTTGTTGTAATTTTCTTTGTTGCGGCAGGTTTCTTTGAAGCAGCAAAAGAAACTGCACCTACACTTGAAAGAAGCATAAGAATACAAAAAACCAACGCAAGCGCTTTACTGATTTTCCTCATAGTTGAAATCCTTTCTTTTTGAAGTTGACTTGAGGTAGTCTGCATACATTCTACCAAAGATTTCTGCAAAAAACAAGCCAATTGAAGCATTTTCCAAATATTTCACATTTACGCCACGAAAAAGCATTATTTATTAATAAGTTGATATAAAAAGAAAAAAGAGTCTTCCTTTACGAAAGACCCGTGATTGACCAAGTTCGTATGATCAGATAGCGCGTGTAACCTTACCTGAGCGTAAGCAGCGAGTGCAAGCGTGTACTCTCTTGGGTGAGCCGTTAACGATAGCCTTAACACGCTTTACGTTTGGTTTCCATGTTCTGTTTGAACGTCTGTGTGAGTGAGAAACTTTGATGCCGAAGGAAACATCCTTACCGCAAAAATCACATTTTGCCATGTACCGCACCTCCTTAAATTAAATAGAACTACATAAGCAGACAATATAATAGCAGAAACGAAAACAAATTTCAAGTGTTTTTTCAAAAAAATCTCAAAAACTTGCTTTTTAATTATCTTGCCTGTTTTTTGGGGTGAAATTATAAATCTTTGAGGTGTTTGCTTCTGCTGGGATGACGGAGCTTACGAAGAGCCTTTGCTTCAATCTGTCTGATACGCTCTCTTGTAACGTTGAATTCCTTACCTACCTCTTCAAGTGTCTGAGGTGTGCCGTCTTTGAGACCGAAACGAAGACGGAGTACTTCTGCTTCTCTTACAGTGAGAGTTTCAAGCACTTCGTTAACCTTTGTTTTAAGGAAGGTCATAGCTGCAGCGTCTGCAGGTGAAAGTGCATCCTCGTCGGGAATAAAGTCGCCAAGATGGCTGTCTTCCTCTTCACCGATAGGAGTTTCAAGTGAAACGGGCTCCTGAGAAATGCGGAGAATATCACGCACCTTGTCAGGTGACATTTTAAGCTCAGCAGCAATATCCTCGGGCGAGGGGTCCTTGCCGTCACGGTGAAGAAGCATACTGCTTGTCTTTTTAACCTTATTGATTGTTTCAACCATATGAACGGGAATACGGATTGTTCTGCCCTGGTCGGCAATAGCTCTTGTAATAGCCTGTCTTATCCACCATGTAGCATAGGTTGAGAATTTGAAGCCCTTTGTATGGTCAAACTTGTCAACTGCCTTGATAAGGCCGAGATTGCCCTCCTGAATAAGGTCAAGGAACATCATACCTCTGCCCACGTATCTTTTTGCAATAGACACAACAAGACGAAGGTTTGCCTTTGTAAGAACATCCTTAGCTTCCTTGTCCCCTGCTGAAATTCTGATTGCAAGGTCAATTTCCTCTTCAGGTGAAAGAAGAGGCACTCTGCCGATATCCTTAAGATAAACCTTTACGGGGTCATCAATTACGCTCTTTGGGTCAGTAATCATTGCAGAGTTGTCGTAATCCTTAGGAAGGTCAATATCAACGGAAATATCGTTAAGAATTTCATCAGAAAGGTCGTCTACGATTTCTACACCGTGAGCTTCAAGTTTCTGATAAACCTTCTCCATTTCCTCCATATCAACGTCGGCTTCAACAAGCACGGTGTCGATTTCGGTTGAGTTGAGCTTGCCCTGTGAAATACCTCTGTCAACGAGAGCTTTGAGCATCAAGTTTTTTTCCTGTGTGTCCATAAATTTACTGTCCTTTCTATAATACTGCAGAATGCAGTGATTAGTTTATTTTTTCTTAAAAAGATTGCGATAGTCTTCGTCACTTATTGTTGAAAGGTCAGGCTTTTCAGAAGCCTTCTTTTTTTCTTCCTTCATAACGGCTATGCAGTCCTCACAAAAGCGCAGACTGTTGCCGCTTTTTGTGCTGTCCTTGCAGATTTTCACGAAGGTATTCATTTCCGCAGGAGTAAGCTCCTCAGAGAAGAAAGTAAGCTCAAGACTTCGCTGCTCTTTTATTTTTTCTGTAATCAGCGAGAATATCCGTTTATAAAGTGCTACACTGAAATCCTCGTCGGATACAATTTTTTCAAGATGACGGTAGTAGTCGGGATTTTTCATAAGAGTTGCAATAAGCTGCTCCTCGGCACGTACAACTCTTATATTGGTTGAGTTTGCAAGAGCCGTTTTTGTGCTTTCGGAGATATTCTGCTGAGGTGCCTTTCTGAAAAACTCCTGACTTTCCTTTCTTGTGTTCATTCTAGAAATCTGATTTATCCGTGCACTTATAGCTTCTTTCTTTACCCCAAGCTCCTCTGAGAGCCTTGATGAGTAAATATCACGGGTAATTTCGCTTCTTGTTTTAGAGAGTATCTGCGCAGCCTTTTCAAGATATTTCATTTTGCCGTCGCTTGTATTAAGGTCAAAGCCGTCTCTTGCTTTAAGCAGCTCAAACTCAATATCGTTTGCAGCACCCTCAATAAGGCTGCGGTATCTTTCGGGGCCGTATTTTTTAAGAATTTCGTCAGGGTCTTTTCCTCCCGAAAGGTGGATAACCCTCATTTTCATTCCTATTGAACCGAGTATTCCAATAGCTCTTTCCGTTGCCTTCTGACCTGCTTCGTCAGCGTCATAGGAGAGAATAATCTCCTCAGCATAACGGGAAAGAAGGTGCGCCATTTCGCTTGTAAGAGCTGTTCCGAGACAGGCAATGGCATTGGTAAAGCCTGCTTCGTGAAGTGAAATTGCATCCATATAACCTTCAACGAGAATAAGGGTTTTCTCAGGCGAATTCTTAGCGAAGTTAAGACCGAATACACCGAGACTCTTTTTATAAACAAGCGTATCTGAGGTGTTGATATACTTTGGCTTACTGTCGTCAAGGACTCGACCGCCGAAAGCAACCACATTTCCTCTTACATCTATAATGGGTACCATTACGCGGTTACGGAAGGAGTCGTAATAGTTTATCTTTCCGTCTTTATCGCTGCGGTTTGCAAGGTTTGCTTCATAAAGCTCCTCATAGGAGTACCCAAGACCTCTCATATGCGTGAGAAGGGCTCTCCATTCGTTGGGTGCATAACCTAAACCGAAACGGGTTATGGTGCTTTTTTTATAGCCGCGGCTTTTGAAATATTCTAACCCTTCTCTGCCTTGTTCGGTAAAAAGGCAGGAGTTGAAAAATCTTGCCGCTTCTTTATTGATTTCATACATTCTCTTGCGTTTAACGGAAAGAGAGTTGTCAAAGCCTTCAGAAGGCATCACCATTCCGCTTTTGTCGCAGAGATAACGGACAGCCTCGGTAAAATCAAGATTTTCTGCTCTTCTGATAAAGCCGATTGCTTCACCGCCTGCACCGCAACCGAAGCAGTAAAAGCTCTGATTTTCGGGATAAACCGTAAAGGAAGGCGTTTTTTCGTTATGGAAGGGACAAAGTCCCACAAGGTTTTTGCCTCGCCGTTTCAGATTGACATAAGGCGAAATAACCTGCTCAATATCGCAGCGCATACGAAGCTCACTTAAAAATTCATCTGAAAACCTTGCCATAACTTACCTCCTTTCTCTGTTTAATATTCCCTACGGTAATACATTTAATTAATTGTGTTGAAATCTTGCGGACACCCAACGGTCGCCCCTACGGTACAGATTGTCATTCCGAGGTTTACCGAGGAATCTGTTTTTCAGATTCTTCACTTCGTTCAGAATGACAAAATGCCGTTTCGACAGTTACAATCGGAACGAAGTGACCCACAATTATTCATTATTCATCATTCATTATTCATCATTCATTATTCATTATTCATTATTCATTTGCAATCTCCGATTGCATCAGTCGCTCCAACCGGTGGGAATGAAATATCTTGCGAAGACCTTCAGTGCATAGCCGTCGGTCATTCCTGCAATATAATCTGACGCTGCTCTTTCAGCTCCGTCCTTCCATGCAATTGAGATAAACTCATTTGGAAGCTCGTCGGGATGGGTGCTGAAAAAGTCGTAAAGACTCTGCACAAGCTTCATAGCCTTACCCTCTTCGCTTTTGCAAATGGGGTTTGTATATACTCTGTCAAACATAAACTCGTGGAGAATATCAAAGGCACTCTGCACATCTCTGTCCAGGCAGACGGTGTCAACGGTATTGTTTATGGCTGACATTATAAGTGTGTTTATTCTTGCACTTTTTGTTTCGCCTAAAAAGCGCTTTGCCTCTTTCGGAATACTTGCTTCGGTGAGCACACCTGCCCTTATTGCATCGTCTATATCGTGGTTTATATAAGCAATTCTGTCTGAAAGTTTAACAATTCTGCCCTCAAGGGTTGAAGCCTCTTCACCCTTTGTGTGGCAGAGAATACCGTTACGCACTTCCTTTGTAAGGTTAAGACCCTTGCCCTCTCTTTCAAGAAAATCGGCAACACGAAGGCTCTGCTCGTAATGTCTGAAGCCACCGGGCACAACCTCGTTAAGTGCTCTCTCGCCTGCATGTCCGAAAGGTGTGTGTCCCAGATCGTGGCCGAGAGCAATTGCCTCTGTAAGGTCTTCGTTAAGGCTGAGTGCTCTGGAGATTGTTCTTGCTATCTGCGCAACCTCAAGGGTGTGGGTAAGACGGGTTCTGTAATGGTCGCCGTCAGGAGAAAGAAAAACCTGGGTCTTATGCTTAAGGCGACGGAATGAAGCAGAATGGATAATTCTGTCTCTGTCGCGCTGAAAGGCTGTTCTGACAGGACACTCACCTTCAGGAATTAATCTGCCCTTTGAATTGCTGCAAAGAAATCCGTAGGGTGAAATTGTATTTTTTTCTCTTTCAAGAGTTATCATTCGCAGGTTTTCCACGTTTTTTCACATCCCTTCATTTATATATACGCAATTTTTTCGGGTTTTCCCCTTATTTTTTCATAATTTTTTATTTTTTTATATTTCGCAGAACTTTTCGTCAACAACCTCACTGTGAAATCTTCCGTTAGAAACGTCAACAAGCCTTGCTTCAAAACGGCTGACGTCCTCTTCGGGAATTCTGAAGGTGACCTCAACATTGTCGGCAAAAACTGTGTCTTCCACTATTCCGCCTTCTTCGCAGATAAGAGGAACAAGTCTGCCGTAGAAGTTGTAATCTGCCTGCACTTTTACTATTTTGCAAAGTGCCATTGTGATTATACCGCCTGCGTCCAGAGCAATTTTTGCCGTATGGGAATATGCTCTTACAAGTCCGCCTGCACCGAGCATAATGCCGCCGAAGTAACGGGTACACACAACACAGCAGTCCACAACGTCCTCTTTGAGAATTACATCAAGGGAGGGTATACCTGCAGTGCCCTGAGGCTCGCCGTCATCACTGAAGCGCCGTACCATTCCTTCCCTAAGGCTGTAAGCCCATACATTATGGGTTGCATCCCAGTGCTTTTTCTTTATTTCTTCAATAAAAGCATTTGCTTCTTCCACGGTCTTTACCGGACAGACATAGCCGATAAACCGTGATTTTTTCACAACAAATTCATCCTGAGAACGCGCTTTGATTGTTCTGTAGCCGGACAACGATAACACCACCTTTTTGTTAGAGTTGAAAGTTAAAGAAAAATAAGACGGTGCAAAAACTGCGCCGTCTGATTCTTTTAATAAAGCTTTGATTATTTGCTCTTAGCAAGGTTGAAACGCTTATTGAATCTGTCAACACGTCCGCCTGTATCAACGAGCTTCTGCTTACCTGTGAAGTAGGGGTGGCAGTTTGAACAAATATCAACACGCATGTCCTTCTTTGTTGAGCCTGTAGCAATAACAGCACCGCAAGCACACTTTACTTCTGTCTGTTCGTAGTTGGGATGAATATCCTTTTTCATTGTCTATTTCACCTCTTTCGGTATAGTCACATTATTTAACGAGTGGTATTGTATCACACAAAAAGTCAAAAATCAATATATTTTTGAAATTTCTTGAAGTTTTTTTCAAAAATCTCAAACTACCCTGATTTCTTTGCCGAGATGGAAGGAATAAAGAAGGGTTTCTTTTACTTTATAGCCTGTGCATTCCTGAAGTGCACGTTTATATAAAAGCACCTGAGAGGCATATTTTTCCGAGAATGCTTCGGCTGTTTCCAATCGGTCAGTTTTGTAATCCACAACAACAAGCTCACCGTTTTCAAGAAAAGCACAGTCGGCAATACCCTGAATCATCATCATTTCACCGTCGGCACTTTCGCCTGCTTCGGGATAAATTTCAGCAACGGGCACCTCTATAGTGAACTTCTTTTCACGCATTACAAGAGGTGACACAAGAATTCTTTCTGAAAGACTGCTTTTAAAAAAGCCTTCAACTGCTTTTACGTTTATTCCCTTTGCCTGACTTTCGCTGAGCACGCCCATTTCATAAAGGCGGTCGATTTCATCTTTTACGCTGACCTTAGCCTTATTGTAATCGGCAAACTGAATAAAGGTGTGGGTTGCTATACCTCTGAGAGCACCCGTAAGTCCGTTTTCGTACATAAACGCAGGCATTGAGGAAGCGAAATAATCTCTGTCGATAAAATCTCTGTCCACCTCAGAAGCAGCTCTCTTTGTGAGTATTTTTGAAAGAGCCTCATACTTATACTTAAACCCTGCCCTTTCTTCAATAAGCTTCAGGAAGTTTTCATCAGCCTTAACCTTGCCTTTTTCGGTCTGCTTTACCTTTTCTTCGCTTTCATACTCACTGAAAACAACCTTAAGCGGTGACTCTGAGGGAAGTACGCCCTCATCAGTCATACCGATTGCCTCTCTGAGCTTTTTTGCACCCTCATGTCTGAGAAGTGCAGTGATTATCCATTTGCCGTAGCTGTTTGCACTTTTTACCACAACGGGATTAAGGCGCTTATTTGAGGGGTTTATGCCCATAGCCATGCTCTCGCACTTTTTAAGGGGATTTTCGTCGGCATAAATCATAATCAGCTTTTCCTTGGCTCTTGTCAGTGCAACGTAAAGCACACGCATTTCTTCGCTTAAAAGATTCTGCTTCATTGAAAGCCTTACTGCCGTATGGCAAAGAGTTTTATACTGCTCAAAGGTTTCGGGATTGCGTCTTAAAAGACCTATCCCCTCCTTGTGGCTGATTACCATATTTTCGTTAAGGTCCATCATATTGAATTCACCTGCGCAGCCTGAAAGAATACACACGGGAAATTCAAGACCCTTTGATTTATGGATAGTCATTATTTTTACAACATCGGCCTGCTGAGAGATACCGAGAGAACCTGACATATCCTGCTTTTTGTCACGCAGTCTTTCTATAAAGCTGAGAAAGCCCGTAAGTCCGCTTTTTCCGCTTTTTTCATAAGCAGCTGCATAATCGGAAAGAAGCATCAGATTAGCCCGTTTTGTACCTGATTTATCAACAGCATCAAAAATTGGTATAAGGGCAGTGTCCTCGTAAATCTCATTGAGAAGCTCACTTACTGAAAGACAGATGCATAAGTTTCTCCAGAAAGCAATTTTTGAAAGAAAAGCCTCAACCTTTTCTGATTTATCCTTCATTCTCAGAAGGCAGGAATAGATATCCGCTTTTCTGTCTTCTTCAGAATTACCTGTTTTTGTCTTTGTCCTGAGCTCGCTTATCTCATCGGGAGTGAAGCCGAAAACGGGACTCATCATAACGCTCATAAGAGGAATGTCCTGCCTCGGGTTATCGATAATCTTAAGCATATTGACAGCAAGAGCAATTTCCCCTGACATAAGGAATTTACCCGAAACCTCAGTAAAGGCAGGTATACCCTTCTGTCTGAAAACCTCTGCATAAGTGACACCTTTTTCTGAGCCCACTGCTCTTAAAAGCACTGCAAAATCCTTATAGGTTGCTCTTCTTTCGGTGCTGCCGTCTTTAACGGTATAGCCCTCAGAAATCATTTTCTTTATCAGGTCTGCAGCGTACTTTGCCTGGCATATTGTGGAATTTTCCGTAAATTTATCAAGGTTCGCAATATCTATAATATGAAGCTCGGTGTCGGCTTCCGTTGACGGTTCATAAGCCGCACTAGCAACAAGCCTTTCCTCTTCACCGTATTCAATATCTCCGCTTTGTTCTGACATAATCTGATTGAAAATAAAGTTGATTATATCCGTTACACCCTTACGGCTTCTGAAGTTGTTACCGAGAATAATTTTTGAGGGATAATTATCCCTTTCACAGTCATAAAGCTCAAAGGTGTTTTTTAATTCAAGGAAGATTTCCGGCATAGCCTGACGGAAGGAGTAAATACTCTGCTTTACATCGCCTACCCTGAAAAGATTATTCCTTGAAACTGCAGAGAAAAGCATATCCTGAGCCTTGTTGGTGTCCTGATATTCGTCAATAAGAATTTCGTCAAACTGAAGGCTTACTTCCTTTGCAAAATCGGTGCTTTCGTAGCCCTCAGCTGTTTCAGTAACAAGAAGTGAAAGAGCCATATGGGCAATATCGGAGAAATCGCTGAGCTTTTTCTCTTTCTTGGTTTCGGTAAAAATACGGTGGAATTTAAGTGTGCAGTCCGTAAGACTTTTCATAAGCGGAGCGAAAAAAGCCATATCATCGTAGTATTCCTCTTCGCTTGTGCACATAAGCTCGCTGAGCTTTCTTATTCTGTCCACGTTTTTCTTTCTGATATCTGAAAGGCGGTTTGTAAGAGGGTCTTCTTTCAAATCTTTCGGTGTGTTGCCCTTTCTTGTGGGAGAAAACTGAGCTACCGCTCTTCTTGTTTCGTCCCAGTTGTCCTCTTCGAGAAAGCCAAGGATATACTCGCACTGTGCTTTATCTGTTGAAACGGCATTATATAAAATCTTTGTGAGAATTTCATCGTTTTCGATAGCCGAGAGAATTTCGTTACAGTTTTCAATTACATAAAGAAGGGTATCCTTAAGAGCACCGAGAATAATTCTGCCGTATCTGCTTTCAGAAAGGCTTTCACCGCTGCTGAAAATTTCTGAAAACTCACGTATTCTCGATTCAGGGAAAGGATAGGACATAGCGCTTTCGTAAAGCTTATTCATAGCCTCTTCAATGTTGCTGTCATCTCTGCCCTTGAAAAGCACTTCAACAAGACTGCGGAAGCTTTCTGAGCCTTCCTTATACATCTCTTCAACAGCTTCATCCATAGCGGCAGCTTTTATAATTCTCAGCTCGCTTTCTTCAGCCATTCTGAAATCGGGAGAAATTTTAAGCAGCTGAAAATTCTCTTTTACAAGGTTCATGCAGAAGGAGTCAATTGTGGTGATTTTTGCACCGGGAAGAAGCATCTGCTGATTTATAAGGTTAATATCGCCGGGATTTTCCTTTAAAAGTGCACTGACTCTGTCGCTTATTCTCTCTCTCATTTCCTGAGCAGCTGCTCTTGTAAAGGTAACAATAAGCAGACGGTCAACGCTTGTAGGGTTTTCTTTGTCGGTTATTCTTTCAATAACTCTCTGGGTAAGAACTGCCGTTTTACCTGAGCCTGCAGCAGCAGAAACAAGCACACTGCCTTTTCTTGCCTTAATTGCGTTTTCCTGCTCAGAAGTCCACTTCATTTTCACAGTTCTCACCTCCCGAAATTATTCTCAGTGCATCATCGTGCTTCAGATTGTCTATATATCTGTATTCGCCCTTTTCTCTGAGGCAGACCTCACTGTAGTCACACCATTCGCAGGTTGTGGAGTGGTTGGGACCAAGGGCGGGAATTGCAGGAATTTTACCCTCGTGGATACTGTCACCCATTTCTTTTATAAGGTTATCCATATATCTGCCGAGCTTTTCAAACTGAGTAAGAGAAATAAAATTACCCTTAAGCGCTCCCTTTGAATCGAACCTTGCAGGCAGGAAAAGACCTTCCTTTTCCTTATCCATACGGCTGATAACTTCCTCGTCGCCTACAAGCATACCGTTCATTTTTGAAAGGGAATAAATCTTCTTTTTACGGCTTTCGGTGTCGTCACTTCTTTCTGCAGCAACGGGTTTTATATTTGCAGGAAAATAAAGCACACCTGCAGGAACACTGTCCTTATAAAAGCCCTCTTTACTTCTCACAATGCTTACAAGATAAAGAAGCATCTGCATATTAAGACCGTAAAGCACATCGGAAAGAACGAACTCCTTTGCACCTGTTTTATAGTCAATTACTCTTATATATCTTCTGCCGTTTGTGTCAAGCTTATCTACACGGTCAACGAAGCCTTTAATCTGCACCGAGCCTTCCTTCAGCTTTATCCGGATAGGCTCAACGTCACCGTTATTGCCGATTTTTAATTCAAAGGCGCACATTTCAAAGTCGCTTGAAGCAAACTCTGCAAGAATTCTCTCCATAAGGTGACGGAGAATTTTATCCGTTCTCATATAAAGATAATTGAAACGGTCGGTTTTATCCTCGCTGCCGCCCATATTTTTGTCAATATATTTTCTGAGATGGCTTCTTATTTCTTCACGGATTTCTTCATCGGTGAGCTTCAGAAATTCTCTGCCCTTATATTTGCCGAGAATTTCCTCAAGACAGTAGTGCACAATTGTACCGCTTTGTGCCGGGTCAAGTCTGACCTTCAGTCTCGGCTTTGCATAAACACCGTACTTGCAGAAATACATAAAGGGACACTTATAGTAAACCTCCATCTGTGAGGCTGAAAAGACCATATTTTTACCGAAAAGCTCAACTGCTTTTTCGCTGTTTTCAAAGGAAAAATTCTTTTCATCAGTAGCTCTTTCAATTGCACTGAGCCTTTTTATATACTCGGGTTTTCCTCTGAAATATTTTTTCAAAGCTTCTGACTCAGGAGAATTTTCGTGCCATTTTTCAGCCATAAGCTCAAAGGCAGCCTTTTCACTTTCTATAAGATTTTCTGTTTTTTCCTCAGCAATTTTCAATATTTCCAAAGAAGGAAAGAGCTTTCTTATACTGCGTATACATTCGCTTTCTTTAAGCTTTTCACCGTCAGGTGAGTTGGTTACATAAGAGAGAAACAGCTTTTCGGAAGCAGAAAAAAGCGTGCTGTAAAGAATAAATTTTTCCTTGGAAATGAAGTCCTTTACGCTGTCTCCCACCTCAAGGCCCTCTGAATCCATTTTCTCCTTTTCTCTTATGCTGAAAAAGCCGTTGGCCGGCTGCTGAAGAGGGAAGACACCTGAATTGAGTCCAAGGACAAAAACTACCTTTGAGTGCCTTGTGCTGACTCTGTCTGCAACTAAAACGGAAACCTCATCAAAGCCGTCCGGAAGCTTACCGAGACTTTTTGAAGTGATAATAAGACTCAGAATTTCACTGTAGCGTTTAATACTGACTGTTTTATCTGAGAGAGCACCTGCAATTTCGTCAAGGACCTCCATCAGCACATCCCAGACCTTCTCCTGCTCAAGAGCAAGCTCAAAATGCCCCTCATCCTGAAGAGAAAGTGCATATTCTTTAAGAGCCTCACCTACACCGTTATCAGCAAGAAAACGGTAGAGCTTTTCTGTAATACCCTTTCCCGTTTCGTCCTTTACGGACTCTCTGAAGCCACGTACAAGGGAAGTTGTTTTCTCTCTCAAGGCGTTGATTCTTTTAAGAATTTCCTCTTCTCTTACGCCCGGTTCACCCTGAAAGCCCTCAGGATTAGCTGTCCATTCCTTTTGCCATTTACTGCCGTTTATATCCCAGGCAAAGGTATAATTCTCTGAAAGTGCAATATCGTCCTCGGAAAAGCCTAAAAGTCCCGTTTTAATCATACGGAATACACTGTCGCTCTGAAAGCCGTTTACCGAAAGGTCAAAAAGGCTTTTTACAAAGCTTATAAGTGGCTGGTTTTCTATAGGCTGACGCTTATCCTCAAAGTAAGGAATACCGTACTTTTTAAAGGAAGCTTTTATAAGTCTTTCGTAGATGTCGCCCTCACGGAATACAACAGAAATATCTCTGCAGCGGTATTTTTCCTCACGGAGAAAGCTTTTTATTTTTCTCGCTGCAGCATCACATTCTTTATAGATATCGGGGTTTTCCGTAATGCTTATATTTTCGCTTTCGCCCTCATAAGCGGGTGCGGAAAGCTCAAAAAGATTATTTTCAAGATAGCTTATATCCTCAGGGAAAGCCTTTGTATTTTCCTTTGCTGTAAGAGGCTCAGCACAGCCGACAGACAGCTTTTTTGAAAGTCTCAGAAGAGCCTTTGCGGTTTTGTTGACTGCCGAAAATGGGCTCATTATATCGTCGGAGAAAATATTGTCGGTGCAAAGAGTTACATAGACATCCTCACACTGAGTGAGCATAACCTCAATAAGCTTTTTTTCGCCGAATGAAAACTCGGAAAAGCCGTCAAGCACAAGGACTTTTCCCTTAAAAAAATCGGTTTTGGAAAGCACCTTTGCCATTTCTGTAAGTACATCGGCATCATCAAATCTGCTTTCGCTTAAAAGCGCATCATAGGCAGCATAAATAAGGGCAGTTTCCCTGAGCTTTGCTTTTAAGGTTTTATCAGTAACTTTTTCGCTGCAGCAATAAAGCTCATCACTGCTTATGCCCTCCTTTTTCATTTCGGTAACACAGGAAAGGAGCTTTTTAACGAGAGCAAAGTCGTTTTTATGCTTACTGAAAACCGTAAGCTTATCAGAAAGACTTTCAATTGCAAGGGACATAAAAATCACCCTTGCCCCCTCTTTGGCTATGGGCTTTTTTATGCCGCCGTATCTGCTCATAGCAGTGTTGACAAGGCGTGAAAAGCTAAGGACCTCAACCTCGGAAGCATCCTTGGGTCCTAAAAGAGAGAGTATTTTTTTATCACTTTCAAAGGTGTACTGCTTGGGCACAATAAGCATTGTGCTTTTTTTCTCAGCAACGGCTTTCTGCAGTATTTTATGTGCAAGGGTTGTTTTTCCGCTTTGCTTTTTTCCTGTTATAAAATGAAGCATGGTGACCTCCGCTTGATTTGTTAATGTTCATTATACAATATACTCGTATTTTTTTCAATAATAAAAACAGTTGCAACAAAGAAACTCTTCTGCGTATTCTTTGGTATTTTAATCTTGAATTTCTCCCCTTTTTATAGTATAATAATTCAGTATGTATTTTATTGTATAGTTTAGGAGCAGAAACTTATGAAAACCTACCGTATTCATCTCATAAGACACGGTCTTACGGAAGATAACATAAAAGGCGTTTATTCAGGCAGAAACGAAACTCCCCTTTCAGACGAGGGCAAGGCTCAGCTTCTTCAGATGAAAGAGGAATACAAATACCCTCAGGTTGACTTCGTTTTTTCCTCACCCTTAAAGCGCTGCACAGAAACTGCAGAGCTTATTTACCCCAATCTTAAGCCCATTATTATCGATGACCTTACCGAGTACAACTTCGGTGAATTTGAAGGCAGAACTGCAGAGGAGCTTCACGAAAAGGAGCCTCTTTTTGACCGTTGGCTTTTAGGCGACGAAAACATCAAACCTCCCTTCGGTGAAAGCAACCGTGAATTCACAAACAGAATCTGCAACTGCTTTGCAAAAATCGTTGACGGTGTTGTAAAGTCGGGCAGTGACAACGTTGCAATTGTTACCCACGGCGGTGTAATTGCATCTCTGCTTTCCAATTTCGGTCTGCCCGAAGCATCTATGAATGAATGGATGACACCCTCAGGCTGCGGATTTACTCTTCTTATTTCCCACTATCTCTGGATGTCAGGTCACAAGGCTGAGGTTATAAAGGAAATACCCGAATTCCCTCAGGAGGAAACCGAAGGCAACTACTACGACGGTTGGGACTACTATCCCAATGACGACGATTTTGATATCGGCGAATACCTTAACGACTGAAAGGATTTACAATGAATATTCTTGTTTTAGGTGACGTAGTCGGCGAAATCGGCTGCGAATTCTTAAGGAAAAAACTGCCCGCCCTAAAAAAGCTTAAGGCAATTGATTTTACAATTGCAAACGGTGAAAACTCAGCTACGGGTAACGGCATCACACCCTTTTCTGCCGAGTATCTTTTTTCAAGCGGTGTGGACTTTATTACAACGGGTAACCACGTTTTCAGGCGAAAAGAGGTCTATGACCTTCTTGATGAAAGCGAATTTATAATCAGACCTGCGAACTACGCAAAAAGCTGTCCCGGTAAGGGCTACAGCATTATTGACGGGGGCAGATACAGTATCGGTATTATCAATCTTGCAGGTTCAATGTATCTCGACAAATGCAATTGCCCCTTTGAAGAAGCCGACAAGCTGATTGAAGAGATAAAAAAGCAGACAAACATAATTCTTGTTGATTTTCACGCTGAAGCAACAAGCGAGAAAAAAGCCCTGGGCTTTTATCTTGACGGAAGAGTTTCTGCCTTTTTCGGCACTCATACCCACGTTCAGACAAGCGATGCCTCGGTTCTGAAAGGCGGCACCGGATATGTCACCGACCTTGGTATGTGCGGAGTTATTGACAGCGTTTTAGGCGTGGATAAGAATATTGTAATTGAAAAATTCAAAAGCGGTATGCCCTGCCGTTTTGACGGTGCCAAAGGCGAATGTATGCTTAACGGCTGCATTTTTACAATTGACGAAAAAACCGGCAGATGTACTTCTGTCGAACTCATAGATTTGAGATAAGGAATGAGAAAAATGAAAAAAATACTTCCCCTTTTTCTTTGCCTTGCAGTGATTATTGCAATTTTTGCTATATCCAAAAGAAACAAAGAACCCGAAGCGCCCACTGCAGAAGTAACGGGTGAATCTGTAATTCTTACGCCAAATGATGCAATTGAAAAAGAAATTAAAATAGGCTATTTCAAGGAAAAATCCCTTAACCCCTATAAAACAAGCAGTCCTCTCAACAGAAACCTCAGCACTCTCGTTTATGACAGCCTTTTTGTTGTGGAGGATAACTTTACGGTACTTCCACTTATGGCTGAAACTGTAAGCTATGAGGGCAACAAGCTCAGTGTGGAACTATGCGCTGATATGTATTTTTCCGACGGCTCACCAATTACCACAACTGACGTTGTTTATTCCTTCAGGCTTGCTAAACAAAACTCATTTTATTCAAAGCGTCTTTCAAATTTCAACACTGCCGTCAAAGGTGAAACCTCAGTAATTTTCACCCTTAAAAGAAACGATACCTCTGCAGAAAGCAACCTGATTTTCCCAATTGTGAAGTTCGGCTCAGGCACAAAGAACTATCCCACAGGCAGCGGCAGATATAAATTCAAAAAGGTTGACGGCGTTTTATACCTCAAGGAGAATGAATACTCCACAAGAGGCGAAGAAATGGCAACCGACTCTATAAGGCTGACACCCATAAGTGCTGACGCAAGTGAGCTTTATCAGCTTCAGTCAGGCGACCTCACAGCCTTTTTCGATGACCTTTCAAAGGGCAGCTTTACCAAAATCAACGCAAATATGGTAAGAGTACCTCTTAACAACCTTGTTTATCTCGGCTTTAACAATGAAAACAAATTCCTTCGTGACAGCGCAGTCAAAAGGGCAATTGAGCTTTGCACCGACAAGGCTACAATCGCTGACACAGCTTTCAGCGGCTACTGCAGAATTGCTGACACTATTTTCAATCCCGATTGGGAAGTAACTGCAAACGCTATGGTGCCCGAAAGTGTTTTCAGCGTTGTAAAAGCTGAAGAAGCTCTTGAAGAAGCAGATTATGTCTATGCATATAAGCACAACAAATACCGTTCAAAGAATTATAACTTCCTCACTCTCAGATTTATTGTAAACAAAGAGAATAAAAGCCGTTCAAAAGCAGCAGACATAATTGCAAAAAATCTTCGCTCTGCAGGTTTTGAAATAAAGCTTCAGAAGCTCTCATACGAGGACTACAGTCTTGCAGTTAAAAGCGGTAATTTTGAACTTTATCTCGGTGAGGTTGCACTTTCTCCCGGTATGGATTTCTCGGCATTTTTCTCAGGCGAGGGTGAGCTTTCCTCAGGCATTGATGTAGGCGGTACTGTAAGCGATGCTTACTTTGACTACAAGGAAGGCACAATCGATTTTTCAACCTTCAACCAGGTTTTAAATCACGAAAAGCCCTTTATACCAATTTGCTACCGTGACGGTATGATGTATTTTTCAAGAGAGCTTTCCTATGAGGGAACGGTCAATCAGTTTGACCTTTTCAAAAACGCTTACTCGTGGGAGATTAAATAACCAAAAAATGCAGAATTCACAATGCAAAATTCAAAATTGTGGTCGCAGGCAGACTATGCACAAACGGAAAGTAAGCATCTGCGGAATTTATTCAGGATAATAAGGATAACGGGTTGATTTTATCCGCCTTCATATATTCAAATGAGATAAACTGTACCCACCGAATTAATGTAGTTTTTTTGGCGGGATGAGTTTAAAGGTTTTTTTGCAACCTTAAACGGATATAATCGGAACGAAGTGACCCTTAATTTTGCATTTTGCACTTTGCATTTTGCATTTTCCTGAACTTGCATAAAATCAACCATTTAAGAATTCTAAGATACGAAAGGAGGAAGAAAATGAACACTTCAGAAATGCCCGTTCAGTACGTCAAAGGTGTTGGCGAAAAAAAGGCTAAGATTTTGAATAAGCTTGGCATTGAAACTCTCTGGGACCTTGTTCATTATTTTCCCCGTTCTTATCTCGACCTTACAAATCAGGTTGCAATCTGTGATATAAAGCCCGAAACGGTATGCTGCTTTAAGGCAACCGTCGGCTACGACTGTGTAATGAGCAGAATTAGCTCCTCAATGGTAATTTATAAAACTACGGTTTTGGACGAAACGGGTACGGTTCACATCACTATTTTCAACAATAAATACCTTGCTGACAGTCTTAAAACGGGTGATGAATATCTCTTTTACGGCAAGGTTTCTCTTCAGCGGGGTTCTTTACAGATGAACACGCCTACCATCGAAAAGGTGGAAAGAGGAAACACAATGAAGCCCGTTTATCCCCTCACCTCAGGCATAACCTCAAATATGCTTTCGATTATTATGAAAAACGGTCTGAAGCTTTATTTTGAGCAGAATGCACCTGACATTATCCCCGGTGAAATAAGGCATCAGTATTCTCTTTGCCACGAGCATTTTGCCCTTAAAAGTATTCACTTTCCTCAGAGTAGCCACGACATAGACATTTCAAGAAAAAGGCTGATTTTTGAAGAGCTTCTCACTCTTCAGACGGGAATGAAAAAGCTTAAGGACAGAGACAGAGGAAAGACTAAATATACGGTTAAAAACGACTGTTCAAGGGAGTTTATTTCTTCCCTGCCCTTCACCCTTACCGGCGCTCAGCAAAGGGTTATTGACGAGTGTATCGCTGATATGAAAAAGGATATTCCCATGAACCGACTTGTGCAGGGTGATGTGGGCAGCGGTAAAACCGTTGTTGCCGCAACCCTCATTTATCTGATGGCAAAAAACGGCATTCAGTCTGCTTTTATGGCACCCACTGAAATTCTTGCCACCCAGCACTACGAAACCTTCAAAACACTTATGGAAGGCACGGGAATAGAGTTTGAGCTGCTTACCGGATCGGTTACGGCAAAGAAAAAGAAAGAAATCAAAGAGAGGCTTAAAAGCGGCGAAAGTCTTTTCGTTGTGGGCACTCACGCACTTTTAACCGACGACACGGAGTTCAGATCTCTCGGGCTTGTAATCACTGACGAGCAGCACCGTTTCGGTGTAAGGCAACGAGGTGTTCTTGCTTTCAAAGGAGCTTCTCCTCACACTCTCGTTATGAGTGCAACACCTATTCCGCGTACCCTTTCCCTCATTATCTACGGCGACCTTGATTTGTCGATTATTGACGAGCTGCCCAAAGGCAGACAGAAAATCTCCACCTATGCCGTGGATACATCTTATCGCAAACGGCTTTATGCCTTTATCAAAAAACACCTTGATTTATCTCTTCAGGCTTATATCGTCTGTCCTCTTGTAGACGAAAATGAAACAACTGAGCTTACTGCAGCTACGGAGTATGCAAAGGAGCTTTCGGAAAAGGAATTCAAAGACTACCGTGTAGGCATTCTTCACGGAAAAATGAAGCCTAAGGATAAAGAAAAGATAATGAAGGATTTTTCTGAGAACAAAATTCAGCTTCTCGTTTCCACAACTGTAATTGAAGTAGGTGTTGACGTACCCAATGCAGTTATAATGGTAATTGAAAACGCAGAACGCTTCGGTCTTTCTCAGCTTCATCAGCTCAGAGGCAGAGTAGGCAGAGGCAAGGAAAAATCCCACTGCGTTCTTGTCTGCTCTTCTAAGGGCGAAAACGCAAAGGCTCGTATGGAAATTATGTGCAGAACCACTGACGGCTTTAAAATTGCCGATAAGGACCTTGAGCTGAGAGGTCCCGGTGACTTTTTCGGAAAAAGGCAGCACGGTCTTCCTGAGCTGAAAATCGCTGACTTTACAGAGAATATGGATATAGTCAGACAGACAAAAACTGCTTCAGATTCAATTTTAAGGTCTGACCCCAACCTCAGAAAAGAAATCCATCAGCCGCTTTCACAAAGAATTGAACGGCTGTTTTCATCAGAGAGCAAAATAAGTTTAAACTAGGAAGGAACAATATTATGGAAAAAATCGCAAGCTTTACAATTGACCACACAATTCTCGGAAAAGGGATGTATCTTTCAAGAACAGATGCCAATACTGTTACTTACGACATCAGAACAAGAAAGCCCAACATTGAAGAGGTTATGGAAAACGGCGCAATTCACACCCTTGAGCACCTTTTTGCAACCTTTGTAAGAAACAGCAATGTGTCAGACAAAATCGTTTATTTCGGCCCTATGGGTTGCAGAACAGGGTTTTATTTCATCACTCTCGATACTCTTTCAAAAAAGGATGCAATTGAGCTTACAAAAAACGCTCTTTCCTTCTGCAGAGATTTTGAAGGTGAGGTTCCCGGTGTTTCAGCCGAGGAATGCGGAAATTACAGAGACCACGACCTGGCAGGTGCTAAAAAGGAAGCTGAAATGATGGTAAAGGTGCTTTCAGACTGGACAGAAGAAAAGCTTATTTACCCCACAAAGTAAACTTTAAACTTATGAAGGCAGGCGGAACGGTTGACGGGAAGAAACAGAAAAAGAAGCTTTAAGGCTTCTTATGATTTCACTTTAAGTGAGGACATTGTCTATTCTCCCTTTGACGGCGTTTTCAGCGTGCCTTTTGTTATACCCGAAGAGGACACAGACACCGAAAATCCTGAATTACCGACACCCGCAAAACGGCACAGCATAAGAAGCTTTATAGAGGCAGCCATTTTTATTTCTGCCCTTACTGCAGTTTTTATCCCCTTTTTAAAAAGTGATATTGCAGCTGTTGAAATCGTTTACGGAAAAGAAAATTCCGTGTATGTGCAGAGCTTACAGCTTGAGGAAATTGTATACGGTATAGATGCTTTGAAGGCAGTTTATATAGAAGAAGAAAGAGCCTATGTAAAGGCAACCAAGCTTTTAAAAAAAGCAAAGCCTGCCGCCGTTAAGGTCAGCAAAACCATCAGTGCTAAGCCCAAAAAGAAGGCTTTTATCTGGCCGGCAAAAGGTGCTGTCGCAATTTCATCACCCTACGGCTACAGAGACCCTGAAATTTCGGGCCGGAGCTTTCACGGCGGAATTGATATTGTAACAGGCAAAGGAAATTCAACAGGCACACCCGTAGTAGCTGCCGCTTCAGGTACGGTAATTCACGTTGCAGAAAGCTACCGTGGCTACGGCCATCAGGTGCTGATTGACCACGGCAAAGGCGTAACCACAAGATACGCACATATGCTGCCGAATTCGATTTCGGTGTGTGTTGGCGAAAAGGTTGAACAAGGTCAGCAGCTTGGAAAAATCGGCTCAACGGGTAACACTACGGGGCCACATCTGCATTTTGAGGTGATGGTGGATGGGGTGAAGAAAAACCCTTTGAGTTTTTTGAATGGCGGACAGAAGGGATAATGATTCAGGTTTCGGAATCTAAAAAACGACAAGTCGAAACTTGTCGTTTTTGTGTTTACCGCTCAAATTGGCAACAAGGCGAATTTCGTTTGATATTTATCAAACTATAAAACTATACAAATCCCCTTCTACAAGTGTAACCTCACCGTATTGACCTACTTCGAGGCCATCATACATATCCTGAGGAATTTTAATTTTCACCTTTTTATTATCCTCCGTCTGAAAAACAACCGTATAGGTTTTAACCAATTTTGGTGTCATATGCCCTACCATTTCTTCGCAGTAATTCAGGTCAATAACTTCACCCCTGAACTTTTCTGTCTCAAATTCGGTTTTTATTTGCACTTCTTCCGGTCTGTACGGCTCAGTTATACCTTTACTTTTTTTATATTGATTAACGATTCTTCTAATATAGAAAGCAAAGACTGTTACGGCACAGATACATATGCAAAAATAAATAATAAAATCCATAAAACCACCCCTGAAAGTAAGCAACATTTTAAGTCAAGGTCAAATAACAAGCATTTTTATAATCATAAACAAAGCAACAAAAAAAGTTACACCAAACAAAATCATATACGGGATGAAGCTACGCTTTTTTTCTTTTATCAGCATTATTATCATAACAGGACAAGAAATAAGCATCATGAATGAAGCCGCCAAAATAATCATTCTCATTTAAACATACTCTTTCTGAAATAATATTTATATTATGATTATATCACATTAAAATAAAAATTACAATGTTCGATTTAGCAAAAATCAAGGCAGAGCCTTGTATATCATCAATCCCGCAGGAAATGCATATCATCAACTTCGTAGAAGTTGTATATCATCAAGCCGACAGAATACACACCTGAAGGTGTGATGATATGCAACAACGGCGTTGCCGTTGTTGATATATACAAAACCCATCGGCTTGGATAATAAAATCCGACAAGTCGAAACTTGTCGTTTTTTATGTTATATTACAGATTCAGCAACAATGGTAAATAGAATTATATGTGCCGAAAAAAGCTGTTTAACAATGCACTCAACAGTAAAGCACTAAACTAACTGCACATTAATAACAATCAATCACATATGATTCAAATCAAAAAGCTGATTCTTTTACAATGTAGTTATTACTTGTATAATCGCTGGCACGTCTGTTCCTTCCATACCATACAACCTCTCTTGCTAAATCAGAAAAAGTTTCAACCGGCATATTGTCGTGAACAAAAAGTCGCATTCTTTCTTTGTTAAGTTTTTCGTAATCGCCTCTATAAATCTTACAATAATAAGAATAGAAGTTATAATTGCTTTCAATAAAAATGTCTGTTTTGCCGATTTTTTTAATAATGTTGTATTGATATTCAAACAAGTCATCAATTATCTTGTCTTGAGAATATGTAGATAAAACAAATTCTTTGACTTCCTTATAGAAGGCCTGAAGTTCTTTATAAAATTCAAAGAAAGTTAATTCATCAAAGCTCCACCACATTTCGCCAAGACCGTCGCAAGTATCTACCATTCCGTTTTTTCCGTCAATTATACCGTTGCACAAGCCGTTGATACGGCTATATACCTTATTCAGAACAGAATTGGCACAAGTTTCTGAATATTTAATAAGAGTATTATAAAACTCATCATAACTAATATTGAATTCATGCCTTAGGTAAATTGCAACAGCTCTGAGCAGACCTAAATTGTGCAGAGCCTGGATGTAAGAGGAAAACAGTAGTGCTCTTGCCCATTCCTTGCTATTCATCGAAGAAGTGGAAGTGATATACTCTGAATATTCAATTATATCATCCTCAGATTTGCTTCTGTTAGAGTGTATAAGGCTGAAAGGTACGCGAGTACTTTTAATACCGAATTTTTCCTGATATGCTTTCTGCCCCATTTCTGCATTTGGAAGCAATTCGCAAGGATATATATTTATTGAATAGTGCTGACCGCTCTCTATAAGGTCGCATACACCATGGCAAAATGATTGATATGTTTCTCCAGGAAGTCCAAGAATAAGTTCAGAAAAAGTTGCGATATTGAGTTCGTTATACTTTTTGATTAGTTCTCTGTATTTGTCCGTAGAAATATTTTTTCTGCCAACATTTTTAAGAACATCGTCACTCAAGCTTTGAAAAGATATGGTTTTAGCCTTGTCCAGTCCGCTTCTGAAAAATTTTGTGCTGACATCAAATACAAAATTGAATCTGTTTTTTGTAAAAAGTGCTTTGAAAATTTTGGGATATCCGTATTTTTCTTTACATTCTACAAGATAATCTGCAATTTCTGCATCGCGATCAAAGAGACAAAAATTCCCATCAGCACAGAAAATATATTCAATTTTATGTGCTGCAAACCAATCGATTTCTGAAATAACTCTTTCCATCGGGAAAAGCCTTACCTTTGATTTAAGAGAACTCCAGTCACAGAAAGAGCATGAATTCGGACAACCACGATTGGTTTCAAATAATCCTGAAAATTTAATATCATCTTTCATGATATCTTCAAACACACCTGTCAGATACGGCGAAGGATAGTTTTCTCCCGTCTGAGGCTCGTACTTTGTTGTAAGAACATTACCGTCTATGTCACGGTAGGAAATGTTTGCTACTTGGGAAAGAGACTTATTTGTCGCGAGGTTTACCAATAAACCTTCTGTTGGTTCTTCACCAAAACGGTGAGTAAGAAAATCAACATAAGGATATTTTTCAAGAATTGATCCATCCGGAGAAATGTTGTGCCCACCAAAAACAATATAACAGTTCAAGTAAGCTTTTTTAACAGCTTTCGCTAAAGCTTTATTATACTCCATATTCCAAACCGAGCAGGAAAACAATACCATAAATGGATTATCTAACTCTTTGATAACATCCTTTATCAACTTGCGGGAATATATGATTTTTTTGAATTCATAGTTTTCAACAATGATATCGTTTTGCATACAGAAAGCCTGAATACAACCTGTTGCATACGGAAAATATGTTGTTTTCTGCTCGTCTCCGTATATATCATTAACTTGAACAAAATAGATGTTTTTCTTCAAAAGAACCCACCTCCGTTGTCTTTTAATTCTAGCATAGTCAAAAGTATTTGTAAAGTGTCACAAGCAGTATCTTTATATTTTGTAAAAAAGAAGCACCGGTATATTTGCTAAATTCCATCACCTGCAGACGAAGAAATCAACTGACCATATTTCGAAACAAATAATATTTTTTATAAAAATATTAAGCAGAATTTTTCTCACTTGAGAAAAAAGGAACAGAGAAATTAAAACTAAATATAAGAAATATCCGAAACTATAATCTGTCCACCCTTTCTTCCGTACCAAACTGTTTGTTTGGCATATTCTTTGAAGTCCTGAGAAACATCGGACAGATTAAATTTAAGCTTTGTTTCTTTATTTTTCAATTCTCGGTAGTCATTGGCATAAATACCACTGAAATAATCGTAAAAATCATAATGGAGATTCAATATAATCCGGGAATAATAAGGCGTTTTTACAACTGCCTTTTGATAAGCCATCAACTCATCATAAAACTCTTTGTCATCGAAATAACTTTTAAGAAACACAGAAATTTCTTCGTAAAAATCCTGATAGCTTTTGATTATTTTCAAAAAAGCGCCCTCTTCAAGCGGCCACGTAATTTCTCCGAAATCAGGATCGTAACAGGTTAATGAGCCTGAGCTATTAAGAATATCTTTGTATTTTTTTTCTACCCAATCATGAACTTTTCCCAAAACGCTTTCCGGATTGTTCTGTGCCCATTCTATGAGACGGCAATAAAAATCCGTGTATTTAATCTTCCTTTCATGATAAAGATAAAGTGCAACGCACTGCAACAAACCGAAAGTGTGGAAAATACGGACAAGTATGTGAAGAACGTTGGTTCTGACCCACGCTTCTCTCGGCATGGTTTCAGTTGCAACAATTATCTTTGAAAATTCAGGAATATCCTCTTTTCCAGGTACAACATGGTACTGATGTTGTTTTGTCACAGCGCATTCAATGCCGTATTTTTTCATATATTCCGGGTTACCCATTATGGCATTGTCGAGAATTTCGCAATTGAAAAAGTTCATTTCCATATGCTGACCTTCCTTCAAAAGCACTTCTATTCCATCTCTGAAACTTTCATAACTTTCACCGGGAAGACCGACAATCATTTCTGAATATGTAGGAATTCCGTTTGATTTATACATATGCATCAGCTTACGGAAATTTTCAATCGGCATATTTTTTCTGAAGATATTATCAAGAACATCTTCGTTCATAGATTGTAAAGACAGATTTGCGCCTCTGGCCAAGCCTGATTCACTCAACTTTTTGTTAAGCAAAAAAACAGTTTCCGGATTGTTTTTTGAACAGGTAACCTGAAACTTCTGAGGATATCCGTTACAATTATGTTTTTCTATCACATAATCAATTATTTCAAGATCCCTAGGGAACAGACCAAAATTAGCATCTGCACAAAAACAGAACTCAATTTTGTGCTTACTGATCCAATCAATTTCCGCATTAACCATCTCAATATCAAAAAGTCTGACTTTTGCTTTTATATTGCCCCAATCGCAAAAGGCACATCTATTCGGGCAACCTCTGTTGGTTTCTATTATTGCTGAGAATTCAAGTTCTTCTTTTTCAATAAGCTCATCAAAATATCCGTTTAGATAGGGTGACACACGGATTGCCGGTTCTATGTTCTCACACAAATTACATTCAAATCCATTGTGTGTTTTGTATATAAGGTTCGGGATATTTTCTTTTTTTTCATACCCTGACAGGTAAAGTAATAATTTTCTGAAGCTTTCCTCGCCTTCGCCCAGAAGACAGAAGTCCACATAATCAGTATGCATAACTTCACTTTCTGCAGTTATCTGATGTCCACCAAAAACAATTTTACATTCAGGAAAAGCTTCTTTTATTCTTTCTGCCAGTTTTTTGTTATATTCATAATTCCAAACATAACACGAAAATCCTATCAAAAACGGGTTATCCAAGCCTCTCACGACTGTTTCAATATCTTCTCGCTTATATACAAAACCTTCAAAGGAATACTCTTTTTTTATTGTTTCATCGGAAAAAGCATACGCCACAAGTGAACCGGCCGCATAAGGAAAATAAACTGAATTGCCATACTGTGCATTGGGCTGTGCCATATATATTTTTTTCAAAAAGATCACTCCTTGATCAGTTTCTGTATTAAATATTAATAATATATATCTATTTTTTTGACAGAGCTTTTTATCCACGGAAAACTTTTAGCAACGAACTCTTTAAATTGCTGTAAAGTAACATTTTCTTTCAGAACAACCAAAAGATAGCCTCCGCCGCCTGCACCGCATGGCGAAACAGCATATGCAACCTGCATGCAAACATCGATCATATCATCTAAAGCAGGATTGGTCACTTTAGGTGATATTTTTTTCAGCAAGCGTCTGTGCTCATTTATTACATCGAAAAAAGCCTTTTCATCTTCAGCTTTTATGCTTCTTATAAGCTCTTCATTAAGTTTTCGAATATCGCGGTGACCCTCAAGAGAATCTTCGTTACCGGAAAGGTATCTGTTGACAACATCGTTAACTATAAAGCGTCCGAAATGTCTCTGTCCCGAAGGCAAAAGCACCAAACGCTCCGAAAACATTGTTACAAAAGAATCCGGCAAATCGATATAATCTACGCTTAAGTATTGCTCAGTTCCGGCGATCGTTGAACCGGATTTAATTCCGGGAGTCAGACCACCAACCTGATCCTGCCACCCTCCACCTGTGTTCATAATCTGCTCTGCAACAAAGACAGCTCTGAGCACCTCTCCGTTATCAAAGGGGACTCCGAACATTTTACTCATAGCCATAATACAGCCACCGAGAAGAATGCTGCTGGTACCAAGTCCGGAACCTTTATCAATATCTGTCACCTGTGTTGTGAGTCTGAATCCGGTTTTGATAACGGTTTCAGAATTTATACCAATAGTTTTCAGTGCTGCTTTATGTAAATTAAAGTCAGAGATATCCTCATCATTTTTGTAATCATTGTCGAACTGAACAACATTTCCGTCACTGCAAAACTCAATAACATTGCTTCCGAGTTTTTGAACAGTAACCTTAACGGGCAGTTTTCCATCAAGCATAACAGCCATGTTTATTACCTGACCGCCGTTATCAACACAATAAGGCATGGCGTCTGTCCATGTACCTGAAAGATTTACTCTGAGAGGCAGACAAACCTCAACACTATCTTTAAGACACTCTATTTCTTCCAGAGGTTTTCTCGACGAAAAATACGCCTCGAGTATATCCTCCCTTTTTTTCAGGTAACTGTCACTTACCGTATACGAGTCCATACCGGCAAGATACTGCCTGCGTGTATGAAAATAATTGAAATCAGCATTATGCATACAATACTGCATGCTGTATTTCTGTTCGTCTGTTTGCATATAATACTTTTTGAGAGATTCAGAAAAGGAATTAGCTTTATAAAACCTCGGCATTTCCCATTTTGATACATTATCAATAATATCCTTCGGATTTTCATCAATATCACATATCACCGTAACAAAACTGCCATCACAAAGCTTGATTCCACATACACTTTTCCCATTGTCAATAGCAATGTTTTCTAATGTTATATCGGTAACCAAGCACCCTTCACCAATTTCACAGCTGCTAAGCTGAACTCCGTCAATGACTGAATTGTTCCCTACCTTAGTTCTTTCATCAATAAAACTATTGAGTTTTACATATCCTTCAGACGCATCTGAAAGTAGTCTTATATTCTGCAACGCCTCTGCCAATGAACCAAAATGTATAAAATTTTCATCCACTGCTTCGCACACATTCATAGAAAAAGCAGACAATTTTTCAAACAGAAGTTCCTTCACCCTGAGATGATTGTAATCATTGGTTTCAGTTTTGATATAATCCTCTTTTTTTACATTTTTACTCAAAAGACTGATTATATCTGAATACAAGTTGATTTCTACTGAATTTTTGAAAAACAGCTTATCAAACTCCGGGCTTTGTGCCAAATTTTTAAGTGCGGTTGAAAATTCATCACTGAAATATGTTATACCCGTGTCAACAAGCATACCATCAATACCCATATCCTGTGCAGTCGTTTCAAGATAAACAGGCTCTCTTTTGTGAAGATAGTCAGTCATTATGTAATTGTCACCACACAACATAACACCATGGCGTGATGCTGTAAGAAAATCTGTCTTTACGCAAATACCGGTATTATCAGTAAGTTCAAAATCAAAATTCTCTGTTCTGACAACAATGTCACTGCAACAAATCAGAACACCCGATGATACTGACGAAATGATGTTTTCAGAGTTTGTAAGAATAAACTCCAAAAGAGAAACTGTTTCCCCATTATATAAAATATCAGCAAAAGCCTTACTTCTGACAGCATAATTTACCGAACGCTTGCTCATACCGCCCGAATTAATAATAATCATTTTTTTGCCGCTTTGATAATGATGGCGCAAAATATTCAGCACGGCTCCTCCGGAACCAAGCCTTCGTTCACAATCATCATCCGATACGACTTCGATGTCAAGAAACCGCATTGACGATATTGTTGAAAGGAGCTTTTCACAAAGCTCCTTTTGCTTTTTATTACCTACTGTGAGAAAAACAGAAATCTTTTCTTTATTCATTTTGACAATCCCTACTTTAATATCTTATATAAAATATCAATTGCTTTGTAGAATGATAATTAATTATGCCTGTAAGAGCCAGTACGAAAACTGCCACAAAAATTACAACGGAAATAATTCTGTTTTCTTTTATAAAATTTGAAATACTATCTATAGCCCTGATACAGATTTCATCTTTTAAACAAAGAAGAGTCAGAATAATAGCAGGAACGAGCAGATTTATTGCACAAAAGCCTTCTGCATCCAAGAAAAAGATTGACACAAGAGAAATAACTGCCGGCAAGAAAAACGCATCCGTTACTATCTCTGTATTTCTGTTACTTTCAGACTTCTTTTTTAACAAAGCATCGGCCGCCTTTTTATACTGTCTAAAAAATATGAAACCGAATACTGCTACAGGAAGCACGGAGTAGACTATACGCAACTGTTTGTTTGTTCCTCCTGATTCAGCGAACCCAAATGTAGCAAACAGTTCGTTAAATAACGGAATTTTATTTACAAAAACTCTGTTAATCAGAAATCCCGCTGCGGCACAAACTATTCCTATAAGAACTACGAAAGCACTTTTGTTTTCCTTTCCGGATTTTCTGCATGCAAGAACGAATACACCGATCAAAACAGGGGCATAACCGAAAACAGAATAAGGAACCAAAAAAGCAGAAATGAAAAGAGTTATAGGAATGATAATACCCATTGGAACAAATCTTTTATCTCTTATAGCATTGAATATAAGTAATTGTATAACGATGTTTACAAGTAATTTAAGAACATTATCCTGTGTGCCGAAAAATAACGGATCTGACATTGCAATAATACAAACCAGAGCAGCAACATCTCCCGCTTTATTACTAAAAGCAAAAACAAGCTTTGACGAAAGCGCCGAGAAAACAACCAACAAAGCTATGAAGACTATTCCTTCAACAGTAAATTTGAAATAAGGATAGTTCGAAGTCATCAAAAGACAATGTACCGGTGATAATAAGGCTGTTCTTACAAAAAAGAAAACAGCAAGCGCTATAACCAAACCAATATTATTATTTTTTAAAGCTTTTTCTTTCATATCTGACCTCAATTTATAAAACAATCAATAATGCAAAGTGAAGAATTGCCATTACACCATAAATCATATGTCGCTTAAAGAAATCCATAACGCTTCGGATTGCCTGTGCAATTTCTTCGTTTCCGTTTACAATAAAGAAAAGCAGAAGTGCAAGCTGTACTATCAGACAATCGCTGTAATATCTCGGAATTTCCCAACCCATGATAGTTTCAGGAATAATAAGAAGCGGAGCAATAAGACAAAGAAAATAGATAAATCCCTGGAATTTGCGTTCGGTTTTTCTGATGGCTTTTATCCATATAGCTGATAACAACGCAGTAATGGGAAGAATAACAATAAGAGAATATGCGACAACCATTATACCAAAGCCCCATTCTTTGAAATAATAGTTAAATGTACGTTGAAGAATTTCTTTGGCCGATAAGAAATATTCAAACAACCACTCATCTGCAAACAATTTTCTTTCTTGTTCAGTTAAAGATTCTCCGACAAAACGTTGATAATAAAAATCCAGCATTTCATTTGTATCGGCAAAACCGGTCATGCTTGTAGATCGTGTTGAAATAAGCGTCACAATGATTATCCCTAAGTAAGAAACAAAACATATAACACCCATTTTGAACGAAAAGCCTTCAGAATAAAAACGTTGCAGCAGTACAATCGCAATAAGTATCATACTGCCAAAAACATATACAGGGTTAATCAAAGAAGAAACCACACACATTATCGGAACTATCCACACGCCAATCTTAAACGCTGAAAGAAAAACCGACAGAACAGTTACAGTCCATATAAACTTATCGAGAGTAATGCTTTCAAACTGCATCGAAAAAGAAGTGGGCATTATTAAAAGAATAACTGTTAAAACCGACGCATAAGTGAAGTGTTCCGTATTTGATTTAACCTTATTTAAAGCTCTGCCAAAGCAGAGAGAAGCGCCTGCTATAAGTACAATACTGCACCCGAAAACCACATATTGTATTATCTCGTCAGTTACCGTATCAAAGAACCAACTTATCACTTCCCCCACAAGACCTCTAGAAATGTATCCGTGGTCATATGTGAAAAGATAGTGAAGTCTGTAATATCCGCTTGGATATACTAAGCCTTTGGAAAGCAATACCACCATTAAATATATCGCAGGTAAAAGATAAAATATTTTACCTGACTTCGTTGCTTTCTTACAGGCCTCTTCAATTTTATTCTTGGTTAAACGTAATTCCATTTCGCTCTCCTAAAAACTCAAAATTTTATAAGCCAAAAACACCATCTGTGTAAAATTTCATAACAACACGAATTTAAATATATGACTATGCGTTTTCGTCTATATATTTAATTTTTGTAATAATGTTCTGTCCGCCTTTTCTTCCGAACCAGACAGTATCCCTTGCATATTTTACCAAATCGTCTGAAACCTCACTGGAATCCAAAACAACCGTATTGTTTTTCTCTTGGAGTTTTTGATATCTTCCTGCATAAATTTCGGAAAAGAAACCGTAAAAATCATACTTAAGAGACAATTTCGTGTTTTTTGAATACGGATTTTTCACAACCGCCTTTTGATATGCCAAGAGATCATTTTCGATATCTTCATCACTGATGTGTTTTTTCACAAAAGGACGGATCTGTTCATAAAACTCAGAATAATTTTTTATAACCTTAAGAAAACTTCCTTCCTCAAGAGGCCAAGTAAGCTCACCGAAATCAGCATCATAGCAAGTCAGTGAACCCGAGTTTTCTAGTATCTCTCTGTATTTTCCTTCAAGCCATTTATAAATCTCTGCACAAATGCTGTCCGGATTATTCTTTGCCCAATCAATAAGATCACAATAAAAATCAATATATTTTATTTTTTTCTCATAGTACAAATAAATCGCAACACATTGCAGTAACCCAAGATTGTGAAATGCTCTTACGAACACATGCAATAAATTACATGCAATCCAATCTTCCTTTGACATAGTTGATGTAGATACAACAATTTTAGAATACTCCGGAATATCGCCTTTATTGGGAACAACATGGTATTGATGCTGTTCTGTAACAGCATATTCGATGTTATGCTCTTCCATATATTCTTTTGTACCCATTATCGAGTTGGTCAGCAGTTCACAGTTAAAAAAGTTTATCGCCATATGCTGACCGCATTCAAGGAGTTGCTCTATTCCCTGTTTGAAACTACAATATGTTTCCCCGGGAAGACCGAGAATAATTTCTGAATATGCAGGTATTCCGTTGGAATTATATAAAGACATAAGTTCAAGAAAGTTTTTAAGAGGCATATTCTTTCGGTTAATTTTTTCCAACACATCCTTACTCATGGATTGAAAAGATAAGGTAGCCCCTTTGCTCATTCCTTCTTCGTTAAGCCTTTTATTCATTTTAAAAACTGTTTCAGGATTGTTTTTAGAATATGTAGCCTGGAATTTCTGTGGGTAACCGTTTTCCTTATGTTTTTGTATTATATACTCAATTATGTCAATGTCTCTTAAATAAAGACCAAAGTTCGAATCAGAACAATAACAATATTCTATCTTGTTTTTACTCATCCAATCAATTTCTGCCTTGACAAGATCGATATCGTAATTTTTGATTTTTGATTTTATGTTTCCCCAATCACAGAAAGCGCATCTGTTCGGGCAACCTCTGTTAGTTTCAAGAATTGCCGAAAACTCCAGCTCTTCATTTTCAATAAGATCATCAAACCATCCATTAGTATAAGGTGATACTCTTACAACAAAATTCGGATATGTTTCATTAACGATTATTTTTCCTTCTTTATTTTTGTAGATAAGATTATGAACATTTTCTATTTTTTCTCTGCCGCAAAAGTATAACAAAAGTTTTCGAAAACTTTCTTCACCTTCACCTTGTATAACATAATCAACATATTCAGTACCCACAATTTCACTGTGTTCATTTATCTGATGTCCGCCAAAAATAACAATACAGTGCGGGAAACGCGTCTTAATGGCTTTCGCTAAAGCTTTATTATACTCATAGTTCCAGACATAGCATGAAAAACCCACTAAAAAGGGATTACTGAAAGTATTTACAACATCTTCAATGTTTTCTTTTTTATATATAAACTTCTTGAATTCATACTCGTTTTTTATGATTTCATCCTCAAATGCATATGCAATTAACGAACCCACGGCATACGGAAAATAAATAGAATTACCATAAACAGAATTAGGTTGAATCATATATATTTCTTTCATTAACTGCCTCCATTTTAGGTTTTACTTAACACTTTCTTTGAAAATCTTGTTTTTATAGCCACCAAACAAAATATTACTGCTATTTTGATCATTTTTTTAATGTTCACATGCGATTTTCCTTCAGATCGTTTTTTGTAAACAGTAGGTATTTCTTTATATGGAACACCATTACGCAGAGCCTTTACGGTGTACTCATAACCGAACAAAGCAGAATTGCTGAAGTTCAATGCTTTGTATACAGATAAAGGATATATCTGATATATAGAGAATGGATCTTTAATTTTCATTCCGAAAAGCAAACCGGTGAAAATGTTTATTATACGGCTGCCGATTTTATGAATTTTGTGATATCCTTCAACAACAGAACCTTTCATCCATTTGGCAGCACAAATGATTGTTTCAGGATTTTCCTTTGCCTGTTTGATAAGATTGGAAACATCATCCGGATTCATTTCCATATCAGCTGCCATAATAATAAAATGCGAACCGGTGACCATTGGCGGAAGCTCAGCTAAGCACTGTTCAACATTGGGAGACTTTTGTAAATAAACACTTACTTTC
This sequence comes from Acutalibacteraceae bacterium, assembly GCA_045538095.1. Classification (GTDB taxonomy): domain Bacteria; phylum Bacillota; class Clostridia; order Oscillospirales; family Acutalibacteraceae; genus UBA6857. The sequence continues at coordinate 5,884 of JAZSQU010000040.1, read as the reverse complement.
CCCGAAGAATCCTCATCAACAATCCTTGAGGCTTCAAAAAAACCGTTACAAGAATTACTTTTAGCTACAATAATTATCTTACTTATATCATGAAAATTACCACAATTCCGGATTTTGTGAATCGTTTTTCTTAAAAGATTTGTTTCATCGTTTGTTAATACAAAAATAGTAACAGACTGAAATCTTGATAAATTGTCATTCATCGAATACCTCTTAAAAATATTGTTCTGAAGCAGTAAAATACAAATAATAAAAATATCCTTTAATTTATTATAACATATTAATTTTAAAAAATCTACATCAATAAACAAATTGTTTCAGGAATTATCCTGCGAAAAATATGGATGAAAAGCTTTCCTCGGCATTAATATTGGGGCACAGTAACATTAAAACAACTCTGAATATCTACACACATCTTGATTCAATTTATAAAACTCACAGCATGAATAAGTTGAACGATTATATAATAAAAACAGGCTGATTTTGACACACCTTTTGACACACCTTTTTAACGCAAAATAGCTGATTACAACTGTTTTTTACGAATATTTTTTAGCCTGTCAAAAACAAAAAAAGTGCCATACGCCCTCAAAACATAAGGGTTTACGGCACTTTTTCAATTGGCCCGCCCGAAGGGATTCGAACCCCCGTTCTTCAGAATCGGAATCATAATCAAAACATTAAAGACCACCTATTTATCTAGGGTATCGCAACATCTTGACTTGCATTTGACTTGCATGTTTTTGCGGTCATTTTTCCCCTCTTCGGGTTCTTTCTGCGGTTATTTCTATACGACTTCTTATTAACTACATTGTAATAAAAATATTTTATTATATAGACATATCTAAGCTTGATAAACCTATAATTTCTGTACGCAAAAATTAACCCTAAAAGAATAAAAACTACAATTTGCAATGGTTTATGAGGCACCTCAAATATTGAACATATTATCGCCATAGAAAAAAAATAAATTGAAAAACTCCTACTCATTGCTGCAAGCGACTGGTCCTTATCAATTTTAGAAACATCTCCAATTGCTCTATAATAATTTACGCAATAATTATAAATCACTTTGTAATTAACGTCATTAGAATTTAATTTTAATTTTTTTAAAACATAACTACAAACGTCATTTACTTCAGCATATGCTAACGAACTATTATTCTTTGCTGACGGCTTTATTGTTAGTTTAAGGAGAAAATCTTTCTGTGTAAACAATTTCATAATTAATGAGCCTATTTCTTGTAGCAACAAGCCAAAAAAATAACTAATTACAATAAATGAAACTGTACTAAAAGTGTCTATGTATGGTTTTACATCTACACTGTAAAGAATTTGAACCCATATTGTAGAAAATATTAAAGTGCTCATTCCAGACAACAAAACTGCCACTAAATCATAAATGCCCATCTTATCCAGTATCGTATTCAACTTAAAACCACCCTAATTTTATACATATCAATTTTTAAAATGAAGAATTACTGTTCCTATTTATAATTCCTCAATATGATTTTTTATCATTTTCTTTATTTTTTTACTCAACCTATGGTGCCTCTGCCTTGCATTAACTTCAGTTATGCCAAGTAAAGTTGCGATCTCTTTCATTTTAAGTTTATCGTTATATACATACTTGTACAGCTGTTGCTCTTTGGGTGTAAGTTCACCAATAATTGCATCGCTAAGTTTTTCAATAACACTCTCTGGTATCAAACTATCTAAAAAGATATCGTCGGTATATTCTATATCGATATCTTCTTCATTTAAAACATTGGTTCTGAATTTCATTTTGTTAAGCTCAGAGTACTTCTTCTTAATGAGATTATTTGTTACTGCTATTAACCAAGCTTTATAGTTAGTAATAGTTTTATCTTCAAACACAGCTAAACACAAATAATAAAAAGCTTCAGCTACAACTTCTTCTGCTTCGTCAAGATGACTGCTGAGTTTAAAACGGCACATACTTGTCAGTTCATCTTTACAGTCATCCCATAGCTTTTTACATATTTCTTCTTTTTCTTCCTGAGCTATACTCATATTTTTCTCCTTATAACTGTTGATTAAATAAAAAATGCCACCGAGGCAACTTACTGCTCAGTGGCGTTTTTGCGGGTATTTGCTTTTTAATAAGTGTCTTCAGATCTTACTGTGATTGAATCGTTTGAACCACCTGTACCGGAAACTGTGAACTTGGTAGTTGCTCTGTATGTACCGGTTTTTGAGAGTTGAAAAGTGTGCGTTTTCGCCATAAATACATTAGTTGTTGTATCAGTCCATTCTGCACCATCTACATCTAACCAAAGCAATCCCCATTTTCTTTCAATTTTTGTTTCAGCGGTTATTTTGGTTGTTTTACCTGTTATACCAGCGCAATTAAATACTACCGTTGCTTTACCTGAACTGTTTATATCCAAAGAGACACTTGCTGCGTTTGTATTATTCCAACGAGGTTCAACTGCAGCAGCTGTTATACCGAGGATTGAAACGATACTCAAAATAACCAAAATTATTGAAATAACTTTTTTCATCTTTGCACCCCCTTTCTTTGAATTTAGTACAAGCTTAAAATATAATAACGGCAAAAAACACAAAATATTACAAAATTTGACAAAAAACTTGAATTCAATTAATTTATATATTAAAATCTTCTTCATATGTAATATTAATAAAAATAAATCGTTATAAAGAATAGGAGATATTAAAGTGCTTGCATTATATTTAGAATTAATCGATGATCCGAATGACCAACAGTTATTCGTTAATCTGTATTCGGAATATGAAACAGCAATGTTAAAATATGCTTACGGTTTACTAAATGACTATCATATGGCCGAAGATGTACTTCAAGATGTTTTCATAAAGGTTGCCCGTAACATCAAAGCTTTGCGTAACAAAGGCGAAACAGAAGTAAGAAACTATCTGTACATATCTGTAAAACACAAGGTTATTGATATTATTGAAAAAGAGAAAAAGATTCAGACTGCAACTTCAGATTTTCTAAACAATATGAGAGATGCACGAAGTAGCAAAGAAATTGACGATTTAGCTACTCAAGATTTGATTGTCAAGGTGCTGAAACAACTTCCGGATAAATACACCGATGTGCTGTATTTGTATCTTGTTGTCGGATTTAAAGAGAGAGAAATTGCTGACAGCTTAGATATCAACATCAACACGCTTCGTCAACAGATTCACCGGGGCAGAAAGATGTTTGCCGAAATTTATGAAAGGGAGATTAAATCATGATGAAAAACAAATATGATGATTTGTTGATACAAGGTTTAACTAAGCTTAAAAATTTAGAGTTTGCATATATTCCCGATGCCGGAGAAATTAACTATAGCTTTTCTGAAGAATACATAAGAAATAAAGAACGGCTGGTAAAGAATTTAGGTCGTCCCTATTGGAAGTATATAAATACTGTTGCTAAGAAAGCTGCTGTTTTTATCTTTGCTTTGATAATAGCATTCTCATCACTGATGACAGTCGATGCTTTCAGAGAAAGGCTTGTTAATTTCGTATATGAAATTTACTGCACTTTTACGGAAATTCTTTCAAACACTACTAAACCTTCTTCTGACATAAAAGTGCATTACACAATTAAAAATGTACCTGATCAGTATCATAAGAATCTCTTTAATGAAGATTCTACAAAACGAGTACTATCGTATTGGATCAATGAAGCTGAAAACTACATTATGCTTACTCAAACCAAATTAACTGACACAAATCAATTCAACTCCGAATACGGTTCTCTCAATGAAACTATAATTAATAAAACTCCCTGTTTGACTTGCAAAACCGGCACCGACTACTTCTGCTACTGGGAATTTGATGGTTATAGATTTGAATTAGTATACCCACTGGATTTGGGCGAGGAATTTATGAGCGAGGTTGTAGGAAATCTCGTAGAAATAGATCCTGATGAACTGAACAATTAAAAGTAAAGCTACCGACTCTAAAAAATGAGCCGGTAGTTTTTTCGTTTTGGAGAAGTTATGTCTATTTTATTCGCTCTGAATTTTATGAGGTACACCTCATTGTTAGCCTCACTCATAAATTGTAGAATTTTGTCATTACATATGTGAGGTAGTCTAAAATGAGAAATCTGTACAACAAACAACTGAAAACAATTTGCCATGAGCGTATAATTTCATCTAAGATTGAAAACGGTCTGACTCAAGCGCAGATGGCTGAGTACTTAGTGATGGATATACGCTCATATGCAGATATTGACAGTGGCAAAAGTGCTTGTGGTATACTCACATTTGTTTTATATCTGATATACCTCTGCCCTGATATTGAAGAACTCATTGAAGAAATACGAAATTCATTTGAAAGCATAAAAAACAATGTCGCCTGAAACTTTAGCCCTCACCTACCGTCAGCCATTAAAAGTTGTGCAGATGCTATTATTGGAAAACGGTGATTGTTTCCCGGTTTGTCCCAGGTGCGGAATAACCTTGGAACGAGAATATATGTCATATTGTGACCGCTGCGGACAGTGTTTGGAATGGATGAGCTATACAAAAGCAATATTAGTTAGAATAAAAAAAATCCCAGAAGAGGAACGCTCTTGAAGTGAACCCCAAAGTTTAGACAAAAATCAATATTAAATTGTATGTGAATGAGTTCGGTATTGCACCGGGCTCATTCCTTTTAGTTTTAAGGAAATACGTTCATTGTTGTAGTAATGAATGTATTTCTTCAATTCATCAACGAATGCGTTAACGCTTTCAAACTTTTCACCATAGAACATTTCAACTTTAAGTCTGCCGAAAAAGTTTTCCATAGCTCCGTTATCCATACAGTTGCCTTTTCGGGACATACTTTGAGTTATGTTATGCTCTGTTAATAACCGCTGGTATTCAGCATGTTGATATTGCCAACCTTGATCTGAATGGAATATTGGTGTCGCATCAGATGGAAGCTTTTTAAACAACCCATCTAACATTTCTCTTATCTGCCATAGGTTAGGACTTGTAGAAATAGAATATGAAACAATCTCCCTATTAAACAAATCCATAACAGGTGAAAGATATATTTTCTCGTCACCAATTTTGAATTGTGTAACATCTGTTGTTAATTTTTCAAAAGGCTTTTCAGCATAAAACTCACGGTTCAAATGATTATCTGCAACTTTACCAACCTGACCTTTGTAGGAATGGTATTTATCGTTTTTACGTTGTTTACCTTTCAAACCAAGTTCATTCATTAGTTTTAATACAGTTTTGTGGTTAATTACATAGCCTTTATTATGCATAGCCATTGTTATTCTACGGTATCCATATCTGCCCTTATTGGCATTATAGATTTCTTGTATTTCTTGCTTTTCGCACTCATATTTATCATTATTTGATTGTTTTAAATAGTAATAATATGTGCTGCGAGCAATACCTGATAGTTCCAATAAATCTTTTAGCGGATATTTTTGCCTTAGCTCAGAGATTATTTCTGCTTTCTGCCGTTCTTTCGCTCTTCCGCAAGAACTAAGGCACTCAGTTTTTTTAAGTATTCTATCTCCATACGAAGTCGTTGGTTTTCAGCTATTAAATCTTCTTCCACCTTTTTATCTAACTTAGGTGGTCTGCCTTTCCTTGTGCCGTTATTGGTACAAGCTCTGCCTCGCCTTTCTTTCATAAGACCTTCGGCTCCTTCTTCCAAGTATATGCGTTCCCACCGTTGTACACAATGATAATAGTTTTGTTCTTGTCCTTTGGATATGTCCCAATGTTTTCTGACTGTTTCTTTGTATCCCATATGGTGTTCTCGCATATCCATTATAACATGTAATTTGAATTCCGCACTATAAACTTTATTTTTTCTTCCTGTTTTACTCATAAAAATATGCACCTCCAAAAGTGTCTAACTTTTGGGGTGCATATCA
>JAZSQU010000041.1:0-3672 GCA_045538095.1 Acutalibacteraceae bacterium | reverse complement strand
TAAAATTTATATCTTTTTTTAAAGGCACAATATTTAACAAGCACCCAATAATTTTCAAGCTAGTTGAAAAATCAGGAAAATCATTTGAAAAGAAAAACGATATAAACTCATTATTAGTAAGTAAGCTATTAAGAGTATTGGCAATAGTGATTTTGTTGTTTTCTGAAAGTTGAAGCTTAATCATAATTGTAGCACAATTAATTAGAATACTTGGTGCGTTAAGACGGTGGTAATACAAACCGTTTTCTAATATTGACAATGCAATATTTGAGAACGAATCTACTATAAAATTAACAACTTTTTCGTCTGCAGATAATATCTCTACCCTGTATTCTTGAAGTAAATTGCTAAGTTCCTTTACTGATAAAAATTTTGTCAAAATATCAAAATCGATAATATTTATTTTATAACGCTCTTTGATCGAATAATTTCCTAAAATACCTGTAGTTTCTTCAACGAACATTCCATTTGTACAAATAACAGCTTCTGCATATATTTTTAGTATATTTTTTAAGTCAACAAAACCAATAAAAAACAAGGTGTGATATGTTATACTAAAAAAGCAGTCGACAAACACCCAAAAATCTGGTAGAATATAAATAAGAAAACCAGAAAGGGAAAGAAAAAATGAAGTACAGTAAAGAATTCAAAGAAGAGGCGTTAAAGCTCTCAGATGAGATTGGACTGAAAAAGGCTGCTCAGCAATTAGGAATCCAGTATTACACGCTGTCAGACTGGCGTTCAAAACGTAACGCTGCTGCCAAGGTAAAGAATTATCATACGTCTGCTGACGAAGCAAATAAGCAAATTGTGGAACTCGAACGTGAGATTGCTGAACTGCGTAAAGCAAATGAGATTTTAAAGGATGCACTCGGTTTTTTCGCAAAAGACCGGAAGAAGTAAAAACAAGCGAACGTCATCTGTTCGTCAATGAATTTCGCCACAAGTACGGAGCGAAAGCAATATGCCAAGTCCTGAAAATCAGTGAATCTGGTTACTATCGCTGGCTTAGAAATCAGGGTAAGCCCGGTGCAAGACAACTTCTTCTGGTCAAAATACAAGGTATATTATCAGAGCATCCCGACAACAAGAATTACGGTGTCAGAAGGATGCAGATAGCTCTTGCACAGCGTGGCACTCATGTCAGCCTCAGAACAGTTTATCGCACTATGAGTGAAGCTGGACTTATTCACAGACACCGCAGACCTAACGGAATTACAAAGGCTGACACAGCTACTCAGGATAAAGAAAACCTGATAAAACGAAATTTCACTGCGGATGCACCGCTTAAAAAGCTCCTGACTGATATTACTGAAGTTCAGTGTGCTGACGGCAAGTTCTATGTATCTCCAATTCTCGACTGTTTCAATGGCGAAATTGTTGCTCTTGAAATGCGCGATAATATGAAGAAAGAGCTTTGTATAGATACCATTAAGCAACTCCGTGAGAAGTATGGGAGGCTCGAAGGAGTAATCCTTCACAGCGACAGAGGCTGTCAGTATACAAGCTATGCTTTCCGCAGTGAACTGGTAACAGCTGGTCTTATTCAAAGTCTCAGTGGTACTGCTCACTGCTATGACAACGCTCGTATGGAGAGTTTCTTTGCTACACTGAAAAAGGAAAAGCTGTATCAGATTCCGACATACAAGATGAAACGCGAAGAGGTCAAGACTATCATCTTCAGATATATCTTTGGTTACTACAACACACAAAGGATCAACAGCTTCAATGAAGGTGGTCTCCCACCTGTGGCATTAAGAAATTCAAAGCATCTTTCTCATCACGTTGCCTGATACATGCCTATCTTAGATTTTGGGTGTTTTCTGACTGCACATTTCTTGACAATTCCAGGATTCAGGTCATACTCTTTACCCAGATTTGAAACACTATCCTTATCATCGTCTGCTTTATTAGGTATATACCTCATATCGATTCTCCTTAAAATAATTTTTGTGGTATATCGGAGGCAAATGCCTCCGATACATTACGTCATTTTTCCAAAAGCTTTACAGCATCAAGAGTCCCCTTTAAATGCTCCCTGCTATAATAGGTTAGGGTTGTACTGGGGTGGGCGTGGCCAAGAAGCTTCGCAACCGCTGCAGGACTTGCCCCTTTACGTATAAGAGTAGAACTTGTGTATCTGCAAAGTGCATGTGGCGTTACTTCTTTAGGAAGTCCTGCTTTTTTAACGCACTTTGCAAAATCAGCACGAAACTTATCAGGAGTAATATATTTGAAACCATTACTGCCTACTGAACCTATGATGAAAAGTTCATCAGTAAAATCAATACCGAATTGACCTGCAATTGTACTCTGCTCAGCCTTTAGCTTCTTAAGCTCAGAAATAATACTCGGAAGAAGTGGTACAAAACGTTCCGAGCTTTCTGTCTTTGTATCAGAAAGGCGAATATCCGTCTTTGCACCTTTGGCTTTCTCCTGTTTCTTGTCAAAGATATACTCTCTCTTCAAAGCTTTTGAGACTCTAAGTACTGGAATCCCCTCAGTCTCAATAAAGTCCTTCCACTGAAGTCCAAGAAGCTCGCCTATACGAAGTCCTTCGCCCAACACAGCTATTGCTGTGCGCATAGTCTGTGTATCAGCTGATTTCAATAGTCTATCGTACTCCTCTTCACTGATAAGTGGGCGTTCTTTAGTCTTCTTTTTAGGAAGTCGTATCCCCTCGCAAGGATTATAGAAAATCAGACGGTTTCTTACTGCCTGTGAAAGAACAGCCTCTAAAAACGCCATAATATTTGCAATTGTTTTACCACTCAACCCATCTTCAACAAGTTTGTTGACGAAATCCTGTATGTGGTCAGCGTATATACGACCGATTTTCATCTTTCCGATATTGCTATCAACAATATAGTTCACATTGTAACCATAATAATTTTTCAAGGTTGCAGGCTTAACATAGGGCTTGCAATAACGTTCAATGTAGCAACGAGTAAATTCTTCAAGTGTTACATTGCCATCTGTTATAGGCATACCCTGCATTTCCTTAACCTTCGACTCATCCAACCATCGGTAACACTCTACCTCATCCCACGAATAAAAGTAGTGTCGTTCTCCATGAAACATCCTTGAGGCTTGAAATCTTCCATCCTTGCGCTGTACAACGGACCCATCGCCGTTGCGGCGACGCTTCATTCGTTTCTTTTTAGTCACTTTGCTCACGACCTTTAGCCATTTGTTCGATGACGAAGTTAGCTATCGCACTCTCTGGTATGAGATAGCGTCGACCGTTTTTAAAGTACTTAATTCTCTTTTCCTTCATCAGCTGGTAAAAACGTGTTCTCCCGATTCCCAGCAGTTCCCACGCCTGGCGTGGAGTATAAATTTTTTTCTCCATTTTATCATCCTCCTTTGGATACTGAGGACATATTCCCGAGATATGTCTTGGTGTGAACAGCAGTCTTGATCATTTACCGCTGTACGAGTAATGAGGTAAAAAAGAAAAGCCTTGCGGTTGTTCTTTCAACTTCAAGGCTATTGTATCATATTATACCATCATTTACATGGTACGAAAAACGGGAATTTTTATTATCTCATCTATTGTCAAGGCTTTTTCCACGTTCTTTTATACCCCACTCATCAAATACTCTTCGCGCAGCTCTCATCTTCTTAAGCTCCCACTCCTTATCTCTGTTAAATGTGCTGAAAAGGTCATAA
>JAZSQU010000036.1:0-82530 GCA_045538095.1 Acutalibacteraceae bacterium | reverse complement strand
TTATGGCATATCTCGAAAAATACGGTCATGAGGGTCTTATAAAAAATGTTATGTTAAATGAGGTTCTTTCCAACGGCGCAACAATCATCAGCAAGACCTTCAGTGGTCAGATTGAATTTGATGCAAAACAGGTTGAAAGATATCTTGCTCAGATGAAGTATTGTTCTGAGATCGGTATGCCCGGAGGATTTGGCCTCAGCGATCTGATCGATGATATTGTTTTTAAAACAATAGATCTTTTTAATCAGATAACAGTAACAGATACAGGCCTTGATGCTGTTGAGGATTTGTACAGTAAGCTTTATCAGGCACTTATGCCTGCTGTTTGCCACGCAACAGGTATTGCAACTGTTGTCAATTACTGGACTTGCGTAAGCGAGGAAGATTTTGATGCAGCTCTTAATCTTATTTACGGCGAAGAGGGTTCAGAGTTGAGAACACAGTATGCAGGCATTGTCGATAAGATTGTGTATTACAGAAAACACTGCACTTCAAAGCTTGACGAGCTTTTTGAAAAATGTGAAAATGAGTATAACATTCATATTGGTTTTGTCGCAAGGTACGGATATATGAATCCGCCTTTAACTAAGGATGCAGATGAACTTTCCGACTTCCTTGTAAGCCTTGATGAAGCAACCAAGGGTGCTACCTGCGCGAAAATCGGCTCCACTCTTTCCGAAGATTATATTTCACAGAGAGTAAAAGATGGTAAGGGCGATTATATTTCTCCTGACCGTCAGGTGGATTTATCAACGGCTCTTTATCCTGACAGAACGTGGGTTATTAAGAATGCTCACCACAGCTTTATCAATGTGAGCGATGACATAACGCTGTCCTTCCTTCAGGGAACAAATTATTCTATCCGCTCTGAAGGTGCATATCCTCAGTTCAGCGTATTTTTTGAAACCGAGGGAAGACTTGAGCCTATGACGGCAGAGAATTCTGCAGATTACGAATGGGTTTCACTTCCTGAAGAAAAACCGACAACTCAAACAATACTTGCTTCTTTGATGCGATTCTTTACAATGATTCTCAATTTCTTTACAAAACTTTTTAAAGGCGAACTTGATTTTGGAAATCTTTTTGGTTGATTGATTGTCAGCAATAAAATAATAAGTTTTAGAAAAGTTTGGTTTGAATACCCCTTATGTAAAAGGGGTATTCATTGTATTATAGTTGCAGTTGATAGCCAAAAAATCCGACAAGTTTCGACTTGTCGGATTTTTTTGTGTTTATGTCCGCAGGACATAACTTCATTCAGCGGCACCCAGATGCTGACTTCATTACGGCCTTAAGCCGTACTTCATTTTGCGGACATAAAACGAAGTTGCCTTATGGCAAATGAAGTGCTATCGCAATGAAGTGTGCCTACAGCACAATGAAGTTGCCCTACGGGCAAACGGATTCCACCTGAACCCGATTGTAATTTCACATTATGTGTGATATAATTATCTTGACAAATAAGAATTTGAGGAGGTTATTATGCGTAAGTGTGTTAGATGTAACATAGCAATGGTTGAAAATTGTGGTATTAAAGTTAAAGGCGCAGCCTATGGTTTAGTGTTGACCGATGATGAAAACAAATGGTGGGGTGGGAGAATGGAGCAACCTAAAGTGGCTATCTGCCCCAAATGTGGAGAGGTATCCATTTATTTAGACAATATAGAGAAATTGAAAAACAAATAAAAACTTTAGAGAATAAAAAAGAAAATATCTATAACTTTCATTTTGTTGAATTATGGATCCAAAATGGGAAGTAAATACAATAAGCCGCCACTTGATGTGACGGCTTTGCCTATTTTTATATGAAGTTGCCAATTGTTTTTTATTGAGCAATCTATAAAATTTGTTAAAATTCTGAAGGTGATTAAATCTTATTTCCCAATGCTCACTTTCCATCCGTTCAGGTCGCCGCTGATACACTCAATGTCGCATTCACCGCCGCTTAATTTTACTCTTGCCAGAATGTTTGGAAGAATAAGGGGAAATGTAATATTTACCCTTATGGGAGAAAAACTGATTTTTTTATTTTCATAATCAACCTTCATACCCGATGCCGCAATAAGTGTACTCCAGCTTGACATAGGCCGTGTGTAATGATGACCGCACTCCCAATGGTCCCAGAAATGTCCTAATCTGAACTGATTGCTATGTATCGAATCAACTATAGTATCCGATATTTCATCAAGTCCCACAGAAAGTGCAAGAGCTGAAAAGGCATAGCCTATACCCGTCCAGACAGCACCTGCCTGACAGTTTTTATAAGTATGAATGGTTGTTTTTTTGTTTTTCGGTACAGTGGCATTAACCAGGCCCTGTTCTTTATCAAAGTTTTCACGGAATATATATTCAACAACCTGACGGATTCTCTCATCAGAAAGATTTCCTGAAAGTCCCGTCATTCTCAGGAACCACTCACCGTCAAGCTGATTTGTCATAAGTGATTCATCGGTTTCATTGCCGTTTATCCAAAGGTTATAGTACTCACCGTTCCAAAGCTTTTCTTCAAGAGATTTTTTACCCTTTTGTAAAATATAATCCCATTTTTTAAGTCGGTCATAATCTTTCATATTTTCCGCTATAACTGTTGCTGCCTTAAGTGCGGCAAGCCAAAGAAGAGAAATATAAGCAGAGGCACCGGAGAAATTCCATGCATCATAGGTGTTTCGCTTTGTGTCGTAATCGGGCAAGCCGTCACCGTCGGTATCTATTTTCTCTATGGAATCCATTGCTCTTTTTACATTGTCCCAAAGTGATGTAAGATATTCTCTGTCACCTGTAAAAAGATAGTCACGAAGCACCATCAATACAAACTGCATATTCATATCTACACGCTCAAAACTGTTATCTGTGCCAAGTAAATCAGGGGCAAACAGATGATGTACTCTGCCGTCTTTTCTCTGATATTCCGCTCCCATTTTCATTTGCTTTTTCTGCAGGTCAGGAAACAGGCTGATAAGCGAATAAGATGCATGATAAGTAATATCCGTGGTGTGAAGCCCGCAGAAGCCGAGACCTTCCCACAAGCCGAATTTTCCGTTTTTAAGATAAACAGAGCTTTTCACCAAAGGCGAAAGATTCGAAGACCATGATTCGGGATAGATTGACGGTAGGTCTGCCCGATAAAGAAGGTCGGCGAATTGGACAGCAGATTTGAAAACATAGTCGCAGTTGTCCGAAAGAAATCTGTTTGCATCAAGAGAGCTCTTATACAGATTTTCATAGTAATGACCGAGCTTCTTTCCTTTTTTGCTCATATGATTCGGGAAAAACCAGGTAAGAATAAAACGGATATTTTTCTTTTCACCGGGCTTCAGAGACACCTTTGAGCAAAGAGCACAGGCACCGAAATTCTTGCCTATTTTGTAAATCTGTCTTAGGCAGCAAGCGAGAAAAGCTATTTTATCTTTTCTTGAAGAGAGAAAATCAGGTTTGCAGTATTTTATGCGATTAAGCAAAGATTCCGCAAAAGGATATTTCGAATATTCCTTGCACAGAGAATCCAGCTTTGCGTCACTCAATAAACCAAGATTTAAAGGTATAGTTTTGGGCTTGGTGCCAACTTCGCTGTTCGGTAAAGTTCCCTTTTCTCTGAAACCAAACAAGAAGGATTCTTGCGTTACGCCGAATCTTGATTCGCTGATATATTCCTTCATAAAACGGTAGTAGTCAGCTGTGATGTAAGACTTCTCTCCGTCACCGTTTAACGAAAGGCAGAGATTACCGCATGACGGTGAATCGGTAATTTTAGAGGGTTCTATATGAATTCCGACTCCGTCACCCACAGTATGAAGAGAGTTTTTGTTACCTTCTTTTTTATTGGCAAAATTGGGCTCAAGACTGCCCAGAAGGCTTATACAAAGTTCACTGTCTGTTGGGTTTTCTACAGTAAAATCCATATAAAATCCCGGTGGGGATGAAGCATCGCTGTTATGAGGCACAAAAGGAGAAACTGCCTTAAGACTAAGCTTACAGGACAAGGCACTATCCACGTAATTCAGGTCACACACAGGAAATCTGCCGTCATACTCAATTTTTTCAACGGGTTTATTCCAGGAGAACATACGGTATGTAAAGTCATCGGCATCGGTTTTCATACCAAGCTTGCGGATAACAGGTTTACCGCCATCCTTACTCTCGCGCACCCAGAAAGACAGAGCGCCTGCACTGCTTTCTCCGTCATCAACCTTTTTTTCAAAGCATACTTCGGTTAATCTCGGCTGATTCGCAACGAGCCAATAATGAAACTCGCCGTCAGGCAGAAGCTCAACGCTTCCGCTTCCGATACCGCCTAAAGCAATTCCGCTTGTATGAGTTTTGGTAGATATTATCTTCGCCATAGGTCACCTCATCACAGAGAATTTTGCAATAAAAAATTATGCCTGATTTCTCTTTGCATTCAATTAATCTTTAATTATAAGCAATTATATACCTATATATAAAATTTGTCAAAGCAGAAAACGCCCTTACATCATAGCAACAGTGAAGTCGCTTCGCTGATTATTGAATAATTATGAGCGGGAAACCTACACCTGATTGTAAATTCAGATTATGTGTGATATAATCAATCCTATAAGGAGGCTGATTCAATGAGTATTTGCAGATTTATCGCTTCTGATATGCCTTTGACAGAATTTTCACCGTCGCAGGATTATCTTGTCAAAATAGACATTGAAAAAGGCACAATAGATGATGGCGGTGCTGATGATAACTATTTTCTGATTTCATTTGTGAATGTCAGAGACTACACAAATAAGAATTATGGTGTTTATCTTGAATGGGACTATACTGATGGCAGAGCAAAACAAATTATTGAATACATAGAAACTGCCTTGCAGAAATCGGATAGTATTGAATTCTGGCTTGTGTGGTTAACAGACTGCTATGAATTTGAAGACAGACCTTTTATTCACAGAAAAACAATCCCCGTTAGTGAATTGACAACAGAGCATATCAAAGAGTTTAACAGTGCGGAAATTTGGAATACTCCCGATAAAATGTATCCTGACAGACCGTCATTTTATTGCCTGACAATAACACGGCAGTAATCGGCAAACTTCAAATCACGGTTCTGCTGCTAAATGATAATAAAACATATAAAAAAAGTCTCACGCCGGTGTGACTTTTCTTTTTTATTAAAAGCATCACAAAAAACGCTTAAAATATAAAGTAAAAATAAATAATACCTATTGAAAAAACAAATCAAAGTGCTATAATAACTTTAAAACTAATTGAAGCTGGTGATTGTTTGAACCATAATATTACAGGTGCTGTGGTGGCAGCGGGAGCAGGCTTGCTTGTTGCTTTCGTGAACTATCTTTTTTCAAAAAGTGTGCTTGTAAAGGCTCCGCAGAAATATTCTCTTATTACAGTGGTAAGACAGATTTTACAGGTAGGCTTTCTTGCGGCGGTTTATTTTATCGGCACAAAAACTGAGCTTGCAGACCCTGTTTATCTTTTGGTGGGTGCAGTTCTCGGTATGACCGTACCTATGATTTATTTTACAAAAAAACTTTTGCGTGTTAACGAGTTAACGGCAAACAATAAACAAAAGAAGGAGGTTGAGACTGATGGGTGAAAAATCCGAGGTAATTATTAAACTCTTCGGAATATTTGATGTAACGGGTGAAGTCGTTACAATGTGGATAATACTCGGAGTACTTACGGTGATTTCGCTTATTGTAAGGTTTAATCTCAAAGAGAGACCGGGTAAATTCCAGAATGTTGTTGAAACGGGTGTTGAATATCTCGATAATTTCTTTACGGATATTCTCGGAAAAAAGAAAGCAAGAAAATATTTCACCTTCCTTGCTTCCCTTTTTATTTTTATTATTTTCTCAAACTATTCAGGTATGATTCCCGGTGTGGGACTTACAGATTATGTAAAAGCACCCACGGCATCACTTTCCGTTACGGCAGGTCTTGGTATACTTACCTTCCTTTTCCTGCAGATTTCGGGTCTGAGACACAACGTTAAGCATTACTTCAAACGCTTTGTAATGCCTATGTTCTTTATGTTGCCCCTTCTTATTCTCGATGAATTCATCAAACCGGCATCACTTGCCCTGAGACTTTACGGCAACATTTTCGGTGAAGAAATGGTAACGGAAGAGCTTTACCATATTTTTCCCATAGGTGCACCCGTTGTTATGATGGTGCTTTCACTTTTATTCTGTGCTCTGCAGGCTATGGTTTTCACTATGCTTGTATCAATATATTTAGAAGAAGTAACTGAAGATTAATTTTTTAACTTAAAGGAGTAGATTTAAAATGACAAGTTCAGCAATTATCGCAATCGCAGCAGCAATGGCAATCGCAATCAGCACCCTCGGTCCCTCAATCGGACAGGGTATCACAGCAAAGGCAGCTATGGAAAGTATAGCACGTCAGCCTGATGCAGCAAAGGATATCCGTTCCACTCTTATTATTTCCCTTGCACTTATGGAAGCCCTTACAATTTACGGCCTTCTTATTGCATTTATGCTCATTTCAAAAATCTGAGGAGTAGACTATGAACATACAGCCATCAGTTATAGTGTGGACTGTAATATGCTTTCTCCTTCTGTCTGTTATGCTTAAAAATATTCTTTTTACTCCTGTACTTCAAATTCTTGACAAACGTAAGGAAAAAATAGACGGTGCAGAAAAAAAGCTTCGTGATATCGAAAGCATAACAGCAGAGAACGAAAGACGTCTTGCTTCAGAAAAGGCACGTGCTGAAGCTGAAAGTGTTGCACAGGCTAAAGAAAAGGTGCAGCAGATACAGTTCCAAGGAAAAAAAGACATTGAAAATGCCCATAAAAAATGCCTTTCCGATATTGAAGAATACAGAAACGACATAGTGGGAGAATATGACAAAATAGTCTATTCCGTTGCTCCGAAAATGGAAACAGCGGCAGCTATCTTTGCCAAAAACATTATCTCTAACAGGATATGATATTATGGAAATACAGTATGTTATTATTAACTTTCTTATTCTTGTCGCAATTCTTGTTATATTCGGCAGAAAGACCGTTAAAAGAATTTTCGGCGGCAGATATGAGAAAATAATGAAAGACCTTGACAGGGCAGAAGAAATTGAAAAAATGCCTATGCCCGTTTCAGAAGAGTTTTCTACCGAAGAATTCGCTGTTGACTGCAGTGAAGATATAGCAAAGGCGGAAAGTCTTGTTGCAGAAAAAATTGCATCTATTGAAGCTTTCGTGGAAAGAGAGAAAAGCGAAGTTCACCGCGCTATGATTGAAGATGCGCGCAAAGAACTTTTTGCCGTTATGAAAGAGAATGTGATTAACCTTTTCTCATACGAAAAGTATCTCAATGCCATTAAAGAAAACGACAGACAGGTTATTGATGAAATTCTTAAAAGAATTACTCTCACACCGGGCGATATGGCTTATCTCAGACACCATGATGTTCTTTATGTAACCCTCACTGCGGCTTATCCTTTACCGAAGGACATAGTTGACGATGTGGACAGAGTTACCACTCAGATGCTTTCTGCGGTGGGTGGAAAAACCTCTTTGTGGGTGCTTGAGGACCCTGCTCTTATCGGTGGGCTCCGACTCAGAATAGGTGATACCGTTTACGACGGTACTATAGCCGAGGAGCTTTATCAGTTCGGAAAAAATCTCAGCCGTGAACCTATAATGCACGATGACACAGTAGGTCACCTTATTCAGGAATTCACAGAAAAAGCTGAAAGCTTTGTTCCTCATATTCATCAGTACCAGTTGGGCAGAGTTATGTCTGTTTCCGACGGTATCTGCTGGATGGACGGTCTTGCTGACATTATGTACGGCGAGGTAGTGGAATTTGAATGCGGTGAAAGAGGTATGGTTCTTGATATTCAGCAAAGCCGTATCGGTTGTGTTATTTTTGGTGAATTTGAGCATATCGAAAGCGGCACCCGTGTAAGACGTGTGGGCAGAATTGCTTCTGTTCCCGTAGGTGAATGCCTTTTAGGCAGAGTTGTTGATGCTCTCGGTAATCCCATAGATGCTATGGGATATCTTCCCTATAAGGAAACACGTCCTATTGAATATAAGTCACCGGGTATTCTTGACCGTGCTCCCGTTGATTCACCTCTTCATACGGGTATAAAGGCAATTGATGCTCTTGTTCCTATCGGTAAGGGACAGCGAGAGCTTATTATCGGTGACAGACAAACCGGCAAAACAGCTATTGCTATCGACACTATCATAAATCAGAAGGGCAAGAACACTGTTTGTATCTATGTTGCAATCGGACAGAAGGATACCCTTGTTGCAGAAATCAAAGAAAAACTTGCTTCTCACGGCGCTATGGAATATACAACCATTATTGCTGTACCTGCTTCTGCTTCTGCAGCGCTTCAGTATGTTGCACCCTTTTCAGGCTCGGCTATGGCTGAATACTTTATGTATGAGGGCAAGGATGTGCTTATCGTTTACGATGACCTTTCAAAGCATGCTGTGGCTTACCGTGAGCTTTCACTTCTGCTTCACAGACCTTCAGGACGTGAGGCTTATCCCGGCGATATATTCTACCTTCATTCAAGACTTCTTGAAAGAGCAGCCCATCTTTCAGATGCGTTGGGCGGTGGATCAATTACGGCTCTGCCTATTATCGAAACTCTTGCAGGCGATATTTCTGCTTACATTCCTACTAATGTTATTTCAATCACAGACGGTCAGATTTTCCTTGATGCTGAGCTTTTCAACGAGGGTCAGCGACCGGCTGTAAATGTGGGACTTTCTGTTTCCCGAGTAGGTGGTGCAGCGCAGACACCGTCAATGAAAAAGGTTTCTTCCTCACTTCGCACCCGTCTTGCTCAGTACAGAGAGCTTGCAGAATTTATGCAGTTCGGCTCTGATATAGACGACGAAACAAAGAAGACTCTTGCTTCAGGCAGACTTCTTACAGAAGCACTCCGTCAGCCGAGATACGCACCTATTGAGGACAATATGCAGACAATTCTTATCTTTGCCGTAAGCGAAGGCTATGCCGACGGAATATTACCCGACGATATGGAAAAATTTGAAAAAGATTTGTATAAATTCTTCTGTGAAGAAAAAGCAGAACTTGCTTTAAAGATTAAAACTGCAAAGAAATTTGACGATGAACTTAAAAATTCACTTAAAGAAGCACTCAGTGAATTTGCCGCGAGGTTATAATTATGGCAACGGTTCAGAGCTTAAAAAAGAAATTGCAGACTATCCGTTCAACTACGAAGCTTACACGTGCAATGAAAACTGCATCAACGGTAAAGTTCTCAAAGCTCAGCGGAATATATGCCGAATACGAAAAGTATGCCAATGAGTACCTTCGTCTTTACGAAAGTTATCGCAGTGAATTCAATTCGGTTTTTACTTACACAAATTCCGATGCACCCTGTTGCTATGTGGTAATAACATCAAACAAGGGAATGTGCGGAGCTTTTAATACGGAGCTTCTGTCCTTTTTCATCGATATGTATGAACAAGGTGTTGTAATTTCCTGCGGTAAAAAAGCCACTGAATATTTTGAAAGAAAGTCTGTTGCAGTAGAAAAGAGCTTCGTGTTTGACGATATTCCTTCCTATGAACAGGTTAAAGAGCTTTTTGAATACATTAGCACTTTAATGGCAGAAGGAAAGATTTCTTCGGTTAAAATGGTTTATCCTCAGTATGTAAACATGATAAAACAAAGCCCGGTTTGCAAAGACCTTTTCACTTATGAAGAATCAGAAGCAAAGGGTGAGGCACCGATTTTTGTGCCTGACAGAGAAACCGTGATAAAAAACATGGCGGAGAAAATCTTCCTGTCGGTTCTTTATAAAAGAGTGCTTGAAACGGCTCTCGGAGCTCAGGCAGCTACGCTTACGGCTATGCGCTCGGCTTATGACACTGCCTTAGAATACAGTGCAAAATTAGAAACAGAAATGAACAGAAAGCGTCAGAGTCAAGTTACTGCTGACGTTATAGAAATTTCATCTGAATTTTCAATGAAAGGGGATATATGAAATGGCAAAAGGCTCTGTGGGAATGGTTCAGAGAATAACGGGTCCCGTTGTGGATATTCTCTTTTCCTTAAATGAAATTCCCGATATTTTCAACGCTGTAAACGTTGAGGTAAACGAAGAAGTATATACCCTTGAGGTGTCGCAGCATTTAGGCGACGGTGAGGTCAGATGTATCTCAATGAATCCTACTGACGGTATGTCACGAGGTATGAAGGCCACAGACACGGGCGAGCCTATAAAAATCTCTGTAGGTGAAGAAACTCTCGGCAGAATGGTCAATGTAACGGGTACACCTATTGACCGCGGTGAAAAAATTGAAACTGCACAGAAATGGCCTATCCATCACGCTGCTCCTCCCTTTGCTGAAATTGTGTCTTCAACGGACATTCTGGAAACGGGTATAAAAGTTATTGACCTTATGACACCTTACATCAAAGGCGGTAAAATCGGCCTTTTCGGCGGTGCAGGTGTAGGCAAAACGGTTCTTATTATGGAACTTATCCGTAATGTTGCCTTTGAGCACGACGGCTACTCTGTTTTTGCAGGTGTCGGTGAGCGTTCAAGAGAGGGCAATGACCTTTGGAATGAAATGAATCAGTCAGGGGTTATCAATAAAACTGCTCTTGTTTTCGGTCAGATGAACGAAACTGCAGGTGCAAGACTCCGTGTACCTCTTGTCGGTCTTACAATGGCTGAATACTTCCGTGAAAAGTCCCATAAGGATGTGCTTTTATTTATTGATAACATCTTCCGTTTTACTCAGGCAGGCAGTGAGGTTTCTGCACTTCTCGGCAGAATGCCTTCAGCTGTAGGCTATCAGCCTACCCTTGCTTCAGAAATGGGTAAATTGCAGGAAAGAATAGTTTCCACGGGTAACGGCTCAATCACTTCCGTTCAGGCTGTCTATGTGCCTGCCGATGACCTTACGGACCCGGCTCCGGCTACCACTTTCTCTCATCTTGATGCAACTACAGTTCTTTCAAGAAAGATAGTTGAGCTTGGTATTTATCCTGCAGTTGACCCCCTTGAATCCTCATCGAGAGTCCTCACTCCCGATTTTGTAGGTGAAAGACATTATAAAACTGCAAAGGAAACACAGAGAGTTTTACAGAAATATGCCGAGCTTCAGGATATTATTGCAATTCTCGGTATGGATGAGCTTTCTGCAGAGGATAAGGAGCTAGTAAAAAAAGCAAGAAGGGTGCAGCGCTTTATGAGTCAACCCTTCCATGTAGCTGAAAGCTTTACGGGACAGCAGGGCATTTTTGTTCCTTTGGAAAAGACTGTAGACAGTGTTGAAACAATTCTTTCAGGTGAATGCAACAGTATTCCCGAGCAGTATTTCCTTATGTCGGGAACTATTGACGATGTATTTGCAAAGTATAAAAAGGAACACGGGTGAGAAAAATGAAGTTTATACTTTTTACTCCTCACCGCAAGTTTCCTCCTGTTGAGTGCGACAGTGTAAAGCTTAATATTGCCGACAGTACAAACGGTAAATTTTCAGGCTCCTACGGAATAAGAAAAGGTCACGCAAAAGCTGTCTTTTCTCTCAAAGAGGGCAAAGTTTCCGTAAGTCTTAACGGTCAGGAGATTTTCTCAGCAGTGTGTAGTGAAGGTTTTGCTACTGTTGATAATGATGAAGTCAGAGTTACCGTTGACAACGTGAAAGAAAATTGATTATGTTAAGTAAAAAGCCTGACGCTGAATGTGTCAGGCTTAAATTAATTTTTATCAGTGCTTCGGTGGCATACATTCGCACCCATAATGCTTGACACAAAAACAAGTAGGTTATATAATTAAATTATTAAAAATACAGGAGAGAAACATTATGAAAACTATTCTTTTTCAGGGCGACTCAATAACCGATTGCGGGAGATACCGTAATGCAACCGACAGCAAGCAAAGCTCCATAGCTTTTTTCAGAGACGGAAAGCTTTTTAAAAAAATTACTGCCCTTGGTGACGGTTATCCCTCTATGGTGAGTGCCGAGCTTGAAGGCAAAAATCCGGGTGCATACCGTTTTTATAACAGAGGTGTAGGCGGTGACAGAATTCCCGACATATATTCACGCATTGTGAAAGACATCATCAAGGTGAAGCCCGATTATATGAGCCTTCTTGTGGGTGTAAATGATGTGTGGCGTAACTTCGATTCAGACGGAACCGGGACGGGTACTGTAAGATTTGAAAAGGTTTATAATATACTTTTAGAAGAGCTGAAGGAAGAGCTTCCATCCCTTAAAATCATAATAATGGGCCCTTTTGTAATTGAGGGCACTGCAACAAAGAACAGACCTGAACAGCCAAACAGATATGATGAATTCAGAAAAGATGTGGCAGAGATGGCTGTAATTGCAAAACAGCTCGCAGAGAAGCACGGCTGTGCATATATTGATTTGCAGTCGGCTTTTGACGAAGCAGTTAAAAGCGTTCCTGCTGCCACACTTTCAGGTGACGGAGTGCATCCCACAAAGAAAGGTCACGAACTTATAAAAGAAAAATGGCTCAGTGCCTTTTCGGAATTTGAGGAGTAAAAAAATGACAGAGCTTGAAATAATGCAGAGGGCGAAGGATTACATAGATAAGCTTGCCAACGGTATTGACCCTCTTACAGAGGAAATGATACACGACGACAGCGTTATAAACAATGTGCGTATAAGCCGATGCCTTTTCTATGTTTCGGGTGTGCTGCAAAGGGTGATTGATAACGACGGTGAAGTCGGCAAAAAGCATAAAGCAGATACCCGTCAGCCTTTTTCTATAACCGAAGAGCAGAAAAACGCAATTATGCTCAGCGAAACGCCAATAGGCATTATGGAATTTTCAAAGGCAATCAGAAATGTTCTGCCTGAAAATGTTAAACCTCTTGCAGTGACAAAAATTACCGAATGGCTTGTTGAAAACGAATATCTAAAAGAAGAAACAGTGCAGAACAAGAAAAGGAAAATTGCCACGCCAAAAGGTGAAAATGAAGGCATTTTAACTGTTGACAGTGTCAGCCGGGAGGGTGTACCTTATAAGAAGAATATATACACCCTTGAAGCGCAGAAATTTATTGTGGATAATCTGGAGAATATTGCAGAGGGCAATATCAAAATTTAAGGTGGTTAGTGAAATGAAAAGAATAATGTTTGTCTGTCACGGCAATATATGTCGTTCACCTATGGCCGAATTTATTTTCAAAAAGATGCTCAGTGAAAAGGGGATAAGCGAAACCTTTACGGTGGCGTCCTCCGCAACAAGCACCGAGGAAATATGGGGCGATGTGGGAAATCCCGTTTATCCTCCCGCTAAAAAGGAGCTTCAGAAGCACGGTATAAGCTGTGAGGGTAAAAGAGCTGTTCAGCTTAAAAGAAGCGACTACGAAAAGTATGATTACTTTATCGCTATGGACAGTATGAATGTGCGAAATATTATGCGTATTTTCGGCTCTGACAAAGACTCAAAGGTAAGTAAGCTTATGGATTATACAGAACAAAAGGGTGATGTTGCCGACCCGTGGTATTCGGGCAGATTCGATGTGGCGTATAACGATATTGAAAGAGGCTGCAGAGCTCTTCTTAAGGAGCTGACGGAAGATGCTTAAACTTGCAAGAAGGCTTAAGCTTGACGAAAACCTTATAAAAGACCTTGAAAAGCTTAATGAAGAAGAAATCCTGCTCATATCGGAAAAGTGCCTTAAAAAGGGCTTTTCTGCTTTAAAAAAGAAGAATTATGTTGAGCGACTTGCTGTAATTCTTTTCTGTGCTGTTAAAGTAAAAGAAAAGTACATACAAGAAGGCATTTCTGATGAAATTTACTACCACACAATGTCAGATATAAAAATCTGGTGCGAAAATAACGGTAACAAAGGTCTCAAAAACTATGGCTGGATGAAAAATCACGTAAAGTTTGAGCTTTTCCGTCTGGGCAGACTGCAGTTTCAGCTTTATGAATGTAAAAATAAAACTCTAAATTACAGCAAACTGCCCTTTTCTTACGGCGAAAAGCTTATTTATGTACATATTCCGCAAGGAGAGAAGCTTAGCGAAGAGGAGTGCAGAAAGTCTTTCATAATGGCTGAGGAATTTTTCAAAAGGTATTTCCCTGACTACAATTACAGATATTACTTCTGCGAAAGCTGGCTTTTATATGAGGGCAACAAAAGCTTTATGAAAGCGGACAGCAATATTCTGAAATTCTCTGCAATGTTTACTCACGCCTACAGTGTAAAAATTGACGAGCAGGCAATTGAAAGAATTTTCGGCAAACGAAAGCTTTTTAAGAAAAACTATCCCGAAAACACTTCCCTTCAGAAAGGTGCCAAGGCTTATATGCAAAAAGGCGGAAAGCTCGGAGTGGGGATTGGATACATTGACAAAAACCGTTTTTGATTTTTTGGGGGCGGCTTAAAACTTTTTAATGGAAAAATTAAAATTTATATGTTATTATACATCTGTAAAGGAGGCTTTAATATGAAAGCAATTATTTCAGGACTTATGTCATTAATTATGATGCTCGCATCATTCCTCGGCATTTACGCACCAAAAGCAGACCTTCAAAAAGAAGAGTGGAACACCAATTACACCTATGTTTTTGTTCACGGCCTTATGGGTTGGGGCGAATACGATTTCGTTTATAAGCTGATGCCTTATTGGGGTATGTTTGGCGGCGACCTTATGAAGTATCTCAGAAAACAGGGCTTTGACGCTCACGGTGCATCGGTTGCAGGAACGGCAAGTGCATGGGACAGAGCCTGCGAGCTTTATGCTCAGCTTACCGGAACAGTTGTTGACTACGGCAAGGCTCACAGTGAAAAGTACGGACACGACCGTTTCGGCACAGATTACACAGGCAAGGCACTTATTGAAAAGTGGAGCGCAGAGGATAAAATCAATCTTCTCGGTCACTCCTTCGGTGGTGCAACAATCAGAACCTTCGCTCACCTTATGGCAAAGGGTGATGCTGACGAAATTGCCGCAACGGATAAAAATGATATCTCTGAGTTTTTCACCGGTGGTAAGGAAGACTGGATTTACAGTATGACTGCTCTTGCAGCACCTCACAACGGCACTTCATCCTACAACACGGGCGAGGTTGAGCTCGACGAAAACGGCGAAGAAAAAATGGCAGAGCTTGATACAGCAGCTTATGATATGTATATCGATAACGCTCTTGAGCTTAACAAGAAGCTCACTATCAGCGACAAAACCTATTACTTCTCAATTCCCTGCAGTATGACAACTCAGAATGAAGAGGGCGTATGGGTGCCCGATGAAAGCAGAATGGAAGGTCTTTTTGTTGGTTCATCAAAAGAAATTGGCTCATTCACAGGCTACACAAAGGGCGGCTTCTATATTGATGAAAGCTGGCAGCAGAATGACGGACTTGTAAACACCAACTCTGCAAAAGCGCCTATGTATAATGCTTCAAAGGATTTTGACGCTGGCAACATCACCAAGGGCGTGTGGAATATTATGCCCGTTTATGACGGCGACCACATGTCTCTTCAGGGTGGTATGACGAAGAATAACGATGTAAGACTTTTCTATGCAGAGCATCTGGAAATGATAAATATGCTGAAATAAATAAGCAAATTAAACAGTGCAGTCGAGTTGGCTGCACTGTTTTTCTCATATAGTCAAATTCACGTTGACAAAATATCAATATTCTGATATAATTTGTATATAATAAACGTGGAGGTGCTTTTTATGGCAAACATAAGACCAAGCTCAGACTTAAGAAATCACTATAATGAAATCTCAGAATTCTGTAATAAATATAACGAACCCGTATATATCACCAAGAACGGCAGAAGCGACCTTGTTGTAATTTCCAATGCGGAGTATGAAAGATTGAGTGGTAGGTTGAGAATCCGAAGAATGCTTGATAAGGGCTTAGCCGATTATGAAAGTGCCAAAGGCAGACCTGCTGAAGAAGTGTTCAGCGAATTAGAAAGAGAGTTTGGATTTGAAAAAGAATAAAATTGTTATTCAAAAAACAGCATAATATTAAAACAAAAACCGAGTCTCAAACGAGACTCGGTCATTTTGTTTAGCTTAGTCAATCTCAACGGAGATTTTTGTGTCGCTTCTGTTTGCAGTTGCACGCATTACGGTTCTGATAGCCTTTGCAATTCTGCCCTGCTTACCAATAACTCTACCCATATCATCCTGAGCAACATGAAGGTGGTAAACTACTACACCCTCTTCGTTAATGTCGTCAACTTCAACAGTTACCTTGTCCGGCTCGTCAACGAGACCGGCGGCAATTGATACAAGTAAATCTTTCAAGGTGCGTTCCTCCGTCAAAATTATTTAACGATGTCGCACTTCTTAAGAAGAACTTTAACTGTGTCAGTGGGCTGAGCACCGTTAGCAATCCACTTCTGAGCCTTTTCTGCGTCGATTTTGATTTCTGCGGGCTCCTTCATGGGGTTATAGTAACCGATTTCCTCGATGAAACGACCGTCACGGGGATATTTTGAATCTGTTATTACTACACGATAGAAAGGTGCCTTTTTTGCGCCCATACGGCGAAGTCTGATTTTTACTGCCATTTTTGTTACCTCCAAAAATTGATTTATAATATTTTTTTATTTAATTAACACACTTAATTTTTGCGTGTTTTTTACATTGGGAAACCGCCATTGCCAAATCCGTTCATCATACCGGGCATATTTCTCATACGCTTCTGCATCTTCTTTGATGACTTACCGTTCATCTGCTTGAACATCTTCTGCATCTGTCTGTACTGGCTGAGAAGGCGGTTAACGTCCTCAACCTGCATACCGCAGCCTGCGGCAATTCTTCTTTTTCTTGAGGGATTGATAATGTCGGGCTTTGCTCTTTCCTGAGGAGTCATGGAAAGGATAATCGCCTGAACACGGTCGAACTGCTTTTCATCAACATCAACGTCGTCAATTTTTCTTCCCACACCGGGAATCATCTTGAGAAGGTCCTTGATTGAACCCATTTTTCTCACCTGCTGAAGCTGGTCGAGAAGGTCGTTGAGGTCGAATTTATTTTTTCTGAGCTTTCTTTCAAGCTCGAGAGCCTTCTTTTCGTCAAGCTCCATCTCAGCCTTTTCGATAAGAGAGAGCATATCGCCCATACCGAGAATTCTTGAAGCCATTCTGTCGGGATGGAAAACGTCAAGGTCGCCTAATTTTTCGCCTGTACCGACGAATTTAATGGGCTTACCCGTAACAGCTCTTGCTGAAAGGGCAGCACCGCCTCGGGTGTCACCGTCAAGCTTTGTAAGAAGAAGACCGTCAATGCCCAGTGCATCGTTGAATGATGTTGCAACATTGACTGCGTCCTGACCTGTCATTGAGTCAACAACAAGCATAATTTCGTGGGGATGAACCTCACTTTTAATGTTCTTAAGCTCAGTCATCAGCTCTTCGTCAACGTGAAGTCGGCCGGCTGTGTCAAGGAAAACATAGTCGTTACCGTGGTCCTTTGCATAGGCAACTGCCTGTCTTGCAATATCAACGGGGTTAATCTGACCCAGCTCGAAAACGGGAACGCCTGCTTTTTCACCCACAACCTGAAGCTGCTTTATAGCAGCAGGTCTGTAAACGTCACAACCTACAAGAAGAGGTCTGTGGCCCTGATTCTTAAGCATAAGTGCTAATTTTGCACTGTGAGTTGTTTTACCTGAACCCTGAAGACCGCACATCATAACAATCGTGGGAGGGTGGTTAGCTGTGTTCAGTCTGGACTTGGTACCGCCCATGAGATTGGTAAGCTCCTCATTAACGATTTTAATAACCATCTGTGAGGGGGTAAGACTTTCCATAACCTTTTCGCCAACGGCTCTTTCAGTTACGGTTTTAGTAAAGTCCTTGGCAACCTTGTAGTTAACGTCTGCTTCCAAAAGAGCGAGACGAACCTCTCTCATGGCTTCCTTTACGTCGCTTTCGGTAAGTGAACCCTTACTTCTCAGCTTTTTAAAGGCGGCTTCCAGTCTGTCTGAAAGTCCTTCAAATGCCATAATTAATCACCTTAAAATTATTCTTTATTCACTCAGCATCTGAGTGAGGGTGGAAATTCTCGATGTTGCATCGTTGATGTCTCGTGAAAGGATAGTCTTGCGGTTGACCTCATCAATAAGCTTTGTAAGCTCGCTTATTTCTTCGAGACCTGTTCTGAGAGCCTCGTTTCTTTCGTAAAGACCGAGATGCTCCTCGAAGGAGAAAAGCTGAGCTTCAGCACGCTTGATTGCGTCACGTACGCCCTGACGGGTGATACCTTCGTTCTCAGCAATTTCTGCAAGGGAGAGGTCGTCGTTGTAATAATAGCAGATGAAATCCTGCTGCTTTTTAGTGAGCATTTCGCCGTAGATATCAAAGAGATTGATTACATCAAGATTTTTCGCCATTTTTACCCCTCCTTATCTCTTTTTTGAGACTGCTGTAAAGATATAAAACTTTACAGCCTCGATATTATACTAAAAACATCTGTAAAAGTCAATAGCTTTACAGATGTTTTTTTGAAGATATTTTAACTTTTTCTTTTAAATTCCTTTTTTGTAGAGCTTATAGGAATAAACAGTGGGAGTGATAACTGCAACCAGTACAACAGCCAACATAATAAAGGGACTTTCAAAGAATGAGGTAAGCATCATAATCATACCTGCTGCTACCCAAACCTTGCCGCCTAAACGATGAGTTCTGTTCCAGTTTTCTTCGCTGTTCAGTGTCCAGGGAAGCTTTATTCCCATAGTGTAGCTTTGCTTGCATTTAGGTAAATAATTGCCCATTACAACGAACAGTGCACCCATAAACAAAATCACGATGAAGCCCACTTGGATTCCTTTGCCGAGCGCATAAGCGTAGGTAATTGACGCCATCATAATGGAAAGACAGGGCATCAACCACAGCACTATTTTCATCATTACAGAATCGTCAATGTTTCTGTACTTCGGGTCAAGCTTGGTGGCAAGCATACAAACCCACTCAAGAGCGAAGATTACAAGAGGTAGACCGAAAACTGCAACAGCTTTACTGCTCCAGCCGTTGGGTGTGTTATCGGCACCAAAATGAGTAGCAATTCTATCAGGTAGTCTGTCCCATAAAATTATTCCGATAATAATAGGGGATAAATCCAAAATTGATGTAATAATAAGAGTCTTAAGATATTTTTTAATCATAGGAATACTCCTTTCTGTAGTAGTGTTCAGTCTTTCAGGTCTTTTATCCACAGCATAATTTCCTCAAGCACCGAGGCATTCAGCTCGTAGTAGATAAATTTTCCGTCGCGTTTGTCACGTATAAGGTCGGCATCCTTCAGTACGGAAAGGTGCCTTGAAATTGCTGCACCCGAAACGGGAAAGGCGTCACTTATTTCGCCGGCTGAAAGTGTACCTTTTTTAAGCAGGTTCAGAATTTCACGTCGTGTTGGGTCTGAGAGAGCTTTAAGTGTGTCCTGCAGAGCCATATATACACCTCCTTGATATTTAACATTTAACTTAAATGTTAAATGAATTATATCATGGCTTTTTAGGTTTGTCAAGAGGGTGCGAAAAAAATTTTTTTGTGATATACTGTAAAAAAATCTGTTTTTATGAAAAAATTTCCCCCTCTCAGTTGTGTTATAGGTGAAAGGAGGTTTTATGATGTATTCATTTGCTAGCGACGAATACATAGAACAACTTGTGAAAACCCACAGTGACTCAATGCTCAGAGCCGCTTATGCACTGCTTAAAAACCGTGATGATGCTGAGGATGCCGTTCAGGAGGCCTTTATGAAGCTGATGGAAAAAGAGCCTCACTTCAAAAACGATGAGCATGCAAAGGCCTGGCTTTTAAGAGTTACAATCAACCTTTCAAAAAATATGCTCAAGGCGCAGAGCAGAAAAAACAAGTCTGAAACAGAAAATGAAGCTTCATACACGGAAAAGGAATCCGACGGGGTACTTTACTGTGTAATGAAACTGGAGGAGAATTACAGAGCAGTGATACACCTCTATTATTACGAAGGCTATTCCATTAAGGAAATAGCGTCTATTCTCGGCTTGCCGTCTGCAACTGTGGGAACAAGGCTTAAACGTGGCAGAGCGAAGCTTAAAAAAATGCTGGAAGGAGATGTTTCAATATGACATTCAGAGAGCTTTATGTTAAAGAAATGAACGAAATATCCCCGAGCGAAGGCTTCGAAGTCCGTACAGCCAACCTGATGAAGCAGAGGGCAAAAAGAAAGGATGAAAAAGTTTTGCAAAAAAGAAAACCTATGAAGGTTTTAGCGGTGGTTCTTGCAGTAATCGCACTTTTGTCAACGGCAGCTTTTGCAGTTTCTTATATTCTTTCCGCAAGGGAAGTTGCGGATTACTTAGGCGAAAAGGAAATTGCAGAAATGTTTGAGGACTGTGAGGTCAAGCCTCAGAGTGTAAGCAACGGTACTTATGATGTAACATTCCTCGGAAGTACAACAGGTGCAAAGCTCAATATGACCGAAGGCTTCCAGTGTGATGAAGAAAGAACCTACGCAGTTGTTGCAATCAGAAACACAGACGGCTCACCGCTTAGTCTGATGGACGGAATGCCGATTCGGTTTGCTCCCGTTATTGAGGGCTGTATGCCATTTCAAACTTTAGCAATACTGAACTTCGGTGCAAGCGGATTGGAACGTGAGGGTATTCTCTATTATCTTTTTGATTATGAGAACCTTGAAGTTTTTGCCGACCGTACAGTTTCAATTGCAATTTTTGAAGGAGCGATGTTCCCCGGACCCGATGTGCTTACTCTTGACGAAAACGGAAAAGTTGTTTACGCAGAAGGCTATGTGGGCTTCAAAGGCATTTTTGACCTCCCCATGGATGAAAGCAAGGCTGACCCCAAGGCAGCTGCGGAGCTTCTGAGTAATTATTAATCAGGATATTTAACTATTGTCACTAAAAAAGGAACGGCGTGGATAACCGTTCCTTTTGCTTTTTGTAATGAATAATTGTGAGAAAAAGAACTCCGATCAGACCCCTCTGTCAAAATTCTTTAAGGAATTTTGACATCTCCCCTTTCAGGGGAGACAAGGGTTTATCATTTTATATTCGTGCAATTTTTTCTCGTCGCCCCTGAAAGGGGAGATGTCATACGCAGTATGACAGAGGGGTTTATTTTGTCCTTATTTAAGCGTAACAATAGTTACACCCGTCTCACCTTCACCGTAAACACCAAGACGGAAGCTCTTTATAAACCTGTTCTTTCTCAGATGCTCGTGAATTCCCTTTCTCAGCACGCCCGTTCCCTTGCCGTGAATTATTGTGATTTCACCAAGTCCCAAGCGAAGCGCCTGGTCAACATAGCGGTCAACCTCAAGAATGCCTTCCTCAACGTTCATGCCTCTCAGGTCGCACCTTGTCTGTGCCTCTGTGCCGGGAGAGAAAACTCGCTCAGTGCGGTTCGGTACATTACGTGGTTTTGCCTTTTCCTTGGCTTTCTTTTCAGAAAGTCTCAGATTCTTTTCGGGTGTACGCATTTTAATTACACCTGCAAGAATTTCAACGTTGCCCTTTTTGTCCTTAAGTGCCGTAACCGTTGCGGTCTTGCCCATATCAACTACAAAGACCTCGTCGCCAACCTTAAGGGGTCTTGGAAGCTCGTAGTTTTCGTCTTCAATAACCGTCTGCACAACGGGATTGGTAATGTCGTCGAATTCCAGCATACCACGCTTCATAAGTTGCTTTGCACGACGAGCCATTTCAGATTTGTCCTTGCTTTTTTCGCTCTCTTTTTTCAGCTGTTCAAGCTCAGCTGTAAGAGCGTATGCGCTGCGTTTTGCCTGCTCAACAATTTTAATTGCCTGACTCTGAGCCTTTTCAAGCTCAGTTTTTCTCATTTCTTCAATGCTGTCCTTGTACTTCTTTGCTTCAGCCTTTTCTCTTTCAGCTTCGGCTTTCAGTTGTTCAGTGATTTCTCTTTGTCTTTCGTACTCCTGACGGCTGTTTTCAAGGTTTTCAATAACCGACTCAAACTCAGCCTTGTCTGAAGAAACAAGCTCCTTTGCTCTTTCAATAATCTCTTCACCCATACCGAGCCTCAGAGAAATTGCAAAAGCATTTGAACGGCCGGGTGTACCGATAAGAAGACGGTAGGTAGGTCTTAGAGAAGCCACATCAAACTCACATGAGCCGTTTTGCGTTCTGGGTGTTTTCAGTGCATAAGCCTTAAGCTCGGCATAGTGAGTGGTTGCAGCAATTTTTGCACCCTTTTCGTGAATTTTTTCAAGAATTGAAATTGCAAGAGCCGCACCTTCAACGGGGTCAGTACCTGCACCTAACTCATCAATAAGCACAAGGCTTTTGTCGTCAGCCGTTTCGATAATGTCAATAATATTTACCATATGTGACGAGAAGGTTGAAAGGGATTGCTCAATGCTCTGCTCGTCGCCAATGTCGGCTAAAACGTGCTCGAAAACTGAAATCTCACTTCTGTCACCGACCGGGAGCATAAGTCCGCACATTGCCATAAGGCTCATAAGACCGAGAGTTTTAATTGAAACAGTTTTACCGCCTGTGTTGGGACCTGTGATTACGAGAGTATCAAAATCCTTGCCGAGACTTATGTTTGTGGGAACCACCTTCTTTTTGTCAATGAGAGGGTGTCTGGCGTTTCTGAGATTGATAATACCCTTGTCGTTGAGTATAGGCACAGTTGCCTTCATATCGTAGGCAAGCTTAGCCTTTGCGAAAATAAGGTTGAGCTCAACGGCACACTCGTATGAAGCCTTAATGCCCTCGTAAAAGCCACCTGCTTCCATTGAAAGCTCAAAGAGAATACGTTCAATTTCGTCTCTTTCCTTGCTCTGAAGCACCTTGATTTCGTTGTTGGCTTCAACAACGGCAGTAGGTTCAATAAATACCGTTGCACCGCTTGATGAGGTGTCGTGCACAAGACCGCTGATTTCACTTCTGTGCTCAATTTTAACGGGCACAACGTATCTTCCGTTTCGCATTGTTACAATGGACTCGCGCAGATACTTCTGAAAATGCTGTGAACGGGTCATTTTGTCAAGCTGGTCACGTACCTTTGAGGAAGCGGCACGGATTTTTCTTCTGATGTCATAAAGAGCAGGTGAGGCGTTGTCGCTCATTTCGTCTTCGGAAATGATAGCTGTTGTAATTCGCTGCTCAAGGAATTTGTTGGGCATCATAGCACCGAAAAAGTTATCAAGAACAGTTTCAACTCCTGCATTTTTGCTTCTCCACTCTGAAAGACTACGGATAACACGCAGTACCTCTGCAATATCAAGAAGCTCACGCATATTAAGCACACCGCCGGCACTTGCACGGCTGAGGGAATTGTTTACGTTTTTAAGTCCGCCGAAAGAGGGCGCGCCGAATTTAGCCATAAGCATATAGGCATCGTCGGTCTGCTTTAAAAGTGCTTCAGCCATTCTCAGGTTGTGCTCAGGCCTGAGATTAAGAGCGTTATCTCTTGCATCAGTGCAGGAGGTGAAAGCCGAAAGCATTTCAAGTATCTTCGGCAGTTCAAGTGAATTATAGTGTTTGTTCATGTTCTGTCCTCCTTATGAGGTCATGGTTTTATAAAAATCCAGAGTTTTATACTTTCTGTTAGTTATATTTTTAAGGTAAATTTCTGTAACAAAAGAGAGCGTTTCTAAATCTTCCTTTGGAATACTGAAGCTGTAAATCTTTTTTGCGTCGGAAAAACAAATAAAGCGCATAGCTGAAACTGCAGTGAGGCTTAACTGATGAAGACTGTTTTTGATTTTGCATTCTTCGCAGAAAATCTCACCTGTGTGAAGGTCGAAATACATATTTTCGCTTTCAAAGTTGCCGCAGGTCGCGCAGGAAATAACCGAAGGCATATAACCTGAAAGGCAGAGCATACGAAGCTCCGTTGCAGCTTTTACGAGATTTTTTTCCTTTGAGTCTTTTGTTACAAGAAAAACTGCGTTAAGCAGAAGTGAGAGAAAATCGTGGGTGGGTTCTTCTCTGGGGGCAAGTTCATATGTAAGCTCAGCAAAATACTGAGCTAAGGCGAGGGAAACAATATTCTCGCGAAGAGAAAAGAAAACCTGCTTTGCAGTAGCTTCCTTTATTACATAAACCTCACGCCTTGTTTTTTCAATTGAAAAATCCGAATAGCAAAGCAGCCCTGTTGCAGCGACGTTTTTATTCTTCGGATTACGTCCGCCGTTAACAAAGGCAGTGATTATTCCTTTATCTCTCGTAAGCAGTGTAACAAGTCTGTCCTGTTCACCGGTAGTGTGCTCACGAATCACTATTCCGTCTGTCCTGATAATCATAAAAACCTTCCTTGGCATCGGGGTTGTTGATGTAAAACTCCTCAGCTGTTTCCTCATCGGGATAATCTGAAAGAGGAAAATCCTTTGCTTTTTTGTAATTGAGATAATCGGATACCTTACCGGTTTTCATAAAGGTATTCCAAAGCTCTTTCTTATTCATTCACAACACCTCTTATATGATTTATACTCATATCTTTCGCAGAAAAGGGCGTAAGTAAACGAAAAATACCTTACAAAATTAAATGCTGTTTTTTGTGTACTTTGTCAGGAATATCAATCCAGACCAAAATTATGAATAAGTCCTTCACGGTTTCTCCAGTCCTCTTTTACCTTTACCCAGCACTGAAGATTGATTCTGCAGTCGAAAAACTTTTCCATATCCTGTCTTGCGTAAGTAGAAATTCTTTTAAGGGTTGCACCTTTTTTGCCGATGATGATTCCCTTGTGGCTTTCTTTTTCGCAGAAAATTGTCGCTTCAACATCCATAAGGTCTGTGTCGGTACGCTCACGCATTTTTTCAATTGAAACTGCAACGCCGTGAGGAATTTCCTTATCAAGAAGGCGAAGCATTTTTTCTCTTATAATCTCTGATGCAATAACTCTTTCCGGTTGGTCGGTGAGAGTATCGTCGGGAAAAAAGTGCTCTGAGGGGAAGGCAAGCTTCATAAGCTCGTCCATAAGCTCGTTTATACCGTCGTTTTTGGCGGCACTTACGGGTACAATAGCCTCGAAGTTATATTCCTGCACCAGTTCCATAATTCTGCCCATAAGCTCTTCCTTATTTTCAATAAGGTCGATTTTGTTGATAGCGAGAACGGTGGGCATTTTTTGCTTTTTGAACTTTTCAATAAGCTCCTTTTCACTGTCTTTAAGCTCGGTGAGACCTTCAACCACCATAAGGCAGGCATCAACACCCCCTATGCTGTCGCTTACGGCTTTTATCATTTTTTCCCCAAGCTTTGTCTTGGGACGGTGAAAGCCGGGTGTATCGGTAAAAACAAGCTGAGTCTCGTCTTTTGTAAGAACACCCATAATTCTTGTACGGGTGGTCTGAGGTTTATTGGAAACAATTGCAATTTTCTGACCGAGCATACGGTTGAGGATTGAGGATTTGCCTACATTAGGGCAGCCTACAATTGCAATAAAAGCGGTTTTTTGCATAGTTTTATTCTCCTTATAAATCGAAGCTTATCAGTAATTTCCGTTTTCGTCTATGAGAATATAGGATGTGTAACCGTTTTTCCTCATAGTGCGGATGTAAGATCTTGAATATTCGTCCATACTGATAATGGGAATGATTGTTTTCTTGGAAAAGCGTTTGCCGATTTCGCCGTACATTGAAAGAACGGAAGAATACTTTTCTTTTCTTTCAATCAGAATTTCGGGATTTCTTTCTCTTGTGTCAGCTGCAACAGCGTCGGCAGAAATGTCAGACATTGAGCCGAAGTAAATTCCGTCGTTGCCTTCTGAGGCGTCTGTTGCACTCTCTGAAACAATGAGAAGAGCATCCTTGGGAAGCTTTTTCCTTACAGTCTCAACAAAGGTTTTCAGCACTTCGTTCCTCTTTGAGCTTTCTTTTTCACCGGGATAGGTTGCACTGCTTTTTCCACCGTCGGGAAACTGCACACTTTCGAGCATAAATCCACGGATATTCATAGCGTAAAGCTCTTCGATTATGCCGTAAAGGTAATTCTTCGCCCTTTTTGAAACGGGGTTGAGCCAACCACCCATGTTTTCGGTGGTGTTATCTCTCCAGTTGACGTCGGTATTCATATATTTTACGGCAATTGCAGGAAAAGCCTCAGCCACTGCAGGGTCTTCAAAACAGAAAATTCTTGCAATTACGGTTATGTCCTTTGAGGTGAAAATATCAATTGCCTTTCTGACGGTGTCGTTATCAAAAAGGTTGCACTTTCCGATAATTGCATAATTCTCCATAGAGGTGTATGAAAGCTTTCCGTCAGCACTTTTGAAGTCAATTACAACTGAGTTGCCGTTTTTTCTTCTGACTTCACGTACAAAATCCTTTACATATTCCTTGTCCGAAAGCTTGTCTGAGGGCATATAAAGAGCTCTGATGCCGTCTTCTTTAAGACTTTTCACAACCGAGGTGTCAACCTGGGTTTTATCTGCGGGCATCTTGATTGGTGCGTTGGAAATGTTAAGCGCAATGTCCATAACAAAGTAAGAGGCGACAAGAAGCACCGCGAAAAGAAGAGCCGAAAAAACAAGGCTCATTTTCTTTCGCTTGCTGTAAAGTCTTTTACGTCGGCTAATCTGAAAACGGTCAACAGGGTACTCTTCAGAAAAGGTATAATAGCTTTTTCTTACACGCACCTTGTCCGTAACCTTGTACGGTGAGGTTTTTCTTTTTAGTGAACTGATTTTTTTCATTTGTTCTGTTCTCCTGGTTTTGCCTGAAAAAGTCAGGACTTTATTGGAAAAATTTTATCAGAAGTATTTAGAAGCCTTTTCTTTTAAAAGGGTAATTGTTTCCTTGGGGTCTTTGCTTCCGAAAATTGCCGAGCCTGCAACAAGCACATTTGCTCCTGCCTTTGCAGCAGTTTCAACAGTATCAAGAGAAATTCCGCCGTCAACCTGAATGTCCATTTCAAGGTTTCTCTTTTTGCATTCCTCACGGAGCTTTACGATTTTATCCATCATATCAGCCATAAAGCTCTGACCACCGAAGCCGGGTTCAACTGTCATTACAAGTACCATACCGAGCTTTTCAAGATAGGGATAAACTGCCTCAATTTCTGTGCCGGGTTTAACTGCAAGGGCGGCAACCTTTCCGCTTTCACGGATAAGGTCAATAGTCTTTTCGGTATCGGAGTCTGACTCAACGTGGAAGCAGACAACGTCGGCACCTGCCTTAATGAAATCGGGGATATATTTATATGGGTCGCTTATCATAAGATGCACGTCGAAAACAAGGTCGGAGCATTTGCGAAGGCACTTTACCAAAGGTGCACCGAGAGTGATATTGGGTACAAAATGGCCGTCCATTACGTCAATGTGAAGCCAGTCAGCGCCTGATATTTTCATTCTTTCAAACTCTTCACCCATTTTTGAATAATCGCATGAAAGAATTGACGGAGAAATTTTTATCATAATAATTTACCTCGCTTACTTAAAGTTATTCAATCTATTATACCAATTGACACAGTAAAAATCAATAAGAAGCAGTGACTTAGGTGGCTTTTTGCAGAAAAATACTGTAAACTTATAATGAATAAGAACCCTTTATGGTTTACTTTTTGGTTTTATGGGTGTATCATAAAAAGACACAGGAAATTATTGATTGTGTTGTGGAGGAAAACAACTATGGATTTTAAAGAATATATGCGTGGAGCGCTTACTGCTCCCGAAAAAGATGATACAGTTGAGTATTTTAATCTTAAGGCAAGAGTATCAGGCAACGTGCTTACAAACGCGCAGCTTGAAATGCCTGCCGCCTCATATATCTACGAGGCAGATATAACAAAGCTCTGGGAGGAATACAGAAAGCTTAAGGCTGACTGCGGATACCGTCTCAGCTTTAATGCGCTTATGATGAGAGTGCTTGTAGAGGGACTTAAGGTTGCCCCCAGACTCAATTCACATATCGAATATAACCACACTGCTTCATGCGGCAGACTTATTATAAAAAAGCATATTGATGTTGCAATGCCAGTATTTCTTGAAAGCGGAGAAACCTTTCCTGTTAAGGTAAGAGGCATTGAGGTAATGAGCCTTAAGCAGATTGCTGAGGAAATTGACAATGTAATTGAAAGACTTGGAAAGACAGACGTAAACAATGTACTTTTTGATACTATTGCTCAGAGAATGATAGGCTTTGTGCTCAAGGGCAAGCTCTGGTCAAGCTTCAGACAGGTTACATCAGGCTTTATCGGAAAGTATAAGGTTGGTACACTTAAAACTGCAGTTACACCAAGACCTAAGAATCCAGAGGGACTCGGCATCAATGACCTTAACGAGGGTACTGTATGCTTTACAAACTGGAGCTCACTTGGTAAAGACTTTGACGGTAACGTTGCATGGACACCTCTTCTTTATCCTCAGGTTTTCCTTATGGCAATAGGCAACACAAGAGACAGAGAGTACGCATTCAGAAACGAAAAGGGTGAGGTAGACCTTGGCACAAAGAAGATGCTTCCAATTACCCTTGTGTTTGACCACAGACTTGGCGGATTTGCTGACCTTGCACCCTTTATCAAGAGAATCAACGAGATTTTTGAAAATCCCGAAATCATAAAAGAATGGTAACCAAAAAAGCACTTCCTCGGAAGTGCTTTTTTAAATGCAAAATGCAAAGTGACAAAAGGGTAAAATGTTGTCATTCCGAGGCAAAGCCGAGGAATCTTAAAAAAGATTCTTCACTGCGTTCAGAATGACATAATACCGTAGGGACACATCGGGCGTCCGTTTTTTCGCCTCCTTGTAGAGGAAGCCTTTTTTCTTTTGATAAAAAGACAGAGAGCGTAACCCAATTGATTTTTTATCATTTTTCTGCTATACTGAAGTCAACAAAATAAATGGAGGTTTTACATTATGTTAAGCAGATTTATCAGATTTTTTGTTGCAATACTTATGATGATTTCACCCTCGCTACCTCACGCATTCGGTCTGCCTGCAATTCCGAAGGGACAGGATTTGAACCTTGACAGCCGTTTTGAGCTTGTGTGGAATGATGAATTCGACGGCACAGAGCTTGACAGAACAAAGTGGCAGCACAATTGGTGGGAGCTCCAGCGCAAGGGCGGTTTCTGGCACGAGGATATGGTTGATGTCAGAGACGGCAATCTGGTGATTACAACTGCTTATTTTGAAGACGGACTTCCCATTCCCGAAGCCTATAAGGACTACTTTGAAAAGTATCCCACAGAAAAAGGATACAAAGAGGGCTGGTACACCGGCTGTGTTGAAACAAGGCACAACTATGAGGGCCTTTACGGCTATTATGAGTGCAGAGCAATTCTTCCAAAGTCAACGGGTATGTGGTCAGCCTTCTGGATGATGAATGATCAGGTTGAAGATGTTGACGGCTCAGGTAAGGACGGCACCGAGGTTGATATTTTTGAGTCTATGTATTATAAAGATGTGTGGTGGGGTGCAGGTGATGCTGTTGTAAGCGGAATTCACTATGACGGCTACAGCGAAGGCCATCAGGGTGACAGTGTCGGCAAATGGTTTGCAAATAACCCTTATGAGGAATACAACACCTACGGCGTAGAGTGGAGTCCCACGGAGTATATTTTCTACATAAACGGCGTTGAAACGGGCAGACTTTCCAAAGGCGGAGTAAGCCAGAATCCCGAATATCTTATTCTCTCCTGTGAGGTTGCAGGTGCAAACGGTGTTGCTGACGCAGACCGTCACGGCACAGGCAAAATGAGTATGAAGCCCGGTGACACTGCAGAGTTCATTGTGGACTATGTAAGGGTTTACCAATATAAATAAATGCGAAATTCAAAATGCAAAGCAACGCTTTCTGAAGAGATAGCTGATTCAGGTAAAAACAAAAGGAAGACAGAATTCTCTGCCTTCCTTATTTTTATAATCTTACTCTGCCTTTTCGCTGAGAGAAGCCTGATATTCTGCAATTTCCTGCTCTTTTATTTTATCCATTTCTCTATAGTATTCATCAGTGGCTTTTATGGATTCTTTCACACGTTCAGCTAAATCTTCTTCATAAATATCACTGTAGAGAAAATGTTGAACCTCAATCTGCTGAATATCTGTGCTTGGTGGTACATCAGCTTTTCTGTTTTCGATTACGCAGTTGATTGCGTGAAAGCTTACGCCTGATTTATCAAAAACATCTTTTATGCCGAGAAGTGCCTCTGCCATTTTTTCTTCCGTCAGCTCATCGTCGGCAACGTAAATTACAAGATGACCTGCTTTCTTGCCAATTTCATTTATATCATAGAAAGCATCAGGTGTGAGGGTTTCGGTAACGATTGCATAAGAGGGAACATCAAAGTTGTCTTTATACTCCTCAGGTATAAACTCAATGTCACCGAAAGCAATGTGGCATTCATATGGGAATGAGGGACTTTCAAGCACATTGTCAACTGCTTCACGGTACTCTTTGTTTATTCTGTAGGCAGTGTTCTCACCGGCTAAGACAGCATATTCGTAGTTGTCATAAAGTATCTTTCCGAAGAAGTCAATGTACAGATTAAAATTACTGTCAATGCTCCTTGGTGAGTAAATTTTTGCGTAGTAATTACCCGTTTTGAAGTCGTAGAATATTTCCCGTATTATGAAATCTTCATCCGGGAAAGTTTCGCTTATGTATTTTTCGGCACTTTTCTGAGCAAGATGTTTACTTACGGGATTACCTACAAGGGCGTTTGCAAACCAGCCTATACCGGCTATAAGAACAAGAGCAAGAATGAGTGCGGTTATTTTAAGAATTTTACGTTTCATAATTTATTTCTCCTTTCTGAAGGCGAAGTGTAAGAGATAAGCAATAAGTGAGCCGACGAAAACGAAGAGCATATAAATGAGAGTCCACATTGCCGCTGAAGGAAGGTCAATTGCGACTACACCGAAAATGAGTGCGAACACATTCACTGAAGCAATAAGCAGCGGCAGCTTGTAAATTACCTTCCACCTGAACATAGCATAGCCGAAAATACCCACAAGGGGCATAATAAGGCTGTTGTACATCATTTTTTCCTCTGCGGTGTAGCTGAACCCAAGAAGAATGAAAAGAATAATAAGCATATATGAAATGGTATAAAGCTGACGGTTCAGTTTTCTGACAGCTTTTCTGAAAGGCTTTATTTCATCTTCCGGAACAATATCAGGTATGCTGAAAGCTTCATCATTTTTAAGGCTTCCCAGCTCATTTCTGCAGACTTCACACACATTCAGGTGTTCATTTATAAAGAACTCTGTTTCTTCACTTACCATATCTTCAATGTATAAGGGCAGAAGGTCTTTTACTATTGCACATTCTTTCAAATCAATCAGCCTCCAATCTTTCTATAATCATTTTTCGTGTGCGGTGATAGGTGACACAAGCCCAGTTTTCGCTTTTTCCGTAAATCATACCGATTTCCTTAAAGCTCAGCTCAGCATAAAAGCGCCACATAAAGACATCTTTATACGGATCGCCCAGCTCGAAAAGTATTTTTTGTACCCTTAAGGCTTCGGCTCGTTCCTGAACCTTATCTGAAAGACTTTTTTCTTCGGACAGGGAAAGTGCGGATTCATTCAGTTCTTCGTTTCTTTCAGGACTATGCTTTTTTATGTAGGAGAAGTAGCAGTTTTTTGCAATCTGACAGAGCCATACTCTGATTTCGCAGTCGCCTCGGAAGGAGTCGATGGATTTTATGGCCTTAAGAAAGGTTTCGCTTGTGATTTCTTCTGCGATATATTGGTCACCCGAAAGCTTAAGAATATAGCGGTAAACGTCACTGAAATGCTTTTTATAAATTTCTTCAAAATCTGCCACCTTATCACCTCCTTCATCTATAAGACTTTCGAAAGACGGAAATCTTACAAAGTTTTTCCTTTTTTTATTATAGCACAGTTCAATAAAAAAAGAAATCGCTGTCCAATGAACAGCGATTAAGGCGTTTTACTCCACACTACCTTCATAAAGCTTTTTGTAAATTCCACCGAGAGCTATAAGTTCATCGTGGTTTCCCTGTTCCTCAATACCTTTTTCGGTAAGAACAATAATTCTTGAAGCGTTGCGTATTGTTGAAAGTCGGTGAGCGATTGTAAAGGTTGTTCTGCCCTTTGTTAGCTCAGAAAGGCTCTTTTTGATGTACTGCTCACTTTCGTTGTCAAGAGCAGATGTGGCTTCATCAAGAACAAGAATGGGCGGATTTTTGACGAATACCCTTGCAATGCTGATTCTCTGCTTCTGACCACCTGAAAGCATAACACCACGCTCACCTACATAGGTGTCATAGCCGTCGGGGAGGGTTTCAATGAAATCGTGAACGCCTGCTTTTTTAGCAGCTTCAACTGCCATCTCTCTTGTTGCATCAGGACAGCCGTAAAGAATATTTTCAATAACCGAGCCAGAAAAAAGGTAAACATCCTGCTGAACAACACCGATTGCATTGCGAAGACTCTTAAGATTCAGCTGGTTTATATCCTTGCCGTCAATTGTAATTTTGCCGTCTTTAAGCTCATAGAAACGGGAGAGAAGACTGCAAAGAGTAGTTTTGCCTGAGCCGGAAGGGCCCACAACGGCAATGTTTTCGCCTTTTTCAACTTTAAGATTAACCTGCTCAAGTACGTCGCCTTTTTCGGTGTCGTAGCTGAAAGTTACGTTCTTAAGCTCGATATTGCCTTCAACCTCAGTAAGCTCTGCAGTAGCTGAGTAGCCCTCTTCACTTTTAAGCTCCATAATCTCAGCAAAGCGTTCAATACCCGTAACACCCTTTTCAAACTGCTCTGTGAACTCAACAATTCTCTTGATTGCCGCAATAAGCATACCGATGTAAAGAAGATAAGCCGTCATATCTGCGGCGGTGATTTTCTGCGTAATAAGGAAGTATCCGCCGAGAAGTATCATAATAACATACATAATGCCGTCAAACATTCTCGTTACACAGTTAAGTCTTGCCATATATTTGTAGGAATCCTCCTGAACAGAGGCAAGGTCAGCACTGTGACGGTTGAATTTTGCCTTTTCGGTTTCCTCACTTGCAAAGGATTTTACAACTCTGATTCCGAGAAGTGTTGTTTCCGTACTTGCGTTTACATCACCTGCAATAACTCTGCGCTCCTTGAAGGCAGTACGCATCTTTTTTCTGAAATAGCGTGAGCCACAGAAAATGAGGGGGATTGCAATAAAGGTGGAAATAGTTAAGAGGGGATTGATTGACGATAGTACGGCAAAGGAAGCCACAACCTTGATGCCGGCAATAAAGAACTCCTCAGGGCAGTGGTGGGAGAATTCGGCAATATCAAAAAGGTCGGTGGTGATTCTGGACATAATCTGACCTACCTTGGTTTTGTCAAAGTAGGTAAAGGGTGCAGTGAGAAGGTGAGAGAACATATCCTCACGCATATCTCTTTCAATCTTAACACCCATACAGTGACCTATGTATGACATATAATAGCCTGCAGCCATATCAATGAGCTTCAGAACTGTGTAAAGGGCTGCCATTTTTATAATCAGCTCAAGAGTCAGCGACTGAAGGTCTGTTGTGGCAATTGATGTGATTTCACGCACAATCATAGGCAGCACAAGCTCACAGCCCGTTGTAAGTGCTGCACAGAAAAGGTCGAGTATAAGTACGGCCTTATGCTTTTTGAAGTAGGGGATAAACCATTTGCTCATTAAACCTGTTTTAGTCATTGTATCAACTCCGTTTATAAATGCAGAATGCAAAATGCAAAATTAAGGTCGCCTCGCGACGGATTATATTTTTATCATTCGGTAAAATTCACCTTTTCCTATGGGTGTGGTTTTTTCATAAGCTGCACCGTATATGGAGAAGCCAACACTCTCATAACATTTAATTGCTCTTTTGTTCCATGTTCTCACTTCAAGATACAGTAGCTTATCGGGATAAAGCTCTTCAGCAATCTGACAAGCTTCTTTCAATATTTCC
This sequence comes from Acutalibacteraceae bacterium, assembly GCA_045538095.1. GTDB lineage: Bacteria > Bacillota > Clostridia > Oscillospirales > Acutalibacteraceae > UBA6857. The sequence continues at coordinate 48,710 of JAZSQU010000036.1, read as the reverse complement.
TTGCCGTAGCCTTTGTTGCAGAAATAGGGATGTACACCTATACCAAGAAAGATACTATTTTCTTTTTCTGTAAGATTAATGTACCCTATAAGAATATCATCAATAAGAAAAGCTTTGTAATTCTTTTCCCTAAGAGGATTCATAAACCCTGACTGAAGCTTCTTCATCTCGTTGTATGAGGGCAGATTATATATTGCGTACTCGCCGTCATATTTCCATAAACAGATTTCTTTTTTATCGTTCTCGGTCAAATATCGGTTTGTCATAAACTCACCCCAAATAATAATAGCACATTTAAAAGGCTTTTTCCACTTAAAATTAATATTTTTACAAAACAAAAGAAGACAGAAAAACGATCCTGTCTTCTCGATGCTTTTATATTTAGTCAGTTATTCTGCATTTTGCATTTACTTAGCAAGCCATTCGTGTTCTTTTGCATAGAAACGTGTGGTTTTATACCAGGGATCGCCGTCAATGTGTCGAATCATCCAAACGTAGCACATTTCATAGCCGGGTGCAACAACCTGCTGATGGTCAAAGCCGTCTGTAATAAAGCAGGCACTACCCTCTGTGCTCTTGAAAACGTTGTCGCCGATAAAGCAGGCACCGAAGCCCTGAGGCTTGTCAAACTGATAATAGTAAACTTCGGGTTGAGGATGGTGGTGGGGAGGATAGCTTGACCATCTGCCGGGTTGATTGAATACTTCACCGAGAACCATATTTGAATAAGGTGCGTTGTCATAATCAAAAACAGTTGAGCAGATTCTGTAGCCTGTGCCGTCCCACTGACCCTTACCGAATTCCTGATAGAGAATATCGTCGGGTGTATAGAAAACGGGAGCAAAATCTCTTTCATTGTCTGTCTGTTCAATAAGAATTTCTGTGCCTTCTTTGGCTACGATTGTAACTTCAATACCCTTTGGCACGTGAAGACAGTAGGGTGTCTTATGAAAGGGACTTTCACGCTTTATTTTTTCGGTTCTGCCGAGCCAGCTGATTTCAGCTTCACCCTTTAAAAGAAGAAAAGCAGTTTCGTTTGTGTCGTCTTTGAGAGTCAGCTTTTCATTCTCAGTGAACTTTTTGATTCTGATTGTCATATTCATTTCCGGCTGAAGTTTACCCATTTCGCAAAGGGTCTTAATGCCGTTTTTGTCAAATTCGGGGTATGCAAACATAGAATAACATCTCCTTAATTTTTTTACTCTTCAATTGTACAATATTAAAAACAATTTTTCAACTGTTTTATAATGTTTCTTTCCTTGACATCAGTGTCGTAAAGTGTTAAAATGAATAGAAAATATTTTTTAGGAGTGGATTTTTATGGCTAAAAAATTTAAGTTACCCTCCGGCTTGACTGCCTTTGGTCAGCGCATTGTAAAAGCTATCGGTGTCAAGGGTGACTTTAAAACTACTGTTATGCCAATGATCAACTACAGCAGTGCAAACATCACAACTTCAGGTGCAGGTTACGTAATCGGACTCTATTTTATGAGCTTCCTGACCGACGTTGTAAACCTTGATCTCAAACTTGCAGGTCTTGTTACAACAATCGCTGTTGTATGGGACGCTGTTACAGACCCCATGATGGGTGTTTTCACCGACAGAACACGTTCGAAGTACGGTAAGCACAGACGTTACATACTTTGGGGTATGCCTCTTTTTGCAATTTCCTTTGCTCTTTTGTGGAACAGCTACGGTTTCGACGGCAGAGAAAGACCCATGCAGGCATTTATCTATTACACTGTCTGCTATATGCTTTACAAAACTGCATATACAGTTATCGACATTCCCCATGTTGCAATGCTTCCTGAGCTTGCACCGGACTATGATCTGAGAGTTCAGTATAACTCAGTGGGTTACATTTTCAACTCAGTCGGTATGTTCCCTTCATTCATCTTTATGTCTGTCATTCTCGGTGCTTTCGGCTTCAGCACACCATCAACGGGCTCACAGAAGCCTATGCTTATCAGCGGTCTTGTGCTTGCTGCAATTTACGCAGTGTGCCTTTATAACACCTTTAAGCGCACAAGAGAAAAGCCCTCCCTTGACCTTGAACTTGAAAAGTTCGACTTCAAGTTCCTTATGAACGAATATGTTTACGTATTCAAGAACAAGGCTTTCAGAGAATACTTCTTTATGAGCCTTTGCTATAATATTTCAACTTTCTTCTACAGCACAACCCTTATTTACTATATCAAGTATATTGCAAAACTTCCCGGCTACTATGCACTCTTTACAACAATTGCAGGTGCATTCGAAGCTGCTTCATTCCCGCTCAACTATGCCCTTACAATGAAGCACGGCAAGAAAAAGTGCGGCAGCATTGTAACTCCTCTTATGATTGCAGGCTTTGCAGTTTGTCTTCTTATGAATCCTACAGAGGGCAACGAAGGTGCATTTATCTGGAAAATTGTGCTTATGCTTACAGGTATTCTCTATCCCTTCGGTAAGTCAGGTCTCGGCTATGTTGCACAGAACATTCTTCCTGACGTTTCTGACGTTGACGAACTTATCACAGGCAGAAGACGTGAAGGCGTTATCGGTACTTTCAATACCTTCATCAAAAAGACAGTTTCAGGTGTTATGAGCTCAGTTGTTATGTTCATTCTCGGTTCATTCGGTCTTCAGACCGGTGCTACTGTTACAGAATGGGAAGCAGCACACCCCGATAAGCTTTTCCAACAGACAGACAGTGCAATTTTAGGTGTGCGTATCTGTATCACCTTTGTACCTATCGTATTTGCATGCATTTCTCTCTTCCTTCTTCACAAGTTCAAGATGAACAAGAAAGAGCACACTATCATCCGTGCTGCAATTGCAACAAAGCATAAGTACGGCAGTGTAACTCTTACAGAAGAAGAAATCAAGATTATGGAAGATATTTCAGGTCAGAAGTATGAAACTACCTGGCTTGGCAAAAACAACAGCGTAGCTGATGAATACCGTCTTGAACTCAACGAAAACGGCGAATATGCAGTGCTTGTTGAAATTGAAGAAGAGATGGCAAAAATCAGAAACTCGAAAGAGAAATAAAAGGAGAAAAGTTATGTACACAAATATTGACATTACTCAGAAAGAACCGGCAAAAAGAGAAAAGAACTGGAAAAATTCAGTTATCGACTTCCTTTTCTACCTCGTACAGTGGACATGGGGTCTTCCTGTTAACCTTGTTGGCGGACTTATGTTCCTCTATTTCACAAAGATAAAGGGCTACCGTTGGCAGCACTTCGGCTATTCAAAAATCGTTTATATGCCTTGGAACGGTGGCGGACTTTCAATGGGTCTTTTCATCTTTATGAAAGACCAGCACAAGAACAAGACCTGGACTTACAACTGCAGAATTCACGAATACGGCCACACATGGCAGTGCCTTCTCCTTGGCCCTCTTTACTATCTTGTAATTGCTCTTCCTTCAGTTATCTGGTGCAACTGCTTTGCAAATTACAGAAAGAAGAACCATGTGCCTTACAATGCAGTTTACTGTGAAAAGTGGGCAGATCTCTGGGGACAGAAATTCAGCGGCATGATTCAGGCTCCCGATTTCAACCACACCTCAAAACTTAAGGTGGAAGAAAAAGCTGAATAAACAAAACAACATCCCACATCCGTAAAAAGGTGTGGGATAAATTATTTTAACTTTGCTGTGCAAATCTTACGGTTTCCATTGCATCCTTTGCATAGAAGGTCGCACCGATTTTTTCTGCAAATTCCTTTGTAAGAACCGCACCGCCTACAACTGTTTTAACCTGCGGAAGCTCTCTTTTTAAAAGAGCAATTGTTTCAGCCATAGCCTCGGTTGTGGTGGTCATAAGAGCGCTGAGACCTACAATGTCTGCCTTTTCCTCTTTTGCACTTTTAAGTACAGCTTCGGGAGCAACATCCTTGCCAAGGTCAATTACGGTAAAACCGTAGTTCTCCAAAAGAGTTTTTACTATGTTTTTTCCTATGTCGTGAATGTCACCCTTTACTGTTGCAAGAATAATTTTCTTGCTCTCTATGAGTCCTGAATCCTTCATTACTGCCTTAACTGCGTCAAAGGCACGGCTTGCCGCCTCTGCACTCATAAGCAGCTGAGGCAGGTACATCTTCTTTTCTTCAAAAAGCTTTCCCACCTTATCGAGAGCAGGTACAATCATTTCGTTTATAACCGTGAGAGGTTCAGTGTTCTGCAAAGCTTTTTCAGCCTCGGTGAATGAGGGCTCCTTAAGACCTTTTACTATTGCTCTCACAAGGGGATTTTCCTCTGAATCCTCAGCCTTTGCTTCCGGCGAAGCTTTTCCCTGAGTGAGGGTGAAATCCTTAAAAAAGCTGATATATTCTGTGCAGGATTTATCCTTGCCCATAAGTGCCATATAGGTGTGGTATGAGCCCATCATAGTGTCTGAGAAGGGATTCATAATAGCACAGTCAAGACCGTTCATAAAGGCAAGGGAAAGGAAGTAAGCGTTAAGGGTTTCTCTTGAGGGAAGTCCGAAGGATACGTTAGAAACGCCGAGACTTGTTTTAACGCCAAGCTTTTCCTTTATCATTTTTACACTGTCAAGAGTGATTATTGCACTGTTGTCGTCTGAAGAAACCGCCATAGCAAGAGGGTCAACAACAACATCCTTTTTGTCTATGCCGTATTTTTCGCACTCTTTAAGTATCTTTTCTGCAATAGCCGTTCTTCCCTTTGCGGTGTTGGGAATGCCCGTTTCATCAATGGTGAGAGCGATTACAACACCGCCGTATTTTTTTACAAGAGGCAGAATTTCGTCCATCACTTCCTGCTTTCCGTTGACGGAGTTGACTAAAGGCTTGCCGTTGTAAATACGCATGGCCTTTTCCATAGCACTTTTCTTAGCTGTGTCAAGCTGCAAGGGCAAATCAAGCACACTCTGAAGCTCCTTGACGGAGTTTACAAGCATTTCGTCCTCGTCAATTTCAGGCAGACCTACATTCACGTCAAGAATATGTACACCCTTTTCCTGCTGAGCAATACCTTCATTTATAATGTAATTAATGTCACCCTCTCTGAGAGCTTCTTTAAAGCGCTTTTTGCCTGTGGGGTTGATTCTCTCACCGATTAAAATGGGGTCAGAACCGATTTCAACTGCGTGAGTGTAGGAAGAAACAAGAGTGAGATTTTTGTTTTCAGCAGGGGAGAAGGGGAGATCTTTTGTCTTCTCTACAGTAGCTTTAATGTAGTCGGGTGTTGTTCCGCAGCAGCCACCTAAAACTGCTGCCCTCATTTCTGCAATTTCTTTCATAACGAGGGAGAATTCTTCTGCATCAACATCAAAAACGGTCTTTCCGTTTTCTGTTCTCGGCATACCTGCATTGGGGCTTACAATAACGGGAAGAGAGGAGTATCTGATATATTCCTTGGCAATTTCTTTCATCTGATGAGGGCCGAGAGAGCAGTTGATACCGATTGCGTCAGCACGAAGACCTTCAAGAAGAGCAATCATAGCCTCAGGTGAAGCACCGGTTAAAAGCTTGCCTGTTTCGTCATAAGCATTGGTTACAAAAACGGGCAGGTCACAGCTCTCTTTTGCAGCAAGAAGAGCTGCCTTGGTTTCATAGGAGTCTGTCATTGTTTCGATGATAATAAGGTCAGCACCGTTCTCAGCACCCATACGGATACTCTCGGAAAAAATTTCGACAGCTCTTTCAAAGGGCATATCACCTAAAGGTTCAAGCATTCTGCCGAGAGGGCCAACGTCAAAAGCTACGAAACATTCCTCTTTGGTGCCGTTGAAAAGCTCAATTGCTCTTTTAGCGTTGCTGATTGCTGCAGGGATAATTTCGTTAAGGTTCTGAAACTTGAGAGAGTTGGCACCAAAGGTGTTGGTGGTTATGATGTTGCTTCCTGCTCTGAGATAAGAAAGGTGAATATCTGTAATATCGTCAGGGTGAGTAAGATTCCAGTTTTCGGGAAGTTCACCTGCAGAAAGACCTCTTTTCTGCAGCAGAGTACCCATACCGCCATCTATATAAAGTCGTTTTTTGCCCAGTAATTCTTTTATGTTCATTTTAATTCCTCCACTATTCCCACAATAGCCGTTACGGATTTAATCGGGGTCATAAGATAGGTTTCGGTTAGTGTGAGACCGATTTTTTTATAAGCGTCAAGGAAGGAGAGTATATCACTCTGGCAAGTGAGGCTTACATCGCCGTAACCGGGGCTGTAACGGGGCTTAAGTGCTCTTCCTTCTTTCATTTCTTCGTTGACAAGGTCGCAGAAAACCTCAATACCTGACGAGGCTATGCAGTCCGTCACCATTGCATCAGCAGGTGACAGCTTTGTGTGTTTCAGAATGAGTCGGTCAACACCGCTGCCTGAGGTTGCTGCAAAAACAAAAGCACTGCTGCAGCCCTCAAGATTTTTTCTGAGGTCGGCACTTTCAATTTCGCCAAAGTCGAAGAGTGTGCCATTTTCACCGAAAAAGGCTACAGAGGTTTTTCGGTAAACGGCTTTGAAAAGTGCTGCTTTTTTATATTCTTCAAGGCTTTCTTCATACATTTCGGCAAGGCCGCCGGAAAGCTCCTTACAACCCATAAAACGAAGAGCCATTTTTTTGTCGGGGAGTATTTCTGCACAGTTGCTTGAGCGAAGTATAATGGGGTTGTTTTTCATGTGAATAACCCTTTCAAAATCAAATCTGTTTGTTGACATTATTATTGAGTTATGATATCATGCTTCTGCAATCAACAGATTGCCCTGAGGTGTTATCAAAGACATAAAGGCGGTTATGCTCTCCTGACGGAGGGTAATGCCCTCCGAACAAAACGAAGGAGGGTGATGCTCATGGAGTATCTTGCAATGGTATTTTTAGTACTTATAGCGGCTACTGCGTACATAAGCATAACAAAAAACTAACCGCCCTCTACGACCAATAGAAACGGTTAGTTTTTTTAAAACTATTTTCTAGGGCGTAACCGTCTTGTCGGTAGCACCTCTTGTACCTATATTATACAATCCTGACATACCTTTGTCAAGGATTTTTTTCTTTTATAATCCGATAATTGCCGAAACGTTACCTTGAATTCTTCTTGCAACCTCAGGCTTGTTCATTGAATAAACGTGAACTGCATTGATACCGTTAGCATAAAGGTCGATAATCTGCTGAGTTGCATAGGCAATTCCTGCCTCGGTCATAGCATCGGGGTCATTGCCGTATTTGTCAACTATTCTGCAGAAGCGCTGAGGAAGTGCCGAGCCTGAAATTCTGCAAATTCGTTTGATTGATTTAGGGTTTGTAACGGGCATAATGCCTGCAACAACAGGAACGTTTATCCCTGCTTCTCTTATGCGATACATAAAATTATAGAGAACATCGTTGTCGAAGAACATCTGTGTAACGAGAAATTCGCAGCCTGCGTCAACTTTTTCTTTAAGGTGACGGATATCATCAAAAGAGTTGTCACTTTCGGGATGAGCTTCGGGATAGCAGGCACCGCCGATGCAGAACCCACCGTATTCCCTGATTTCCCTCGTAAGCTCTGAGGCATAGTGATAGTCAAGGTGGTCCTTGCTCATGCCTCCGGGAATATCTCCGCGAAGGGCGAGAATGTTCTCAATGCCTTTTTCTTTAAGTAAATCAAGCTGTGACTTGATTTCGTCTTTGGTTGAGCTTACGCAGGAAAGGTGGGCAAGAGAGGGAACGGCAAAGTTCTTCTGCAGATTTTCTGCAATTGAAACGGTGTACTGAGATGTACCGCCACCTGCACCGTAGGTAACACTCATATATGAGGGCTTAAGAAGAGCAATTTCTTCTGTTGCTTTTTTTACACTTTCAAAGTTGTCGCTTGTCTTAGGCGGAAAAACCTCAAAGGAAAGAGAAGGCTTTTCGCCGCCGATGATTTCAGTTATCTTCATATTGTTTTCACCTATATCCTGAAAGAAAATCGTAAGGGCGACCATTGGTCGTCCGCACAATCTTTTCAAAAAATATTACTATATCCGTTTTTATAGTTTCATTATTTATCTTTTCGGTTTCGGACGCCCACTGGGCGCCCCTACGGCTCTATGTCATTCTGAACGCAGTGAAGAATCTTTTTAAGATTCCTCGGATTAACCTCGGAATGACAACTTTTTACCCCTTTGTCACTTTGTGACATTTCCCCTTTCAGGGGCAACAAGAATATTGTTTCTGTCGGTCAATTATAACGTCAGTTATTTTGCATTTTGCACTTTGCATTCTGCATTTAAACTGAGCCCGGCTCAGTTTTTCAGTGAGTGCATCGGTGCAGGAATTCTGCCGCCTCTCATAATAAAGTCTGCTGATGAAAACTCGTGGACAGGCATTACGGGAGCTGTGCCTAAAAGTCCGCCGAATTCCACCATTTCACCGATTTTTTTGCCTATTGCAGGAATGATTCTCACTGCAGTTGTTTTTGTGTTTACAACGCCGATTGCAGCCTCGTCAGCAATAATAGCTGAGAGCGTTTCCGGCGAGGTTTCACCGGGTACGGCAATCATATCAAGCCCCACCGAGCACACACAGGTCATAGCTTCAAGCTTATCAAGGTGAAGTCCGCCCTTTACAACGGCTTCAATCATACCCTCGTCTTCACTTACGGGAATGAAAGCGCCTGAAAGACCGCCTACGTGGTTACTTGCCATTACGCCGCCTTTTTTTACTGCGTCGTTGAGCATGGCGAGGGCTGCAGTTGTGCCGTGAGTTCCGCAAACCTCAAGACCCATTTCTTCGAGAATTCTTGCAACGCTGTCACCCTTTTCAGGTGTGGGAGCAAGAGAGAGGTCAACAATACCTGCAGGTACACCCAGACGCCTTGATGCTTCCTGAGCCACTAGCTGTCCCATACGGGTAATTTTGAAAGCAGTTTTCTTTATGGTTTCAGCAACAACGTCAAAGGGCTGACCTTTGCATTTTTGCAGTGCGTGATAAACAACACCGGGGCCGCTTACGCCAACGTTGATTACACATTCGCCTTCACCTACGCCGTGGAAAGCACCTGCCATAAAGGGGTTATCCTCAACGGCATTTGCAAAAACAACAAGCTTTGCACAGCCGAAGCCGTGTCGGTCAGCAGTCATCTGAGCAGTTTTCTTTATAATCTTACCCATAAGTGCAACTGCGTCCATGTTGATACCTGCTTTGGTGCTTGCAACACAAACGCTTGAACATACTCTTTCTGTCTGAGAAAGGGCAGAGGGGATAGAGTTAATAAGGTTGATGTCACCGTTGGTCATACCCTTGTGTACAAGGGCAGAAAAACCGCCTATAAAGTTTACACCGCATTCCTTAGCAGCACTGTCGAGTGCCACTGCAATAGGGGTGTAGTCTGTCTCCTTGCAGGAGGCGGCAACAATACCGATAGGTGTTACGGAAATACGCTTGTTAACGATAGGAATACCGAATTCACGTTCAATATCCTCACCTGTTTTTACAAGGTCCTTTGCAAGACGGGTGATTTTTTCATATATTTTTTTTGCAGTTGTTTCAACACTGTCAGTTGCACAATCAAGAAGTGAAATACCCATAGTAATTGTGCGTACATCAAGGTGCTGATTGTCAATCATATCAATGGTTGAAAGAATTTCTTTCTGGCTATGCATAAAAAGACCTCCTTATATTCTGTGCATAAGGTCGAAAATGTCTTCACGCTGAATTCTGATGTTTACGCCCATCTCTTCGCCCTTTTCCTTAAGTGCATCTGAAAGCTCAGCGAAAGAAACGGAGCATTTTGTAAGGTCAACAAGCATGGACATTGTAAAAAAGTCCTGCATAACCGTCTGGCTGATGTCGAGGATGTTAACCTCGCTCTTTGCAAAAAGTGTGCATACACCGGCAATAATCCCCGGTTTGTCCTTACCGATAACTGTTACGATTGCTTTCATTTGAATCAAATCCTTTTATTTATAATATTACAGTTTAATTTTATACATTATCGTGAAAAAGTCAAGGATTTAAACCACATTCACCCGAAATCAATTGACAAGAAATTAAAGCTTTTGATATAATAGCCTTATCACCCGGAAGGAGAAAACATTATGCTTAAAAAAGACACATTTGCCGTAAGACCGCCTATGGGCTGGAACAGCTGGGACTGCTACGGTGCGGCAGTAAACGAAGAACAGCTTATTGGCAACGCAGAATACATAAGAGATAACCTTAAGGACTACGGCTTTGAATATGTTGTGTGCGATATTCAGTGGTACGAGCCCAAGGCAAAATCCAACTTCTACAACAGCTTCACAGAGCTTTGTATGGACGAATATTCCCGCCTTATTCCTGCTGAAAACCGTTTTCCGTCAAGTAAAAACGGTGTAGGCTTCAAGACTATATCTGACCGTATTCACGAAATGGGACTTAAGTTCGGCATACATATTATGAGAGGTATTCCACGTCAGGCTGTACATCAGAACACACCCATAAAAGGCACAGACAGAACGGCAAGACAAATTGCCCAGGACTTTTCACTCTGCTCATGGAACACGGATATGTACGGTGTAAATCCCAGAGCTGAGGGTGCAAAGGAGTACTATAACAGCCTTTTTGAGCTTTACGCCTCATGGGGCGTTGATTTTGTTAAGGTTGACGATATCTGCGTAACCGAATTCAAGCCTCACGACCCCTACAGTGCAAGAGGGGAGATTGAGCTTATAAGAGAGGCTATTGATAACTGCGGCAGAGATATGGTACTTTCACTTTCACCCGGTCCTGCTCAGATCGATGCAGCCTTCCACCTTTCACAAAACGCAAATATGTGGCGAATGACCGGTGACTTCTGGGATAGATGGGACAAGCTTTTTTCTATGTTTGAAAAATGTGAAAAATGGAGTCCTTATGTAAAGACCGGTTGTTGGCCTGACTGCGATATGCTGCCCTTAGGTAAAATTTCCAAAAACTGCTCCTGTCTCGGTGACAGAGACAGATATACAAACTTCACCCCTGACGAGCAGAAGACAATGCTTACCCTGTGGTCAATTTTCCGTTCACCGTTGATTTTAGGCGGTGAGCTTAGAGAAAACAGAAAAGAGGACTTAGAGGTAATTACCAACAGAGATATTCTCGAAATCAATCAGTATTCTTCAGAGAATGCACAGCTTTACCGTAACAGAGAGAGTGCTGTATGGACCTGTCTTGACAAAGACGGCAACAGAGTTGTTGCTCTTTTCAACCTTACCGATGAAGAAAAAGAAGTGAGCCTTGAACTTAAAAAGTACGGCTTTGAGTCTTCTTATAAGGCTACCGAGCTCTGGACAAAAAAAGAGACTTCCTTTAAAGATGAAATCTCCTATAAGGTAAATGCACACGGCACAGCAATATTCAGACTTTTATAAAAATAATTTTCTGTGTTTACATTTAGAATTAAAAATGATACAATAATGAAAAATATGAAAGAAGGCATTTATCAATGGATGTATTAAATTCTGCAAAACACATTATCGCAACAATTCTTACCCTCATTATGCTGCCAATCACATTTATGATGCCCACTACAGACAGCTATGAGGCAAAGGACGCAGACAAGCTCATAACAAGCTTTACCGTTCTTTCTGACATTCACATTGAAGGCAACAACTATCCCACATTCAAAAAGTTTTCAGAAATCCTCAAGGAAGTTCACAACGCAGAGGACAACGATACTCTTGTTTTCCTTGGCGACAACACAATGAACGGTCAGGATATTGAAAGTATCTTCTTCTACGGTGCTCTTAAAGCTGCAAAGCCCGCCCAAAACCTTCTTGTGGCTCCGGGTAACCACGATTACGGAAACGGTACAGGGGTTTATGATGAGCTTAAACCTCGTTTCAAAAGGTATGCAAACTTCGTTGGTTGCGGCATCGGCGACAATAACTATTATTACAAGGTTATTGACGGCTGCTACTTTATTGTTCTCTCTTCAGAAAGTGACACAGTGAACGATTGCCTCATTTCTGACACTCAGCTCTCATGGCTTAAGGGTGTACTTGATGAAGCTTCAAAGGGAGATAATCCTATCTTTGTTCTTAACCATCATCCCGTAAATTACATTCAGAACGGCGATCAGACCAGACTTTCAGAAGTGCTTAACGATTATGAAAAGCTTTTCTATTTCTGCGGTCACACTCATTGGGCTCTTTCAGGTCATACTGTTTCTGTTGTAAACGGTGTTCAGCAGATTAACATTCCCAGAACAACGGATGATGACTATGAAGGCAATGCAGGCGGTATCGGTGCAGTTGTTGAGGTTTATGAAAACGAAGTTCTTGTAAGATTCCGTGATTTCGACGACAGTGAATGGGTTGAAGGCTACGAATATAGCTTCACTTTTTAAAAGTAATCAGTAAACTAAAAGGCATCGGTTGAACCGATGCCTGATTTTTTATTTTCCGTTGACTGTAAGTCCTGCAATCTGCGGTGCATAAGCTGTCATTCCGTTAAAGAGGTAGCTTCCGCTGTTTGTAATTGAAACGGTGTTCTCGCCCTTTTCCAAACTTAAAGTGAAGGTTACTGTTTTGAAATTGTATCTTGAGAAGGTGTTTCTGCAGTAAACATCCTGACTTTCTCCGTTTACATTAAAGGTTGCATAACGCTCAATAAGGTCAACATTGTAGGAATGTACACCGCCTTCTGCGTTGTTTGCGTAGTTAAGAGTAACTCTGTAATCGCCCTTTTCGGGAGCGTTGACCGTAAATTCTGCTTTGCCGGAAAGACTACTTATTGAATCAATAAAGGTGTTGCCGTACTTATCTGTGATAAGCTCAGCTCCGTCTGAAAGAGTCATTTCCTGTGCAGCTATTTCTGTGCTGAAGCCGCTTTTGTCTGTCTTTTTTAATTTAAGCTCAGAAGGTGAGGAAAGCTCTATTTCATTAAGGCCTCGTCTGAGATAAACCGCAGTGCCGTTTTCAATTTCACGCTTCACACCGTCAAATTCTGCTTCGGTTTTACCTTCAAGTTCATAAGCCTCGAACCAACCGTCATAGGGTGCAACAGCAAGATACTCTGTATTATCTGCACTGTCGGAAAGAACTTCAATTTCATTTTGTGAAACATCCTTGTAGAGAAGTAGAGAGTCAAGGACATAAGTGCCGTTATTGTGAGTGAATTCAACAGTGTGCTTACCCATAGAAAGCTCAAGGGTCATTGAATAAAGGTTGGTGTATTCGCTTTTGATTGTGTTGGAAAGCTTAAGTTCGGTTGTTTTGCCGTCAATAGTGAAGTTGGCAGTAGCAAAATCTCTTTCCTGAGGAACGCCTGAATCGTTGTGCTTTCCGTATACAATATCAAGCTTATATCTGCCTTTTTCAGGAGCTTTTATCTTGATTCTTACACCGTCACCTTCTTTTTCAATTCCGCCAACCATACCCTTAAGTTCACCTGTTGTGGCATAAGCACTGTCATAGGTGTAGGCTGTGCCGAGAAGCTTTCCGTCTTCAAATTCATATCTCACGGGAATGTTCTGATTGCGGATAAGCTTTGTGTCTTCTTCATGAGGCGTTACGGTAACAAAATATACTGCATCTGTGTCTGTACCGGGAATGTTGATCGTAAGCTTTCGGGATGCGTTTGCCGTGTACTGACGGAGAGTTATAGGCGCATAAACCGGGGAGTTAAGTCCGTTATAATAAACACATTCAACCTTAATGTCAACCTTTTTGCCAAGGTTTGTTTCCTTGAGATTTTTAATTTCAATTGCTCTTGCATTTTTACTGCCTACGGCGATAATGTCCAGCTTTGTTTTTGCATCGTTGAGTGAAGCAATACCCTTGTAGTCACGTCTCCAGTTGCCGTCGTGCTTGTGTCTGTCTTTAAGGGAATCTACGGTAACAGCAAGTCGCTGACCGTCCATTTCGGCATATTTTCTGTAAAGCCACCAGTTGCTGTTAGGTGTATTGTCGTCAGCACAGGTGTCGTTAAGGTTGTTGGAAAGTCGCCAGTAAGCCATATTGCCGTAAGTGCCGGTGCGTTCAATTTCATATATGTAGTGAATCATCTGTGAGGGGTTACCGCACTGCTCCATTGTGCCGTATTCCGTTACGATAATGGGAAGCTCACTTATGCCGTTTTCTTTTTCAATGCGTCTGTAATCGTCAACGTGCATTTTCCAGTCGGTTGTTGACCAGTCTGCAAGCTCGTGATAAATCATAATTTCGGGCACACAGTCATTTTCTGCACAATAGGACATAAAGCCTTCCATTTTGTCGGTTACATAATCGCAGAAGCCGGGACCGCCGATAAGAGCGTCTTCGTCAATGCTTTTTACAAGGTCATAAGTCATTTTCCAGCCTTCATAAAAGTTCTGTCTGCCAATTTCGTCATATTGAGCCCAACCGTCAACATAATTTCCGAACCAGATACCGTTGTCGCACTCGTTATAAATGCAGTAAACAAGCTTGTCAGCGTAGTCCTTGTCTTTAAGCTCAGTAACCTTTTCGCGGACAATGGGGAAGTAAACCTCGGTTATGTACTCTTTCCAGTCATAAGTGCCGTTTTCGCGCATCTTACCGATTTCTTCCCAAGCATAGTACCAGGTATCGAAAGTGTCCTGAAGATAAACAACAGTATAATCAGTTTCTTCAAGCTGAGCACTGAGACGGTCAGCATCGCCTGTAGGGTGCTGAAGTCCGTCGATAACCTTTTGTGAAACGGAAGAAATGTCAAGGCTGTCGGTCATAGCCTCTGAGGGCACACCGGGTTCAGCAAGGCCGTAAAGAAAGCCTGTTGCCTTTGTAGTGATTTCTCCCATAGGCTTGCCTGCATCGATTTCAAGAACGGGATTCCAGAAAAGGGGCAGGTTTTCAACGAGAAGGATGATTGAAATAACCATTGATAAAATCTTACTCATGAATGATTCTCCTTACTTTTTCTTTGCAGAAAATTTTACCTTTTCATCATACCATAAACAGATACATTTGGCAACAGAAATTTCCAATTCAAGCTATGAGCGATGACAATTACTTTCGTTCTATGAGGGAAGTACATCTTTCCCGAAACCGTACCGCAAAAATCTGAACAAATATTTTAAAAAAATTATTGACAAACGATAATTTCTTGCTATAATAAAGGTGTGAAGATTATTGTAAAACGATAATTCAAAAAGGAGGAATGAATATGAAAGAGAAAAAATATGCTTTGTGTTTAGGTGCCGAGGCTGTGGGACTTGTTATTCTCACACGTGTTTTAAGCTTAAAAGCGGAAAGTATTTTTGACCTGCTGTCTTATCCCTTGCAAAAGCTCGCTGATTTTCTCGGATTTCTGTCACTTAAAAGCAGCTTCGGTAATGCAGTAGCAATTGGAATTTACACTGTAATCTGCCTTGTTCCGGTGTTTGTTTTACTTATCAAGGTGAAAAGTAAGACCTTTCAGAAAGCGGACGGTTTGCTTGTACTTATGTCGGCAGTGCTTTTTGCCGTAATTTATCTTCTTATCAATCCCTCTGAAATGGGAATGCACAGCTACAATGGAGAAGCTTCAGTTATGGTTGCCTTTTCCTTCTGGTCCCTTTTCTTCGGTTACCTTATTCTGAAATTTACCGACAGCATTTCAAGGGCAGAAGGAAGAAAAACGGAAAAGCTTCTTTCCCTTGTGCTTAGAATTATGGGTGCTGTTTTTGTCTTTGCTTTTTGTACCGTGAAGCCTTCTGTCACAGAAATAGGCATAATGACGGTGCTGTCCTTTGTGAATACTGCAGTGCCTCACATTTTCGGACTTGTTACGGTTTTCGGTGCTCTCAGGCTTCTTAATGAATTTACCCTTGACAGATACAGCGAAAACACGGTTAAAGAAGCAGAAAAGCTATCCTCGCTCTGCATTCTTGCAGTTAAGGTAAGCGTTGTTATAAGTGCCCTTTATAATGTGCTTCAGCTGAGATTTATAAATGAGCTTTCAAATGTAAACTTCAAGGTTGAAATTCCTCTTCTTTCTTTAGGTTTTATCCTTCTTGTGCTTGTTATGTCAGGCTTTATCAAAGACAGCAAGGCACTCAAAGAGGATAACGACTCTTTCATTTAAGGAGTGTGAGAGTATGGCAATTAAGGTTTATCTTGAAGATGTGCTTAAGAAAAAGGGGATGACCTCAAAGGAATTGTGTGCCCTTGTAGGCATAACAGAAGCCAATCTTTCCATTCTGAGAAGCGGAAAAGCCAAGGGTGTGCGTTTTTCAACGGTGAATAAAATCTGCTACTACCTTGAATGTGATGTGGGAGATATACTTAAATTTGACGGAGAATTGGATGGTGAAGAAAATGAAGATTAAACATATTATTTCTGTTTTACTTATATGTGTTCTGACAGTATCCCTTTGCGCCTGTCAGCTTAAAAAGCCCGAAAGCGAAACAAACAGCACTCTCGGTGACAGACTTATCGGTACGGTTATTACAACGGAAAGCCTGGGCACCGTTGATATGGAAGCATACCTCAACGAGAATATCGGAGAAATAGTAAAAGGCGAAAATCAGACGGTTGAAATTGAAGATAAGCAGAATTACAACAACAAAATCTACGCCCGTATGGTGACGAAAGAGGACACAACCGAAGACGGTGAAAAAATCACCCATAAGGAATACGTTTTTGATAACATCGACGGCTTCTGGATTTTCGATGCCAAAATTCCTTCAACTGAAACCGAGGAAAGCTACACCTGCCTTTGCTCAGAGGGCGGACTTTCAAATGTAAAATCAAATATTCACCATACGGATAACGGAGCACAGGAAATCGAACTGATAGCCGATATTTATTACTCCTATGAAAAATGGGGTACTGTTTTCTATATGAATCCCGTTTATCAGGAGAGCGACGGTGACATCTACTGTGTTGAGGGTATGGGTTATGCCGTTTCTGGTGACAAGGGTTCAATCGGCACAGATTCAAAGGGCAGTCAGACCCTCACCGACAAAATAACCGTAAACGAAAACGGTGAAGAGACAGTATATCAGTCAAAGGTGACTATCAATTATATTCCCGTTTATGTGCCGTATAAGACATCCTTTGTGTTTATGAATGAAGATAACAAGGCAATTTCCGAATCTGAGTTCAATACCCATCAGGTGCCTTACGAATTAAGTGTGCCGAAGGGGACGGAATACGTGATTGTTCTTCAGAAAAGTGAGGAAGGCACCGAGACGGATGTTGTGGGAAAAGGCACCGAATATGCAGAGTTTCTCTATTATGAAAACCAAGGCATCTGCTCACTGGGAAGTGTGATATTTAAATGGTAAAATGAATGAAAAGTCCGCCGGATATTCAGCAATCCGGCGGATAGTTTTTTTATCTACTTTGCTTTAATTCTTCCTTCTGCTCAGGTGTAATTTTTCTGCTTTCAATAGCTTTCTGAATGGCTTTTCGGTGTATCCAAACGTCAAGCCGTTTTTCTTTTATAAAGGGCAGAATCGCCTCATACTGTTTGCTGAGAGCCTCTGCAAAGTACCATGCCACCATCATTTTTACATAATACTCATCGCTTTTGATTTCAGCGACCCTTTCTGCAAACTCCACAGTAAATTTTTCTTTAAGAAAATATCTCAGCAGTACACCTATGCCGTATCTCACAGTGTAGGTGTCTTTGCTTTCAATCCACTCATAAGCCTTGCTGAGAAGCTTTTCAGGTTCAGTTTTCAGCACCTTCGGGTTCATCATATCGCAAGTTGCCCAGTTGTCTACAAATGGCAGAAAACGGTCAAGCTCATTTATACAGGTGTCGAAGTCGGTTATTTTTTCAATAAATGTGGCGTGAAGGTTGTCCTCTTCATAATAGGTGTGAGGAAGAGTTTTCATAAAAACCTCTGCCACACCGTCATTCCAGAGCCTTTTTGAAAGCTCGCGAAGGTCAGGAGTGCGTACACCTATAACTTTTTCGGGACTCACTGTAGGCATAAGCTTACACTGAAACGCCTTGTATTTTTCGTCTTTAAGAGCAAAGAGTTCTTCTTTTATGCTTGTCATACTTCAATCACTAAGCCTACCGAAAGCTGATTACATTTTTCCCCTAAGTTTTTCTTAAGAATTTCATAAGCCCTTTTGCCCGTGCAGTGTCCTGTATAAACAAGGCTTATACCTGTTTCCTCAATTCTTTTTGAAAGAGCCTCAACCTCGCTGTCAGGCGATTCAAAAAGATGAAAACCGCCGATTATTGCGTAAATCTTTTTGTCAGGGAAAGTGGCAGAAACCTCTTTGATAATATTATCTGCACCGCCGTGGCAACAGCTGTTGAAAATCACAAGGCCTTTTTCTGTATCCAAAACAAGGCTCTGTTCGTGATCAAAATTATCAGGCACCCACTTTTTGTTTATACGCTTGTACATACCTGCCTTTTTGCCTGCTTCATGGAGATTTTCCGTCTTATGAGGAACAAGATAAACACCCTTCATGATTTCGGTGTCACCCTTTACATACTCAATTCGGTGGCTGAATTTCTGCAGTGTACCCTTTTTTATGCCGATATACTTTGAAAAGATAAGCTTTCTGCCGTAGCAGTTTTCCTTGCACTCTTTTTTAAGATAAAACTTCGCCTTGATGTTAAGACCCAAAAACTCTTCCATTCCGTCAGCGTGGTCGTAGTGTGCATGGGAAAGTACTGCAAAATCAACTTCTGAAAGGTTGACACCCAGCTTTTTTGCGTTATCGGTGAACCTTGAAGAAGCTCCTGTATCCAGAAGAATTTTCTTGCCCTCATGTTCAATGTAAACACAGAGTCCCCATTCGTCTTTTAAGGGTGATGTTGCAATATTATCAATTAAAACTGTAGCTTTCATTTGGTATCACTTCTTTTATTTAATAATGAATTTTCAGATTATTCCGTAGGGGCGGCCATTGAATTAAATTACTTCCTACGGAAGATTTTTGCAATTTTCTGAAGGAACTTCGTAAACTTCGCCTTTACTTCTTCCAATTTCTGAAATTCTGCCTCAGCTTTTTGATGGTCTTCTTCAAGTCTTGCACTCATGTTGTAATACATAAGGTTACAGCCACATTCACTGCAGGTTTCCTTTATGTAAAACACGCTGAGCTTTTTTCCGCATTTAGGACAATTCTTTTCCATAACTTTTCCTCCTTATTCAGCTGATACTCTTCTGGTGTTTTCTTCTCTGCGTTCTTTAATCTCTCTCTGAATAGTCTGAAGCTTTTCTCCCTCAAGGTCATAGAACTTATAGGGTATGAGCTGAATAAGACCAAGAACTGCAGGAATTGCCGTAATAAGAGCCCACAGCCAGAAACGTGTGTTGATTCCCGAAGCCTCGTTAAGCACCATATCCTGACCCATTTCCTGAAGACCTACGAGAGGAATAATTGCTGTTGCAATAGCTGAGCTGAGAGAGCCCGTAAGCTTACTGATAAAGGTAAGAAGCGAGAATGACATTCCCTCACCTCTGTCACCTGTTTTCCATTCCATGTAGTCAACGGTTTCTGCAATCATCTTTGTGGGAATAACTGCATTTATGGATGTGATGTAGCCGTTAATCGTTCCCTGAAAAGCAAGAAGAGGCACAATGATTTTTGCATCGGTGTAGAATTTTGCACCAAGAAGGAACACAACCACTGCCGTAATAGAGTTTGCAAAAACGCCCATATAGATAATCTGCTTTGAAGTAAAGCGCTTTTCAAGCTTACTGAGAGTTCCGAAGCCTACAAGGTTCATAATTGTACCCGGAATGCCTGCAAGAAGTGACAGACTTGCGATACCGAGAGACAAGGTGTAGTAGTATGTTGTAAAGGTACCGCCGATACCGCCTACGGTTGCAAGAATTGAAGAAAGCACGATAAGAAGAAGTGGCTTATTCTTGAAAAGATACTTAAAGCAGTCGAGAAGCTTCGGCTCGTCTGAGCTCTGCACAACTCTCTCTTTTGTCATTGTTCCTGCAAGTGAGAAGAGGAACATACCCACAGTACCTGCGAAAACGCCGAGGAACATAAATACCTGTGAAAGTGAGAAGGGAATTACGCCGTTTTTGCTAAGGTCAATACAAACAGTAATCATAATTCCGGGGATACCGCCGATTATGCCTGAAATAAGTCTTGCAGATTTGATAACTCTTGAACGGTCAATGGGGGAGGGAGAAATTGCAGCCGAAAGTCCCCAGAAGGGAATGTCACCGATTGTATAAAAGAATTCCCATACAAAGTAGGTCACACTCATATAAATGATTTTAACGGTTGTTGATTCCACATTTTTAAGGAACTCTGCACCGCCGAAAAATACAATAGTGGCTATGCCCAAAAAAATTGGTACAAAAATGAGATAAGGTCTCAGTTTTCCGTAACGGGTTCTTGTTTTGTCAACAATTGCACCCATAAGAGGGTCATTAAAGGCATCCCAGAAGCCCATTAAAAGAATCATAAGTGAAACTGCTCCTGCAGGTACGCCGAAAACAGTTACAAGAAAAAACGTCAGCTGTGCTCTTACCATATTGTATCCGATGCACTGACCGCCGTTTGCAATGCCGTAAATAAGTGTTTCTTTAACGCCGACATAGCGTTTTTCCGTATCTTTTGCCGTACGGTTCGCTAAAATTTCCATACTGTTGTTTTCCATTATCGTTTCTCCTTTTTCTGTCTTTTATTTTACGTAAATCGGTGCGGTGAAAGCAATAAGGTCGTTTTCATTTTCGCCGATTCTGCCGTAAAGCTCTGCTGTGTAATAGCCTTTCTTAAGGCTCAGATTGATTTCTGCGTTCACACTGCATTCTGCTGCAGTTTTAAGGTTATCCGTAAGAAGAATAATCCTTTCGGGTACAACCTCGTAATCTTGGTTCGTGGAAAGAAAACGCTCACTGTCAACAGTGAATTTAAAGGTTCTTTCACCCTCAGGGATTTCGTCACCTACGGTTTCGCCCTTGTCGGTTTCAAAGTAAAAGAGAGGCCCTGCAGAAACCACCGTTCTGCCTTTTTCAATTGCATCCTTCATTCCCTCTGATGTAAGCTTTTCGCCCTCACAGAGAAGATAAGTGCAAGCACCTTTTCGGATGTTTCTCTCTTTTCTGTGCCAATCCCTGCCCATTGTGGGGGTTATTCTGTAGCCCTCAGAAAGTTTCTGATGCCAGAGAGCTCTCGCTCTTAAATTAGGTGAATTCATCAGCGGTTCACCCTCCGACCATATTTCCATATAGTTCACGAGAGAGAAGTCTTTAATATGAAAATCCCAACGTCCGCCCGTACAGATTGGTGTGCCGAGCTGGAAAGGATGAGCAATACCCACAAGTCCGCCTGCTTTGTGTACCTCTTTCATTTTTTCGTCGATGTTGTGGGGTGTGGCATCTCTCCAGTCCACAAAGCTTTCTGCTCCTAAAACGAGCATATGACCGAAATAGGTTGTCCACTCAATGCCCTGAAGCACCGTCAGGTCTTTTTCTTCTGAGGCTTCTTCTCTGCCCGAATAGGTGTTGTGGTCAGTGAGGCATATGCCTTTGAGTCCACGCTCTTTTGCTGTTTCAATAAGCTCGCTCACGGTGAAGTCACCGTCGCTGTGTACTGTATGACAGTGAAGCTCACAAGGATACCATTTTTTTATCATTTTCTCTCTCCTTCAATTCGTACTCTGCACTGAACTTTTTCAGTAACAATAGCGTGAAGATTAAGAGTGAGAATCCACTTGCCTTTTTCGATCTTCGTTTTCTCAAAGCCCACTGAAGCAAAATCCTCGCTTATAATGTGGTGCTGACTGTCACTCTGTCTGTGTGCTGCACCTTTGTAACCCGACGGTGAGTCAAGAGAAAGGGTAATAAGATTTTTTAAAGGCATAAAAGCTTCCCATGAAGGATAGTCAGGGAAATTTTCACCTGCATCTCTTTTGATGTTTTCTTCAATAAGCTCTCTGCTTTTTTCCTTATCCTCAAGAATTTTCGGGCTATAACTGTAGAAAATTTCAAGATTTGAAAAGTCGTCAGATACAAGAAAATCAAGAGGTACATTTGTCTTCTCGTCTTCGGGAGTGAGGATTATGTCTTTTTCAAAAATAACTGCCATCAGCTTTTCCACTCTCCGGTATAGGCTTTATATTTCTCGTAGTATGTATCAACAAGCTTTACGGCTATAGGATAAGAAAGCACAAGAGGATGCACCGTGAGAGCTTTTACGGCTTTTGCCTTATTTCTTTCAATAATGGCCTCGACGGTAAGGTTTTCATAATGCTTTACAGAAAGAATAAGGTTTTTCTGCATTTCAGGAATGTTTTCAATTTTATGAGGATGAACACCGTCTTTGTCAACGGTGCAGGTAATTTCGCACACGTCGGTTTCTTTAAGAAAATCGATTGCACCCTCGTTTGGAATTGAAAGCACCATATCCACCTTTTCACCTGTGGACTTAGCCTTTATGAACTGCAGAGCCACACCTGCGTAGCCACCGTTATCAGGCTGTTTTACATACTCCTCAGCTGTAGGTACAGGGAATTTTTCTTCTCTTACCGTACCCGTTTCAATTGAGAAATAGCTGTTTTCTCTCATAGCGTAATGTCGCATAAAGCACTCGAAGGCTTTTTCAAAGTCGTTATCTATGTCAATTGTACGCATTTCTTCGAGCATATGGTTATTGATTTTGAGGATGGTTTCACCTCTTGTTTCACTGCTTGAAAGAACAGAATTCACTGCCTTGTCTCTGTAGTGGTAGAAGTAGAGATATTCGTTAGGTAAATCGTAATCGGATAGCTTCAGAATATCTTCATTGAAAAGTCGCATTTCAGTTTTTTTATAAAGGTCAGGATGCTGAAGCACACTCTCTGTAACATCTTTGCCGTCAATATTAAGATTTCTGAACCAGGAAAGGTGGTTCAGACCGTAGCAGTCAAAGTTAAGCTTTGTCTCTCCTGTAATTTCTCTCAGCTGACGGAGAAAACCGCTTGGTGCATCGCAGACACCGTAGACATTTTTGAAGCCCATTGTACGGAGAGCCTGGGTTACAAGACCGCTGGGGTTAGTGAAATTGAAAACAGGAGCATCTTTTTTAGCAACCTTTTCAGCGAGAGTACAGTACTCCTTAAGGGTGTGAATACTGCGAAGCGCCATTGCAAAACCGCCTGCACCTGTGGTCTCCTGACCAAGAACGCCTTCGTTGAGAGCGCTTCTTTCGTCAAATACTCTGCCCTCGTCACCCTCGGCACGGATTGTTGTAATTACAAAATCTGCATCTTTAAGAGCAACTTCAGGGTCTGAAGTGAGAGAAAAAGTAAGCTCGGGATAAATCATCTCTGAAATTCTTTTAGCTATTTTTCCGTATGTAAAAAGCTTTTCCTCATTATTATCCATAAACACGGTTTCGGTAATTCCGATTTCCTTCGCACCAAGAGCAATTGACTTTGCGAGGAAAGGTGAACGCACACCTCCACCGCCTAAAACTGCAAGTTTCATACGATTATCCTTTCTTTTATAAGCTAACTGTATTTAATACAATTCGGGTTATTCTTTATCACGTTAAATTATACAATAATATGTGCGTTTAAATCAATGGCAATAACAGAGAATAAATTTGTTCTATTTGTACAAAATTTTTTCCTTGATTTTATTTCCCGATGGTGTATAATGTAAGCAAAGTCAAAAGAAGGAGAGAATTGATATGATTAAACGACTTTATCTTGACACAAAGGAGAAAATCTACAGAGCCACTTCCGTAATTTTCATTGTTCAACTTTTCGGAGCTTTAGGTGCCGGTTTCTTTTTTGTAATCCAGAATCTCTTTCAGAAGTACCATATTTTCGGCCTTACAGGTGCAGAAAACGAGCCTGCTTTATGGTTTGTACTCTTCTGGGCAACTGACTTTTTCTTTGTTGCCTTCGGCGTGATTCTGTCTTACCTTATTGCAGGTGCTCCTGCAATTGCTCCGGCTCTTGCTCTTTCGGTTTATTTCTGCCACTTTACGGCTCCCTCAGCCGATGCAGTAAATATGTACCGCTGCTTTTTTGCAACACCCGAAAACTACGGCAACGCTACAAAAATCGGATATATGGGTTATCTAATAATGGCAGTTATGCTGTCCCTTCTGATCAAACTTCTTTATGCAGGTTGGAGCAATCTCAAGCCGAAAATCGGCAGAGGTATCGGAAATCTTCTTAGTAAACTGAGAAAGAAAATTAAACTCATACCAGAGGGAATCAATGGCCTTGAAATTATTGAAGGCACCGATCTTATTGTTCTTGTGCTTATTCTTCCTGTCGCTTCAGCTGCAACTACATGGGTGCTTATCAAATACGGCATTGAAGTGCCCTTCGCACTTCTTTCAGAAAGTCTCGGCAATACCCTTACAGCCCTTTCGACCCAAAACGTCATCCTTACAGGTATTGTTATGGGACTTATGGTTGGTTTTGACCTTATCGGACCCGTTTCACTTTCAGCTTTTTCTGTTGCAACCGCAGCTTATCTTTCAACGGGCAATGCTCAGCTCATTACAATCTACAGCGTTTGCTTCATTACAGTTGGTTGGACTGCTTTCTTCGGCATTCTCAACTGCAAGCTTTTCAAAAAAGGCGGCACAACCGATACAGACGATTTCAACCTTGCAACAACGGGCCCCATCAACGCATTTTTTGAAAATATCAAGCTCACTGTCGCTCCCTCAATGCCGCTTGCATACAGAAGTCCCTTTACAATGATTCCCGGCTTTATGGCAGGTTCAGCCGTAGGCGGACTTTTAACTGCACTTTTCGGTATTGTGAACACTGCTTACACAGACGGTTCTCTTCCCAAATACGCAACAGGCAACTATACATACGGTGCAGTTGATTACACCTATGCTGAGCTTTTTGAAAAAGGCGAAATCTTTATGAGCTTTACCCTTCCTCTTCGCTCAGGCGACTTTTTAACCTGCAGGATTCCTCTTTTCTTCATTATTCTCTTCAGCGCTTTTGTGGGAGGTCTTGTTGTGATGCTGCTCAGACAGGGTCAGTACAGATTCCTTTCAAAAAGAGGTCTCTGGCTTGAGAGCAAGGGCGACTATGTACTTGAAATGAGAGAGCACGGAAAGAAGCTCCTCCAAGAACTCAAAGCAAAATAAAGAAAAATAGCAACCCCTCGGCTAATGCACAAGTCCGTAAAAAACGGACAATGAAAAAACACTCTCCTGTGGTAGAATTAAGATATTGCACTGCCCCAATTTGTGCGGATAGCACAAATTGGGGCAGTGCACAGAATTGAATAAGGGTCTGGAAAATTGGTGGTTTTTACTGTCTACTTTTACCTGACAAGTTCACTAAGCCGGGGTTTTTTATTATAAGAAAAAACGGCAAGTGATTTCTCACTTACCGTTTATGTTTTTAAATTAGTCTGTGAAGCCTGATTCAACAAGCTTAACGAGCTCTTCAACTGCCTGCTCTTCGTCGGGACCACCGGCGATAATGCGGATATCTGTTCCACCCATAATGCCGAGTGAAAGCACACCGAGAAGACTCTTAGCGTTTACTCTTCTTTCTTCCTTTTCAACCCAGATTGATGACTTGAATTCATTTGCCTTCTGGATGAAGAATGTAGCAGGGCGAGCATGAAGACCAACCTGATTCTGAACTTTTACATCTTTAACAAACATATCTGTAATCTCCCACATTGTTTAGTTTAGTAGATTTTTGCCTTTTGTTTACCTACATATTATACCACAAAACTTTTCTTCGTCAATGAAAAAAAACGACTTTAATCGATTTCGTTTACAACCCTAAACATTACTAATTTTAAGGCCTCGTTTTTGTGCAAATTTACTATATTTTTATTTGCCTGAAAAGCACTCTGCACAAGATAAGGTGTGTTTATTGTTTTTGAAGCACAATTTAAGAGGCAACTCTCGCTTATTCTTCAGAATTATTGAGTGATTTTTTGAATGCTGAAAGAAAGGCAATGTCTTTTTTGGAAAGCTCAGCTTTGCTTAAAAGCTCAGGACGTCTGAGATACGTTCTTTTAAGGCTTTCTTCACGGCGGAATTTATTAATGTTTTCATGGTGTCCTGATATCAGTATATCCGGAACAGCTTTTCCGTGCCACTCGAAGGGCCTTGTGTACTGCGGATATTCAAGCAGGGAATTGTAGTGGCTTTCTTCGGTATATGCCTCGTCGTTTTTCAGCACACCGGGAAGCATTCTGGAAATGCTGTCAGCAACTATAAGTGCAGGAAGCTCACCGCCTGTAAGCACATAATCACCTACAGAAATTTCTTCGTCAACAATTTCCTCAATAACTCTTTCGTCAACACCCTCATAGTGACCGCAGAGAATTGCAATATTCTCTATCTGAGCGAGTTCTTTTACCCTTTTCTGAGTGAGCACCTTGCCCTGAGGGGACATAAATATAAGGTGTGGCTTTTTGCCGATATCGTCGCAAAGACTCATATAGCAGTCGTAAATGGGCTGTACCTGCATAACCATACCCATACCGCCTCCGTAAGGAGTGTCATCAACCCTGTGATGCTTGTCCGTACTGTAGTCACGGATTTGTCTGCAGTTGATTTCAACCTTGCCTTCGCTTCGTGCCCTGCCGATTATGCTTTCGGAAAGCACGGTCTCGCACATTTCGGGAAAGAGAGTAAGTATGTCAATTCTCATCATCAAAAATACCTTTCAGGGGTCTTATTTTAATTACGCCTTCTTCAACATCAGCTGAAATTACAACGGGCGGAATGGCGGGAATAAGGTACTCCTTGCCGTTTTCAGCTTTAATATGCCATACATCGTTAGCTCCCGTTTCCGAGACATCGCTGAGTATACCGTAGACTTTTTCGCTGTTGTCTGCGTCAATAACTCTGCAGTCAATAAGCTCTGCTATAAAGTATTTTCCTTTTGGAAGCTTTGCATCACTGCGCTTCATATAAAGCACCTTGTTTCTCAGCCTTGAAGCCTCTTCAACAGTATCGACGCCCTCAATTTTTGCAATAGCCATATGTCCGTGAGGTCGGGAAGCGATTTTTAAAGGCTTTTCACCCTTGCTGTCAAAGTAAAGCACCTTGAACTTTTTAAGAAATTCAGGGCTGTCGCACCAGGGTTCAAGTCTTACTTCACCTTTGATACCGTGGGTGCTTGTTATTTTGCCGATTTCAAGATATTCCTTAATCATAATCAGTCACCTTATAATAAATGGCTGTCTCCTTAAGAAACAGCCAAAGCTTTTTATTTATTAATTCTTAACGATAAGATTTTCATCTACTTCCTCGTCCCAAAGGTTGCAAAGGAAAACATAAAAGTAATTCCAGAGGTCTGTAAAAATAATTTCAATTTGTTTAAAAAATTCTGCCATAATCAATTCCTCCTTTTTTGTATGTTAATTATATACCATTAAGTTCCAAAATTCAATAAGTTTATGAATATTTTTTGTAATTGTCACAAAACTGTAAGGTTATTTTCCATGTTGGCAGTTTTTTGCTTGTTTTTTTGGAAGATTTGTGCTACACTTAAGCAAATAACAAAAGGAGATAAAAATATGACAAGACTTACATTTATCCGATTTCTGACAGCATTTATGATGTTGCCTCTTACACTGTTTAATTTTGTTTTCAACGACTACGCAATCCCTGCCATAAGCAGAGAGGGTGCTTATCTTTTCTGTTACTTTGTGGGTAACGAGGTAAATGAGCAAACTATTCACCTTGCAGTAAGTACAGACGGCTACAACTTTGAAGCTCTTAACAACAACGAAGCAGTTATCACTCAGACCAAGGGCACCGGCTGTGTCCGTGACCCCTATATTCTCTCGGGTAAAGACGAAAACGGCAAGGACTGCTACTTTATTATTGCAACGGATATGAACGCTCTTGACGGCTGGACATCCAACCATGCACTTATAACCTGGCGTTCCTACGACCTTCTTAACTGGACAGACGAGACGGTTATTGATATCCGTGATTTTGAAGGCTTTGAGACCACAACCAGAGCCTGGGCACCTCAGGCAATCTGGGACAACGACAAGGGTATGTATATGGTATACTGGGCAAATTCCACTATGGAAAACGACACTGCAGGTCACTACTATGCATACACAAAGGATTTCAAAACCTTTGAAACCGAGCCTCAGGTGCTTTTCGGCAGATGGAATGAGCCTGACCCTGAAACCGGTGAGCTGAGAAATATTCAGTGCATTGACGGCGATATTATTTACAATGAAAAAGACGGCTACTACTATCTCTATTTCAAAGAGGACCTCACACAGAAAATTGCCTATGTAAAGTCAAAGAATCTCACAGGCCCCTACAATCAGGACTACACAATCTGCTCACTTAACTGGTGGGGCGTTGAAGGCAGCACAATGTACAGAATTAACGGTACAAATGCCTGGATGATGATTATGGACGAATACGGCGAAGGCACCTTCTTCGGACAGATGACAAGGGACTTCAATAAATTTAAAAGAATTCAGCGTTCACGCTACGGACTTGACCACTTAAGACCACGTCACGGCTCAGTTGTTTCCATAAGCGAGGACGAATACTTCCGTATGGTGGACCATTACGGAGTGCAGAAGCCGGAGAAATAAAAGCTTATACAAACAATAACCCCACCGATGCGAAAAAAATCGGTGGGGAAACTTTTTATTCTTCTACTGTTTCTGCTCCTTCTTCCTCTTCAAGAATTACTTCCTGATTGGTGAAGAACTTGATTTTGTTGATGGGTACACCGAGAACCTTTTCGCAGCTTGCACTGAGAAGGCTCATCATCTTAGACTCAACTACGGTGTTGATCATAGCAAAGTCCATAAGAATCTGCACCTGAGCTTTGATGAAGTCAATATTCTTATCGTCAAAGAAGCTGTCTTCAACCTCGTCAATAATTACGCCTGCAAGGGACATATCCTGGTCATAGATTTTCTTGTTCTTCTCAAAGCACTTCTGCATAAGTGAAAGAAGCTGATCTCTTTTGCCTGCCTTAAGTGCATTCTGGAGTGAGGTTGTTTTCATCTGATACCTGAAGGAAAGCTTACAGCTTTTTACGACTGCAAAGGCAAGCTTTACAAGGTCGGGATTGATTTTTTCGGGAATGAAGATTTCACCGTCTTTTTTGTAAAAATAAGTCATTTTTATTCTCCGTTTCATTAATATTCTTACGACGGTTTATTTTAGCAAGTTTTAAAGAGTTTGTCAATAAATCTGAGAGTATTAAACTTATTAAAACATTGTTATTTTATTGACAGTACCAAGTTTTGGTTATATAATACAAAGTGGAAATAAATTGACATATTAAAAGAAAGGTGACGGTCATGAAAAAGATAATTACTTTTTTATCAACATTATTGTTGCTCAGTGTTTTTGCAGTGACCTCTTTTGCTGCAGAAGAAGTAAAAACAATCAAAAATTTCGGAGAAAATTCAACCGAGGCATTCTATAAATACCGTGACTCAATTGTTGAGGTAAGCTTCCTGGACTCACTTGAAGGTTCCGATGATGCCTTATACAGCTGGAATGCAGGCGAAGTGCCGGGTATGGGGATAAATGCCTGGCTGAAGCTTAACGATAACGAAACTGCAGGTGCATACGCAAACAGATATAATCTCTACATAGGTGCTGAGGGCGGTTTCTGTTTTAACAGCAATATGTCTTACTTCTTCAAGGACTTTATAAATCTCAAAAAGATAAGCGGTTTTGAAAACATCAGTACAGAGCTTCTTACCAATGCTGAAGGTATATTCAGCGGCTGCGTAAAGCTTACAGACCTTGACCTTACCTCGTGGAACACCTCAAAGATTATAACTATGAGCAGAATGTTCTATCGGTGCCATGAAATCAAGGAGCTTGACCTTTCCTCTTTCAGCACTGAAAGCCTTACCTCAATTCACTATATGTTTGCTGACTGCTATAAGCTCAGAACAATTTTTGTTTCCGACCATTGGAAGCTCAGAGAAGACATTACCGGTTTTAACACCTTTCTTAACTGTACAGAACTCAGCGGCAATATTGATTATGATGCTAATAAGGTAAGCTGTCTTTATGCCACAATTCACGGATATATGCTCCCAAAGAAAAACACCGACGATGACAAGCCTGAAGTAAATCCTGACGCTCACCTTGACAAAACAATCAAATCCTATGGCTTAGCCGATGAAACCGATTTCAACGCTTACAGAGATGATATCGTAACTGTTGTTTTTGCAGACTCAATAGATTACATTTCACTCAGTGGCTCAATTGCAAACTGGGATGTTTCAAGCAAAGAAGACGGTTCGGTAAAAGCCTGGATAAGCATCAATCCCATTGAGACATTAAAGGACTCAAACGGCAATCCTACAACCTACAGATACAACCTTACAATAGCTGCAGAGGGCGGAGTAAACGCTAACCCTGATTCAAGCTATATGTTCTACGGATACAAAAATCTTAAGAAGGTTAACGGACTTCAGCACTTTAAAACAACTCAGGCTGTAGATATGAAGTATATGTTCTACAAATGTGACTCACTTGAAAATATCGACATCAGCAGCTTTGATACAAAAAATGTAAAAAATATGAGCAATATGTTCGGCTTCTGCAGCAAGCTCAGAACAGCTGACCTGAGCACCCTTGACACAAGCAGTGTGAGTGATATCAGTAACCTTTTTTACTACTGCACATCTCTTGAAGAGGTTAACCTCAGCGGTATGAACCTCAGCAGCATTGAGACTGCTCCCGTAATTTTCATTGACTGTCCCATTAAGACGGTTACTGCAGACGGAATAATTCTCAGCGACAAGACAACTGAAATCTTCAAAAATACCTATAACGGCAAAATCACTGTAGAGGAAATCAGCCTTAACGGTGCAGATACCAAGAATGTTACCGATATGAGCAGTATGTTCAAAGACTGCGACGGTCTTACTTCTCTCGATTTAAGCTCATTTGACCTTTCAAAGGTTAAGAATATGTCTTATATGTTCAGCAGTTGCGACAAGCTTGAAACCGTTGTTTTCGGCGAAACAGATGCTCTTGACGTTACGGATATGAGCTATATGTTCAAAGACTGCAAAAAGCTTAAAGCCGCAGATTTCAGTAATGTTTCTGCAGGCAGTATCAGGGATATGAGCTATATGTTCTACGGCTGTTCAAGCCTTCAGAGACTCAATTTCGGAAAGTTCAACACAGCTCTTCTTCAGAATCTTGATTATACTTTCAGAGATTGCTCAAATCTTGAAAGAATCTATGTAGGTGAAAAGTGGTCGATTAAAGCCGTTGCTTCAGGCAACAGCACCTTTGCGGGTTGCCAGAAGCTTTCAGGTTCAGTATCATACGCAGCAGTAAGAGATGTTACTTACAAAGCGGCAACCCTTAACGGTTATCTTACACCTGTTGACGAAACAGTAAAAATTCCTCCCGCCGAAGAAAAGGAAGAAGAACCCAAGAAGCCCGGCTTCTTCGAAAGAATCATTCAGTGGTTCAGAAATCTCTTCCAGCGACTTTTCGGAAAGAAAGATTAAATATTATAGGGGCTGTTGCACAAAGGTGTGACAGCCCCATATTTAATATTAAAAACATATACAACGGTAATGTTTAATCGTTACAATTAAATAAGCACCGTACAAGACAGGCTGTAGATGTTACTGTAAGGAAAAAGAAGAACAAAAGTGCACCGGCAAGAACTGCACCGATTACGCTGGTTGCCACAAATTGGATGGCAAGCAGAACGATAGACAGTAATACCGTGCCAAGAATACCTGCAAGCAGTGCCGTAATTATAGTGCACAAACCGCCGCAGCACACGTTACGGAAAAGAGTAGATGAAATAAGACTTACAGCAAGGTACACTACAGCAATACCGAGAAGCACCCATAAAAATGCAGGTGTAAGAGTAATGGCAGCGGTTATTCTTAGAAACGCCGTAATTATACCTATAATAAGACTTGCCACTACGGCAACAACTGTGCAGGTGGGGCTGCAGCTTTTGCATGACGTTGACATAATAATTCACCACCTACATCATTCTATGTGAAATTTGCAGGGTGGTGAAAAAACGGGTTATAGCAGAGAGGATATAGCAGGGGATAAACATGTCAATTTTTAAGATAAAAATGTAAAAGGTTCTTGACATTTTGTAAAATGTTTAATATAATATAAATGTAAAGAGTTCTTTACATTTGGAGGTGTTAATATGAAAGAACTTTTCAGGAAATTAGGTTTTCATAAAATGGATGAAATGGAACAAAGCATTATGTTCAAGGCTCAGAGAAACGCTTTTCTTTTCCTTGAGTTTGTATTGATAGTATGGGCTTTATATGAAAGTTATAAGGTTTTGGCATACCACACACACCTTAATATCTTACCATCAATGCTTGCTGCGGGTGGATTAGTTATTCAGAATGTTTCACAATTAATTATGACACATAATGCAGTAAAAGGCGATGAAGAATCACCCAAAGCTTCGCCGTTATTCAAAACAGTTTTGCTGTGTATTGTTGTTGCGATAATTACACTAATAATTTCAAATATGGTAGTTATGTTTTTGGTGATGAAATCATGATAAACAGAATAAAAGAATTGCGCAAGAAGCACGGCTACAGACAAGAAGACTTGGCAGAAGCCTTAAATGTATCCCGACAAACAATTATTGCTATTGAGAATAACAAGTATAACCCCACATTGGAATTGGCAATGAAACTTGCACGATATTTAAATACAACAGTTGAAGAACTCTTTATTTTATAAACATAACTTTTTGTTTTATGTATAAAAAGGCAGATACACAGTGGTTCCTGTGTATCTGTCCTTTGTTTTAATTGTACTTAGCCGGTTTTATTTTTTTATAAGCTTCCTTGCAACGGTGCAGGCAACTCCAAGTGCCGAAGCTGATGCACCAATAGCACCGGCTGCAGTTGCACCCTTAATAAGTTTCTTTGCAAAACCGGGTGTTTTAAGATCCTTCATAACAAGCTTGTTTACAATCTTGTCAAGTGCACCGCCGCCGGTAACCTGTGTTGAGTCTGAAAGGTCAATAAGGCCCTTTGAAACTTCGTAGGACTGGGAGAAAACATTCAGCACTGATGAGCGAACCATACCAAGAAGGGGAATATGTCCCACTGTTGAATATGTTGCTGCTTCACCTTTGAGAGCCAGTTCGGGTTTGCCCTTAACAGCATCAACAGCCTCGCGAAGGTCGGCAAAGTAGCGGTCGATTGCATCATCGTGCGAACAGGTAATCATTGCGTGAAGTCCGTCGGGATGAATGAGACGGTCAATGTGCCAACCCTTTTCCTGCATTATATCACCTACGGCGAAAATGTTTACATTATAGGGGTCCTTTGAACGGTATGCAATAAGACTGCACTTGGGGTCGCCGATAATTTCAAGCTCAGGGAAGCTTCTTATACCTTCTCTTATGCGATCGGCATTTGCCATAGTCTGCTTTGCCATTTCAATGTAACCCTGTCTGCCGTTTGCCTGAATTGCAGCCCACGCAGCAGCATAAGCGCCACCGGGACGGGTGCCGAGGAAAGCAGGCGAAGCAAAAAGTCCGCCGGGCCAGTTGGGATGAACAAAGCACTGATATTTGAACAAATCAAGGTTTTTATAAATAATGCAGCTGCATCCCTTGGAAGCAAAGCCGTATTTGTGAATGTCAGCAGACATTGATGTAACACCGGGAACAAGGAAGTCGAAAAGAGGAAGCTCAGCACCTGCCTGCACCATAAAGGGAAGAAGATAACCGCCTACACAAGCATCAACGTGAACGGGAATATTGTGCCTGAGACCAAGCTCGCCAAGGGCAGAGATGTCGTCGATAATGCCGTGAGGATATTCGGGAGCTGCACCGAGAAGCATAATGGTGTTTCGGTTGATTTTGCGTTTAACTTCGTTGATGTCAATTTTCCAATCCTTATCCACGGGAACGGTATGTACCTTGACACCGAAATATTCAGCACCCTTGAACCAAGCAACGTGAGCAGTTTCGCAGACAATCATTTCGGGCTTTTTGATGCCTTTTTCTTTTCTTGCCCAGTCACGGTATGTCTTTACTGCAAGCATACAGCTTTCAGTACCGCAGGAAGTAACACAGCCTGCAGCCTGTTCACCGGCATGAAGAAGCTCAGCAGTGAAGGCTACTATATCGTTTTCGAATCTCTTGAGACTCTTGAAGGCGGTTGGATTCAGACCGTTGGCTGACATATATTTTTCATATGCCTCTGCAAGAAAATGAGTGTACTCTGCATCCTTATAGTAAACAAGGCTCCAGGTTTTTTTGTCTTTGTAGTCAGGGTCGTCAATACCGTATTCATCAAGAGCTTTGAGCACTTCTTCATAGGAACGGCCGTATTCGGGAATGGTTTTCATTTTTTATATCTCCTTTTAATTGATTTTAAATTAAGTTATAGAGGAAGTAGACTACATTGCCGAGATAATTGCCCACAGCGTATCCCACAACACCGGTTGCAAGACCTGATACGAGAATAGCATTGTTGTTAAGGGAAGCCGCAACTGCAGGAACAAAGGGCGGTGAGCAGACTGCAGAAACAGAAGTGATTATCATGGTATCTGTATCTATTTTGAAGAGCTTGCTCAGAAACGCATGAAGAAGAAGTCCTGCAACAATTGAAACAACTACATAACAGAAAATCGGCAAGCTGAAATTGAGCAGCGCCTTGAAGTCTGCACTGGCTGCAACCGAGAAGCAGAAGGCGTAAATTATGTACATTCCGAGCTGGAAGGTTTTTCTGATTTCACGAATCTTTTTCACGAAAGAAAAAGCAATGCCGAGAGTGGTAATTGAAAGCATCATAACGGTCATACCGAGTCCGGCGTTAAACATTGACACAAGCATATTCAAGCCGTAAGAAACGCCGAAAATCAATACTGAAAGTCCAAGAGCGGCAAGCAGACCGGGGATGTTTCTTTTCTGAAGAATTTCCTTGTAGGTATAAACTGATTCGTCAATTGTTGCACTGTCAATAGCAGATGCATCATCGTCGTTCTTTTCAAAGGGTCTCATTTTCATAACCTTGATGAAGAATTTTCTGCCTATGGTTGACAGGAAGAAAATGTAAAGAACCGATACAACGGAGTCATAGGTGTTGAAGACGATATAGTCATTGTTGGATATACCGATAGCGTTGCGTATGGAGCCGAAGTTAACCGTACCGCCGGTATAAACTGCAACGGCACCTGCCGCATACTGTGCCGAATTTTCTGTAGAGGCACGGAAAATAAGATGAAGAATGAAGGTAACAACGATTACGGAAATGCATGCAAGCAGCATACACAGCATGCCTTTTTTTGCAACAGTGAAGAACTTCTTTATGTCCAGTGAGAAGAGCACGAGAGGCAAGGCAATACAGATTGTAATGCTTTGAAGAAGGCTCAATGTGCTGTCACCTGCAGAAGCTGTAATAACTGCCCTTTCGTCAGAAAGAGAATAGGTTATAGTCTCTTTCTCGCTGTTTTCATAAGGAGCTTTCACAGTAGCTGTCCAGTTGTTTTCAGAATTAAGCGTCACACTCTGAAAAGTACCCTTTGAGTCGAGAACATCCATAGTAACTTCATTTTCTCTATACTCCTCAGGAAGAGTAACAGTCAGATTGGTTACTGAAGGTGTGGAGAAGGAATGGGGTAACAAACCGATATTTCCGATTACCATACCTAAAATGTAGCAGAGCAAAACAATGCCCAGCTTGTTGAGTGCCTTGAATTTCACACAAAGAAAAATCATCAGTGAAGGCACTGCCATAAAAATTAATACAGTTAAAATGTTTATCATTATATCCTCCCTTTCAAAATGTGATTTGATAAGATATTATGTAAATTATACAATATTTTATCAGATAAAGCAATAATTTTGTGTTTATTTCATCTGAAACTTTCAATTCTTAATAATTTATAATTTTGCAACTAAAAAGTAGAGCAGACAATCTCGGTGCGTAATAACATAAGAATTTAAACAAAAGAAAACTCCGAGGTAATAAAACCCCGAAGTTATTCCCGGTGGAGATAAGCGGAATTGAACCTCTTGCCTCCTGAAGCCGTTCAGGCACTTTACCGATACAGTCAGAATTGTAACGAAAAACGGTCAGAGCTTGATTATTTGTTCTGGTTGTTTCTGTTGTTCTGGTTGTTTCTGTTGTTCTGATTGTTCTGATTGTTCTGGTTATTCTGATTGTTCTGGTTATTCTGATTGTTCTGGTTATTCTGATTGTTTCTGTTGTTCTGATTGTTCTGATTATTCTTGTTGTTATTGTTGTCCATGTTCTCACCTCCTGAACAGTTTACAAGGATAGTTTGTCTCATTGGCGGCAAACTATTCATACAAGAAAAAGACTGAAAGGAGAAAAATATGCTTTTAATTTCAAACGGTCTTGTGCATACAATGGAAAGCGATACACCGATACAGGCTGACATTCTCATAGACAAGGGAAAAATTGTAAAAATAAAAAAACAAATTGTTCCGTCAGCAGAAACAGAAATATTGAGCGCTGAAAACCTGAATGTTTATCCCGGATTTATCGATGCTCACAGCCATATAGGTATTGCAGAAGATAAAATTTCATCACAAAATGATACAAGTAACGAGAACACAAACCCAATAACACCAACCGTAAGAGGATTAGACAGCATAAATCCTATGGACAGCGCTTTTCATAATGCCATTGCTGCCGGCATAACCGGTGTTATGGTAGGACCCGGAAGTTCTAACGCTATCGGCGGACAGTTTGCATTTATAAAAACCTATGGCAGACGGGTTGATGATATGGTAGTTCTGTCTCCGGCTGCAATTAAAATTGCTTTCGGTGAAAATCCCATGAACTGTTACGGTCTTAACGGTAATATGCCGTCAAGCCGTATGGGAATTGCTTCCCTCATCAGAGAGGAGCTGTTTCGGGCAAGGCAATATTTTTCGCAAAATCAAAGGGAAAACGAAGATTTTACTCTGGAGTGTTACAAAGAGCTTTTTGAAAAGAAAATTCCCCTTAAGGCTCATGTACACCGGGCTGATGACATTTTCACCGCAATCAGAATTGCTAAGGAATTTGACCTTGAACTTACGCTTGACCATTGTACGGAGGGGCATCTGATTGCCGAGGAAATTGCAAAAATCGGTTATCCTGCCATAGTGGGTCCTTCTCTTGCTTCACGCAGTAAAGATGAGGTCAGCCTGTCAGATTTTAAAACTGCAGGAATTCTTCATGATGCAGGAGTTACGGTTGCAATAACCACCGACCATCCGGTTTCCAGAATACAGTATTTGCCTTTATGTGCAGGTATTGCGGCAAAAGAAGGTCTTGGTGAAACAGCAGCTCTTCGTGCGATTACCATTGATGCGGCACGTATATGCAGGGTTGATGATAAATTAGGTAGCCTTAAAGTAGGAAAGGATGCAGACATTGTCATTTTTGATGGTAATCCTCTGGAAATAAATTCTTATGTTAAAGCCACCATTATAAACGGTGAAATTGTGTGGCGAAATTGACTTTTTCAGAGGGCGATTTTTTGTAAGGTTGTTATTCCCTAAGTCACTTCGTGCCAGCTCCCTCAAAGAAGAGCCTTTTTTGCCTCCCTGATGAGGGAAGTGGTTTTTTCGCAGAAAAAAGTCGGAGGGAGAAAAAACAAAACCGCCACTCGGCAAAGTGACGGTTGTTATATAAATACAATCTAAACTAGCTAACCGCTTTTATCGGTTGCCTTACGGTTGTATGATGTACCACCTGGCTTTCGGTGTCAAGTGGTATTTTTTTTAGCGAAATTGTTCGCCAAAGCTCACAGCTAAATAGCGAACTTAAGTTCGCAGCTGAATTTTGCCTGTAGCAAAGCTAAATTAAATTCGCTGATAGCTGACCGAAGGTCAATTTAGCTCCGTCAGGAATTTAGCTGACAGTCTGTCAATTTAGCTCGCTGAAAGCGAATTTAGCTTAAAAAAAGCCTTTTAGGCTTTTTTTAACCAAAGAATGCCTTGTGAACAGCTGAAACTGCCTTGTCAGCAAGTTCCTTGTCAATAAGTACTGAAATTGTGATTTCGCTTGTGGAAATCATGCTGATGTTGATGCCTGCTTCATAAAGAGCACCGAACATCTTTGAAGCTGTGCCTGAGTGTGACTGCATACCTGCACCGACGATTGAAACCTTGGCAACTGTTGTGTCTGATGAAACAACTGCACCTTCCATTGAGTAGATGTCGTTAAGGATTTCAACAGCTTCGTCTGCATGGCTGCTTGCACAAGTGAAGGAAATATCCTTTGTGCCGTCACGACCTACTGACTGAAGAATTACGTCAATGTTGATGTTCTTTGATGCAAGCTTTGAGAACATTTTGAAAGCATTACCGGGAATGTCCTTCATACCTACAACTGAAATTCTTGCAATATCTGCATCCTTTGTTACGCCTCTGATTAACATTTTTTCCATCTTTGCTACCTCCCTGACAATTGTACCGGGTTCTCTTACCATACTTGAGAGAACTTCTAATTCTACGTTATATTTTTTAGCCATTTCAACGCTACGGTTGTTGAGTACCTGAGCGCCAAGTGTTGCGAATTCAAGCATTTCATCATAGGTGATGTCCTTGAGCTTCTGGGTGTTTTCTACCTTTCTCGGGTCGGCTGTGAATACACCTGTAACGTCGGTGTAAATCTGGCAACGGTCTGCCTGAAGTGCTGCAGCAATTGCAACTGCACTTGTATCACTGCCGCCTCTTCCGAGAGTTGTAAGGTCTTCATATTTGTTAAGACCCTGGAAGCCTGCAACGATTACAATGTTCTTTTTGTCAAGCTCGTTCTGGAGTCTTTCTGTTTTGATTGTGGAAATTCTTGCTGAACCGTAAGCTGAATTTGTGTGGAAGCCTGCCTGCCAGCCTAAAAGTGAAATAACCGGATAGCCCAGCTTTTCAATTGCCATAGCAAGAAGTGAAATTGAAATCTGCTCACCTGCTGTAAGGAGCATATCCATTTCTCTCTTTGAAGCCTTGGGGTTGATTTCGTTTGCTTTTTCAATAAGGTCGTCGGTTGTGTCGCCCTGAGCTGAAACAACAACTACAACGTTGTTTCCTTCTTTATAAGTATCTGTAATGATACGGGCAACATTCATAACTCTTTCTGCGTTTGCAACAGATGAGCCACCGAACTTCTGTACGATGAGTGCCATACTCTTCCTCCTATAATTCTTTTTTATCAATAATCTGAGATTCTGATAGTTGTGATAAGATTTATTTTAAGCTCTGAAAGCTTAGTGCCAAAGTCGCTTTCCTTCATAACGGGTGTTACAAAAGCAATTTCGTTTTCTGCCTGACTGTTTCTGTTGAGATACTGAACCTTGCCGAAGATGCTTTCAATTTCAGCTTTATCGGCGTCAGTTCCTCTTACATAGAAAGCAGTTTCATTTTCAAGGTAAGAAGCTACGAAATCCGGTCTTTCGTCTGACCAACCGAAGAACTTTCTTTCCTTGTCGTTGGCTGCACAGTCGATAACGTCACCTACAACTGCAGATGCTGTTGCAAGCTTACCTGCACCCTTACCGTACATAAGCACGTCACCGGTCATATCTCCACGGACAAGACAAGCGTTGAATACATCGCTTACACCTGAAAGCATTGAAGAATTCTTAACGAGGCAGGGGGTAA
Source organism: Acutalibacteraceae bacterium (assembly GCA_045538095.1). GTDB lineage: Bacteria > Bacillota > Clostridia > Oscillospirales > Acutalibacteraceae > UBA6857. The sequence goes on along the minus strand of JAZSQU010000036.1, from coordinate 9,323 downwards.
CCATAACGGTGATTTTGTCCTCTGCAATTTTCTTTGCTCTTGCAATAAGCTTGATAACTGAATCATAGTTTTCAGCAAAGGCTACGTCTTCAAGAGTGATTTTTGAAATACCCTCGGTGTAAATTCCGTCGGGATAAACGTGAGTGCCGAAGCAAAGTGAAGCCAGAATGCAGATTTTTCTGAGAGCATCAAAGCCTTCAACGTCAGCAGTGGGGTCTTTTTCAGCATAACCCTTTTCCTGAGCAAGACTGAGCGCATCAGCGAATGACATTCCGTCTACTATCATTTTAGTAAGAATGAAGTTTGAGGTTCCGTTGAGAATACCTGCAACCTCGTTTACATTGTTACCTGCAAGGCAACGGCTGAGAGGACGGATAATGGGAATACCGCCACCAACTGAAGCTTCAAAAAGGAAGTTTACGTTGTTTTCTCTTGCAAGCTGAAGAAGCTCAAAGCCTCTTGTTGCAACGAGTTCCTTGTTTGAAGTAACAACGTGCTTGCCCTTCATAAGACATTTTGAAACAAAATCGAAAGCAGGGTTAACACCGCCCATTGTTTCACAGACGATTGAAATTGAGTCGTCTGAAAGAATTTCATCAAAATTCTTAGTCATAAGAGGTGCAAACTCGCTATCGGGAAAATCTCTGATATCAAGGATTTTTGTAACCCTCAGACTTACGTTACTGTTTTCTTTTATATGTTCTGCGTTTTGTGTAATTACCTCAGCAACACCTGAGCCTACAACGCCGAAGCCTAAAATTGCAACGTTCATTTATTCACTACCTTTCAAATAAAAGAATAAATCTAAGATATAATATCACATTTTGAAAATTTATGAAAGTGTTTGGCGAAAAAAAATAAAATTTTGTCAAAGAGATTGATTTTAAGGCCTTAATAGGGTAATATAATATCAATATTCACAAAAAATTCAGACTGCTTGATAAAAGTTAAGAGTTAAAAGTTGAAAGTGGAAATGAAACCCTTCCGTCACACTGCGTGTGCCACTTACTCTTGCGGTTCCCAAAATTCATTACGGCTTGGAGCGCCTATGAATTTTGACCGCTGCGCCATATTCACCTCGCTGATTCCACCACTGGTGGCGCTTCGGTGACTATGCTCTTTCAGGGACGGCAAGAAAAGGTTATATGATTGTAACGCTTCGCCGATTTTATCCGACTTTATATACAGCAATAGGATAGCGTAATTCCGCCCAATCAGTTTTACACCGTAGGGGCGCCCATTGGGCGTCCGATTAAAATCCACCCTTTACCCTTATGGTATCAGATAAATTCCGCAGACTGTAACTACCTGTTTACAGAGAGGTAAAGTTGCGACCTTATTTTAACTTTTAACTTTCAACTTTCAACTTTTCTACGAAAGGAGTTTTAAATATGACAGACGTGGAAAGAAAACGAAAAGCCATAATCAATGCTGTGTATTACGGTATGCTGATTGTGGGTGCAGTGGTTGTACTACGGTTCGGTCTGGGACTTTTTCTGCCCATAATACTTGCTTTCCTTTTTGCAACAATTCTGCAGAGACCCAAGAATTTTCTCGTTAGAAAAACCTTCGTCAAAAAAGGCTTTGCAGCAGTTTTTTGCGTGTTTATCGGAATAGCCTTTCTGATTGCTCTCGGTGCCCTTGTGGGTGTAAGAGTGGCAGACGAGGTCAAAGGCTTTGTTGACTATCTCATAATAAGACTGCAGGACATAGACTCTCTTGTAACTGCAATTGAAACGGCAATTTATTCCTTTATTACAAGACTTCCTGCCTTCCTTGAAGGCACACTCAGAGAGAGTGCAGAAACACTGTTTGTTGAAATTCGTGAGTATCTTGCAGGGCAGACAGCTGAAGTGCCTGAGCAGATTGGTTCACTGGGCAGTATGTTCAATCTTTCCTGGATAACCAAGCCCTTAAGCGGTGTAGTTTCAACGGCAAGTAAGGTGCCCTCGTTCCTTATTGCTTTTCTTGTATGCGTAGTAACAACCTGTTTTATGACGGCAGATTATGAGGTTATAACCGACTTTATAAACGCTCAGCTTTCAGAGAAAAAGCGCGAGGATTTAAAGAGAGCAAAAACTCTTCTGAGAAGCTCTCTGGGCAAAATGGGCAAGGCATATGTTCTTATTATACTTGTAACCTTTTCTGAAATGCTTATCGGTCTTTCACTTTTAAAGCTTCTCGGAATTTTCAACTCAGGCTACATTGTAATTATCTCTCTTGTTACTGCAATTGTAGATATTATCCCTGTTCTCGGTACGGGTACAATTCTTATACCATGGGCAGTAATCAGCCTTATAATGGGCAATTATCCAATGGCAATCGGTATCGGTGTGCTCTATGTGGCAATCACCGTAATCAGACAAATTGTTGAGCCGAAGCTTGTTGCAGGACAGCTTGGACTTCCGCCTTTTGTAACCATTTCTGCTATGTATATCGGACTTAAAACAATGGGCGTTCTGGGTGTATTTATTGCACCGATGATAATAATTATGCTGAAGCTTCTCAACGACGAGGGTATAATTAAACTGTGGAAATCATCACACGAATAAAAAAAAGCTCCTTCGAAGGAGCTTTTTTTATTTCTTAAACTGCTTTTTCATTCTCAGTTCCTTTGAAAGAATTGTCTTTCTCAGTCTCAGCGAGGTGGGTGTTACCTCAAGAAGCTCGTCGTCCTTAATGAATTCCATGCACTGCTCAAGTGAAAGTGTGCTTGGTGGTACAAGTCTCAGAGCATCGTCTGAGCCTGAAGCTCGGGTATTTGTAAGGTGCTTTTGCTTGCAGACGTTGCATACAACGTCCTCGCTCTTTGCACATTCGCCCACAATCATACCCTCGTAAACGGGTACGCCTGCACCGATGAAAAGTCTGCCTCTGTCCTGAGTATTGAAAAGGCCGTAGGCTGAGCTTTCGCCTGTTTCGTGAACAACAATTGAACCTCTTTCTCTTGTGAGAATGTCGCCTTTGTAAGGCTCATAGCCTGCAAAAAGCTGGTTCATAATGCCGTTACCGTTGGTGTCGGTCATAAACTCGCTTCTGTAGCCGATAAGACCACGTGAGGGGATTTTAAACTCAAGGTGGGTCATACCGCCGTCTCTTGCACCCATATTTTCAAGCTCTGCTTTTCTTGAACCAAGCTTTTCAATTACTGCACCTACATACTGCTCAGGAACCTCTACAATAAGAAGCTCCATAGGCTCCATTGTAACGCCATTCTGCTCTTTAAGGATAACCTTGGGACGTGAAACCTGAAATTCGTAGCCCTGACGTCGCATTGTTTCAATAAGAATTGAAAGGTGAAGCTCGCCTCGTCCGCTTACCTTGAAGCTGTCGGTGGTGTCCGTTTCTTCAACACGCATAGATACGTTGGTTTCAACCTCTTTGAAAAGTCTGTCACGGAGATTTCTTGAGGTTACGAACTTGCCTTCCTTGCCTGCAAAGGGGCTGTTGTTTACAATGAAGTTCATTGAAATTGTAGGCTCATCTATTTTTACAAAGGGGAGTGGCTCAACGCAGTCGGGATCACAGGCTGTGTCGCCGATGTTAAGGTCAGCAATACCCGAAACGCACACAAGGTCACCGAGAGATGCAGTTTCAACCTCAACTCTTTTAAGTCCCTCAAACTGATAAAGACGTGAAACCTTTGCCTTTACTTCGCCACCGTCGTTGTTGCAAAGAACAATCTGCTGATTATGCTTAACCGTACCTCTTTCAACTCTGCCGATACCGATTCTGCCGATATAGTCGTCATAGTCAAGGCTTGAGAAAAGAATCTGTGTGGGGCCGTTAAGGTCACCCTTGGGAGGCTCGATGTTTTCGAGAATTGAATCGAGAAGGGGACGCATATCACCCTCTCTTACACTGCTGTCGAGACTGGAGTAGCCGTCTCTTGCACTTGCATAAACAACAGGGAATTCAAGCTGGTCCTCGTCTGCTCCAAGCTCAATGAAAAGGTCAAGCACCTCGTCAATTACCTCAGCAGGTCTTGCACCCGGTCGGTCAATTTTGTTTACAACAACCACAACGGTTTTCTTAAGACCGAGAGCTTTTTTGAGAACGAAGCGTGTCTGAGGCATACAGCCCTCAAAAGCGTCAACAAGCAGAAGTACACCGTCAACCATCATAAGAATACGCCCAACCCCACCGCCGAAGTCAGCATGGCCCGGAGTGTCAACGATGTTGATTTTTACACCGTTGTAGTGGATAGAGGTGTTCTTGGAAAGAATGGTGATACCTCTTTCTCTTTCAAGGTCGTTTGAGTCCATAACTCTGTCCTGGACCTGCTCATTTTCTCTGAAGGTACCGCTTTGCTTGAGCATCTCATCAACCATTGTGGTTTTGCCGTGGTCAACGTGAGCGATAATTGCAACATTTCTTACATCATTTCTGATATCCATTGTTTCACCTGATTTTCAAATTAATATATAAATTTAATCCAAACGACATTTTACCACGAATAGTGCAATTAGGCAAGTTGAAATTGCATATAAAGTTCCGGAGATTTTTGTGGAAATATAACAAAAGTGAGAGCTGCAACGTAATTTCACGAAAAAGTCTTGACAACTATATCAGGAGACGATATAATGAATATATCGTAAGACGATATAACGCCTGACGATAGAAAGGGGTGGTACTGTGCAGAATATTGCACTGACGGAAGGTGTATATTATATTTTACTTTCACTGACAAAGCCTATGCATGGATACGGAATAATCCAGAACGTTTTGTTTCTTTCAAAGGGTAGAGTACACCTTGCTGCAGGTACACTTTACGGAGCGATAAACTCTCTGCTTGAAAAAGGATGGATAGTTGCTTTGCCTGAAGAAAAAGATAGCAGAAAAAAAGAATACCTCATCACCGAAAAAGGTAATGAAGTACTAAGCGATGAAATTAAAAGATTAAAAGAATTATATGAAAACGGCAAAGATTTTCTTAAAGGAGAATGAGTATGAGAAAGGTTGTATATAAAGGCTTTTTTGTATGGAACTTTGAAAAGGAAGAAAAGTGGCTTAATGAAATGGCCACCAAAGGACTTGCTTTAATATCTGTGGGACCTTTCAGATATGAATTTGAGGACAGTCTGCCCGATGAATATGAGGTCAGGCTTGAGCTGCTCAAAAAAAACGTCGATAACCCTGAAAGTGAAAGCTACATACGTTTTGTTGAAGGAACAGGAGCTGAGTATATAGGTACCTTCAACAGATGGGTATACTTCAGAAAGAAAACGAAGGAAGGTTCTTTTGAGCTTTATTCTGACAACAGTTCAAAAATAAAGCAGATTGAACGTATAATCGGCTCAATTTTGTTTATTGTTCTTCTTAATATCTTTTTTGGTGCTGAAAACATTTATTTTATGCTGTCCCTTGACAGTGCCTTCAACGCAACGGGATTTATAAATCTGTTTTTGGGTGCTTTCGGACTGATTGGAATTATCCGTCTGTGGAAAAAGAAGAAAAAACTTGAAAGAGATAAAGATATTTATATGTAAGAAAAAAGCGGAGAAGATGAGCACTTCTCCGTTTTGATTTATAGTGAAAAGAAAATGCTATTGACAAATAAATATGTCAACAGTATAATAACTGCGATATAGCCGTGAGGCGACGCAAGGCGGTTGGCAATCTCACTTCCTGAAAGGAGGTGGAGAATATGCCGATTACTTTTACATTTCATGTAGGTAAATTAACTTTTACAGTACATATAAAGATGAAAAGTAACAACCGCCACTCGGCAAAGTGACGGTTGTTTGATAATTTGAACAATCATTAACAGCTAACCGCTTTAATCGGTTACCTTACGGCTATATTATATACCACTTGGCTATTACTGTCAAGTGGTATTTTTCGTCAGTTGTTTATGAAAAAGGTTGGGTGTAAGTAATCGGACTGCCAATGGCAGACACTATGGTGTTGATATATTATTGAGCCGATTAGTTGGCGGACAGGTTACGCCGTGTCCCTACGGGTATCATTTAAGGTTTCGTCAGTTATTTTGCATTTTGCACTTTGCATTTTGCATTTAAAAGGGTTCAGGTAAATTTTTCGGTACCGATAAATCAATGCTTTCAAGGTCGGTGGTGTTTTCTTTTATAAGTAAATCCGTGTCGATACCCTCAATGGTGTCATACTTGGGGATACAGTCATAAACTTTTCTGCCGATTTTAACGCAGACTCCTGCTACTTTTGCAACAATTACTGCTCTGATGATTTTCTTTGAAAGGTTTATTATCATGTCGCGGTCCATGGTTTTCTCTCCTTTTTAATCGTCTATTGAAATTGAATATCCGCATTCTCTGAAATAACGCACAAGAAAAGCTTTGTTGCTGCCTTTATTCAGCCAAAGGGTGGAAACCTTGCCTGTTGAAATGATTTCCTTCAAAAGCTCCTTGTTGCGGTTAACCCAGGATTTATATTCAATGTCAGGCATAAAAATCACATTTCCGCCTTTTTTATCCATTGTGCTCACTCCTAATATAATTCTTCAATTCATTATTGTCAAGGGAAAAACAAATATTCCTTTAATTTTATTCAGAAAGGGGAGAGGATATGAAAGCTGAGTGTGGAGAGTGAAGAGTGGAGTGTGAAGTTAAGGTCGCAGTTTTACACTCGTGAAAACAGGCAGATGGTAGTCTGCGGAGTTGATTGAGCTGTTTAAGGTAAAGAGTAATTTTAGTCGGACTGCCGATGGCAGCCCCTACGGAATCAACCCGATTTGGCGAAATACCGCTATCCGATTGCTGTGCATAAAGTCGGATACAATCGGCGAAGAGTTACAATCATATAACCTTTTCGTGCCGTCCCTGAAAGGGAAGGTGGCACACGCAGTGTGACGGAAGGGTTTCATTTCAACTTTCAACTTTTAACTTTCCACTTTTATTCTAAGCTTTTATCTTTATAAAAACAAAAACCACAGTTATTACTGTGGTTCTCTGCTGTGTCGGCATCGCCTTATCTTCCCGGGCCGCTTCCAGCCAAGTATTGTCAGCACTGATGAGCTTAACTACCGTGTTCGGGATGGGAACGGGTGGACCCTCATCGCTAAAAACACCGACTATCGAATGCTTGTCTGTCACATCCGTGTCATTCAGCGAAGCCTATTATATACTGTGATTTTTACTTTGTCAACCCTTTTTTGCAAATTTTTTGGATTTTTTTGAAAAAGTTTTTTGGACACTTATTTTACAGAGAGGATTGCCACTCTCACTTCGACCTGAAAAAGGAAGGCGGATTCGACGAAGTCGAAGTCGGAAGGGGCTTCAGTCTTTCTCACGCTCTGAGCTTTTTCGCCTTAATTATATATACAATAAACGAAAGGAAAATAACTGCCACACAGTAAAGGGGAACAAGATAACTGAGCATATCCTGCAGCCTGCCCCAGTTTTTCGGCTTAAGCTCCTCATCATATGTTTTTACATAATACTTACCGTCTTCCTCAGAGGAATAATATCTGTACACATTGCCGTTGAGCAATTTGAAAGTAACCGGCTTGCCGGTTGTCACATCGTACACGGATGCATAGTAAAAGGCAGGCTTTGTGGTTTCCGGAATCTGCTGAACGGGACTCTGATTTGTAGTCTGTGCGGGTGATGATGTGGGAGGCATAGTTGAAGCGGTAACACCGTCGATTCTCCATGCATCCTCAGGCGTGGGGGTGGGAGTCTCCATAAAGGCAACAAAATCTTCTATATTATCGAAAGCAAGCTCTTTCGGGGTAGGTGTATAAATTTCGCTAAAGCCCCATATACCGCCACCTGCAAGGATAAGCGAGGCCGCAACGGCAACTGTAATGATTTGAAGTCTGATGAGCCTTTTGTTTTTTGCCATCAGTAAACCTCTTGCTTTGAGGGCTTCATCAATAACAAAAATGACGGCTACGGATATAAGCGCTGCAAGAAGATAAAGCGTTATAAAGGGGAAGAAGAATTCAAAAATCGGTACGATACCGAAAATAATATTGATAAGAACAAGATAAAGGTTCAGAATGAAAATTCGGTTTGCTTTATAAATGTATGGGGTTTCCTCGTTTTCTTCATTTGGAACAAAAGTGTGCGAGAAGTAAATTCTTGCTCCGATTGTAAAGATAAGGGAAATTACAATGTTCTTAAGTGAAGAGAGCAGGGGGACGGTCTGGGTATAGTTGAAAGCAGTGAAGTTGCTCATAATCCAGGAAAGCACAGAGCTCGAAAAAAACATTGATACAAGCGAGAATATGCCGAAGCCCGTACCGATAAGACTCAGAAGTCTGTATTTACGGAATCTGTCTTCTACAGTTTCCTCTTTGTGAGATTTTTCTGAATTTTCACTTTCTTTCATACTGTTTTCACTTTGAGGATATATAACAGTATCACCAAAAGGGGCGTTTTTCTCCCTTTTTAAAAGCTCGTCAACGGTTATACCGAAGATAGAGGAAAGCTCAGGAAGAATGGAAATATCAGGTGAAGATTCGTCTCTTTCCCAATGACTGATAGTCTTATCTGACACGCCCAGTATTTCAGACAGCTCTCTTTGAGTGAGTCCCTTCTCTTTTCTGAGCTCGGCAATAAACTGCCCTAATGTTTTGTTGTTCATAATGTTGCTCCTTTCAGTAAAAACGGGAGGTGTTCCCTTGCAGATTCATCATAGCACAAGGGATGAAAAAACACCACCCGAAGAACGGGGAGATAACTCTCAGAATCTGAGAGTGCCGTTTTTCGGGCTGAAAAGGAATTATAAGTCAATCTGAAGCTCAACGGGACAGTGATCTGAACCGAAGATTTCCGTGTGAATTTTTGCCTCATTTATCTTGTTCTTAATTCGCTCGGAAACAACAAAATAGTCAATTCTCCAGCCCACATTTTTCTCTCTCGCCTTGAAACGGTAGCTCCACCATGAGTATGCATCGGTAGTGTCAGGATAAAGATAACGGAAAGAATCTACAAAGCCACTGTCTAAAAGCTCGGTGAATTTGCCTCTTTCCTCGTCGGAAAAGCCGGGATTGCCACGGTTGGTTTTTGGATTTTTAAGGTCAATTTCGTTGTGGGCAACGTTGAGGTCACCGCAGAAAATTACGGGCTTGTTCCGGTCAAGCTTTTTAAGGTGCTCTCTGAAAGCATCCTCCCACTGCATACGGTAATCGATTCTTTTAAGTCCGTCCTGAGCGTTGGGAGTGTAGCAGGTGGCGAAATAGAAAGAGGGAAATTCAAGGGTAATAAGTCTGCCCTCTGTGTTGTGCTCTTCGGCTTCCATTCCGTAAATTACGCTGAGAGGCTCTTCTTTAGTGAAAATTGCAGTGCCCGAATAACCCTTCTTTTCGGCATAGTTCCAGTACTGGTGATAGCCGTCTAACT
>JAZSQU010000071.1:0-36429 GCA_045538095.1 Acutalibacteraceae bacterium | reverse complement strand
ACGAAAATCACCGTCGGTTTGGTTGGTATACCTCAAAAAGACTATATTTTTCCATATTTACCAGTTTTACACAAAAAAACTATCCGAGACTCGCTTTTACACGAATCTCGGATTTTTTCAGGCTGTTTTTTTACAGCCTCTTTCTTTTTATATGCTGAATATTTCTTCCTGTGGCAGTTTCTGAAAGCTCATTCTCTCCTTTGTTATGGGATGCAGAAACGAAACCTCCTTTGACCACAGTGCAATAATTCTGCTGTCGTCCTTTGCACCGTAGCGTCTGTCCCCTACAAGAGGCATTTTTCTTGATGCAAACTGCACTCTTACCTGATGAGTTCTACCTGTCATCAGCTTGACTTCAACAAGGGTGAGGTCGTTCTTCTCCTCAATCACCCTATAACTTAAAAGTGCTTTCTTTACACCCCTGCGTTCTTTTTTTACAGTAAAGCTCTTATTCTTCGATTTATCAAAGAACAGCAAATCCTCAAGAACACCCTCTTTTTCTTCAGGACTTCCGTGCACAACGGCAAGGTAAATTTTTTCCATTGTTCTGTTCCCTGCCTGCTTTGAAAGTTCGGCTGCGGCACTTTTTGTTTTCGCATAAACCATCACACCACCCACGTCTTTGTCAAGACGGTGAACGGGATAGATTTCGCTCTTGGTGTGTTCCTTCAGTAAAGTTACCATGTTAGGCTTACTGTTTTCCTCTGACAGCAGACCTCTTTCTTTTATTGCGACGATTACGTCTTTATCTTCAAAAAGTATTTCCATATTTTTCTCCGAAAAAACGGGACTGAAAATTCAGCCCCGTAGTTTTTATTTTGCATAATCCACAGTTCTTGTCTCTCTGATAAGATTAACCTTAATCTGACCGGGATACTCAAGCTCCTGCTCAATTTTCTCAACGATGTTGCGGGCAACAAGTGTCATCTCTTCATCGCTGATAACCTCAGGCTTAACAAGAATACGAACCTCACGGCCTGCCTGGATTGCAAAGGCTTTTTCAACACCCTTGAAGGATTCTGAAATCTGCTCAAGAGTTTCAAGACGCTTGATGTAGTTCTGAAGATTTTCTCTTCTTGCACCGGGTCTTGCAGCTGAAATTGCGTCAGCAGCCTGAACAAGACAAGCGATAATGCTCTTAGGCTCAACGTCACCGTGGTGAGCATGAATTGCATTGATAACTGTTTCGTTTTCCTTATATTTCTTAGCGTATTCAACACCAAGCTCAATGTGTGAGCCTTCCTGCTGATGGTCAACTGCCTTACCGATATCGTGAAGAAGACCTGCTCTTCTTGCAAGCTTTGCGTCAACTCCAAGCTCATTAGCCATAAGACCTGCGATATAGGAAACTTCAAGTGAATGATTAAGTACATTCTGACCGTAACTGGTACGGTACTTAAGGCGACCGAGAAGCTTAACAAGTTCGTTATGAACACCGTTTACGCCGGCATCAATAACTGCTCTTTCACCTGCCTGCTTACAGGTCTGCTCAACCTCGCGCTTTGCCTTATCGTGAATTTTCTCGATAAGTGCGGGGTGAATTCTGCCGTCTGCAATAAGTCTTTCAAGAGTAATTCTTGCAACCTCTCTGCGAACGGGGTCAAAGCTTGAAAGTGTAATTGCTTCGGGTGTGTCGTCAATAATCAGGTCAACACCTGTAATTGTTTCAAGTGTTCTGATGTTTCTGCCTTCACGGCCGATAATTCTGCCCTTCATCTCATCGTTGGGAAGAGCAACAACAGATACGGTTGCTTCAGAAGCGTGGTCAGCAGCACAACGCTGAATTGCAGTTGTGATAATTTCTCTTGCAAGGTTTTCTGATTCCTCGCGCACTGACTGCTCGTATTCCATAATCTTGACAGCCTTTTCTCTTTTAAGAGATTCTTCAAGACTTGCAAGAAGGTCAACCTTAGCCTGCTCTTTTGTATAACCCGAGATTTTTTCAAGCATTTCTAACTGACTTCTTTTGATGCTTTCTGCTTCGGAAAGTTGATTTTCAGCCTGCTTGATTTTTTCAGCAAGCTGTTCTTCTTTTTTCTCAAGAGTTTCAGTCTTTTTATCAAGACTTTCCTCTTTCTGGATAATTCTCTTCTCCTGACGTTGAACTTCGTTTCGTCTTTCACGGAGTTCACGCTCAGTTTCATTTCTGAGTTTATGAATTTCATCCTTTGCTTCAATTACAGCTTCACGCTTTTTGGTTTCTGCTTCATTAACAGCCTGGTTAACTATACGGGTAGCCTCTTCATTAGCTGAACCGATAAGGCCTTCAGCAGTCTTTTTTCTGTGTATTTCTCCAAGCACAAAACCTATTATACCAAAAACTACAGCACAAATTGCAGCAATTATAATTGTTTTAATTTCCAAAGTAGCAGCACCTCCTTCTTTTCAAAATTAGCTTTAAAAATTAATTAACACTAATATACGCCTTCATCAAAAGAATTACAGTAATGTTACTCGAATGATAATGAACACATTATCTTGTGACTCTAAAAAAGGTACAATACAACCCATCTTATAGTCATCCTATATATATTAAAACAATTTGCATAATAAGTCAAGTGTAATTGCATATTTTTTAATATATTTCTATAATTTTTATAACAAAATTACCTTATTAATGCAAAAAAATACTCCCTCTCACAGAGGGAGTATCAGTTTAAAATTCATTATTCTTCGGTTTCTTCTTCAATTTCTTCGTCTTCAGCTTCGCTTAAATACATCTCACTGTTTCGGTGTTTTCTTGTCATAAGATAACCTGCAAGAGCACCGATAGCAATGATGCTTGTGGGAGCTGCAACGATTTCGGGATTTTCTTTAACTACTGTTGTAGCCTTTTCTACGAAGGAGTTGCCTTCATCTTCATCCTCAACACCAATAAAAGAAGCTCCCTTTGTTGTAAGGATGTTGCCGTCTGCATCGGTTGCGTACTGGCCGTTAAGAAGATCCTGAAGATAACCGAATTCGTAACCGTCTGTGTTGCCTGTGCCGTCATTCGGAACATTGTTGCCTTCACCATAGCCGAAGGTTGTAAGAATTTCTCCTTGGGGATTAGTTGAAAATTCGGGAAGCTCGTTCTGAGCGTAATCTACAACACCGCCGAGGATTTCGTTAACCTTGTCGTTGCCTGAGGGATTAACTGCATCGACTATTGACTGAAGTGCGGCAACCGTATCCTTGTCGCTCTGTGTTGTTGTTCCGTTAAGTGACTTATCTTTGATAATATTGAAGGTATATGTAGCATGTTCGTTTCTTATGCCGTCGTTGTAGTCAACGGTAAGCACAATTGTTTCGTTTGCCTTCTGAGGGTCAAGTGCTACACTTGTTGTTGTGTTGTGTCCTGCCGGAGCACCGTTAAGTGTCATTGAAGTAGCTTTTACGTTACCGCCTTCAAGCTGGTCAGCAACTGAGAAGGGTGTAAACCACATCTTTGTTCTCTCCTGAGCGATTGTCACATCATAGTAGAAAACATCTGAGTGGAATTCTTCTTCGAGATTGAAGCAGCCGTTTACACAAGCCAGCTCGAAAAGCTCCTTCGTGTTCATTTTGCTGCCTACTCTTACGTTCTTCTCTGAAAGCATCGTTTCAAGAATAAGTCTTGCAACTGCAGTTTTGTCTCCGCTTTCTGCTGCTGCGCCCAGAGCGTCAGCATCAAGTGTTACATCGTAAGCAGTGTTGAGAATAGTTGCATAATATGCGTTATCAACATAAGCCTTATCGTCGGGATGAACCATATCGTAAGCCATTTTTGAAACTTCATAATCACCGATATTGTCCTCGTTTGAGTCTGCTGAAGAAGCAACTATAACCTTTGCCCAGTAGAAAACTTCAGCAGCTGTGGGATTTTTGCTTACGGGAATATCATCGAAATCGGTAACATAACTCTTTACAGTATGAACTGCAAGGCCGGGGAAAGTATCAATACCTGAGGGAAGCATAACTCCTGCAAGCGCTGAGAAAATAATAACACTTGCATTGTCAAGACTCACACCGACGGGAATTGAAACCTTAGTGCCGTAAAGGGCATAAACTGCATCGTATTTGAGTGCTGCATAAACAACAGCAACATTGATTTTATCCTGTCCGCCGGGTACATCAGGAATTGTAATACCGTGGTCACGGAGATACTCTTCCATTACTTCGTAATCGTCGGTCATACCGAGAGCAACAACGGTGTAATAAACAAGAGTCATCATTTCTTCATAGGTTGAAGAAACAGTGTTTTCGTTGAGATCTTTGAGCGCAGAATACTGTTTAACCTCTTCAAGAAACTCCTCATATGTATGACTGTAGGGATAGTCGTCGGGTTTTGGAATAACAGTTGTGGGAACAAATGCAGACGCATCATCTCTGATAATAAGCTGGTCAAGCCAAGCATAGTTGTACTCGGTTTCTCTTCTTGTTTCGCCGGGATCAAGTTGAGGAATAAGCGATGAAAGAGCACTGTTTGCCGCAGAAACAGGGCAAACCCCAAGAGCCAAAATCATAGTAATTGCCAGAACAAATGTCAGAGCCTTTTTCATTTCAGCAAATCTCCTTTTGTAGTTATATTATATAGGTCAGATTACATCATTATACAGATTATATGATACAACTTTTTTGAATTTCTGTCAACCGAAAAAGACCAATTATTTTATTAAAAAAGTGTTATGCAGCAAAAAAATCCCCTTGCAAAAGGCAAAGGGATTAATTTTATACTTTATGAACCGGATTATTCTTCTGTCTTGCACTCAATTCCAAGCATTGTAAGCTGCTCACTGTCAACCTTTGCAGGACATTCTGTCATAGGCTCACTTGCATTCTGAACCTTCGGGAAAGCGATACAGTCACGGAGGGTTTCAAGCTTCAGCATCTGCATAACAAGTCTGTCAAGACCGAGGCCGATGCCGCCGTGAGGAGGTGCGCCGTATTTGAATGCGTCTGTAAGGAAGCCGAACTTTTCGTGAGCTTCTTCGTCGGTAAGACCGAGAAGACTGAACATTCTCTTCTGAAGGTCAGGATTTGTAATTCTGATTGAACCGCTTGCAAGCTCAATGCCGTTGAGAACAAGGTCGTAAGCGTTTGCTCTTACGCCTGCCTTATCACTTTCAAGCGAGTCAAGGCACTCTTCAAGAGGCGAAGTGAAGGGATGGTGCATTGCAACAAACTGACCTGCTTCTTCGTCCCAATCAAAGAACGGGAATTCAACAACCCAGAGAAGGTTGTACTTGTCTTCGGGAACAATACCAAGCTTCTTTGCAACAATCTGTCTGAGTGAGCCGAGAACTGAAAGAGTAAGGTCTTTCTTGTCTGCAACAATAAGGATAACGTCACCGTTTTCAGCACCGCATTTTTCCTTGATTGCGTTCATTTCATCCTCTGTCATAAACTTAGCGAAGGATGAAGCAACCGTGCCGTCTTCTGCAATTCTTGCCCATGCAAGACCCTTTGCACCAATACCTCTTGCCTCTTCTGTAAGCTTGTCAACTTCTTTTCTTGTAAGAACTGAGAAAGCATTTTTAGCTGTAATTGCAGCAACCTTACCGCCACCGGCAACAGCACCGCTGAACACACCAAAGCCGCATTCAGCAACGATATCGCTGATATCTGTGATTTCCATAGCGTATCTTGTGTCGGGCTTATCTGAGCCGTAACGTTCCATAGCCTCTTTGTAAGTGAGTCTGGGGAAGGGAGTTGCAATTTCGATATCAAGAGCTTCCTTGAACACTCTCTTCATAAAGCCTTCGATAAGTGAAAGAATGTCTTCCTTATCGATAAAGCTCATTTCAAGATCAATCTGAGTGAATTCAGGCTGACGGTCTGCACGAAGGTCCTCGTCACGGAAGCAGCGTGCAATCTGCATATATCTGTCAAAGCCTGCAACCATTGAAAGCTGCTTGTAAAGCTGAGGTGACTGAGGCAGTGCGTAGAAGCTGCCCTTGTGAATTCTTGAGGGTACAAGGAAGTCTCTTGCGCCTTCGGGAGTTGACTTGATAAGCATGGGAGTTTCAATTTCAATGAAACCGTTTTCATCAAAGTAGTCACGGGTAATCTTTGTAATTCTGTGACGCATAAGAATGTTGCCCTGAAGGTCGGGACGGCGAAGGTCAAGGTAACGGTACTTAAGTCTTGTAAGCTCTGATGTGGGGCAGTTTTCAATGATTTCAAAGGGAGGTGTTTCACTCTTTGAAAGCACACGAAGGTCTGTTACGAAAATTTCGATTTCACCTGTGGGAATGTCCATATTCTTTGATGAACGTTCTCTTACAGTACCCTTTGCCATAAGAACAAATTCGCTTCTTACAGTGAATGCCTTGTCGAAAATTTCCTTTTCTGTTGTATCGTCAAAAGCAAGCTGAACCAGACCGGTTCTGTCTCTGAGGTCAACGAAAATAAGAGCACCAAGGTCTCTCTGTCTCTGCACCCAACCTGCAACAACTACTTCACGTCCGCAGTCTGCTGCTGTGAATGTACCGCAGTAGTCGGTTCTTTTAAGTCCTGTCATAAAATCCATAGTTATATATCCTCCAATCAGAATAAGTTTCCGTTTAATATTGATTCAACATCAATGTTTGTTTCGTAGCCTAAATCTGTAAGCTCCTTAAGACTTTCATTGATGGAAATGCGCATAAATTCTTCATCGAAGGCTTCAAGAGAAATCTCTCTCTCCTCGCCGTTTTCCATATTTTTAAGCTTAGCCTTACCCTCCTGGAGTTCACTGTCGCCGATAACGGCAGTGAACATTGCGCCCACTTTGTTTGCAAATTTCATCTGAGCCTTAACTGAACGGCCTACGATGTCATAAAGAACAGTGAAGCCTTCCTGACGAAGGTCGGTTGCAATCTGAGCAGCCTTTACGTTTGCATTTTCACCCATTGAAGCGATATAAAGGTCACACTTTTTCTCTTCGGGGAAAGGCACATTCTGAGCCTTGAGAAGGAGCATAAGTCTTTCAAGACCCATAGCAAAGCCGAGAGCCGGTGTCTTGGGTCCGCCAACCTCATCAACAAGACCGTCATAACGGCCGCCGCCGCAGATTGTTCCCTGAGCACCGATTTCTGTTGAAACAAATTCGAATACCGTCTTTGTATAGTAATCAAGACCGCGTACAATTGTGGGGTTAACCTTATAGCTTATGCCCATAGCATCAAGGTAGCTCTTTGTGGAAGCAAAGTGGTTTTCACACTCTTCACAAAGATAGTCGGTAACCTTGGGCGCATCCTTTGCAATTTCTGAGCAAACGGGGCTCTTGCAGTCGAGAATTCTCATGGGGTTTCTGTCAAGACGCTCGTTACAGGTGCCGCAAAGCTCTTCCTTTTTGCTTTCAAAGTAGGTCTTGAGAGCCTCGTGATAGGTCTTTCTGCATTCGGGACAACCGATTGAGTTAATCTGAATGTCGTAGTTTTTAAGCCCGAGATGGGTGAAAATATCGTTGATAAGCGAAATAACCTCAGCATCTGCAGCCGGTGAAGATGTGCCAAAGCATTCACAGCCGAACTGATGGAATTCACGGAGTCTGCCTGCCTGAGGCTTTTCATAGCGGTAGCAGGAAATTGTGTAGCAGAGCTTCATAGGAGCAGGCTCATTGAAAAGTCCGTGCTCAAGGTATGAACGTACAACACCTGCAGTGCCTTCGGGACGAAGAGTAATTGAACGGCCGCCCTTATCCTCAAAGGTGTACATTTCCTTCTGCACAACGTCAGTTGTGTCGCCTACACCTCTCTGAAAAAGCTCGGTGTGTTCAAAAACGGGAACTCTGATTTCCTTATAGCCGTAATTTTTAGCCTGTTCAAGAACAGCCTGCTCAAGATACTGCCACTTGTGGCTTTCACCCGGCAGTACATCCTGAGTGCCTTTAATTGATTTTGTAACTAATGCCATTTATTTAATCCTCCAAGATTATTTTAAAAATAAAAAACTCCATCCACAAACTGCCGTAAGCAGATTGGGGATGAAGCAGAATTTCGCTCCACGGTGCCACCCCGATTGAACATAAATGTTCCTCTCGAGTAACCTTGTGGTTACAAGCCTTAACGCGGCAAACGGACTTGCGTCAGCTCGGGAATGTCTTCCTTTTACTCTTATCGTAAGATGCTTTCACCAAACGCACCTCTCTCTGAACGCAGAAATAAAAGTACTCTTTTCCGTCATAGCTTTTATTATATTATCTTTTTATCAATAACGCTTCGGATTGACAATATCTCTCCAGTCAAGGTCGCCTCTTTCAAGAGAATGTACAAGTGCTTCGGCAGTTGCAAGATTAGTTGCAACGGGAATGTTGTGTACATCGCAAAGTCTTAAAAGGTTTGCCTCGTTAGGCTCGGTAGTTTTTGCTGTAAGAGGATCTCTGAAAAGCAGGAGAAGGTCAATTTCATTACACGCAATTCTTGATGCAATCTGCTCATCGCCACCCTGATAGCCGCAGAGAAATCTTGTGATTTCAAGGCCTGTCGCTTCAGCAACCATTTTACCTGTTGTTCCTGTTGCACAGAGCGAGTGTTTGCTTAATGTTCCGCAATACGCAATGCAGAATTGTGTCATCAATTCTTTTTTTGCGTCATGAGCTATGAGAGCTATATTCATTATCTCCTCCACCTTTCGTCAATCGTTGTGTATTTTGCTCCAATTCATATCTATGATAACAAAAATTCTGTCGGATTGCAATAGAAATTATGAAAAAATAACGAATTTTTTAACAAAAAATTATCTCTTATTAATTTTGCTTTATATCAGAACTTTAGAGGCACACTTACACCCTCAAGTCTTGCAGCAATATTCTGAAAAGCTTTAAACGAAACCTGTCCTTTTTTATAGATACCCTGACCCATTGAGCCAAGACGGATTTTGGCATCCTCAGGCACAACACCGATAAGCTGAATTTCCGTTGAGTCAATTACACTGTCAACATTAAGGAGCCTGCCCTTTGTAACATCTCTTTTCTTCACACGGTTGATAATGAGTCTTGTATCCTCAATTCCATACTTTGACATTTCTCTTGCGGCTATGCAGGCACTTCTAACACACACAAGGTCGGGGGTTGAAACCACAAGTCCCCTGTCTGCCACACTGCAAGAGAGCGAAAGCCCCTTGTCAATTCCTGCCGGAGAGTCCAGAAGTATGTAATCAAAGTCGTTTTCATATTTTTTGATAAGAGCCTTCATCTGCTCAGAAGTTATATCCTCATAGGAGTCGGGACAGGTAATGACACTTACATCACCTGCAGAGTAAAGTGCGTTTTCGCTGTCGCATCTTTCTTTTATAACGTCACCCCAGTTGTAAAGGAGAAACTCGGTTATACCCGTAAGGAGGTCTATGCTTTTAAGGCAGTCGCAGTCAATAAGAAGAACTTTTTTGTCCCTTGCTGCAAGAGCCTTTCCTATACCGACGGTAAGAGAAGATTTTCCTACTCCGCCCTTACCTGATGCAATTGCAATTTTCTTAGCCATAATATACCTCTTCAGTTTATTTCAGCAAAGTGTTCTCGTCAAGATTGTTTTCAGTAACATTGTTCGTTCTGAAATAATATTCCATAATTGCAGCAGCAATCGGCGCAGTTGAACCACCGCTGCCTGCACCCTCAACTGCAACGCAGATTGCAATTTCAGGATTTTCATAAGGTGCAAAGGTAATAAGGAAGCCGTTATAGGTTTCAATTTTTGCACCGTTTACTCTTTTTGAAACTGTTGTCGTACCTGTTTTTGCCGCAACCTTTACAGGTACATTTGAGAAGTTTGCATAGCTCTGAGTACCTACAAGAAGCATACCCTCATGCACAAGATCCCAGTTTTCCTTTTTGAAGTTCGCCTGAGACAAAATCTCAGTTTTTGACTGCATAAGAGTTTCTGAAAGGTCAGGAGATTTTACACCCTTTACTATATGTGCCTTATATCTTACGCCTCTGTTGGCAATTGTTGAAACATAAGAGCAAAGCTGAATGGGAGTAAATCTGTTGTCCGCGTGACCGATACCTGCCTGAATTGTAAGACCGGGTGTCCAGATTTCACCTCTGTTTTCTCTGAATTCAACAGAGTCAACAGTACCCGTGCTTTCATAAAGCTCAATTCCCGTTGCTTCGCCGAGACCGAACATTTTGAAATAGCTATTCAGCTTTTCAATACCGAGACGTCTTGCAGTTTCGTAAAAATAAATATTGCAGGAATGGTAAATTGCTCTTACTACATTAAGGCCGCCGTGAACACCCGTGCAGCCGGGTTGATAGTCCTGGTAGTGCTTATATATACCTGAGCAATAAATATAGGTTTCGTCTGTTACAACACCCTCTTCAAGACCTGCCATTGAAACTGCAGGCTTTACTGTTGAACCCGGTGAATAGGTACTTCTCAGTGCTCGGTTCCAAAGAGGCTTACTCTCATCTTTGTTGAGCTTTTCTGAGTTTTTGTCGTAGGTTGAATTGTTATAGTTGGGATATGAAGCAACCGCCAGACAGTCGTTATTTCTCGTGTCCATAACAACAACTGCACCCGTCAGAGGATAAATTCGGTTAAGGTTTGTCTGCAGGTTTCTGATGCCTTTTGCAAGGGCATCCTGCGCCACCTTCTGAATATCCTTATCTATAGTGAGCATAACCGTGTTACCCGGTATCGGCTCAACGGTGTATTCTTCGGTTTTGTTGCCTTCAGCGTCAGTGGTGATTGTCATTATACCGTTAGTGCCTCTGAGATAGCTTTCCATAGCCGACTCAACACCGCTTTTACCGATATAGTCATTAAGGCCGTAGCCTTCTTCCTTCTTGACTTCATACTCTTCGGGAGTAAGTGCACCTATTCTGCCGAGAATATGAGGTGCAAGAGTACCGTCGGGATAAAATCTTTCATAGGTAACATCGATTTCAACACCGGGAAGCTCTTCAGCCTTTTCTTTGAGAAGTGAAACAAGCTCGTTTGAAACATCTGTTGCAAACTCATACTTTCTGTTGGAATTGAAACCGCTTTTTACCATATAGTAATAAACCGAGGCAATATCTCTGGCTTCACTGATGGGATAGCTTTCAAGCTCATATCTTGACACAAGAGCGCCGAAGCAATTCTGCACCGTTGCGTAATAGTTAAGGTCAAGAAAAGCCTCGCTTTTAAGGTAGGAAACCTCGTTATCTTTACCCTCAACAAATCTGAGCTCACCTTTTTTTGTAATCTCAATGGGAAGATTATCATTCCACTCGGTTTTATTTTTGTTGAAAATTGTAATAAGCTTAAGAATAATTTTGTTTCTTTCTGCATACTCCTTCGGGAAATAGGAGTAATTGAAAACAATTTTGTTTACCTTTTTGTTGGTTGCAAGAGGGTAGCCGTTTCTGTCAATAATGTCACCTCTTACAGCTTCAACGGGCACTTCCACAACGGAAACAACTGTATCTGCAGACTCTTTCTGAGCTATCTGAAGCCTGAAAAGATGCACAAGGAAAACTGCAAAAATGCAGCATATAATCGCAAAAACAGAAACAAGACGGTTCTTTTCAATTTTACTCTGCATCTCTGCTCACTCCTTTTTACTGACTGTATTTTTAATGTTTCTTTTTAATTTTTGTAGCCTTATAAATATAACTTATAACGTAATAGAATATTGCCCCGAAAATAAGAGTATAAACTGCTGAGGGCAGATAATATCTGAATAGCACACTGAAAGCACCGTCGTAGCCTTTTCTGAGATAAAATATAAGCCAATGCCCCGTGTTGCAGAAGCAAACCGAAATAAAGGTAAGAAGCAGGGATGACATAATGTTGTTTCTTACAAAAAAGGCAGAAAGACTTCCGCAGACAAAGCCGACAACCGTAAGCATTACCGTATAAAAGCCGTCAGCCTGAGTTGTGCCGAGGTCCCATAGAGCACCGCATAAAATGCCGAAGCACATTCCGGGTATACTCTTTTCGTGAAGGGCTACTGCCACACATAAAGGCACCATAACCATAGCGTCAAGTGAAAATACTGTGGGTACAAAGCCTGAATTGTTGCAAACGGCTGCGAGGAAAATAACAAGAGCATAGAGGGCATATTTTTTATAAAGGTTTTTTCTGCCTATGAATTCCATTTTCCTCTCACCGTCCTTTCAAAAAAATTAATCAGTCAATAATCTCTTCAATACCCTGACCTTCAAAAGCAGTAATTACAAAAACATCTTCAATTTCGTTGATGCCCACACCCGGCTCAATTACCGCATAAGACGAAAGCTCAAACTTGCTTTCGCTGATTTCTTTTACCGAACCGATAATAAGTCCCTTGGGATAAAGTCCGCCGATACCTGAGGTAACAACAAGTCCGCCGGGAGTTATTGACGTTGTTTTGTCAAGACTTTCCATAAGGCAGAGTCCGTTTTTCACGTGTTCAAGGTCGGTTGTTACATAAGCGACCTCTCTTGTTTTGCTTTCAATGGCACTGATATTTATGCCGGGGTTAAGAATAGTTTCCACAACACTGTAGGAAGGATGCACCTTCTTTACAATTCCCACAAGATAATTGCCCCATACAACCGGGTCCTTTGCAGAAATATTGTGATTGCTACCCTTATTGATTATCAGTGTTGTGAATAAATCACCGTCATCTGTACCGATAATGTCAGCACTGCAAAGCTCAAAATCGGGATTTTCTTCCTTTACCCCAAGCATTGTTTCATAAGAGCTTATTTTCTGAGCCATATCGCCGAACTGAGCAAGCTGATTCTCGTATTCAGCAATTTTCTGCTTAAGCCTTTCGTTTTCATTCTTGTAACTTGCAGAGCTTCTGAAGTAGCTTCCTGCAATTTCCACCTTATCACTGACAGCATCAGCAAGCTTCTGCACGGGAGTGAAAACTATGCTTACCGCATTAGAAACCGGTGATGAAGCACCGTCTGAAACCATTGCAAGAACCGAACCTGAAAGAAGGGCACAGATTACCAAAAGAAAAGTTCTGAACTTTCTTCCTTTTAAAAACTGTAGCATTTTCGTTCACCTTTGAATTTTTTTCTGCTCGCAAAACGCGAATTAAAGTTTCTTTCCTACTTTGCCGAGAATGTCTGACTCAAGGAAAATTCCCGTACCGTCAGCCACACAGTCAAGAGGATTATCTGCAATATTAACAGGCATACCTGTCTGCTGCGCAATAAGCTTGTCAAGACCTCTGAGAAGCGCACCACCACCTGTAAGAGTGATGCCTTGCTCCATAATATCCGCAGAAAGCTCGGGAGGAGTTTTTTCAAGAGTTGACTTTACTGCGTCAAGAATCTGATTTACGCCGTCAGAAAGAGCCTCTCTGATTTCCTCACTTGTAATTGTTACATTTTTGGGAAGACCGTCTACAAGGTTTCTGCCCTTGACTTCCATTTTACCTTCGCCCTCATAAGCCATAGCTGAACCGATTTTGATTTTGATATCCTCGGCAGTTCTTTCGCCTACGAGAAGGTTATATTTCTTTTTGATGTACTGACTTATAGCACTGTCAAAGCTGTCCCCTGCAACTCTCACTGATTTTGAAGTTACAATATCGCCGAGAGAAATAACAGCAACCTCAGCGGTACCGCCGCCGATGTCAACAATCATACTGCCTACGGCATCACTTACGGGAAGACCTGCACCGATTGCAGCAGCCATGGTTTCCTCAATAAGGCTTACATACTTTGCACCGGCTTCAATTGCAACGTCGTGAACGTTTCTTCTTTCAACCTCGGTAACACCTGTGGGAATACAGATTACAACTCTTGCCTTTGCAAAATATGAGCCGCCAAGAGCCTTCTGAATAAACTTTTTGAGCATTTCGCAGGTGATGTCAAAGTCTGCAATTACGCCGTCTGTAATGGGACGCATAGCAGCAATTGAACCGGGTGTTCTGCCAATCATTTCCTTTGCCTCTTTACCAACAGCAACAACCTTTGCAGGACGTGCACTTACGTTGATTGCAACCACTGAAGGCTCACGGATAACAATACCCTTACCCTTAACAAAAACGAGGGTATTGGCAGTACCTAAATCTATTCCTATGTCCTGAGAAAATAACATACTCTTATACTCCTTTTTTATCGGACTGACGGCACTTTTCGGCCCTTGTCCGGATTAAGACATAATAACTCATGATAATTTATTCTAGTATTATATCGTAAAATCTGTTTTTTCTCAATAGCTAACTGAAAAAATTCATATTATTTTGACGAAAAAATTCAGGCAGACTCCACATCGTCTGCCTGAAACTCAAAACTTTATTTTTCCTTCAATTCCAAAACCGGAAAGCACTCGCACAGTTTCTGCAAAAGGCAGACCCACAATTGCATAATAATCACCCTTTATGCTTTTTACAAGGGTACCACCAAGACCCTGAATACCGTAAGCACCTGCCTTATCGTCACATTCGCCCGTATCGGCATAGCTCTTTGCCGTTTCGTCGCTTATTTCGTAAAACTCAACCTCTGCAACGGAAACGAAGCTTTCCTTTCTGCCTTTTTCAGCGATACACACACCTGTACATACACGGTGAGTTTTACCTGAAAGCTCTTTAATCATTCTGAAAGCGTCTTCTCTGTCGGCAGGTTTTCCGAGTATTTCATTTTCCAACGCAACAACCGTATCGCAGCCAAGCACAACACTGTTTTCGTTTTCTTTAAGCACAGACAGTGCTTTTCTCTCAGCAAGTTCTTTTACGGTTTCTTCCGGGCTGAGAGCTTCGCTTATGCTTTCATCACAGTCAGAGGGAAGTACCCTGAAATAAAAGCCTCCGCCACTGAGAATTTCCCTTCTTCTAGGAGAAGCAGACGCAACAATAAAATCCTTCATCAGATTACTCCTTCTTCCTTGAGCTTGTTCACTTTAAGTATGAGCGCTACAGTTTTTGAATCGGAAATTTCACCCTTCATAACCATATCAACTGCATCAGCTATCTTTATTTTTTCAACACTGAGGAATTCGCCTTCATCAAGGTTCTGATTTGTCTTTTTAAGACCTTTAGCCGCATAGAGGTAGATTATCTCGCTGCAATATGCAACTGTAGGATAAACTGTACCCATAGGAATAATGGTGTCAGCCGTAACACCGCATTCCTCCTGAAGCTCTCTTTTGCCTGCATCAAGAGGGTCTTCACCTTTTTCAAGCTTACCTGCAGGAAGTTCAAGAAGCACCCTTTTATAAGGGTAACGGAACTGCCTTACAAAAAACATCTCGTCCTCGTCAGTAATCGCTGCAACACAGACACCACCGCTGTGCTCAACAATTTCTCTGAAGGATTTGCTTCCGTCGGGAAGCTCAATATCGTCCACGTGAACAGTGAACACCTTGCCCTTAAAGATTTCTTTAGTTGATAAAGTTTTTTCAAAAAGCTCCATTTAATTTTCCGCCTTTCATCATACAGTGAATTTTTGTGAATATATATATAATGCAACATTTTTAATATGCAGGTGATAAAATGAACCGTATTGTAAAACGTTCTGTATTTGATTATAACACAAACAAACAATTAATTGAAGCCCTTATTAAAGAATATCCTTTTTTAAGGGTAGATATTTCAGGTAGAACTCTTCTCGGACGGGGAATTTTCTCCTTTTCTCTCGGCAGCCTGAACAACAGCGTAATAATTGCAGGCGGATTTGAGGGCAGTGACGGCATCAGCCCTTTGCTGCTGTATATGTTTATTGAAGACATCTGCAAAAGCATAAAACACAGCACTGACCTTTGCTCAGTAAACATAAAAAGAGCACTTTCTCAACTGGGAATAACCGTAATTCCCTCGGTAAATCCCGACGGCCGTGAAATATGCCTTTACGGCGAAAACGGTGCAAAAGGAATGCGTAAATCTGTTATCAATACGGGGTGCAAAGATTTTTCTATTTGGAAAAGCAACTCAAACGGTGTTGACATCAGAAAAAACTTCAACTTCAATTTTGAAGAAAACCGAAAAAAAGAGATTGAAAAAGGTATAACCTCACCTTCGGAAAAGGATTACTGCGGAAGCTTTTCTGAAAGCGAAGCAGAAACAAAGACTCTTACAAGGCTTTGCCGTGTGCGCTCTTTCCGTCAGTGCCTTTCTGTTTCCACAGGTGACGGTGCGCTTATCCCTGCCGACGGCAACAGTAAAATTCCCGAAAGCGACCTTATGGCAAAAATAATTTCGCAGGGTTGCTTTTATCCTCTTTCACTTTGCGAAACAGAGGAAATAAACGGCTTTCCGGGTTGGTTTTCAAAGGAATTTTCAAAGCCTGCCTTTGAACTGAGAGCAGGTGCAAAAGACAGTACATACCCGGACAGCGAAGAAATTTATGAAAGTGTAAAAGAGGCTTTCACTGTTTTTTCACTGATGTAAAAGCACAGTCAGCAAATCTGCATTCAAAAAGCTCCCTCAACGAGGGAGCTGATTTCAATTTGGTTGGCGGACACGGCAAACTGTCCCTACGGTAATATAATCACCCACTATTTTGCATTTTGCCTTGCCGTCCCTGAAAGAGAAGGTGGCACACGCAGAGTGACGGAAGGGTGTGCATTTTGCATCTATTTACCAGCCGAAGAAGTACTCGTTGAAGAAATCCTCAAAATCACTTGCTCCGCCGTAGTAGTATCCGCCGTTATTATATGCCTCGGTTGTTGTTTCCTCTTCTTCCTGCTGTGAGCCCTTATCCTCAACAAGAGTAATTGTAATATCGAAGGTTGAGGTCTTGTAGCTCCTGTTGTCAATTCTGCAAAGAGTAAGAGTGAGTGTGTCACCTACAGCACCGGTTTCAATAAGGTCAAGAAGAACACTTGAATCGCTCATATCCTTACCGTTTACACCGATAATAAGGTCACCTACCTGAGCGTCTGTATTCTTGAGTGAGCTGTCAGCTGAAATGCCTGCAATTACAAGTGAGCCCTGAGGAAGTCCCTTGATTGAAACAACCATTGAGTAAAGCTGATAAGCACTTACGGGAGCGTATTCAATGCCAAGCTTAGGTCTGTTGGGCACATAACTGTACTTCACAAGAGCTTCAGCCACCGGCTTTGCTATTGAAGTCGGAACGGCAAAGCCCATTCCTTCATACTCAGTGCTTGCAATTTTTGAAGAGTTGATACCTACAATCTGTCCTGCAGTGTTAACGAGCGCACCGCCTGAGTTGCCGGGGTTGATGGCTGCGTTATGCTGAATACAGGTCATTTTATATGTTGCAGTAACTGAACGGTCAATTGCCGAAACGATACCGTCTGTAAGTGAACCGAAATACTCTGAACCGCCGGGATTGCCGATTGCGTAAACAGGTTCGCCAATCTTAAGTGTACTTGAATCGCCAAGCTCTGCAAGAGGAAGTCCCGTTGCCTTTATTTTTACAACACCGATATCCGTTCTCGTATCTGCACCCACAAGAGTTGCTTCATAGCTTTTTCCGTCAAGAAGCAGCACACCGTAGGTTACACCTTTTTCGTTAATTACGTGAGCGCAGGTAATTACATAAGTGTATTCGCCCTCCTCCATCCAGAGGACACCTGAGCCTTCACCTGCAAGCTGGCCGTTTTTATATGTCATAACACCGACAACGCTGGGTCTTACCTTTTCGGCTACCCATACAGAGTTTACCTCTTCAATTCTGCCGGGTGCAGTTGTTGAAATCTGAGGCATATTTTCATTCTGAATATCCTGAGTCGGTGCAGATGTGCCGGGCACATTGGGAACAACATCGCCATTGTTGTTCATAAGTCCGACAGCGATAAGGGCAACAGCAATAATTGCACATACTGCAACAATTATTTTAACAGCCTTCTTTCCCTTTTTCTTGGGAGGTTCATACATGGGCTGAGAAGCATACTGAGAATTTGCGTAGCCGTACTGCTGAGCGCTGTTTGTGTTACGGCTGTTACCGAAAGGCTGATTTTCGCTGCTTTTTGCTTCATAGGGATTGAAAGCAGGAGGCACTTCTCTCTTAACCGGCTCTTCAGCTTTTTCAATTGTTTCGAAAAAACGTGCAGGTTCTTTTTCCTCTTTATGGGGTTCACCTGTAAAATGATAGGTACAATCATTTATGGGCGGTTTCGGAAAATCAAAGCCCCTTTTCGGCTCTTCAACCTTTTCTGCTTCCACCTTTTCTACCTGAGCTTCAGACTCATCTGTTCTATCTGAAAAAACGTCATCAAATTCTTTGTTGTCGTTCATTAAATCTACTCCTTTCTGAAAGAACATTGCTACATTGTTTTATATATTAATTTGCTTCATTAAAAATTAGTTTAAAAATCATAAAAAAGTATTTTTATTCGGCGAAAGGTATTTCAAAGGCAAACTCGGTGTATTCACCCTGCTTACTTGAAGCAGTTATTTCGCCGTCGTGCATATTGATAATTGTTTTTACAATATAAAGTCCGAGTCCTACACCCTTGACGTCATAGCTTCTTGATTTGTCAACCTTATAGAAGCGCTCAAAAATTCTTGAAATTTCCTCAGGAGCAACTCCTGCACCTGAGTTTCTTATTTTCACATAAGTTTTTTTGCCGTCGTTACTTGCAAAAATATGAATAGTTCCGTTTTCAGGAGTAAATTTCACGGCATTATCAAGAAGGTTATAAAGCACCTGCTGAATAAGGTCTCTGTCTGCTCTGATAAGTACATTATTGATTTCTTCAAAGCCTTTTATTTCAATATTGTTTTCGTCAATTTTCTTTTCAAAGGACAGCATGGTTTCAAAGACCTGCTTACCGATGTCGTAATCAACAGGTGAAAGCGGCACTTCACCGGATTCAATTTTTGAAAGGTTGAGCATTGAAACAACCATTCTTGCAAGGCGTTTAACCTCGTTTGAAACAACACTGAGGTACTTCTTTTCCTCTTCGGGAGGAATTGTGCCGTCGAGAATTCCGTCAATGAAGCCGCCGATAGTAGTCATTGGTGTTTTCAGCTCGTGCGATACGTTTGCAACGAAGCTTTTTCTTGACTCGTCATCTATTGCAAGCTCATAAGCCATTTTATTCAGCTGTTTTGCAAAGGCATTGATGTCCTTCTGCTTGTAGTTCTCACTTGCCTTGTAATCAAATTCGCCCTTTGCGATATGGCGTGTAACCTCCTGCATATCTTCAAGGGGTTTTGTAATACCTCTTGTAAGATAGTAAATTATAATAAGCATAAACAGAAGTACAAAGCATACCGCATAAGCCATAAACTGAGAAATACTTGCAACATAGGGCAGAAGTCCTGTTACGGCGTCTTCAATTGCAAAAGTGATTGCAACAGTTTTGTGGCCGCTTTTAACGGGCACGGCAACAACGAATTTACCCATACCGAAATCTTCGTCAGTCATATAGTCGGAAAAACCACCGTCCAAAGCTCTTTCAATGTGGCTTTTGTTGACGACAAAATTTTTATGGACTTCGCAGTTTTCCGATTTTCCGTCTTCGCAGTCACCGCAATAAAGCACCTTTCCGTTTTTGTCGGAAACAAAGTATTCGGAAACACTGGAGTCAGACATCATGCTCAGAGCAGTAATTATCATTTCTTCGTTTTTAACTTTTCCGCCTTTTCCAAGGTTGTTCGTATACATATAAGAAATATTATGGGAATTTCGAAGAAGCTCATCAACCTTATCTGTCCACCATTGATTACCGACAAAAATCATAATTGACAGAGCGATAATAACAAAGCCCACAACTATAATAGTACCGCCAAACACAAAATATTTACGGAAAAGACTGTTTCTTTTTCTTCGTACTTTTTTAGCCATAAGAATCCCCTTTCAAAAAAATATGCCCGATAAAACTATCGGGCACTGAAAAAGCTTAAACAAAACTTATTCCTTGGTTTCAAACTTGTAGCCTACGCCCCAGACAGTTCTGAGTTCCCATTTATCGGAAGCACCTTCAAGCTTTTCACGAAGTCTTTTTACGTGAACGTCAACTGTTCTTGAATCACCGTAATAATCGTAGCCCCATACTTCGTCAAGAAGCTGATCTCTTGTGAATACTCTGTTGGGATTTTTTGCAAGGTGGAAAATGAGCTCCATTTCTTTGGGAGGTGTGTCAATCTGAACGCCTGCAACCTTAAGCTCATAGTTTGTAAGGTTAATTGAAAGCTTGTCGTAGTGAACTTCCTTAACCTCTTCAGCTGTTGAAGAAACGCTTCTTCTGAGAACTGCCTTAATTCTTGCAACGATTTCCTTTGTATCAAAGGGCTTTACAACATAGTCGTCTGCACCGAGCTCAAGACCGAGAACGCGGTCAAAAACCTCGCCCTTTGCAGTAAGCATAATAATTGGAGTTTCAGAGAATTTTCTGATTTCTCTGCAAACCTGCCAACCGTCAAGCTTCGGAAGCATAACGTCAAGAAGCACAAGGCTGGGATTTTCTTCCTGGAACATTGAAACGGCACTCTGACCGTCATTTGCAACAACTACATTGTAGCCGTCTTTTGTAAGGTAAAGTCTGAGTAATTCGCAAATATTAAGGTCGTCATCGACAACGAGGATTTTTTCAGCGCTCATAGTTAAATCTCCTTTATTTAAAGTTTTTTTATTTTCTGTTTTTATTTTACCCCTGTAAGCTTAAATAAACCTATGAAGCCTACATTCTTTCGGGGGCTTCAACCTTAAGCATATTGAGAATGCTCTTCATTGTGTCTCTTACACAGATACAAAGAGTAACTCTCGCCTGTCTGAGACTTTCGTCCTCAACATTTACTCTGCAGTTGTTGTAGAATTTATGGAAATGGGTTGCAAGGTCAACTGCAAAATGGGTAACCTTTGCGGGGTCGTAATTCTTTGCTGCACCGATTATTACATCTTCAAGAGTTGAAATGAATCTGATGAGCTCTCTCTCTTCGGGTGCTTTAAGAAGCATAAGCTCTTCAGCTGTGCAGTCTCTTGCCTCTTTACCTTCATCCTTAAGCTTACTGAGAATACTGCAGATTCTTGCGTGTGCATACTGACAGTAATATACGGGATTCTGTGAGCTCTGCTCAACTGCAAGGTCAAGGTCAAAGTCCATAAGTGAACCCGGCTCTCTCATATTAAAAAGGAAACGCACTGCGTCAATAGGTACTTCGTTAAGAAGGTCAACAAGGGTAATTGCCTTACCTGTTCTCTTTGACATTCTCACAACTTCGCCGTCACGCACAAGACGAACAAACTGGCAAAGGAGAATTGAAAGTCTGTCGGGGTCAATTCCGCAAGCCTTCATAGCTCCCTTCATTCTTGCAACGTGTCCGTGGTGGTCAGCGCCCCACACATCAACAGCCATATCGAAGTTTCTTTTCTGAAGCTTATTTCTGTGATAAGCAATATCGGCAGCAAAGTAAGTAGGATTGCCGTTAGCTCTTATGAGTACATCGTCCTTCAGCTCAAGCTTGTCAATGTATTCCTGAGTTTTGCCCTCGGAAAGAAGCATTTCTGTCTGCACTTCAATGTTCTTGTACCAAAGTGCTCCGTCCTTCTCGTATGTGTAACCGCCCTTTTTCAGAAGGTCGATTGTTTCCTGAAGCTCACCGCCGTTATGAAGTGAAAGCTCACTGAACCACAAATCATAATCGATACGGTACTTATCCATAGCCTTTCTCATATTGGAAAGATTTTTGGGAAGTGAATACTCAACGAGAGTCTTTCTTCTTTCTTCCTCACTCTTTTCCATAAGAGCAGTACCGAATTCGTCTTTATATTCCTGAGCTCTTTCGATAATATCATCACCGTGGTAGCTGTCTTCGGGAAGCTCAATGTCACTTCCGCAAAGCTGCTGATAACGTATATCAAGTGAAAGGCCGAATTTTTCAATCTGGTTACCTGCGTCGTTTACATAGAATTCTCTTGCAACCTCATAGCCTGCATAATCTAAAACTGCAGCATAACAGTCACCGAGAGCACCGCCTCTTGCGTTGCCCATATGCATAGGGCCTGTGGGATTAGCTGAAACAAATTCAACGTTCACTTTTTTGCCCTTGCCGTAATTGCTTCTGCCGTAGGTATCGCCCGCTTCTCTTACCTCGAAGATAATGTCTGCATAGTAAATATCTGAAAGGAAGAAGTTGATAAAACCGGGGCCTGCAATTTCAATTTTTTGGAAATATGTTCCTTCAAGGTCGGCATTCTGAGCAATTACCTCTGCGATTTTTCTCGGAGGAAGTCTGAAAGCTCTTGCGTTTACCATAGCGGCATTTGTTGAATAATCACCGTTGTTTCTGTCTGCAGGAACTTCAACAGAAAACGCATTGTACTCGCCTTCAGGAAGACTACCGTTTTTCTGAGCTTTCTGAATTGCAGCAGCAATAAGCTCTTTTATCTGATTTTGTGCTTTATTTACAGTCTGTGACATTTTAATAAATTCCTCTTTTCCTGTATATGGGAAACTCAACCGATAGGGTTAAGAGTTATATCAAATTCAATTTCGCCCAAAGGAGCCGTTTCAAGGTCGGTCATATATTTAAACCTGAGAATGCCGCCTTTTTCTGAAATATCCGACTCAATTTCAGTTGCTGTAACGCCCATTGAAAATGCTCCGTAGGGTGTTACATGGTGAGAGAGGTTTCTCATGCCCTTTTCAATAACCATATGTGTGCTGATTGAACCCTCACGGCTTACGGTTATACGCTTTTTACTTTCAACACGAAGGGTGGTTTCGCTTTTGCTGCCGTCATCTTCCTCTTCGGTGTAGTTGATTACGTAACCGTCTTCGCAAAAGTCAAGAAAAGCCTTTGTCATAATTTCAAGCTCTTCTTTTTCGCCTTCAATCATCTGTTTTGTAAGAACGCTTATGAGAAACTCTTTTTTCATCAGATAGTCCTTTCGGGGTTAGTTATAATCATACATTATGTATAATACCACAAAAGAAAGCAAAAATCAATTTATTTGACGAAGTTTTTAACTCAATATTACTATGTTTTTTCTTTTGCACGTTCTTGTGCGTTTATCGATAGTCTGTCTTGACATATTTCTCTTTAAAGGTATAATTATATGTATAAATTTTACAGAGGTGCTATTATGATACTTTGTTATAACAAACCTGCCGATATGAGCTATCTCGGTTGGAGCAACCGCGCCCTGCCTCTCGGCAACGGTAAAATAGGCGTTAAGGTCTTCGGTGGCGAAAGCTGTGAGCTTATACACTTCAACGAAAAAACACTCTGGTCAGGCGGTAAGGATGTGCCCGGCTTCAACGGCGGTATAAGTAACCCCGATAAGGGTCAGGGAATGAGAGAAATTCAGGAGCTTCTTCAGAATAACGACATAAAAGGTGCAACGGCAAAAATGCATCTTCTTGAAGGCAATATGGAGGGCTTCGGTGCTTATCAGTCCTTCGGGAATCTCTATTTTCAGTTTGAAAAATTTGCTGAAACCTCAAATTATGTAAGAGATCTTGACCTTGACACAGCTTCATCAATGGTTAGCTTCCAGTCAAAGGAAGTTACCTACACCCGTCACTATTTTGTCAGCTATCCCGACAACGTTTTTGTGGCAAGACTTAAGGCTGAGGGCGAAAACGCATCACTCAGCTTCAACACATATGTAGTTTCAGATCAGAAAGGTACACCGAGAGCAGAGGGCAACACCATTCTTCTTGAGGGCACTGTTACTGCAAACGAAGGTCTCGGTGCTGCAGAAGGCAAGGACAAAAACTCTATGAAATACGGCTGTGCAGTAAAAATTCTTCCCGAAGGTGGCACAACCGAAATTCTCGAAAACGGAACAGTTGCCGTAAAGGATGCTGCAAGTGTAATTGTTATTATGAGCCTTGCTACGGACTATATCAACGATTTTCCTACATTCTCCGACGGCAGTGATCCCCTTCAGAAGGCTCTTGACACAGTAAACAAGGCCTCAGAAAAAACCTTTGGAGAGCTTTACAGAGCCCACCTTGAAGACTATCAGAAGCTTTTCGGCAGAGTGAAATTCACTCTCGGTGAAGACGAAAGTCTTTTTACAACTGACCATATGCTGAAGCGTTTTTCCAAAAAAGGCGAACACAAGCGCGCACTTTATACAACACTTTTCAATTACGGCAGATATCTCCTTATTGCCTCATCAAGAGACGGCAGTCTGCCTGCAAATCTTCAGGGTATATGGAATGCAAAAAACAATCCGCCCTGGTGCTGTGACTATCATTTCAACGTAAATGTTCAGATGAACTATTGGGGTGCTTACGTGGCTAACCTTGCCGAAACCGCCTTGCCTTACATAGATTTTGTAAACAGCCTTAAAAAGCCCGGCAGAATCGTTGCCAACAAAACTCTCGGCATAGGCGAAAACATGGCTGACGGCGAACCGGATTACGAAAAGTCTACGGGCTTTATGTTCCACACAATGGTTACTCCTCTCGGCTTTGTAGGCCCCGGCAGTGAATGGAAATGGGGCTGGGCACCCACAAACGGTGCATGGGCGCTGCAGAATATGTATGACTATTATCTTTTCACTCTTGATACCGAAAAGCTGAGAAAGGATATTTATCCCGCAATGGAAGAATGCGCCCTTATGTGGTCACAGCTTCTTGTGGAAGATAAAAACAGCGGCAGACTTGTTTGTTCACCCGGCTTTTCACCTGAACACGGCCCTGTTGCCGCAGGTAACACCTACGACCAAACAATTATCTATGACCTTTTTTACAGCACAATTGAAGCTGCTGAAATTCTTTGCAAAAAAGGCTTCCAAAATGAAGTCAACACTGCACTTGTTGAAAAAATCAAGGTGCAGATTGAGCAGCTTAAGCCCTTAAGCATAGGCAAATGGGGACAGATTAAAGAGTGGTATAATGAAGATAAATTCTTTATGAGAGGCTTTTATAATCAAGGTGTTCAGAGAAAGCACCGCCACATCTCTCACCTGCTTTGTCTTTATCCTTTCAGACAGATTGACCCCGACAATGAACAGCTGAAAAAGGCTTGTCTTACCACTCTTTCCGACAGAGGCGACAAGAGTACCGGTTGGGGACTTGCAATGAGAATTCTTTGCTATGCACGACTTATGGAAGGCAACAAGTGCGACAGTCTTATTACAAAGTTCATAAACGACACAGTTCTTGACAATCTTTTCAGCACTCACCCACCCTTCCAGATTGACGGAAACTTCGGTCTTCTTGCAGGCATATGCGAAATGCTTCTGCAGAGCCATCTCGGTTATATTCAGGTGCTTCCTGCTCTTCCGGAAAGCTGGAGCGAAGGTGAAATCAGTGGTCTTCTTGCAAGAGGCAATTTTGAAGTGAGCCTTAAGTGGAAAGACGGAAAGCTTAAGGAAGGCACCGTAAAATCAAACTGCGGCGAAAAATGCAGTCTTAAATATGACGGCAAAATCCTTATCGTTTATGACGAAAACGGCACCGAAGTTGAAACTGATTTTTCAAACGGCGTTACAAGTTTTGCAACAGAAAAAGGTAAAACATATAAGTTCAGTTAAAACATCCTCAAAACAAGCAAATTAATGTAACAGAAACCATTGTAAAAGCCACTTGGCCGATACAATGGTTTCTTTCAGTGTGGAGTGTGAAGTCAGCCCTTGCGCCACCTTACCAAAGGTGAGGGCAAGAGTAAGGTTATATAATTTTAACGCTTCGCTCCGATTGTAACTCCTCTGTCATTCTGAATGCAGTGAAGAAGCTTTTAAGATTCCTCGGTTTTTTCTCGGAATGACAACAGTCGTCAGTCAATTCTGCTTTTTGCATTTATATTATGTGCCATATTCGGTAAGAGCGCGAAACTCATATCCTTCGCCTCTGGCTTTGTCGATAATTTCACTGAGAGCCTCTGCATTATCAGGCGATACTGAGTGAAGCAGAATTACTGCGCCGTCGTGAAGCCGTGACATAACCTTCTCTACAGCGTAATCCTTGCCCCGTATTTTATTGGTATCCCAATCGTCATAGGCAGTTGACCAGAATACACTTACAAAACCGAGACTCTGCACAAGCTGAAGAGCACTTTCAGTGTATTCACCTGCCGGAAAACGGAAATACCTTGAAGCGTAACCGAAATTTTCTCTCAGGTAATTCTCAAAGGTCTCCAGCTCATTTGCCATTTTTTCACGGCTGATTTCTGCAAAAGACGGATGCGTTGCCGAATGGTTACCTACAATATGGCCTTCATTAATCATACGAGCAACAAAGGTAGGTTCACTTTTCAGATAATCAAGAGTGCAGAAAAAGGTGGCAGGCACTTGCTTTCCATTAAGCACATCAAGGACTTTTCCCGTTAGCCCCTCATACTCATAACCGCAGTCAAAGGTTAGATAAACAACCTTTTTATTGCTTTCGGTGTCAAGGGTGTAGCCTCCGTATTTCTGAAAGGTTTTCTGAAATTCAAGAACTGTGTGGTGAGGCTTGCCACCCACTGAAGGCCCGTGAGAATGAGATAATTTTTTCTCTGAAAGACCTGAAACATTTCCCGTAGCTTTAAAGCTTACAGGACTTAAGGGCATAAGCCCGGTTGGAGTGTTACCGCCTTTTTCACCTTTAAAAACAAGCTGATTTTCCTTCGGAAGATTTTCTCCGTCAATCACCGTTGAAGAGTTGATTTTCGGTGTAAGCTCGGAAACTCTCGGTGCCTTTGTGCTTTCTTTTTCGTCTGTTTTACCGCAGGAAACTGCGCTGAACAAAAGTATAAACGCAAAAATCAGACTGAAAGCCTTTTTCAAAAGACTCACTCCTTTTTACTTGAACATATACCGGATATCGCTTACCATACCTTCCACATTCTTAAGTGTCTTTTTAACTGAACGTTTTGCACCTGAGCCCATCATAGCGCCCTTCATATAAGCTGCAGCACCGCCTACAGCCATACCGATGCTTATTCCTGTCCACATACTTTTCATTTTCATCTCTGTACATCTCCTTTTAAAATTTTTCCTTTTAAACAAAGGTCATCATTATTTTTTGTACCTTTCAAAAAATTATCATAAACAATTTTTACATAATGCTTTTCTTTTTCATAAATGAGTGGTATACTATACGCATTAATTTTGAGAAGGAAAAAATTTTTATGGGAAAGCTTAACATAGTTCTCATTGAACCTCAGATTCCGCAGAATACGGGCAATATTGCACGTACCTGCGCCGCAACGGGAGCTTCGCTTCACCTTGTTGAGCCAATGGGCTTCAGGGTTGACGACAAAAAATTAAAAAGAGCAGGACTTGATTACTGGTATCTGCTTGACATAACCTATTATGACAGTACAGAGGATTTTTTCGAGAAAAACAAAGGCGGAAAATTCTTCTACTTTACAACAAAGGGTCAGAAAATCTTTACCGAAACAGAGTTTCCTGAAAACTGCTACATAGTTTTTGGCAGAGAGGATGCAGGTCTTCCCGAAGGTCTGCTTAAGGAAAATCCCGAAACAAGTCTTCGCATTCCTATGATTGACGAAGCGAGAAGTCTGAATCTTTCCAACACCGTTGCAATTGCAACCTATGAAATTCTCCGTCAGTGGAATTATCCCAACCTTCTTTGCGAAGGTCAGCTGACAAAATTCACTTGGTAAAAGGAGCCGTTATGAATAAAAATCTTTCAAAGCAGGACAAAATAAAAAAATTACAGACAAACATAAAATCTGCACAAAGCACCTTTGCGCTTTCAGGAATTCTCGCCCTCATTTATGTTGTGAGATATTTTGTAACGGGCAACTTCAATTTTTATTTCAGCTCTTACATTACAGAGTTTGCTCTGAAAGCTTCCCAAAGCAATATGCTCCCGACTACCGCTTCTTACGCTGTACTTGCAGTATATGCTGCAGTTTTTATTGTGTGCTGTGTTTTCAGCCTTAAAGCTAAGCACGGACTTTTAACGTGTCTTATTTTCTATGCACTTGATTTTATTGCCCTTGTTGCAGGAACGGTCATTTCTCCTTTCGGTCCTGTGGGCGAGGAGGTTTTTATAGACATCATTGTTCACGTGTTTGTTATTCTGTTCCTTGTTGTTGGTGTTTATTCGGCTAAAAAATTGCCGGAAATTGAAAAAGAATAAACACTTATTTATAAAAAAGAAAGACTGCATTTCTTACTCACAGTAAGGTTGCAGTCTTTTTATATGTCTTTTCAACTTTATTTTTTTATATTGTCAATCTCCATTCCTGCATAAGCGTTAAGCTCAAGTCCTGCAGTGTTACCTGAAAGATATTCGTAGTACCCCTGAGCACCGACCATGGCAGCATTGTCGCCGCAAAGGGAAAGCTCAGGCAGATAAAGCTTCCAATTATGCTTTTTGCAGATTTCTGTTACTTCTTTTCTCAAAACTGAGTTTGCTGAAACACCGCCTGCAAGAACAAGCTTATCATAGCCGTAATCAAGCATAGCCTTTTCGGTGTTTGTGCAAAGTGAGGTCACAACCGCCTTTATAAATGAAGCTCCAAGGTCTGCCTCATTTATGGGTGTACTCTTTTGTGAAGCGTTATGGATTGTATTGATAACCGAGGTTTTAAGTCCTGAAAAGCTGAAGTCATAGGGGCAGTTTTCAACCTTGGGCTTCGGGAATCTGAAAGCAGTGCTGTCGCCCTCTTTTGCAATTCGGTCAAGGTTAAGTCCGCCGGGATAAGGTATACCCATTGTACGTGCCGCCTTGTCAAGAGCCTCACCTGCAGCGTCATCCCTTGTTCTGCCGATAATATTGAACTCTGTGTAGCTTTTCACCTCAGCAATAAGAGTGTTACCGCCGCTTACCACAAGGCAGAAAAAAGGCGGCTCAAGATCGGGGTGAGTTATGTAGTTTGCCGCAATATGGGAACGCAGATGATGAACGGGAATAAGAGGCAGATTTCTGCCGAAAGAAAGAGCCTTTGCATAATTCACACCTACAAGAAGCGCACCGATAAGTCCCGGAGCATAGGTCACTGCAACTGCATCAATATCATCGAGAGTAAGCTCTGCATCTGAGAGAGCCTTGTTTACAACTGCAGAGATATTTTCTGCGTGACGGCGTGATGCAATTTCAGGCACAACTCCGCCGAATTTAATGTGTTCACTTACCTGAGAAGCGATTACACTTGAAAGCACTTTTCTTCCGTCTTCAACTACACTTGCGGCAGTTTCGTCGCAGGAAGATTCAATTGCTAAAATTTTCATTATATCAATCCTCGCTGAAGTTCTTGGTCATTATAAGGGCGTTCTCTGTAGGGTCGGAATAAAAATTCTTTCTTTCGCCCATCTCATTATAGCCTCTTTTTCTGTAAAGAGCAATAGCTTTTTCGTTACTGACACGCACCTCAAGAGAAATAAAGGCGCAGTTTTCTTCTTTCGCCTTTTCTTCGCCCACCGAAAGAAGCTCATTTGCAATACCCTTTCGTCTGAACCTTTCTCTTACGGCAATATTGGCAATATAGCATTCATCAAGCACTATATGCATTCCAAGATAACCTGCCACTTCGCTCATATATTCAGCCACGAAAAATCTTGCGTTTTCGTTTGAAAGCTCACTTTCAATCCCCTCTCTTGTCCAAGGAGTGGAAAAACATTCTTTTTCTATATCCTCTATTGCGTCAATGTGCGAAATATCCATCGGGCAGATTTTAAGCTGAAGCTGTTCCATTCCGCACCTCCTTAACTGTTTCCTATATAATATAGTTTTTTATACAAAATGTAAATATTTTTGAGTCAATTAAATTTTATTTTCACTTTTTTGTTCATTTTTCACGTTTGGAATTATTCCTGTAAAGTATTACTATATAATTATTGTAACTATGAATTAAAGGAGTAACAAAAATGAAAAGTTTCAAAAAAATTATTTCAGTTTTCCTTGTTGTAATCTGTGTTTTCGGTATGCTTACAACAGGCGCTTTCGCAGTGGATCAGATTTTTGGCGATCTTCTTGGTGGCGAGGATGAAGAAGAAGCAGCTCTCAGCTACGGCATCCACTATGAAATCGATTCACTTTCAGGTGTTTCCGTAATGTACAAACCCAGTCCCAACATCACATTTAAGGCTCCTGTAAAGGTTAAAGTAAGCGGTAACTTCCCTCTTGCAATTGACTATGTCTGCATTGCCTGGAGAGCAGAAGACGGTAAGCTCTACTACCCCGGTGATGAAATCACCGTAACAGGTAAGGTTGTTCTTAATGCTGTGTGGGAACCCAAAACAGATAACGATCCGCGTATAGTAAGAACAGTTAAAACAGCTTTCCAGACCTTTATCAGAATGTTCCAGAGTGCTCTTGGCTTCTTCAAGGTTGTGAACACTCCCGCAGACCAGCTTACAACAAAGACTACCGTAGCACCCGAAACTACAAAGCCCGTTATTTCACTTACAAGTGCAATTAACTGATCAGACAAAAGCTAAAGCAGAAGTTCATTGGAACTTCTGCTTTTTTCTTTATTTTTTCATAAGGTCTGCAATTGTTGTACTGTTAAGGCATTCATCAACAGTGCTGTTAAGCTTTTCCCAGAAAGGATAGGTTCTGCAATCTGCTTTTCTCTCGCAACTTTCACCGACACATTCTGCACAGCTTGCAGGGATAATTGACTTTTCCGTAACTCTGAGTACATCTGCAATTGTGTATTCCTCGGGATTTCTTGCGAGTCTGTATCCGCCGCCTTTACCGTGAACGCCTTTAATAAGCTCTGCCTTTACAAGTGAAGTCATAATTGCTTCAAGGTACTTCAGTGAAAGACCTTGTCTTACTACAATACTTTTAAGGGGTACATAACCCTCTTCATGCTGCTCCGCAAGGTCAATCATTACTCTTAATGCGTATCTGCCTCTTGTTGAAACTATCATTTTACATTCTCCTTCTCTTTTCCCTTAAAGTATTTTATCCGAATAATGCAGTTGACATATATCTGCCTGCTGTATCCGGCAAAATTACAACAATATTTTTTCCGGTGTTTTCTTCCTTCTTTGCAAGTTTAAGTGCCGCAAAAACAGCTGCACCCGATGAAATTCCGCAGAGAACGCCTTCCTTTTGCGCCATAAGTCTGCCCGTTTCAAAAGCTTCCTCATCGCTGACACAGATAGTTTCATCGTAAATTTCAGTATCAAGAACCTCAGGTACAAAGCCTGCTCCTATGCCCTGAATTGCGTGTTTACCTGAAATTCCTTTTGAAAGTATGGGTGAACTTTTCGGTTCAACACCCACAACCTTTATCTGAGGGATTTTTTCCTTAAGGTATCTGCCCGTACCTGTAATTGTTCCTCCGGTACCTATTGCAGAAACAAGAAAATCCACCCTACCCTCTGTGTCATCAAAAATTTCAGGCCCCGTGGTCTTCATATGAGCTTCTGCATTTGCAGGATTTTCAAACTGACCGGCAATAAACGAATCAGGAATTGACTCTGAAAGCTCATTTGCCTTTTCAATTGCTCCTGCCATACCCTTTGCTCCGTCTGTCAGCACAACCTCAGCACCCAAAGCTTCCATCATTTTTATTCTTTCAACAGACATACTGTCGGGCATAACAATAATACATCTGTAGCCTCTTGCAGTGCCTACAAGAGCAAGACCAATACCTGTATTTCCTGAGGTGGGTTCAATTATAACAGAGCCTTTTTTCAAAACACCTTTTTCTTCTGCATCGTCAAGCATATTTTTTGCAGCTCTGTCCTTAATTGAGCCACCGGGATTAAGAAACTCCAGCTTTGCAAAAATCTTACCTCTCAATGAAAAAAGCTCTTCAAGATGGGTGAGCTCAAGAAGGGGTGTATTACCGATAAGCTCATCAATTGATTTATATATTGCGGCCATAAAACCATCTCCTGAAAATTCCGGAACAAACCATTAAGCGACTTGTTTCGTATGTAATTATATCCTATGTTGCCTATTATGTCAATAGTTTACTCAAATTATTCCCAAAAAGCAAATCATTATACAAGACTGCCGAGAAAGATACAAGAACGTGTAAAAGTTTAATCGACACAACTCGATGTTGTGTCGATTAAATATTATAGATTAACTTCAAAACAGCTGAGCTCTTATTTTTTAATTTTGCTTTTACACGTTCTTGTGCCTTTATCGACAGTCTGAGCGACACTGTTTTGCAGTGTCGCTGAGTATATTTTCAAATTATTTCCCGAAAACCTCAAGACTTCTTTTGAGAATACCGTTCATATGAGCAATTGCCATACCGTAATTCACCATAGGAATATTTTCGCTGACTGCCTTTTCCTGACGGCTTTTCATTTCTCGTTCATTGAGCATACAGCCTCCGCAGTGAACAACAAGCTTATAGGGTGAAAGGTCCCTTGGAAATTCGCCGCCGCTTGTGAACTCGAAGTTGATTTCCTTTCCCGTATAGTTTTTTATCCAACCGGGCATTTTTACCGTACCAATATCATTACATTGTCTGTGATGGGTGCAGCCCTCAGAAATCAGCACCTTATCACCGTCTGAAAGAGCTTCAAGGGCCTTTGCACCGTCAATAAGGCTGTCAAGTTCCCCTTTGTATCTTGCAAAGAGAATTGAAAATGAAGTCAGCGGTATATTCTCAGGCACAATTTCTGCAACCTTTTTGAAAGCCTGGGAGTCGGTAATTACCATTCTCGGCTTTTCTTTCAGTGAAGAAAGTGTTTTTTCAAGAGAGAACACCTGAGTTGTAACTGCAATTGCTCCCTTGTCGAGAATATCTCTTATAGTCTGCTGCTGAGGAAGAATAAGTCTGCCCTTAGGTGCAGATTCATCAATGGGGGTTACAAGTAGAACTACATCACCCTCGCTTAAAAGGTCGGAGACGATGAATTTCTTCTGACTTTTTTCCTTACAAAGTGACGCAACCGTATTTTTAAGAAGGTCAACATTTTCACCTGTAACGGCACTTACATAAACGGTGTTGTCCTTGCTTTCCTTTCCTTTTTCAAGAAGGTCGCTTTTATTAAAAGCAATTACATAAGGAATTTTCTTTTCATAGAAAATTTCTATAAGTCCCCTGTCAGCTTCTGAAATACCTTTCTGAGCGTCGCAGACAAGGATTGCTATATCGGTTTTGGAAAGAATTTCTCTCGCTTTTTCAACTCTCATTTCACCGAGAGCACCCTCATCGTCAATGCCCGGTGTGTCAATTATCAGCACCGGTCCTAAAGGTAAAAGCTCCATAGCCTTTTTAACGGGGTCGGTGGTTGTACCCTTTACCTCAGACACAACAGAGAGTCTCTGCCCTGTAAATGCATTCACAAGGCTTGACTTACCTGCATTACGCATTCCGAAAAATCCGATGTGTATTCTTTCCCCTGAACTCACTTCATTAAGTCCCATTTTCATCACCTTAAAATCTGAAATCTCTTCTGTTGGAGTTCTTGATATCCTCAATGTTCTGTCTTGCAATACCACGGACTTTTTCATTGGGAATTCTATTAAGCTCTTCTTCAATCATTTTAAAGCCCGCCTCTTTTGTAGCCTCTGAAGCATAGTCAACAAGATACTCAGTAAGCGTCATAAGAGCGTTGGGGTGGCAGCAATTGAGAATCTGACCGTTTTTGCAAAGCGCCATAAATCTGTCACCTGTTCTGCCTTCACGGTAGCAAGCAGTACAGAATGAGGGAATGTGTCCGTTATCCATAAGCCAGTGCACCACCTCGTCAAGTGTACGCTGGTCGGAAACGTCAAACTGCTCTGTGTCGTGAGGTCTTTCTTCCTCAGTATAACCGCCTACAGATGTTCTTGAGCCGCCGCTTACCTGAGAAACGCCCATTTTAAGAAGCTTGCTTCTTACGTCCTGAGTTTCTCTTGTAGAGATAATAATTCCCGTATAAGGCACTGCAAGACGGATACAAGCAGTAATTTTTGCAAACATTTCATCTGAAATTGAATTATCGAAGGCTGAAGGGTCAATATCGTCAGCCTTTTTGATTCTGGGCACACTTATAGTGTGAGGGCCTACACCGTGAACAGCTTCAAGGTGCTCAGCGTGCATAATAAGTCCTGCAAATTCGTACTTGTAAAGCTCAAGTCCGAAGAGAACACCAAGACCTACGTCATCAATTCCGCCCTCCATAGCTCTGTCCATAGCCTCAGTGTGATAAGCATAGTCGTGCTTAGGGCC
Organism: Acutalibacteraceae bacterium; assembly: GCA_045538095.1. Lineage (GTDB taxonomy): Bacteria > Bacillota > Clostridia > Oscillospirales > Acutalibacteraceae > UBA6857. The sequence continues at coordinate 2,610 of JAZSQU010000071.1, read as the reverse complement.
TGTGGGATGAAGCTTAAGGTAACTTTCCTTGTGGTAGGTTTCCTGGAAGAGAATGTAGGTGCCTATTCCTGCATCCTTAAGCTTGCGGTAGTTTTCAACGGTTGTTGCGGCAATATTCACGTTTACTCGTCTGATATCGCCGTTTTTGTGGTGCACACTGTAGATAGTGTCGATACACTCAAGGATATATTCAATAGGGTTATTTACCGGGTCTTCACCTGCTTCAATTGCAAGACGCTTGTGACCCATATCCTGAAGTGCAATAACCTCTGCTCTTACCTCTTCCTGAGTAAGCTTTTTTCTTGCAATATGCTTGTTCTTCAGGTGATAAGGGCAGTAAACGCAGCCGTTTACGCAGTAGTTTGAAAGATAAAGGGGAGCAAAAATTACGATTCTGTTGCCGTAAAAAGCAAGCTTGATTTCCTCTGCAATTTCGTAGATTTTCTCTATTTTTTCAGGAATTTCACAAGCAAGAAGCACCGATGCCTCACGGTGAGTAAGACCTGCACAAACGCAGCCCTTTTCAGTCTTCTTGGGCCTTGCCTTTTCGAGAATTTCGTCAATAAGCTCTACATTGTTCTTGTTTGCCTCTGCATATTCCAGAGTGGCTCTGATTTCTTCATCGCTGATAAATTCTTCAGCCTTTAATGATTTTGGATTGTACATAACCATTTTCCTTTCATATCCGATTGTCATTCTGAACGCAGTGAAGAATCTTAAAGATTCCTCGGTGTCCCTCGGAATGACATGATTTTTTATTTCATCTGCGGACGCCAATGGGCGCCCCTACGTATTTATTTACGGTTTAAAATCACCTTTATCTGTTACTATCTCAAACCCGATTGCATTCATTTTTTCTTTCAGCTTCATAAGATTTTCAGCAGCTTCTTCATCGGTACTGATTTTGTTGTCGTAAAGCATATATTTTTTTCTGACAGAAAGTGGCGAAAGATTGGGCATTACAACATTACCGCCTGAAAGAACACCTTCTTCTCTGCCGTTTTCTTTAATTGTGCCAAGTGCCGTAGTTGAGGGTAAAAGAATGTTCGGTTTCATAAGCCTTACTATCGAAAGCAGATAGCAAGTGAGTTCACAGGTGCCTGCTTTTTCGTCTTTGAAAACTGTATCTTTATGCGGAATAAACGGGCCGATTCCGCACATTTGTGGAGAAAACTCCTCAACGAATTTAAGGTCTTTCGCAAGGTGCTTTGTTGTCTGATAAGGTGAGCCTACCATAAAGCCGCAACCGGTCTGAAAGCCGATTCTCTTAAGATTTTCAAGACAGAACATTCTGTTTTCCCACGAAAGCTCTTTCGGATGAAGCTTTCTGTAATGCTCTTCATCTGCAGTTTCGTGCCTTAAAAGGTAACGGTCAGCGCCTGCCTCAAAAAGCTTTCTGTAGCTTTCTTCACTTCTCTCTCCGAGAGAAAGAGTCACTGCACAGTCGGGATAACTTTTCTTGATTTTTCTTATAATGCTGCACACAACTTCATCGGTAAAAAAGCCATCCTCACCACCTTGCATAACAAAGGTGCGAAAACCTAAACCGTAGCCTTCTTTACAGCATTCGAGGATATCCTCTTCAGAAAGTCTGTACCTTTGGCAGTTTCGGTTGCCTTTTCTTATTCCGCAGTAAAGACAGTCATTTTTGCATATGTTACTGATTTCAATAAGACCTCTGATGAATACCTTGTTGCCGTAAACACTCCGCCTTGCCTTGTCAGCTTTTTCTCTCAGAAGCTCTCTGCTTTCTTCGTCACGGTTTTCTATAAGGTACTCGTATTCCTCAAGAGAAAGCGACTGCTCTTTTTCAAGCTTTTCAATAAGTCTTTTCATTTTTTCAGTCATCGTTCATCACCGCCGAATATGCAGTTTTCACACTGACACCGCTGAGCTTGCCGATTTTACCCGACAAAGCCGCAATTGTGTCCTGAGGTGCGTCAATTGCAACACTGATAATATTTATTCCTCGCTGTCTGTAAGGAATGCCCATTCTGCCGATAATATAGTCTCCGTAATTGTGAAGCACTGCATTAAGCTCTGATGTAGCCTCGCTGTTTTCTACGATAATGCTCATTACTGCTACTCTTGTGCCCATCAAATCACCTCTTTGTTTTATTTGTAAAAAAATTGCCACGCCCGTAAAAGGGTGCGGCAAATGGATATAGTTATAGTAATTCCGTAAAATTAAAGCCGTCACCTTTCACTCAGAATATATCTTTATGTCAGGATACAGTTTTATTATATACTAACTTTATAGGAAAATCAAGAGGAAAAATTATTTTACAACAATGTGTGATACATTGCCACTTCAAATAGACCTCTGTATATTATTTTAAATAATTCCACACCACTTACAGTGTAAATTAACCTCTTTACAAAATAATGTGCTATAATTCACTTGTATCCCGTTTTTCTTATTATAAAAAACTCAAAGGTCTGCACGTTTGTACAGACCTTTTACTTACGGGCTCTTTGTCAATAGTTGGGGTAAAGAGTTAAAACAGAACAATCGAATCAGGCAGTTGTAATTAAGCAGCTGCTTGATTTTTGTTTAATCTTTGGTGAGAGAATATATGTAAAATACGATTTCTGAATCGTCTGAAATTT
>JAZSQU010000010.1:0-30143 GCA_045538095.1 Acutalibacteraceae bacterium | reverse complement strand
GATTTTGTATATGCGACAGTGAAAAGCTGCTGCCCTGCACCGTCTTGAATTGCAAGGCAGCAGCAAACGCATTTACTACCTTACTGAGAATAGTTTGGGCAGTAAATGCGTTTTTATTATTGGTAAAATTTAGTTTTATTTTTTAAGCTTTTCAACCATCATTTTCGCAGCCTTATAAATGTCTCCACAACCGAGAGTGATTACAAGGTCGCCGCTTTCTGCGTTCTCCAGAACATAGTCAACAACTTCATCAAACGTATTGAACCATACACTGCCGGGAATTTTAACAGCTAAATCCTTCGTGTAAATGCCGTAGGTGTTGACCTCGCGTGAACCCATAATTTCAGTCATTACGCACTTGTCGGGAATCTGCAGCACTCGTGCAAAATCGTCAAGGAGAATGGCAGTTCTTGAATATGTAAAAGGCTGGAAAACTGCCCACACATTGTTGTAGCCCATTTTCATAACTGCATTCAGTGTTACCTCAAGCTCGCTTGGATGGTGGGCATAATCGTCAGCGATTGTAATGCCCTTGTATTCACCGAGAACCTCAAAACGTCTGCCTGCGCCCGAAAAAGCTTCAATTCCGTTTTTGCACTGCTCATAGGTACAGCCTGTATTGACTGCAGCAGCAAAAGCGGCAAGTGAGTTGAGGATGTTGTGTTCACCGGGAATGCTGAGAGCAACATGGGTGAGCTTTTCATAACCGCTCATAATGTCAAACTCAGCAAAGGAGCCACGGTTATATATGATGTTTTCAGCGTAGTAATCGTTACTGCTCTTTAAACCGAAGGTGATTTTCTTTCTGTCAATGCCCTCAACTGACTTTACGGTGTTTGCATCGTCGCCGTTATAGATAATTGCATTTGTGGTCATTGAAGCGAATTTATTGAAGGACTTGATAATATTGTCAAGGTTTTTGAAGTATTCAAGGTGGTCCTCATCAACGTTGAGAATAACCGCAACATCGGGAGAAAGTGTGTGATAATGGTCGCAGTATTCACAAGCCTCGCAGACCATGGTTTCGCTTTTGCCCACTCTGCCGTGGCTGTCAATAAGAGGAAGCCTGCCGCCGATAAGAGCCGTGGGGTCTTTTTCGGCCATAACGGTAATCTGTGTGAGCATTGAGGTTACTGTTGTTTTTCCGTGGGTACCGCAAACGGCAATACAGTCAGAAAAACGGCGTGTAATTGCACCGAAAATATCAGCGCGTTCAAAGCAGGGAATACCGCTTTCTTTTGCTGCAATAAGCTCAGGGTTATCCTTTAAAATTGCTGCAGTGTAGATAATCATATCGGAGTTTTCAATGTTTTCAGCCTTCTGACCGAGAATAACCTCAATTCCCAGTGAACGGAGCTTATCGATATTGTCACCCGGGTTGTTGTCTGAGCCTTTGATTGTATATCCCCAGGAGTGGAGAATTTCGGCAATAGGGCACATACCTGAGCCACCGATACCGATGAAATGTATAGTTTTTACTGTTTTAAGCAGTTCATCAATTTTATGCATAAAAGAACACCTCTTTTAATATTCTTTTTACATTATATTGCAATTTTTAAAAATAGTAAACACTAAAAAGGAAATTAACAAATATTTATCATTTTCATAGGATGTTATATAAGGTGGTGAAGTGATGAAAAAGGATAAAAACGCAGTAATCATAGGCGGTGACAACAGACAAAGACACCTCTTTGAAATGCTGAAAAATGAATTCCAAAAGACAGCCCACATAGATTCCGGCAGTGAAGAAAATGCCCTCAAAGAGATTTCTGAAGCAGACGTTGTTGTCTTACCTATACCTGTAACTAAAGTAAAAGGGTTAATTTACACCGACAGCAACGACTTTGAAATATCAAAGGAAAAGATTTTGCAGATGCTGAAAAAGAACGCAGTTGTTTACGGCGGCGGATTTACCGCAGAGGACAGAGATTTTTTTGAAGAGGAAGGCTTTGAGTACCACGATATGCTCGTAAACGAAGCTTTTCTTCTTGAAAATGCATACCTCACTGCTGAGGGTGCTCTTAAATTGCTTTTAGAAAATACAGAGGAAACTCTTTTCAATAAAAAAGCTCTCATAACCGGTTACGGACGGATTGCTGAATTTCTCAGCGAAATGCTCAGTAAGCTGAAAGTAAAGGTAACGGTTGCAGCAAGAAATGAAGTGCAGCTTAAAACTGCAGAGAAGAAAGGCTACTGCACATTTAATTTTAATGAACTGAAATCGCTGAAGGATTTTGATTTTATATTCAATACAGTGCCAAGCAGGATTTTCAGTGAAGGTATGCTCGAATCTGAGGGTAAATGTACCTATTTTGAGCTTGCGTCTGCTCCTTTCGGTGCAGATAAAAATGAGCTGATTTCCTCAGGAATTGCCTTTGTACAGGGTGCATCACTACCGGGAAGATACTTTCCTGTAACTTCTGCAAGGCTTATTGCTCAGTACATTTTAAGATTTATCTGAAAGGAGGTGCAAGAATGGAGAAACTTACTTTCGGTTATGCTTTAACGGGCTCGTTTTGCACCTTTCAGAAGTCTTTGAAGCAGATTGAATATCTCGTTTCAAAAGGAATTGAAGTGCACCCTATAATGTCATATAACGCAAAAAATACAGACACACGCTTCGGTAAGGGAGAGGATTTCTACAGAAAAGCTTTTGAAATTACAGGAAATAAGGTTATAGATACTCTTGTGTCGGCTGAGCCGGTAGGGCCAAAGAAAATGTTCGATTTGCTTATAGTTTCTCCCTGTACGGGAACGACGCTTTCTAAGCTTGCAAAGGGCATTTACGACACGCCCGTTACCCTTGCAGTTAAATCACATCTGAGAAATTCCCGTAATGTTCTTATCGGTGTTTCTACAAATGATGCGCTCAGTGGCTCTGCAGAAAACATCGGAAAACTTTTAAACCGTAAGCATTTTTATTTTATTCCCTTAAGACAGGATGATTACAGAAACAAGCCCTTTTCACTTGTATGCGACTTTGAAAAAACCTTCGAGGCTGCTTTTTCAGCACTCGAATCAAAGCAGCTGCAGCCTATGCTCTTATAAAAAAAAACAACCTCACATTCACTCACCGTTAAGGTGAAAAAATGTGAGGTTTATTAACAAATAAAATTATAAATTTCTGAATTTTTCTTTGATTTCTTTGGCTCTTCCGCAGGTCAGCTTACCTTCGGGACAAACACCTGTTGTGTAGCAGCTGGGGCCGTAAAGTGAGAAGAGATCAGGTGATATTTCACGAAGCTTTTTAAGAAAATCGTTGGCAAAATCCTGAATTTCCCACTGTGCTCTTGTGCAGCTTCTGAGCTTAAAGAAAAGAAGCATTTCTCTTGCGTTCATAGTGGTTACAATGTCAAGGGTATTACCGCTTAAAACACAGTAAATAAGCACATTGTCGTCGTAACCTTCAGTCTTTAAATCAGTGTAAAGCTTTTTAATATCACTGAAGGCTTCGCAGTAGAGTCTGAGGAGCTCAGGGTCATTCTTTACTGTTTCGGGAATGATGTAATTTTCTCTGCTTGCAGTGATGAGATTGGGAATTGAAATATTCTGCATTCTGTGTCTTGCAAAGTGGGTAAGACAGGAGAGTGAAACTCCGTTGAAACGCACTGTGCAGTTATATGCTTCAAGAGCCCTCGGTCTTGAAGAAGCCACAACGGAGGAAAGAACCTCTTTAAGCTTTCCGGCAGCGCTGAGAGCTTTTTCTGCAGCAGATGTGCTGATGTTGTATTTTTCAATAATTGCAGTCTTTGCAATATTAATTTCACCGCCAAGAGAATATGAAAGAATTTCACAAAGCTCAGGCTCTTTATTTGTGTCTTCTTCTGTGACTTCAAGGGTGAAATCATAGCCGTCGCTGTATTTTTCTGCACGGCTTTCAAAGTCAGTGAAAAGCCCGGGAGCAATTTTTCTGCAGCTTTCAAGAAGTGAAAGTCCGATATTATAAATCTCTTTAACTTTTTTGCCTCTGCCGTAAATCATAGCGGTGAGAACACGGACAAGCTCACGGCCGTTAAGTGAGCAGAAGAAGTTGCTGTAGAAGCAGTAGGGCAGTACAAAACGGGCATCTTCCTTGGGCACACCGTTTTCCGTAAGACGGGAGTAAAGTGCGAAAAGCTTATCCATTGTTTTGGTGTATTCAGCCTTATGAAGTTCAGAGATAAATTCAGGCACAAGATAACCTGAAGAGCTGAAGTCAACATAACGGCGTGATTTTACCGTAAAGGATGCAAGTCTGAACTCAATCATAAACTGCTCAACAACAACGGACACGTTCTGGAAAGCAAGGTTAAAGAAAATATGCTCAACCGTTGAGGTATGACCTGACTTTGTTACCTTGTTGATGAGGTTTGCGTTTTTCTCCTTATCGTGTGAACGCTCAAAAATCTCCAGAGCAGTTCCGTTTTGTGTGGAAATTCTTCCTGAGGCGGCACACACCTCTTCATCACAGTTGGTAACACCGATTACAAAAGCCCCGTTTTTAAGCATATTTTCCACTTCCTTTCAAAAGTTGTTGAGTCCTCATAATTCTACATTCAGTAACTTTATTTGTCAACATGCAAATTGTAAATCTTTAATTTTTGCATCACTTAATCTGCGTTTTTCAGGCTAAAACTAATAATAGAGAAAAAAATTAAGAAAAACTTTCGATTTTTTACGGATTTTTTTACTGAAAATCATTGATAATTATATATATATTTGCTATAATTTCAAAGAATGTAAAATAAACACAGAGGTTGTGAAAAAATGATTAAAGCAAGAAGCGAAATGAATACAGAAAAAAGAGAGAATATGAGAGGCGGCGACGGTGTTGTTGCAATTACAAATATTCTCGATAAGGGTGAGTACAAGGGCTCTGCAAGACTTCTCGGTACAATAACTCTTGAGCCAGGTTCATCAATCGGTGCTCACGTTCACGAAAACGAAGAGGAAGTGTTCTACATCATCAAGGGCACTGCTACTTACAACGACAACGGCAAAACTGAAATTCTTAATGAAGGAGACAGCTGTATCTGTCTTTCAGGCGAAACTCATTCAATTGCTAACCGTGAAGCAGAAGGTGACCTTGTTCTCTTTGCTGCAATTCTCACATACTAAGGTGAAAGCATATGGGAAAGATAATTGTTATTGAAGGTCTTGATGCAAGCGGTAAGGATACCCAGTCAAGACTTCTGCAGGAAAGGCTGAATAAAGAAGGCTATGAAACCTATAAACTCGACCTGCCTTATTACAATGACCCTTCAAGCACTCTTGTAAAAATGTACCTCGGCGGCGAATTAGGGGACAAGCCCTCTGATGTTAACGCTTATGCAGCTTCAACCTTTTATGCGGTTGACCGTTATGCAAGCTTTAAAAAGCATTGGCAGAAGGAATACGAAAGCGATAAAATTATCGTTGCCAACAGATACACAACCTCCAACGCTTCACATCAGATGACGAAGCTAAGTGAGGATGAGTGGGACAGCTACCTTCAGTGGCTCTTTGAATTTGAGTATAGAAAAATGGGTATTCCTGAGCCTGACTGTGTAATCTTCCTTGATATGCCCGTTGAAATTTCACAGAAGCTTCTTATGAAGCGCTATGAAGGCGACAGCGCAAAAAAGGACGTGCACGAGAGAGATGTTGAATACCTGAAGGCCTGTCACCGTGCTGCAGAATATGCGAGCAGAAAGCTTAACTGGAATGTTATTCTCTGCGGTGAAAATATGGAGCCCTTCAGCTTCGAGTACATATCCGATAAGGTTTATGACTGCGTTAAAAAGGAGATTCTCTGAAATGCTTCAGTTTCACAGTGTAACACTCGAAGACAAAGAGTGGATTAATGAAATTTTCAAAAAGCAAAAAAGACTTCCCTGCGAATATTGCTTCGGTAACATTTTTTCCTATTCTGCAAAATTTCCGATTTATGTTGCAAGGGTTGAAGGCTGTTTTATAAGCAAGTGCGTTATTGACGGACAGATCATTTACTGCTTTCCGAGAGGTGACGGTGATACCAAAAAGGCGATTGACTTCGTAATTGAAGATGCAAAAAAAGACGGTCAGACCTGCAGATTTTTTGCCGTAGGTGAAGCTGATAAGGATTTTCTTTTGAGAGAATATCCTGCCAGGTTTGAAATCACCCAAGACCGTGACGGTATGGATTATGTCTATAACTCAGAAGACCTTATAAATCTCAAAGGCAAAAAATATCAGCCCAAGAGAAATCACATCTCTTTTTTTGAAAAGAACTACCACTGGACCTATGAGAGTATGAACGGTGAAAATGTTCACGAATGTGTTGAAATGAGTGAAAACTGGCTTTACCAGAGTGCTCATACAGATAAAACCGACCTTGAGGATGAACTTAAAATCATCAGAAGGGTTGCAGAAAATTTTGATGCCCTTCAGTATAAGGGCGGACTTATAAGAATTGACGGCGAGGTTATTGCCTACGCTATGGGTGAAGAGCTGACGGAAGATATGTTCTGTGTGCATTTTGAAAAGGCTTATCCTGGTATACGCGGTGCCTATCCCATAATCAACCGTGAATTCGTTAAAAACGAGCTTTCGTCTTACAGATATATCAACCGTGAAGACGATGTTGGCTCAGAAAATCTCAGAAAGGCAAAGCTTTCTTACTATCCCGAGTTTTTAATCGGGGAGTACGAAGCAGGACTTATATAAATGCTTTTGAGTTCTGAACAGAAAAACAGTGCAGAAATACAGAATCAGCTCGTAATGCTCTGGGCTGATGTTTTCGGCGACAGTGAAGATTATATAAGGCTCTTCCTGCCTTTTCTTTCCCGCTTTGAAGTTTTTGCAGTTTTTGAAAAAGAGAAAATTGTGTCCTGCTTTTATCTTCTTCCCTCAGAAATCCTCTGTAACGGTAAGAGCTATAAGGGCTACTACCTTTACGCTGCTGCAACCAAAGAAAGCTGCAGAGGCAAGGGGTATATGGGAGGTCTTATAAAAGAGGCAATCAATGAGCTAAGGAAAAAGGCAGACTTTATTTCTCTTGTGCCTGCAAATGACGGACTTTATTCCTATTACAGCCGTTTCGGATTTGAAAGCGTTATGTATAACTATGAAACCGTAATCAGCTGCAAAGGAGTATGTGACAGCCTTAAAGACGGTAAAGCCCTCAGCGGAAAAGAGGTCAATAAGCTGAGAAAAGAGAGTTTCCTTAATGCCCACCTTTTTACGGATAAAACAATGGAATACGCACTCAGCTGCTACAGATTTTTCGGTTCTGAATTCCTCAGAAAAAACGGCAAAGCCTTTCTTTATGTGAAGGACGAAAATACAGTTTATGAAGGTTTGTTCAGCCTTGAGGAGAAGGATTTATATCTGTCATTCCTTGAAAACAATTTTCTTGGCAGAACAAAAGTAATTTCTCCCTATGAACTGAATGAAACCTCGGAAAAATTAAGGTGCGGAATGGTAAAAGCCTTTGACTGCACACTGAAAAATGAAAAAGAAATCTATATGAATCATACACTTATGTAAAGGAGATTAATGCTATGGTGTACTGTTTTCTTGCAAACGGCTTCGAAGAAATTGAAGCTCTGGCAACCGTTGATATTCTCAGAAGGGCAGATATTGATGTTCTGACTGTGGGCGTTGATGAAGATGTGGTAATCGGTTCTCATCAGATTCCCGTGCTTGCGGACATCAGAGAAGCAGGAGTAAAGCTTGATTCCTCTCTTGAGGCGGTTATTCTTCCCGGCGGTATGCCCGGAACACTCAACCTTCAGAAAAACAGCTTCGTGCAGAAGGCAATTGATTATGCACTGGAAAACGATAAGTATCTTTGTGCAATCTGTGCTGCACCGCTTATTCTCGGACAAAAGGGCATTCTTGAAGATAAAAAAGCAACCTGCTATCCCGGCTTTGAATGTGACCTTTCAGGTGCTGAGGTTACGGGTGGCTATGTTGAAGCAGACGGTAAAATAATTACTGCAAAGGGTGCAGGTGTTGCAATTGACTTTGCTCTGAAGATTACCGAAATGCTCAAAGACAAGGAAACAGCAGATAAAATCAACGCGTCAATTCAGTCAAAATGAGTGAACTGAAAAAACGATTAAGAAAAGAAATCAGACAAAAAAGTGACGTAGAAAACAGCAAAGAGAAAGAAAGGAAGATAACCGAAAGGCTTATAAAAAGCCAAATCTTTCTTGAAGCTGACGCTGTCTTTCTTTACGCCGCACTGAATAACGAGCTTTCAGCTGATGAAATTGCTCTTGAAGCTGAAAGACTTAAGAAAAAAACAGCCTTTCCCTTATGTGAGGATGAAAACGGAAAAATGAAGTTTTACTTCACAGAGCTTAAAAATCTCAAAAAGGGAATGTACGGCATAAGAGAGCCGGATAAACTTAAAAGCGAAAAAGCTTATTTTACGGAAAAATCTCTTTGCATTGTACCGGGTCTTGCTTTTGGTGTTAATGGTGAAAGACTTGGAAAAGGCAAAGGCTACTACGACAGATTTCTGTCTGAGTTTACGGGTAAAAACGTGGGACTCAGTTTTGAAGAGAGGATTTCTGACAGAATCCCAATGGAAAAGCACGACATAAAAATTGATTATCTCGTAACTGAGAATAAGATATATAAAACAAGTAAGGAGGAGTAATATGGACGACCGTTTTTATTCTGAAGGAACAAATATGAAAAAAACCGATTCTTCAAAAGGAAATCCTCAAAGCTCTGATAAAATTTCAAACCCGGGAGATTTCAGTGTAAATATCAAATCTGATATCCCTACTCCAAAAAAGCCTCAGCAGAAGAAGTTTGAGGTGCATATTTCAGATTTCGATAATTTTGCAGAGGTGCCTGAGTACAAGCCCTACGGTCAGACTGAAGCAGAAAAGCCGAAAGCTGCACCTAAGGCAGAAAGCAGACCTCAGGCTGAACAAGTGCAGAAAAGAAAGGCACCTGCCGGTAACGATTTAGGCGGCACAATGGTGTTCAACACAAAAAAGGCTGCACCGAAAAGTGATGTAACAAGAAAACCTCAGGGCAGACCTGCTGCACCCGCTGCAGCAAACGGCAGAAAGGTGCCTTCTCAGAAAAAGCCTGCACCTAAGACAGTGCCTTTATCGGCTCAGAAGCCCGCTAAACAGGAGAGTAAGCCTCAGCAGAGCAAGGCTAAAAAGCCTGCTGCTCAAAAAACAACTGCTCAGAAAGCAAGAGAAGAGAGCAGATATAACTTTGTAAAAGGCCTTCTTGCCCTTTGTGTATGTGTAACCTTTATTACCATGCTTACGGTAACGGCTTCATCTGTTGCTCTTGCAACAATCAACGATATTCTTGCAATCAACAAGAGTGCTGCTAACCCTGTTTCTGTTGAAATTCCTGCTGAAGCTGATTTTGATGAGGTTTTCGACATTCTCAATGCAAACGGACTTGTCAGACAGCCCATTGTTACAAAGCTTTTCCTTAAATTCAGACACTATGATGAGATTACAAAGCAGAACAAGGAAACAGGCGAATACTACAAAGAGAAAATTCAGTATCAGGCCGGTAACTACTTCCTTGATATAAATGCGGGTATCGAGGCAAATATTGAGGAAATTATTGTAAGAAACAACTATGCAAGAGATACTGTACGTCTTACCTTCCCTGAAGGCTGGTCAATCGCACGTATTTTCAAGAAGATTGAAAGCAGTAATGTCTGCACTGCTGATAAGCTTTATGCAAACCTTGACGTTGTCGGTAAGCAGTATGACTTTATTAAAGAAATTGAAGCTTCCACGGGCAGATATCTTAAGGCAGAGGGTTATCTCTTCCCCGACACGTACGATTTCTATATCGGTGAAAATGCAAGCTCTGTTCTTAAAAAGCTTTTCAACAACTTTGAATCAAGATGGACAGATGCCTACGCTGCTCAGCTCAAAAAGCTCGGTATGAGTATGGACGAGGTCATTACAATTGCTTCAATAATTCAGAGAGAAGCAAAGGACCACACACAGATGAAGGATATTTCCTCTGTAATCCATAACAGACTTAAGGATAGTGCAACCTATCCCTCAATTGACATGAACTCAACGAAGGACTATGTTGTTTCACTTAAGGAATTCAATCTCTTTAACGATTTCTACTATGACCTTTACCTTGAGTCATACAATACTTATTCAAACGAAGGACTTCCTCCCGGACCCATTTGCAGTCCCGGTAAGTCGGCAATTGAAGCGGCACTCTTCCCGTCAGATACAGATTACCACTTCTTCTGCCACAGTGAAAGCGGCGATGTTTACTACGCAGTTACTGCAGCAGAGCATCAGTTGAACACAAACAAAATTATTTACGGCGGTTTAAACAATGACTGATAAGATTAAAAAGCCTGAGCTTCTTGCTCCGGCGGGCGATATGGAAAGACTGATGGCTGCAGTTAAATACGGTGCTGATGCTGTTTATCTCGGCGGAACAACCTTCGGTATGAGAGCTGCACCTCAGAATTTCAGCGATGAAGAGCTTAAATTTGCCGTAAATTACTGCCACGAAAGAGGCGTTAAGGTTTACCTTACCTGCAACGTGCTTCCGAGAAACGACGAACTTTCTGAGCTTCCGTCTTTCCTTAATAACGCAAAAGAAGCAGGTGTTGACGCACTGATTATATCCGACCTTGGTGTACTTGAATATGCAAAAAAGTACGCTGAAGGTGTTGAAATTCATATTTCTACTCAGACGGGTATTGTAAACTATGCGGCGGCAAAGGCTTTCTATGAGCTTGGTGCAAGACGTGTGGTAACGGCAAGAGAGCTTAAGCTTACTGAAATTTCAGAAATGCGAAAGAACATTCCTGATGATATGGATATCGAGTGCTTTGTACACGGCGCTATGTGCGTATCATTTTCGGGCAGATGCCTTATTTCCAACTATCTTGTATCCCGTGATGCAAACAGAGGCGAGTGTGCTCAGCCCTGCAGATGGAAGTATACTCTTATGGAGGAAAAAAGGCCCGGTCAGCATTTTCCTGTTTTTGAAGGCGACGGAGGCACCTATCTTTTCAACTCAAAGGATATGTGTATGATTGAGCATATTCCCGATATGATTAAAGCAGGCATAACGAGCTTTAAAATTGAAGGCAGAGCAAAGTCTGCTTACTACGTTGCTGTTGTAACTAATGCCTACAGAAAAGCGATTGACGAATATTTTGAAAACCCCACTGATGATTTCAGACCTTCACAGTGGATAATTGACGAAATGAGAAAAATCAGCTACCGTGACTATTGCACAGGCTTCTTCTACGGTGATGTTGCTGTTGACGCAAACATCAGCTATAAGGGTGGTTACAACCGTGAATGGGATGTAATGGCAATTGTTGAAAAATGGGAAGACGGTGTTGCTTACTGCAGTCAGAGAAACCGATTTTTTGAAGGTGACGAGCTTGAGGCAATGGTGAAGGGTGAAAAGCCCTTCAGAGTGAGGGCAGTTGACCTTAAAAATGAAGAGGGTGAAGCAATTGAGGCTACAAACCACCCTATGATGAATTTTACATTCAGAACGGATATCCCTCTTGAGGCTGAAACCGTCCTCAGAAAAGAACGGGATGAACCTGACAGAGTAATTATCTGATTTATTATAAATTGATACGGAGGTGCATATTTTGGCAACTAAATATTCAGTTTCACTTGCAAAGCTTATAAAGGATAATACCCTTGAAACATTATATCTGCCTGATGACCCTGAAAATATTTTTATATCTTCACCTGACGTCAGCAGACCGGGACTTGTTTTTGCTCAGTACGGAAACTACTTTGACAGCAGCAGAATCAACTTTCTCGGCAAGGCAGAGGTTGAATACCTTCTCAGCTTTTCTGATGAGGAGAGATATAAAAGAGTCAAGCTTTTTATGGAGAAAAAGCCTGTCTGTGCAATAATTTCAAGAGGACTTCCGTGTCCTAAGGAAATGCTTGAGCTTGCGCCGGAGTACGGTGTACCGCTTCTTTCAACTCAGGAAACAACTTCACGCGCCATGGCAACAATAATTGCTTACCTTAACATTCAGCTCGCTGAAAGAATCACCCGTCACGGTGTTTTCGTTGAGGTTTACGGTGAAGGTGTGCTTATACTTGGTGACAGCGGTGTAGGTAAGAGCGAGACTGCTGTTGAGCTTATTAAACGAGGTCACAGACTTATTGCAGACGATGCAGTTGAAATTAAAAAGACAAGTTCAAAAACAATTGTGGGTGCTGCTCCCGATAATATCAGACACTTTATTGAGCTTCGCGGTATCGGCATTGTCAACGCCCGCCGTATCTTCGGTATGGGTGCAGTAAAGCTCAGCGAAAAAATTGATATGGTTATTGAGCTTGAACCCTGGGACAGCGAGAAAGTGTATGACAGAATGGGGCTTGAAACCGAATATATTGAAATTCTCGGAATAAAGGTTCCCCATACCATTGTACCCGTTCAGCCCGGTAGAAACCTTGCAATTATTATTGAAGTTGCAGCTATGAATAACCGTCAGAAAAAGATGGGCTATAATGCAGCGAGAGAGCTTATGCATAATCTCGGTATGGGTGACGATATATTACCACAGGAAGACGAAATCAAAATGTGGGGAAATTTTTAAGAGGTGAATATAATGTATAAGATTGGCGTAGATTTAGGTGGCACTAATATTGCAGTTGGTGTTATTGATGAAAACTATAATATTATAGGCAGAGGTAAAGCTAAAACAGCTTGTCCCAGACCTGCCGAAGAAATTTTTGAGGATATGTGCAAATGCGTAAAGGCTGCAGCTCTTGATGCAGGCATTTCACTTTCAGAGGTTGAATCAATCGGTATCGGTACTCCCGGCACGGTTGATAAGGCAAAGGGCATGATAAGCTATGCAAACAACCTTGATTTCAACAATGTTCCTGCAGTGGAGCTTATGAAAAAGGAATTCCCTGAAATCACAATCAGACTTGAAAACGATGCAAACTGTGCAGCTCTCGGTGAGGCTCTTGCAGGTTCAGGTAAGGGTAAAAGCAGCTTTGTTGCAGTTACTCTCGGCACAGGTGTAGGCGGAGGAATTGTACTTGACGGAAAGCTTCTTACCGGTTGCAACGATGCAGGTGGCGAAATCGGCCACATTTCAATCAAATTTGACGGTGAACAGTGCAATTGCGGCAGAATCGGTTGTTGGGAAAGATATGCTTCTGCAACTGCTCTTATTAATCAGACAAAGAAAGCTATGGAAGAGAATAAGGACAGCAAAATGTGGGAGCTCTGCTCAGGCGATATCCGGAAAGCAGGGGGCAGAACAGCTTTTGATGCTATGCGTCTCGGTGACGAAGCAGGTAAAAAGGTTGTTGATACATATATCGAATATATCGGTATCGGCGCTACTAACATCGTAAATATTTTCCAGCCTGAAATGCTTTGCTTCGGCGGCGGTATCTGCAACGAAGGTGAAACTCTTCTCAAACCCTTACGTGCTTATGTTAAGGCAAATCAGTACAATAAGAGAACCGAAAAGAACACCGAGCTTTGTGTTGCTTGTCTCGGAAATGATGCAGGAATCATCGGCGCCGCATTAGTTGAGTATTAATCGGAGGTCTTTTTCTTGAAAAACATAGAAAATGCACTGAAAAAACTGAATATTGAGTTTCTTACAGAAGAGCCGATGAAAAATCATACCTCTTTTAAAACGGGTGGAAACGCAGAGCTTTTTGCAGTTCCCTCAAATGATGAGGAAATTAAAGAAATCCTCAGAGTTTGCAAAGAGGAAAATGTACCTTATTTTGTTCTCGGTAACGGAAGTAATATTCTTGTACCTGATGAAGGAATAAGAAAAAGAGTTGTAATTTATATGGGTGACAAGCTTTCATATATTAATGAAAAGGGAGACGGTACCCTTGTTGTCGGTGCAGGCACAAAGCTTATTCAGCTTTGCAGATATGCACTTAATAACTCTCTTTCAGGTCTCGAATTTGCTTACGGAATACCGGGCTCTGTAGGCGGAGCTGCTTATATGAATGCAGGTGCTTACGGCGGAGAAATGAAGGATGTGCTTATAAAATGTAACCACATAAATGAAGACGGTACTGACGGCTTTTTTGAAGGCGACGAAATGGATTTGTCCTACAGACACAGTGCTTATTCAAAGGGTAAGAAAATTATCACCTCAGTTGAAATCATACTGAATAAGGGCGATAAGGATAAAATTGCAGAAGAAATGCGTGACTATCTCGGCAGACGAAAAGACAAACAGCCTTTGGAATATCCGAGTGCAGGAAGCGTTTTCAAGCGTCCTGAGGGTTATTTTGCAGGTGCTCTCGTTGAGCAGAGCGGTCTTAAAGGTAAGAGAATCGGTGGCGCTATGGTAAGTGAAAAACACGCAGGCTTTATCATTAACTATGATAATGCGACAACAACTGATGTGCTGAAGCTTATTGATTTCTGCAGAGAAACAGTTAAGGAAAAATTCGGTGTAACTCTGGAAGCCGAAATAAAAACAGTTTAAAACTGAGAAAGGATTGAAGGATATGTCATTTTCATCACAGATAAAAGATGAAATTCTGAAAAATTCAGATTTACCGTCCTGCTGCAATCACGCTATGGCATACGGAATGCTCCTTTTCGGAAGATCCTTCAATCTTTCCGAAATATCTTTGCTTACGGATAACGGTGCAGTGGCTGAAAAGTACACCCAGCTTATTGAAGAAGTAAGCGGAGTAAAGGGAAAAATGAGCATTTCCCAGGCGGGAAAATACACCGTTGACTATGAAAAAGAAGAGGATAGGCGGACAATTCTCGGCACTTTTTCCTCAAGCGGTAAAGAGGTCGTGCAAAGAATAGACCGCGGTAATCTTTCAAACGAGGCAGCCGGTGAAAACTGGGATATGGGTTGTTGCGATATTTCGTTTTTAAAAGGTGCCTTCCTATCCTGCGGAACGGCAAGTGACCCCAATAAAAGCTATCATATTGAATTTGTGGTTTCTTATAAAATGCTCAGTCTTGACCTTATGAAAATGCTTAACGATTACGGTATCAAGGCAAAGCATATGGTCAGAAGATATGTGAACGTAATTTACATAAAGGACAGCGAAAGCATAGAAGATCTTCTGGCACTTGTGGGCGCTCACAATTCAGCCCTTGAGATAATGAATATCAAAATCTACAAGGACATAAGAAATCTTACAAACAGACGTATAAATTTCGAAAACGCCAATCTTTCAAAAACGGCTACGGCTGCTTTTGACCAGATGCAGGCAATTGAAACAATAAAAGAAAAAGGGATTTACCCCACACTTTCCGATGAGCTTAAGCAGATTGCCAATATCAGATATGAAAACCCTGATGCAAGTCTCAGAGATATCGGAGAAATGTGCAGTCCGCCGCTTTCACGCTCAGCGGTAAATCACAGATTAAAAAAACTTATCGCTCTTGCAAAAGCAGACGGTAATAACAGTAAAGAGGTTTAACAATTTGGATAACAGCAGATTTACTATAAGCAAAGAAGAACTAGAAAAGCAAAAAGAATATACGGCACTTGCAAGAGCTCTTGTTGAAGCACGTTTTGAAGGCAGAACTCCAAAAGCGTTTGTGCATACCTACGGCTGTCAGGGTAACGTTTCTGACGGTGAAAGACTTCAGGGTATGCTTAAAGAGATTGGTTATGACTTCACGGATGATGTGAAAAAAGCTGACCTTGTGCTTTATAATACCTGCGCAATCAGAGAACACGCCGAGGACAGAATTTACGGCAACGTGGGAGCGCTCAAGCAGTACAAAAAGAGTAATCCCAACCTCATAATTGCCCTTTGCGGCTGTATGATGCAGCAGGAGAGAGTTGCAGAAAAAATTAAAAAAAGCTATCCCTTTGTTGACCTTCTTTTCGGCACACACGTATCATACAAGCTGCCCGAATTCATTTATAAATGCCTCAGCAGCGGCAAAAGAGTTTTTGATATAACCGAAAGCGACGGTAATATCGTTGAAGGTCTGCCCATAAAGCGTGACGGAACCTTTAAAGCATGGGTACCCGTTATGTACGGCTGTAACAATTTCTGTTCGTACTGCATTGTACCTCATGTAAGAGGCAGAGAGAGAAGCCGAGATTTTGATGCGGTTATGGCTGAGGTTAAAGGTCTTGTTGCAGACGGCTACAAGGAAATTACCCTTCTCGGTCAGAATGTTAACTCATATAACAAGGACCTTAGCGAGGACAAGCGTTTCCCTGCGCTTTTAAAGGCAATTTCAGAGCTTGAAGGCGATTTCATTGTAAGGTTTATGACTTCACATCCGAGAGATTGTACAAAAGAGCTTCTCGACGTAATGGCATCTTCCGATAAAATTGCAAAGCATCTGCATCTGCCCTTCCAGTCGGGAAACGACAGAGTGCTTAAGGAAATGAACCGTCATTATGACAGGAAGAAGTACCTTGACCTTATAGAGTACGCCTATGAAATTATGCCTGAGCTTTCAATTACAAGTGATGTAATTGTAGGCTTTCCCGGCGAAACCTATGAGGAGTTCAAGGATACACTTTCTCTTCTTGAGGAAGTTCATTTCACAAGCCTTTTCACCTTCATTTTTTCTCCTAGACCCGGCACAAAGGCCTATGATATGCCTGATACGGTTTCTTATGAAGAAAAAAGCAAGTGGTTCAAGGAGCTGACTTCTCTGCAGGAAAAAATTGCAGGTGCAAGAACTGCAAAGATGAAGGGCAGAACCTACCGAGTGCTTGTTGAAGGAAAAAGCAAGACTGAAGGACTTCTTTCAGGCAGAACAGGTGGAAACGTCATAATTGAATTTATGGGTGACGAAAGCCTTATAGGCACCTTTGCTTCGGTAAAGGTTACAAATCCGAAAACCTGGGTGGTTTACGGTGAATATACAGGATAATTTTACTTCAAAGAAGTATTATTAAATAAAAATTATTATACAAGGAGTATAAGCAAAATGGACATTATCAAACTTACAAGAGAATTAGGTGCTGCAATTCAGCAGGACGAGCGTTATCTCAACTTTGCAAAGGCAAGAGAAGAGAACGAAAAAGACGCTGAACTTAACGACCTTATGGCTCAGATTCAGATGGTTCAGATGAACTATCAGATGGAAGCAAGTAAGGAAGAACCCGACAGCGCAAAAATGCAGGCTTTTGAAGAGCAGTTCAACGAAGTTTACACTAAGTTTATGGACAGCGACAAGATGAAGGCTTATGAAGCTGCAAGAGCAGAAATCGACAACATGATGAACTATCTTATGCAGATTCTCGGTCTTTGCGTTAACGGTGCAGATCCCATGACATGCGAGCCTGAAGCTCCCCAGGAGCATAACTGCGACGGTTCATGCTGCTCAGATTGCAGCGGTTGCCACTAATTTGATTTAAAGTAGAAATTTATCTCAGGAGGAAAAACAAAATGGCTGAATTGACGCCTATGATGGCTCAATATTTTGAAATAAAAAAGGATTACCCGGATACTATTTTGTTTTTCCGACTGGGTGACTTCTATGAAATGTTCTTTGACGATGCCAGAACGGCCTCGTCGGTTCTTGAGCTTACTCTTACCGGCAGAGCTTGCGGACAAGGCGAAAAAGCACCCATGTGCGGTGTGCCCTTCCACTCTGCAGAGGGTTATATTGCAAAGCTTGTACAAAGCGGATATAAGGTTGCAATCTGCGAGCAGGTTGAAGACCCGGCGACTGCAAAGGGGCTTGTCAAGCGTGATGTAACAAGAATCATCACCAAGGGCAGTATTATTGAAAATACTATGCTTGACGAGTCAAAAAACAACTATCTTACTGTAATTTACGTTGATGAAAGCGGTGCAGGAATCTGCTTTACCGACGTTTCAACGGGTGCAGTAAACCTTACTTATATCGAAAACACAAAAAATCTTGAAGCAAGTATCATCAATGAGCTTGGAGTGTTTTCGCCGAGTGAGATTGTAATCAACAGCTACTGCACTACGCTTAAGCAGGTAACTTCCTTTATTTCAAAAAGAATTGATGCTTCCTGCGAGCTTCCTGAGGACAGTTATTTTGAATATGAAAGTTGCTTCAATGAATGTGTAAGACATTTCGGCAGTGAGAAAACCGAAGCACTTAAATTAAGCGAAACAAAGCCTGCAGCAATTGCAGTGGGCGTTACTCTCAGATATCTTAAAAATCTGCAGAAAAACGACCTTAAGAATATCAAGGATATTAACTTCTATTCTGAAAATCAGTACATGAAGATTAACTACACCACAAAGCGTGACCTTGAAATTACGGAAACAATGCGCAGCCGTGAAAAGAAAGGCTCACTTCTTTGGGTGCTTGATAAAACAAAAACTTCAATGGGCAGACGTCTGCTTAAGTCATGGCTTGATAAGCCGCTTATCAACTATGCGGTTATAACCAAAAGACACAACGCAGTAGGGGAGCTCTGCGATAAGAATATGGCTCTTTCTGAGCTTACAGAGGCTCTTTCAGGCGTTTATGATATTGAACGTCTTATGACAAGAGTTATGTTTGAAACTGCAAATGCAAAGGATCTCAACAGTCTTAAGACTACAATTGAGTGCCTTCCTCAGGTGAAATCGGTGCTTTCCGGCTTTGACTGTCAGCTGCTTAAATTCCAGCATGATACCCTTGATTTGCTCGAGGATGTTTATGAAATAATTGACTCTGCAATCAAAGAGAATGCACCTTTTACAATCCGTGAAGGCGGACTCATAAAAGACGGCTTCAACGAGGAGCTCGATTCACTCAGAGATATTCAGAACGGCGGCAGTAAAATCATTGCTGAAATTGAAGCGAGAGAAAAAGAGGCTACAGGCATTCCCAAGCTGAGAATCAGTTATAACCGTGTGTTCGGCTATTATATCGAGGTTACAAATTCATACAGAGATCTTGTTCCCGAAACATACATAAGAAAGCAGACTCTCGCGAACTGCGAAAGATACATTACTGAAGAGCTGAAGGAGCTTGAAAGTAAAATACTCGGCGCTCAGGAGAGAATAGTCAAGCTTGAATATGAAATTTTCTGCCAGATAAGAAATGCCGTGGCGAACCAGTATAACAGAATTCAGGCTACTTCATCAGCACTTTCCGTTACAGATGTTCTCTGTTCTCTTGCAAACGCAGCGATTAACAATAACTATGTCTGTCCCACGATGATAACAGACGGTTCAATAAAAATTAACGAAGGCAGACACCCTGTTGTTGAGCTTATGCTTGACGGTGCACCTTTTGTGCCCAACGATACCTATATGAACTGCGGTGATGACAGATGCTCTATAATCACCGGTCCCAATATGGCAGGTAAATCTACTTATATGCGTCAGGTTGCACTTATCTGCCTTATGGCGCAGATTGGTTCTTTTGTTCCTGCGAAAAGGGCTGAGCTGTCAATTATTTCAAGCATATTTACAAGAGTCGGTGCTTCCGATGACCTTGCAATGGGACAGTCAACCTTTATGGTTGAAATGAACGAGGTTTCCACAATTATCAAGAATGCAGACAAGAACAGCCTTATTATTCTTGATGAAGTGGGCAGAGGTACCTCAACCTTTGACGGAATGAGTATTGCAAGAGCAGTACTTGAACATATAGTGAGAAAAATCGGTGCAAAAACCCTTTTTTCAACTCACTATCACGAGCTTACCGAAATTGAAAATCAGCTTGAAGGAGTAAAGAATTACAATATCTGCGTTAAAAAGAGGGGAGATACAATAACCTTCCTTCGCAGAATTGTAAGAGGCGCCGCTGACGGAAGCTACGGTATTGAGGTTGCAAAGCTTGCAGGTATACCTAACTCTGTTGTAACACGGGCAAGACAGATTCTTCTTGAGCTTGAAGAACAGAATCCTGACCGTGCATCTTCAATGCGTAATATTTCAGTCTCTGAGGAGGAAGAAGGTAATCTTCAGCTTTCTCTTGAAGGCACAATTGATGATGAAATTATCGACACTATCAAAAATCTTGATATAAATACAATTACACCTCTTGAGGCTCTTACAACTCTTCACGACCTTGTAAAGAAGGCAAGAGGAAACTAAAAAAACGAAAGGACGATGACTTATGGCAAAAATCAATATACTTTCCAAGCATATGGCAGAATTGATAGCTGCCGGTGAAGTTGTCGAAAGACCTGCATCTGTTGTCAAGGAGCTTATGGAAAATTCAATTGACGCAGGTGCCACATCCATAACCGTTGAAATTAAAAACGGCGGCGTAAGCTATATCAGAATTACCGACAACGGCTGCGGAATTGAAAGAGAAGACGTACCCAAGGCGTTTTTAAGCCACGCAACAAGTAAGCTTAAAAATGAAACAGACCTGAATTCAATTTTTACCCTCGGTTTCAGAGGTGAAGCATTGGCGTCGGTTGCTGCAGTTTCAAGAGTGCAGCTTCTCACAAAAACGGAAAATGAAATTTCGGGCACTGCCTTTGTAATTGAAGGCGGTACAGAAAAAAGTCTTGAGCAGGCAGGTTGTCCTAACGGTACAACAATTATTGTAAGAGATTTATTTTATAACACCCCTGCAAGAATGAAGTTTCTCAAGCGTGACGTTTCTGAAGCCAACGCAGTTGCAGAGGTCGTTGACCGTATAGCACTGTCTCACCCTGAAATCAGCATCAGATTCATCAGAGAGGGCAGACAGGTGCTTATTACTCCCGGCGACGGCAAGCTTATTTCAACAATTTATTCTGTATTCGGAAAGGTGTTTGCTGAAAGTTTGCTTGAAGTAAATTATGAGCTTGACGGAATAAAAATCGAAGGCTATGTATGCAAACCTGTTTGCGCAAGACCCTCAAGGTCAATGCAGTATTTCTTCCTCAACAACAGATATTTCAAGTCACGTTCATGTATGGCGAGTATGGAAAATGCATACAAAAACGCAATTATGGTGGGCAAATTCCCAAGCTGCGTGCTTAATATAAAACTTAGACCTGATTTTGTTGACGTAAATGTTCACCCTGCAAAAACCGAGGTGCGCTTCGGCGACGAAAGAAAGGTTACCTCAGCACTTTATTTTGCAGTTAAAACTGCCCTTGAAACCTTTGATACTCCCGTTCAGGTTGACCTTTCAAAGGTAAATAAGGTAACAGAAAAAGCTATAGACAAAGGTGTTCAGCTTCAGATGGTCGAAGATGATGTGCCCGTCAATAAATCAGCTCAGGTTTTCAGACCGAGACCTCAGATTGTGGTGCCCGTTTCTGCAGTAAAGAATGAAGCTAAACCCGAAATCAAGCCGACAGTGAAAACTGAACCTAAGGCTGACTTCTTCAAAACAATGTCAGCTTCTGAATTCAAGGCAAAGGTTTCTGCGCCAAAAAGTGAACCTGTTATAGTGAGAGAGGAAAAAGAACCCGACCTTATTGCAGAGTTCAGAAATAAAAAGAAGCAGGAAGCTGTTAAAACACCTGAACCTGAAGCTCAGAAAGCAAATGAAATTAAATCTGTTGAGCCTCAGATTAAAGAGGAGCAGACGGTAAAAATTGTTGAAGAACAAAGGGAAAAGCAGCCTAAACCCTTAAGACTTTTAGGTGAAGCTTTCAAGACATATATTATCTGCGAATACGATAACCGTGTATGCCTCATTGTTAAACACGCCGCACACGAAAGAATCATTTTCAACCGTATGAAGGAAGAAGCTAATAGCAAAAAAGCCTCTCAGGTGCTTCTTAAGCCTGTTACTGTTACCCTGAGTAAAAATGAGTACAGCACAGTGCTTGATAATCTTTCAGTTTTTTCTGAAGCAGGCTACCTTGTTGAAGATTTCGGATCGGGTACGGTTATTGTAAGAGAGTGCCCGATGGCAGTTTCAGGTGACGATATTGAAGATACAGTTATTGAAATTGCAAGTTATCTCACCGAGCACAGAACTGACGTTGAGGCAGAAAAAATCGACCGTATTCTGCATACTTCAGCTTGTAAGGCTGCCATAAAAGCAGGTTACAAGAACTCGACTGCTGAAATGAAGGTCCTTGCTGAACAGGTGCTTTATACAAATGAAATCCGTTACTGTCCTCACGGCAGACCGGTACTTATTGAAATTTCAAAATACGAGCTTGAAAAACAGTTCGGCAGAATTCAGTAAAACGGAGAAAAAGCTTTAAATGAACAAAAAAACAGTAATTGTTATTGTTGGCCCTACCGCCTCAGGTAAAACATCACTTTCCATTGAAATTGCAAAAAGACTGCAGGGTGAAATTATTTCGGCCGATTCAATGCAGATTTATAAAGAGATGGATATTGCCACAGCAAAACCCACATTGGAAGAAATGCAGGGAATACCTCACCATCTTATGAGCTTTCTTGAGCCTACGGAGAATTTCTCCGTTGCCGACTTTAAGGAGAGGGCTCTCAGCGTGATTGATGATGCTTTGGGTAGAGGCAAACAGCCTATAGTTGCAGGCGGAACGGGATTTTATGTTGATACACTTATAAAAAATACAACGTTCTTTGACTTTGATAAAAACGAAAAAAGAATCGAACTCAGCGAAAGATTAGAGAAAGAGGGCATAGAAAAGCTTTATAATGAGCTTAAAGAAGTTGACCCTGCTTCTGCAGAAAAGCTTCACATAAACGATGTCAAGCGCATTTTAAGAGCTCTTGAGGTTTATTACTCAACGGGTAAGACTATCACTCTTCAAGCTGAGCTTTCACACGAAAACGAAAGCGAATACAACTGGTTTATAATCGGTCTTACTGCAGAGAACAGAGAAATTCTCTATGACCGCATAAACAGACGTGTTGATATTATGCTTCAAAACGGCCTTTTAGAAGAAGCTCAAAAATTCCTCTCCTCTGAAAAATCAGGCACGTCAAAGCAGGCAATAGGCTACAAGGAGCTTAAGCCATATTTTGACGGTGAAGCTACTCTCGATGAGGCTGTCGAAAACCTCAAAAGAGAAACTCGCAGATATGCAAAAAGACAGCTGACCTGGTTCAGAAGAAACCCTGATATCAACTGGATTGACATTGATTCGCTTTCATCAGAAGAAATTTTAAATGAAGCGCTGACTTTACTTGAAAACGGTGGACTTATATGATTTCAGACAAAGATAAAAAACTGCTTAAAATTATCGGTATAGCAGCAGTTGTACTTGTGCTTATGTACATAATCCATAACACATATACAAGCTATGCTGGTAAGCTTATAACAGAATTTGCTCTTAATTATACCCAGGAGGAAAGCATTTCTGTTGAAGGCTTTGCAATTAGGGATGAAGGAACAAAAAAGGGCAAGAAAAACAGCTCTTTCCTTTATAAAAATGACAATAAAATATATGTACCTCTGGTTGACGACAGTGCAAACGTTTCCAAAAATGACAGTATTGCTCTTGCATTTTCCGATGAAGCTTCTGCTGAGGCTTACAGAGAAAGAGAGGCACTTAAAGAGAAAATCAATGCTCTTAATCAGCTTAAAAGTCAGGGCGGTCTCAGCTATCTTAACGTTGTGGGACTGAACTCAATGATTTACTCTTCTGTTATGAATTATGCAGAGCTTATTGATTCTCCTTCGGTGGAAGGGATTTCAAAAGTCAGGGATGACCTTTCTCAGAAGATAACCACAAAGCAGCTTGCTACAGGTGAAAAGCTTGATTTTAACTCAGCTATCAGTGTGTATGAAGCAGAGTATGAAGCTCTTGAAGGAGCTCTCGGAAGCTATGAAAGAATCAGTTCACCCTATGCAGGTTACTTTGTAAGCAGTGTTGACGGCTATGAGAACCTTGTATCCTATGACGATGCAAAGGATAAAAAACTCGGCAGTAAATATGTGGAAACACTGATTAACGCCCAAAAAAGCGAGGATGAAAACGTTTACGGCAAGGTTGTAGGCAATTTTATCTGGTACTTTGTGTTTGATATGGCTGCGTCTGAAATTTCGACAATGGACGAAGGCAAAACGGTTTATGTCAATTTTCCGGGAAAAGGCTTAGAAAACATAAAAATGACAATATATGATATTGCCGAAGAAAAGGATAACATAATTACGGTAACCCTCAGGTGTAAGCTTATGAATGAAGAGCTTGTAACTCTCAGAAAAGAAAAGGCTGAGGTAATTTTAAACAGACATAACGGACTTAAAATCAACCGTCAGGCTATAGTAAAAAACGATGAAGGTCTTGACGGCGTGTACGTACTCAGCGGAAATCTCGTTGAATTTTCGCCTGTTGATATAAAGTACTACGGTGAAGATTATGTAATCGCCGACAAGTACTATGTTTTTGAGAAAAACAAAAAAGGTGATACCGTTATAAATTACGAGAAGACCGACGGGTACAGAGCAATTAGGCTTTATGACAATATTATAGTGAAAGGAAGGAATCTTCATGATGGAAAAATTATCGGTTGAGGAAAGATTCAGTAATATTGACTATAATCTTGATGTTATAAATGAGCGTATACAGAATGCTGCAATTAAAAGCGGAAGAAAACCTGAGGATATCAGTTTTATGGCTGTTACCAAAACAGTTGAGCCGATTTTCATTAACCGTGCAATTGAACACGGCGTAAAGCTTATAGGCGAAAACAAGGTTCAGGAATTTCTTTCGAAAAAGGAGTATCTTAAGCTTGACGGCTGTGAGGCTCAGCTTATCGGTCACTTACAGACCAATAAGGTCAGACAGATTGTGGGTGTGGTTTCAATGATACAGTCTGTGGACAGTGTGAAGCTTGCAAAGGAAATTTCTAAACGCAGTGAGCAGAAGGGAATTACAACTGACTGCCTTATTGAAGTTAATATCGGCGACGAGGAAAACAAGACGGGGCTTGACCTTTCGCTTCTTACAGAAACGGTGCACGAAATTGCAACTTTGCCGAATTTAAAGGTCAAAGGTATGATGACGGTACCTCCTGTTTGTACTTCTTCTGAGGAAGCTCAGAAATATTTTTTAAAAATGCATCAAATATTTATTGACATAAAGAGCAAAAAGTTAGATAATATTGATATGTGTATACTTTCCATGGGTATGTCCTCAGATTATGAGGAAGCAATACTCTGTGGTTCAAATTTAGTAAGAGTCGGTTCGGCAATTTTCGGGCCAAGAATTTATTGATAAATAAAGGAGTAATAAAAAATGGGTATTGTAAAAGGTTTTTCATCAAAAATGAAGGATTTTCTCAGAAAGCCTGCTGATGTATTGGGTGATGAGGACTATATTGACGACGAGTATATTGACAGCGATGATTTTGACGAATACGGTGACGCGCCTAAATACACTCCCTACGGTGAGGACAGCAGCTTTTCAAATGAAGCAGATTATGATTTTGAAGAGCCGAAGAAAGAACACAAGCGCAAGGCTTCAAAATCAGGTGCAAACATCTACAATATGAACAATGCACCGAAGTATTCAGCACCTAAGTACAGACTTGTATTCTTCGCACTGAATGATATGTATGATGCAAAGAATGTTGCAGACAAGATTGTTGACAAGAACACAATTGTTCTTATCAGTCTTGCCAAGCTTGATGATGACCAGAGAATCAGAGCTATGGACTTCCTTGACGGTGCCAAGTATGTTGCAAAATGCATTTACAGTCAGCTTACTGAGGATATTTATGCTTACATTCCCGGCGAGGTTGAACTTGAAGGCGATTTTCTTGACCAGGTTGATTTTTAATTTTGAAAAGAAGGTGAGCTTATGATGTTACCTAATGAAATACTCGGCATCCGTTTTTCAAAAACAGGTAAAGACGGCTACAGAATGAGTGAGGTTGACTCTTTCAAGGCGCAGGTTTATGAAGGCTATAACAAGCTTTATACTGAAAACAACATACTCAACAACAGAGTATCAGAGCTTAACTCACTTATTCAGAAATACAATTCCGATAAAGAGGCTATTGCAAGCACACTTATCTATGCTCAGAGCACCTCAGACAAAACTCTCAGTGACGCAAGAAAAAAGGCTGACGAAATTGTAAAAGAGGCAAACGAAAGAGCTGAAAACGAATATGCAGACAAGATAAAGGCTGCCGAGGAAAAGCTTCAGGGTCTTTTCGACGAATACGAAAGAACAAAGGCAGAGCTTGAAAGATATTCAGCTTCCTATACAGAGAATATCAACGCCCAGGCAAAGGATATTATTGAAAAAGCCAATGCTATGGCTGCTAAAATTGTTGCTGAGGCTAAAACTGAGGTTCAGAAAGTCGCTGACGAAAACGCTCTTGCAGTTAAGAATGCAAAGAAAGAGCTTAGTAGTATCGGCACAGTAATTGCAAAGCTCAAGGCTGAAACCTTAAAAGCAACTGAAACAATCAATAATCTTACAGCTGATGTTGTTGAAAGCTTCAATACTGTTTCGGGTAAGTTCGATTTATCTGACATTGAAGTTGAGCAGATTCCCGAAGACTCAATTGAACCTTTCGCTATGCCTGATTTCTCTGAAATTCTTGCTGAGAGCATTGATATTGCAAGCGGAAGACCTGCCTCAGAAAGCAGCATTTCAGGACAGACTAAAATGAAGGTTGATGATATGAATGAATACATCACCAAAATCTTTGATTCCGTCGGCAGTGACGGTGTTGAATTCACCGACTTCAAAGAAGGTCTTACTGAAGCGCTTATAAACGAAATCAAGTCAAAGGGTGATATATCCTTTGCAAGAGTTGAAGAAGCAGGAGAGGACTCAGTTGAAGAATAATCTCAGAACAAAGATAATTTCAACGTCTGTAATTGTGCTTCTGGTAATTGTTGACCAGCTTATTAAATCAGCCGTTTATGACCGTCTCAGACCCATAGGCTCAAAAATGCTTGTGCCCGGATTCATTCAGCTGAGATATCTTGAAAATGACGGCGCTATGATGGGGATGATGAGCGGCAAAACCCCACTTATGACAGCTCTAGCGATTATATGTATGATAGCTGTGCTTGTGGTAATTTACTCAGGTTGGCTTACTTCAAAAATCGATTACGCTTCGGTGGTGCTTATTGCTGCAGGCGGTTTCGGTAATATAATTGACAGGGTTTTCAGAGGCTTTGTAATTGATTATATTGAGGTTCTTTTTGTGGACTTTTATGTTTTTAATTTTGCAGATTGCCTTATAACCGTAGCAGCATTTACAATTATTTTTTATCAGATATACTGTCTTTACAAAGACAGAAAAAACAGGAAAGAGAAAATTCAGAATGATTGACACGAGGATTCTGACGGTTGAAGAAGATTACGCTTCTCAGAGAATTGACAAATATCTGTCGGAAAAAATGGAAAATATCAGCCGTTCTGCAGCCCAGAAGCTTTTAGACGACGGTAATGTGCGAGTAAACTTTATTGTTGTCAGCAAAAACTATAAGATTAAAGCAGGGGACAGAGTAGTTGTAACTGTTCCCGAGCCTAAGACTCTTGAGGCAAAGCCTGAGGATATACCTCTTGATATAAGATATGAGGATAGTGATTTGCTTGTAGTCAATAAGCCTAAGGGTATGGTTGTTCACCCTGCAGCAGGTAATTTTGACGGAACTCTCGTAAATGCTCTTCTTTATCACTGTAAAGGCAGTCTTTCGGGCATAGGCGGAGTTGTAAGACCCGGCATTGTCCATAGAATTGACAAGGATACAAGCGGTTTACTTATTGTTGCCAAGAACGATATGGCCCACGTTTCACTTGCCGAACAGATTAAGGCTCACAGCTTTACCCGTCAGTATCATAGTGTTGTTTACGGCAGATTCAAGACTGACGAGGGCACGGTTGATGCACCTATAGGCAGACATCCTACGGACAGAAAGAAAATGACCGTTACAACAAAAAATTCCAAAAACGCAGTCACTCATTATAAGGTGATTGAGGAATTTAAAGATTTTACCCACTTGGCTCTGAAACTTGAAACAGGCAGAACTCATCAGATAAGAGTGCATATGTCCTATATAGGGCATCCTGTAGCAGGTGACGGAGTTTACGGGCCGAAAAAAGTTATTGAGTATCTAGGTGGTCAGTGCCTGCACGCAGGTCTCATAGGCTTCAAGCACCCCAGGACAAGGGAATATATTGAAATTGAAAGCGAACTTCCTTCATACTTTACGGACTTTTTAAGGAGGATTAAATGAATAATAAAAAGTTATCTAATTGGCTTATAGCCTCAGATATAGACGGAACTCTTAACGATAAATCAAGAAGACTTGTAAAAAGAAATTATGATGCAATTCATAAGTACATTGATGAATATGGCGGAAACTTTACTCTGGCATCAGGCAGAAGTCCCGAATCAATGAGAAAACACTTTAAACGTCTTGACATTGCAGACGGTAAAGCCGTTGTAATCAACGGTGCAGGAATATATGATTTTGCACAGGAAAAGCTTATCTGGTCAAGCCCTCTTAACGAGCATTGCATCGATATGGTGAGAAAGAGTGTTAAAAAATTTCCCACACTTGCTTTTCAGGTTATTACGGATGAAGATGTTTACATTTTCAGACCTACCGTTTCCGCAAGAGTTCTTGCGATTAATGCCAAAGGAAAAATCAGATATTTCTACAACTTTGAAAAAATTCCCAAGGAAAATTGGTATAAGGTTATTTTTACAGGTATACCGCCTGCAATGAAAGCCCTTGAAAAGTACATAATAAATATGTCAACAACAACCGAGAACCTTATGTATTCTTCTCCTTGGAGCTATGAAATGGTAAACGAGGACACAAACAAGGGTAAGGCTGTGCTGAAGCTTGCGGAAATGCTTGGCGTTGAAAAGGAACACACGGCCGCAATCGGTGATTATTTCAACGATTACGAAATGCTTAAAGCGGTTGCTCTTCCGGCTTGTTGCGGACAGGCACCTAAGGGTATGAAGAAAATTGCAAAGCTTGTAACCTGCCACTGTAACTTCGGTGCAGTTGCAGATTTAATAGAACACATTATTAAGAATTACAGTTAAGGAGGAATTCTTATGGTAGAAAACAGAAAAAAAGAACTTAAGCTCCTTGCAGCTCAGGTTCGAAAAGGAGTTATTGAAGGAACCTTCAATGCAAAAAGCGGACATCCCGGCGGTTCACTTTCAATTGCAGAGTTAATTACTTATCTCTACTTTGAACAGATGAATGTTAACCCCGAAAAGCCCGATTGCGAAGACAGAGACAGATTCGTTCTTTCAAAGGGTCACACAGCACCTGCTCTTTACGCAGCACTTGCTCTCAAGGGCTTTTTCCCTTTTGACCTTATCAAGACTCTCAGAAAGCCTGACTCAATTCTTCAGGGTCATCCCAGTATGAGATACACACCCGGTGTTGATATGAGCACAGGCTCACTTGGCCAGGGTATTTCAGTTGCTGCAGGTATGGCACTTGCTGCAAAGCTCAAGGGTAAGGATTTCAAGGTTTACACTATTCTCGGTGACGGTGAAATCGAAGAAGGTCAGGTATGGGAAGCTGCTATGTTTGCAGGCAATCAGAAGCTCAGCAACCTTGTTGCTATTGTTGACTATAACAACCTTCAGATTGACGGCTCACTTGACGAGGTTAACTCACCGTATCCCATTAAGGAAAAGTTTGAAGCATTTAACTGGAATGTAATTGAAATCTGCGGACACTGCTTCGACCAGATTGAAGAGGCATTCAAAAATGCTATGGCACAGACAGATAAGCCCACCTGCATTGTTGCAAAGACAGTTAAGGGTAAAGGCGTTTCATTTATGGAAGACAAGTGCGATTGGCACGGTTCAGCTCCCAACGCAGAGCAGTATGCAGAAGCTATGGCTGAGCTTGATAAAGCAATTGCAGAATTGGAGGCGTAATTATGGCTGATGTAATTAAATGTGCAACAAGAGATGCGTACGGTAAGGCTCTTAAGGAGCTTGGCGCATCAGGTAAAGATGTTCTCGTTCTTGACGCTGACCTTGCAAAGGCAACAAAAACAATCACTTTCAAAAAGGAATTTCCTGAAAAGTTTATCGACTGCGGTATTTCTGAAGGCAATATGATGGGTGTTGCCGCAGGTCTTGCAACAGCAGGCTACACAGTATTCGCTTCATCCTTTGCTATGTTTGCTGCAGGCAGAGCTTTTGAGCAGGTAAGAAACTCAATCGCTTATCCGAAGCTCAACGTTAAAATCGGTGCAACTCACGCAGGTATTACTGTTGGTGAAGACGGTGCAACACACCAGTGTAACGAGGATATCGCTCTTATCCGTTCCATTCCTGGCATGGTTGTACTTAACCCTGCTGACGATGTGGAAGCTATTGCCGCTGTACACGCAGCTGCAGAGCATGACGGCCCTGTTTATATGCGTTTCGGCAGACTTGCAGTACCCA
>JAZSQU010000025.1:0-7279 GCA_045538095.1 Acutalibacteraceae bacterium | reverse complement strand
TCACCGTCGGTTTGGTTGGTATACCTCAAAAAGACTATATTTTTCCATATTTACCAGTTTTACACAAAAAAACTATCCGAGACTCGCTTTTACACGAATCTCGGATTTTTTCAGGCTGTTTTTTTACAGCCTCTTTATTTTATTCTTTGAATTTATCAAAGCCTGTTTCTATTGTAACACTTACAGGGTTTTCTCTTGATGCCATTCTGCAGATTGCGCCTTTGTATCTGCCAAGGTCAACTGCAGAAATGTTTGTGTCAAAATATTTGCCGAAGGTGTCAAGGTTCTTCTGCAAGGTGTCTTCGTCCTCAGCAGAGAAGGCCTCCATACCCATAAGCACCATTATGTTTGAGATGCTTTCGCTTAAATCCTTCGAGCAAAGGTAGAGGAAATAGCGAAGGAACATTGACGGGGTGAGATTCTGTTCACCTTTTTCGATAATGTAGCCAAGGCCTTCATAGCTGTGGCTGACTCTTTCGGGAATGTTCATATGCATGTCGCCTAAAAGGTCGCAGAATTTCTGGAAGGAATCTTCATCACCTACGAGATAGCGCTCAATGCTTATGCCTGTGTATTCACCTACAGCCCACATAAGCTGCTTTGCTCCGCCTTTGTTGTAATGCTCGGTAAGTGTACCGCTGACGTCGCCTGCTTTACAAGTAACGTTTTTGTTGAGAAAAGCAATGTTCATTGTATTTTGCTCTGAATCAAGACGGACAACGGCTATAAGGTAAACGTCCTCACTGTTTTCTGCATTAAGAAGAAAAAGAAAATTGCCTTTGAAGTTTTCTGCAGAGTCGCTGAGAAAAGCTGACTGTGCTTGTTCGGTTGTTTCGGCTACGGTTGTAAGGGTGTCCTCAGGTTTGTCGGCAATTTCGGAAATTACAACGGCAATTGAAACAACACTTATAAGGCAAAGAGCAATAACAAAAGCTCTGGCAATAAATCTGCTGCTGAAATCCTTCTGAAGCAGACGGTCTAAGTTAAGCTTTGCCAGAAGCTTTTTAATCGGTTCAAAGTCTATATCTGAAATTATATCTTCAAGGCGCCCAATAAGTGCCTCTATTTTTTCGCTCATCATAAAACCTCCTCACTAAGTTTAGAAGCTTATGCCGACTGGTTTTGGCTAATTATAACACAAATCTACAAAGCAAGTCAAATAACAAACTTTTAATAAAAACGAACACACCGCTTTAAAACAGTGTGTTCGTTGCAAGTTTAGTTTTTATTATTCTTCTGCAAGACAGGGGAAAACCGTACCGAGAAGTCCCTTCAGTGTGTCGCAAAGACCTGCAAGGCAGCATTCGTCTTCTTCAGGTGCTGCAGTTGTTGAAGGTGCGGTAGTTGTGGTTGTTTCCGGAGGAAGGGTGGTGGGTACTGTTGTGGGCTCTGTTGTTGTGGGAGCCGTGGTAGGTTCTGTTGTAGTAACCTCTTGTACCACGGGTACTTCTCTCATGGGAATATGTACATTGATGTTGGCAAGAACGCCGATTCCGTAGCCTGTAGCGAAAAGAATTATAATGCAGAAAGCTACTGCAAGGGCTTTTCGTTGAGGGGATGAAAACATTCTGCCTTTAAGGTTATTTTTGTTCATTTTTTCATACTCCTTACATTGAAATGATGTCTATGATGTTGGGATTATCCTTTACAAGAAGACGCTTGATGAGGGTGTAGGTGAGCTGGATAAGCTCTTCCTTAGTCATAAGCCCCGGGTTTTCAAGCCAGTATCTGATAATGCCGTAGAAACCGCTTGAAAGGAACATATAGAAAAAGTCATACTTGATTTTCTTGTCATTGTTGTGGTAACGGCAGAAGTACTTAAAATTGAAATCACTGTAAATTTTACTTACCTTTGTGGTGAAAGAAACAGAGTAATTCTTATCAAAAAGCATAAGCACTGTGTCACGTCTTTCATCAAAGATATTTATAAGTGACTCAACGGAAACATAAACGTTTTCGGGAAAGTCAATTTTTTCAATCATTTCGAGCAGGGACACGATTTCATTTACAACGTCGTCTTCAATGCTTCTCAGAAGGTCGTTGATGTCTTTATAATGGAAGTAGAACGCGTTTCTGCTGAGTTCGGCCTTGTCGCAGAGCATCTTAACAGTAATTTTATTAAACGGATACTGCTTTGAAAGTTCAGTAAGGCTGGTTTCAAAGGCTTTTTTTGTACGTTTTACGCAACTGTATTCCTTCGGCGCCATAATGTTTCTCCTTTCGCTTTGTTTTAATTCTCACTAAAGTACCTTTTTTGTAACTTATGGTACATTCTGTAATTTCAATATATCATATAATTTTCCGTTTGTCAAAGCAATTTTTCTTAATAAAAATGAAAAGGGGACAACCCTGTGCCCCCAAAAATTCACGAAGTTTATTTTTGTTGTTTTTTCTCGTTTTTGATTTCCTCTTCTTTTTCTTTTGGCTTTGTGAGGTATTCCTCAATGAATTCGCCCGTTTCCTTAAAGTTGTAGGGGTCGGGCTGTTTCATATATTTCGTGTTTTTGTCCATATTTATCACCCGTAATATTCTGCCCCGATTTTTTATTTTCTATGCAAAAAAAGCCGCCGCAAAAAGCGACGGCAAAAACTCAGCTTTCAGAAATAATTTTTGAAAGAAGACGCTTGTACTCTATGAATTCACTTGTAAGAAGCAGAGAATTATTACGGGGCTTTGGCAAATCGATCTTAATCTCTTCAGTTATTCTGCCCGGTTTTCCCGAAAGAATATAAATTCTGTCGGAAAGGAGAATAGCCTCGTCAATGTCGTGGGTAATAAAAAGAGTTGAGAGGTCAATTTCCTCCATAATCCTGAGATACCATTCATGTACGGCAGATTTTGTTATTGTATCAAGGGCGCTGAAGGGCTCGTCTAAAAGTGCCACGCCCTCAGAGGAAAGGTAGGTGCGCAGAAAGGCTGCTCTTTGTCTCATACCGCCTGAAAGCTGATGCGGAAACTTCCTTTCTGCACCCTCAAGGCCGAAAAAGGCAAAAAGCTCCATAGCCTTTTTGTATGCCTCTTTCTTCTTCTCACCCTTTATTATGAGAGGCAAAGCTACGTTGTGAATCACTCTGTAATAGGGGAGAAGCAAATCCTTCTGAAGCATATAGCTGATTTTTCCCGGCTTTCCCGTTATGTCCTCGTTTTGCAGATACACTCTGCCGCTGTCAGGTAAGCTGAGGCCTGAAAGAACATTGAAAAGTGTGGTTTTTCCGCCGCCGCTGACACCTAAGAGAGAAACAATCTCCTTTTCGTTCAGCTCAACGGTAATATCCTTTATAATCTCTTCGCCTTCAAAGCTTTTGGTAATATTTTCTGCTTTTAACTTTAACATAAATCATTCAACCTTCAGATAATCGTTTGA
This sequence comes from Acutalibacteraceae bacterium, assembly GCA_045538095.1. Classification (GTDB taxonomy): domain Bacteria; phylum Bacillota; class Clostridia; order Oscillospirales; family Acutalibacteraceae; genus UBA6857. The sequence goes on along the minus strand of JAZSQU010000025.1, from coordinate 3,914 downwards.
AAAGCCAACGCCCTTAAGATCCTTTGAAATAAGATTGTTTTCATAAAGCCAGCCGTAAAAGCCGTTCCAACGCTCCTCGTCAATGTAGCCCCAGTAGGGTGCGTCGGAGATGTACTCTTTGGAAATCCACTTCTGACTTTCTGTTACAAGCTCTGTGGAATCTTTAAGCGAACCGGTGGTGTCACCCTCAATCAGAATTTTTGCAGCCTCTTCAGGATTTTGGGCAGCATATTCGTAGCCTTTTGCAGTAGCTCTGAGAAAAGCTTTAACGGTTTCGGGGCTTTCCTTAAGAAAATCGTTATTGGCAATAAGGGTGGGAGTGTAGTAGTCGAAAATTTCGTCAATGTCACGGAAGTGGAAATAATCGCAGTCAACATTATCAACCTTGGCCTGAATTCCGCCCCAGCCGTAGAAAATCCAGATAGCGTCGGTGTCCTTGTTTTTAAGTGCAAGGGGCTCGTTGGTGATTACGTTGGGAATAAGATTAACCTTATTGAAATCGGCACCCTCTTTTTCCATAAGGTAAGCAATCATCGCTTTTTCTACGGGGCTGTCCCAGGTGGAGTAGGTTTTGCCCTCAAGACCCTTGGGTGAAGTACATCCGTCGCCCTTGCGGGAAATAATGCCGGAGGTGTTGTGCTGCAAAAGGGCAGCAACTGCTGTTACCTCAAGGGGATTTTCTGATGCGTATGAGGGAGCGATTGAGTCCTGGGCAGTTATGCCGAACTGTGCCTGATTTGAGGCTACCATAAGCTCTGCTCCGTTTTCGGGAGGCTGAACAATGGTAATTTTTATGCCCTCTTCTTCGTAGTAGCCTAAGCTGTCTGCAACGAAAAAGCCTGTGTGGTTTGTGTTGGGAGTCCAGTCAAGGCAAAGGGTGATTTCAGAGGGAGCTTCACTGTTTTTGATTTTTTCACCGCAGGCAACAAGCCCGAAGGTGAGAACAACGGCAATAACAATTGCAATTATTTTTTTCATAATACTATCCTTTCTTATCTCTTTCCTTTTATGAGGAAGTGCAAGGAATTTCAGCAGAGCCACAAAAGCCATGAGCAGAAGCGACACGGCGGAAATAAGGATAATAACAGCAAACATTTTGTCAAAGGCGTAGGCTTTTTTTACCCTTGTCATATATACACCAAGACCCTCGAAGCCGCCCAGCCATTCAGCCACAACGGCGCCCACAACGGAATAAGATGCAGACACCTTAAGTCCCGAAAAAAACTGCTCCATAGCTGAGGGCAGCTTTATATAACGGAAAACGGTGAGTCTGTTTCCCCCCATACTTCTGATAAGCCCCATCGCATCTTTATCAGCGCTTCTGAAGCCGTCAAGCAGTGAAATGGTTATAGGGAAAAAGGTGGTAAGCACAACGAGAGTTATTTTAGGTGCTACTGAAAAGCCCATCCAAAGTACCAACAAAGGCGCAATTGCAATTGTAGGTATAGTCTGGGTTATAACGAGTATAGGGTAAAACGCCTTATAAAGGAATTCGAATCTGTCCATAAGCACGGAAAAAACAAAGGCAAGTCCCGTACCGATTAAAAGACCGTAAAGCGCCTCTTTAAGAGTAACCGTAAGATGCTCCATAAGAAGAGGAAAGTCTTTTACGAAGGCTTCTCCCACCTCAAGGGGTGAGGGCAGCATATATTTAGGTATAAATCCGCCCTCGGAAAGAAAGAGCCACAGAAAAACGAAAAGACAGATTGAAACAACGGGCGCTATTTTATTTGTGATGCTTTGATACTTTTTTGTCAATGGTAAGCACACCGCCTTCCGGCTTGTAGCAGATTTTTACATAAGCTGAAACTGAGGGACAACCTGCCTTGATTGCAACCTTCTGGCAGTTAGTTACGATTTCCATAAGCTCATCGTAGCTGTCGCCCTCGATTGTTGTTTCAAAGGGGCCTACATAATAGTTATATCCCGTTGAGGCTATATATGCTATAACCTCGTCTACAATGCGGATAAGCTCCTCGGTGTCATTGGTTTCAGGAAGAACCTGAATTGCTACGCTTGCTGTCATAATAATGCACAACCTTTCAGAAATTTGTTTTTCTTTGTAACTCAATATTGCCGGAAGAGGTCCTTTCTTATATTTTCCCGGGATAAAATATAAAAACCACCCTTAAAAAGAGGGTGGTAAAATTGACCGTTTTAACTACTTAGCCTACGTCGGTATTATCCGAATCAGGTTATGGGTATAATCTCAGCCGAAAAATCAGCACCCCCAGTAATATTCAGTTGCAAAAACAGTATAACACTGAAAAAGGGGGATGTCAAGAATTTTAAATGCAAAATTACACCCCTCTGTCAAAATTCTTTGAGGAATTTTGACATCTCCCCTTTCAGGGGAGACGAGCTGACGAACTTTTTGGAATTGTTGAATATAAAAAACAAAAGACGTTTTAGTTTTTTACAATTGTAAAGAAAGGGTTTTCTTGTCGCCCCTGAAAGGGGAGATGTCACGAAGTGACAGAGGGGTTTCAAACCACCTTTTCTTTTACAAACTCCTTCGGCTCAATTCCGTTATCCATAAGGAAAAGGAGAATTTCTGCCGCTGCAGTGCTGTCGCTGCCTGCGTGGTGGTGGTCGAGAGTTATGCCCAGATAATCGCAGAGATTATTGAGTCGGTGACTGCTTAATTGTGGCAGACACTTTTTTGCCATTCTGCAGGTGCAGACATAGTCAAAGGAAGGCTTGGTGTCAATTCCATAGAAGTCTATACACTTTTGCAGTACGCCCATATCAAAGGGTGCATTGTGGGCAACAAGAATACCGCTTTCCATTATACTGCCGATTTTCTTCCACAGCTCGGGAAAGGTGGGCGCTTCTTCCGCCATTTCAGGGGTTATTCCCGTCAGCTTTATGTTGAAGTAGTCGAATTCCTGCTCGGGGTTAATGAGGGAGTAAAACTCGTCAACTATTTCACCGTTTTCAACAACGGTAATGCCGATTGCACTCATACGGTTATTTCTTGAGTTAGGAGTTTCAACGTCAAAAACTATATATCTGTCTGTCATTTTATCAGTCCTATACTATTAGTATGTTCATACAGAAATGATACCATAAAACACAAAAATAGTCAAATCAAAACATTTTTACACTTTAAACAAATAAATTGCAAAAACCTATTGACATTTCCGCTTTAAAGTGATAAAATACGGAACATATTCAATAAAAAACAATGCTATGACGAAATTCAGTAGTACATGGGGAACTTCCAAAGAGAGCCGTCGGATGGTGCAAGACGGAGAAAAGCCCTTTGTGCGAATTACCTTTCTGAGCAGTTTTGCTGAACATGAAAATCAGTAGGCGAAACCGGGTAAGCCCGATACAGCTTTTCCTGAGAGATTGCCCAAAGGCAATAATTGAGGTGGTACCACGGGATAATTCTCGCCCTCGCTTTTTCAAAAGAAAAGCGTGGGCTTTTCTTTTGAGAGTTAAAAGTTAAGAGTTGAGAGTTAAGATGTGGTCGCACCTTCACTTTCTGCAAACAGAAAGATATAGTCTGCGGAATTTATTAAAGTATAAAAGGGTAAAGAGTAGATTTTAAGACCCCTCTGCCAAAATTGTTTGGCAATTTTGACATCTCCCCTTTCAGGGGAGACAAGTATTTATCCTTTTTTATTTGAACGACATTTCCTGTCGCCCCTGAAAGGGGAGATGTCAACGGAGTTGACAGAGGGGTTATTATAATCGGAGCGTAGCTCCCCTTATCTTAACTCTCAACTCTTAAAAACGTTATCACTAAACTTAAAAATATATCAACCGTGGCTCTGTAAAGTTGAAATGAAAGAATAGGATAATGATTTCACAAAATATCATTGATTTTCGCCGAAAAGCTGATAAATGCTCGACTGCAATTTGTCAAGGGTAAAATGAACGTGCTTACGCCCGCCCTATGACAAATC
>JAZSQU010000024.1:0-34749 GCA_045538095.1 Acutalibacteraceae bacterium | reverse complement strand
AACTCGGTTTCATTTGTTGACGGAAAAAAGTTTAACTCCTGCAGAAAAAGTTATTTCGAAATGCGTAGAGCATCCGATGTGCTTTGCAGAGAGTACGGTCTGTCCGTCATTGAAAAACCACGCAAGGCTCCCTCGCGAATGCAGTACCTTGCAGAGAAAAACGGAGAGATGACCAAATACACAAATGTAAAGCGTGACATTCAGGAGTGTATGGCAATGTCTTACTCTCCCGAAAAATTTGAGCAGCTTATGGAGAAGCGAAGGTACAATATGTTTTTTATCGGTGATGAGCTTGCAGTAGACCATCCCTTCATTAAATCTCCCATAAGACTGTGTGACCTTGGTGAAGGCTACAGCACCGATGAGATTCTTGAATTCATTTACAACAATAAGCACTACCTGAAAAGAATTAATGTGCCCGAACAGACAAGAGTAAAGGATATTTTCTTTGACGGTGATGTTAACAACAGTTATGTTACCTTCTATGACCTTTACTCTCACTTTGTACCCGGTCTTGCATATGTGAAAAAGTATCCCGAAAAAAACAGAGAGGTGTCCTTCTATCTGCAAAAAGAAATTCTGAAGTTTGATAAATTCTGTGAGGAGCAAAATCTTTTGTGTGACAACGATGTTGAGTCTTATGAAGACCTTGTGGCTCTCAAGGAGAAAACAATGAGAGAATACAATGAGCTTATCAACCTTCGTAAGGAAGTACGAAATGCAATCAAGCGAGCCGACAGAAGCGGTGACACACAAAATGCTAATGAGCTCAGAGAACATAACAAAGATATTACAGCACATCTGACAACATTGAGAAAGCACATAAAAATCTGTGACAGAGTTATCTCCCGTGACACTCTTGTTAAGGATTTAATGGACGAGCTTCATGACCATGCAGTATGGCAGGAAAGAAACTTAGGTCCGAGTCGTGAAACACAAACACTAACCGATTACGAACAGTCAAGATAAAAATTAAAGGAGGATGACATTACAGAGTGTTATTGAATTCTTACATCCTTCCTTGAAAACAAAAATCAAAATGAAATTTAAAATTTATGGAGGTTCAATATGAACGTATTAACAGAAATCAAAATTGATAATTTAAAATCATTTGAAAACAATCCTTTCATTTTCAGAGAGGATACGGCCTTTGAGATGCTCATTGACAGCATTTCAAACTTAGGAGTACTTACACCGATAATTGTCCGCAGTCTTGAGGACGGTAACTATGAAATCATCAGCGGGCACAGACGAGCTGAAGCCTGCAGAAGGCTCGGTATTGAAACAATCCCTTGTATTGTTAAGGAGCTTACGAGAGATGAAGCAACGGTTATACTCGTTGACCTGAACTTGCAAAGAGATGAAGTCTTACCGAGTGAGAAAGCCCACGCATACAAGATGAAAATGGATGCACTTAAAAATCAGGGAGCAAGGACGGATTTAACTTCTACACAGTCTGTGTCGAAGTTCCGCACAGCAGAAGAGATCGGTAAAGAAAACAACGAGAGCAGAGAAACTGTCAGGCGGTACATCCGTTTAACCTATCTCATACCCGAAATCTTAAAGCTTGTTGATGAAGGGAGAATAGCTTTTACACCTGCCGTTGAGCTGTCTTATCTGCCGTCAGCGGAGCAGAACGAGGTTTACGGATTTTATGAGCACGAAGAGGTCACTCCCTCTTACTCGCAGACGGTACGAATGAAAAAGCTACACTCGGAAGGTATGCTCACATCGAACAGAATAGCCGAGATTATGGCGGAGGCTAAAGCGAATCAGAAAGATTATCTAAAGATACCCACGGAGAACATAAACAAATATTTCAAATCGAGGTTTACTGAAAAACAGAAGCAGGAATTTGTAATAAAGGCTGTTGAACATTATCATCGGTATCTGATGCGACAAAGAGATGCGAGGTGAGTGAATGAAAATATTTAAGTATTTGAAATTACTTCTTTGGCTTCTTCTCTGTAACACCCGTGCCGAGCTGTTGATGCTCAGTGAAGATGAAAAAGAAATTGTAATCGATGGCATAAAATATTATGTTTCATCAAGATACTCAGCCGACAAGAACGGAGATACCTTCAAAAAGAAAATTGAAAAATATATTGGCAGTGACTTCACACATTTGTCACCGACAATAAACAATGATAGAATGAACAAAGAATATATATGTCTGACTGCCGGGAAGGAGGTAAAATGCAGTTAACAGATTACACAGGCATTGCAGGTCTTTATACTCGTCTGTCCCGTGATGACGGTACTGATAGTGAAAGCAATTCCATAGCAAATCAGAAAAGATTGTTATCACAGAAAGCCAAAGAGCTTGGATTTACAAATGTAAAGTTTTATGTTGATGACGGTTATACGGGCACTAACTTCAACAGACCGGGATTTCAGGAGCTTCTTGATGATATTGAAATGGGATATGTAACAACAGTCATAGTAAAAGATTTGTCCCGTCTTGGTCGTGACTATGTTTCGGTAGGTCACTACACCGATAACTATTTTCCTGAACATAACATAAGATTTATCGCTGTTAACGATATGGTAGACAGTGACGAGGGTGAGAATGAAATTGCTCCCTTCAAGAACATAATGAATGAAATGTACGCAAGAGATATTTCAAGAAAAATCAGAAGCTCAAACAGAATCAGAGGTAACCTTGGTGAGCCTCTTGCCCAGCCGCCTTACGGGTATATGAAAAGTCCTGAGAACAAAAAGAAATGGATAATAGACCCTGATGCTTCACAAGTTGTAAAAAGCATTTTCAGAATGTGTATTGAGGGTAAGGGTAACGAAGCCATCGCTCATGTTCTTCAGTCAAACAAAATTTACATTCCTATGGCATACTGGCACAGTAAGGGATTAAACAGAGGTGGCAAACAAATGCCTGCTGACCCTTACAGATGGAGCAAGACAACCGTAAGGAAAATCTTAACCCAACAAGAGTACTGTGGTGATGTGATCAACTTTAAAACCTACTCAAAGAACTTCAAAAACAAAAAGAGGCTGATGAACGCCGAAGAGAATTGGAGAATCTTCAAGGATGTTCACGAGCCAATAATTGAAAGAGAAGTATTTGAGCTTGTTCAGGAAAATTTGTTGAAGGTAAAACGCAGAGCTCCTAAACCTGAAAATGCAAAGAAGCATATCTTCAGCGGACTTATCCGTTGCGGTGACTGCGGAAGCAATATGAGGTATCACACAAACACCACCAACAAAGAGATACACTATTTCAGTTGCGGTAACTATGTAAAGGATACCCGTGGTGACTGTCAGACAAGGCACTACATTCGTGCAGATGCTCTTGAGCAGATAGTTTTACTTGAACTTCGTCACCTTGCAAACTTTCTTAAATACGATGAAGAAAAGCTTGCAGAAATTCTTGAAAGAAAGTCCAACAAGGATTTATATGAAGAAACAAGGTATCTTGAAGGCGAATTACAAAAAGCTCTTGCAAGGCAGCAGAAGGTGGCAAATCTTTACGAAAAGCTATATGAAGACAATGCCGAGGGCAAAGTAACAGATGAATGGTTTACCCACATGTCACATAAGTACGAGATAGAGCGAACAGAACTCAAAGGGAAGATTTCTGAACTCCGTAAGAAGCTTTCAAATACCCAAGAGACAACCAAAGGCAAAGATATGTTTCTTAATGCGGTAAGAAGCTTTATGGAAATGGAAACACTTACTGCACCTCTTGCAAAGGAGCTTATTGACCACATTGATGTTTATGAGTCAGAGGGTAAAGGCAAGAACAAAACTCAAAGGATTGTGATTTATTACCGATTTGTAGGGTACATTGAATTGCCTGACAAAAACACAATCACAAATGATACCCGACAGGGAGTAGCGGTGAATTATATCTCAGGTGCTTTGTCTGAAACTTCATAAAAGAAAAAGCCGCAGATAAACTGCGACAAACTACAAAAAATATATCAATCTGTTTTTAGCAAAAAAAGGATGCGTGTTCAAATCCCTTATGAACACGCATCATGGTGCGAGAGACGGGACTTGAACCCGTACGAGCTGCCCCACACGCCCCTCAAACGTGCGCGTCTGCCGATTCCGCCACTCTCGCATTTGAATTAACTTGTCGCTTTCGCGACTACCCGAACAATATATCACTTTTTTCAGGGAATGTCAACACTTTTTTGCAAAAAATCTGAAAATTTGAAAAATCCACCCGTTTGTTTTCGGGTGGATTTCAGCTTTAAACTCTGATCTGTACAGGAAGGCTGATGATGTCGTCAGACTTGATTGCACCTTCACCAAGGCAGATATAGTACTGATATGCGTCAGGCTCGTAGTAGAAGTCACCGTCGTCGACGGAAACGAAGCAGGAAACTGTTTCACCGTCATCAACGCACTTGAGGTGAGCAGGAACTTTCTGCAGAATAACTCCGCCTGCCATCTGATAAACATGAGCTGAGCCTGAAGCTTTGACACTGTCACCGATACGGTCGCTGAGATTGAAAACCACATCAGTGAACTGAATACCTGTAGGCTTGTCGATAATCACATAATTGCTGATATCCTTGTAAGCTCTTCCGTCTGAAGCCTTGTCGCCGTCGTTTCTGCCCGAGTCAATAAGAATGGGTTCTGTTGTGGGCTGAGGCTCGGTTGAGGGTGCAGAGGTTGTTTCCTCGGTAGTTTCTTCCGTTGTTTCCTCAGTTGTCTCTTCGGTGGTCTCTTCCGTTGTTTCCTCAGTTGTTTCTTCGGTGGTTTCCTCAGTAGTTTCCTCGGTGGTTTCTTCCGTTGTTTCCTCGGTGGTAGGCTCCGTAGTTGTGGTGGGTGCAGTGGGAGCTACTGTGGGAACAGTTGTGCTGATTGTGGGCAGGGTAGTAGGCTCTTCCTTGTCACCGGTAGCTTTAATGATAAGAGCTGCAATAAGTGCAAGAATTACTGCGAGAGCTGCCACAATGAAGTACATCTTCTTCGAAGAGGAAGCTTCTTCAATTATCTCCTCGTTGGTGGTGTCGTCTTCTTCGAAATCTTCAGCCTTTTCAGCTTCTTTTTTTGCTACATAGTCCGAGAACACCACGTCGCTTCTTGAAAGCTCATAGTCAATTGGCGGTGGCTTTGGAGCACTTTTTGACTGATAGAAAGAGGGTATTGCATCGGGAGCAGGAACTATAGGAGCAGTTGCCTCATCCATAATCTGAAGATAGCGCTGAAGCTCAAGCTTCAGAAGCTGAGGTGTACGGTATCTTTCATAGGGGGCATAAGCTGCAGCACTGAGGATAATTCTTGAAAGGTTTACGTCTGCCTTTGAGGGCTTCGGGAAAGGTTCACCCTTCATTCTTCTTTCAAAAGCTTCTTCTCTTTCCGTGAGTGAAACCGGGTCCGGAAAAGCGGGGTAGAAGGGCATACGGTTGTGGTTAAGCAGCTTATAAAGTAAAAGTCCGAGAGAGTAAATGTCTGAGTTTTCACTTGTACCCTTGCCAAGATGTATTTCAGGTGCAGTGTAGGATGAAATATCCGTAGGCCCGTCAGATTTGCTGTCGTAAAGACCGAAATCGCCCAGCTTGAAATTGCCGTCTTTGTCGGCATAGATGTTGTCGGGTCTGATTTCACGGTGAATTATTCCTGCACCTCTGAAGCCTTCAAGGGCTGTTGCAATATTCACTGCAAGTTTAACTGCCTGCACGGGAGCAACACTTTCTGAGCGTACGTGCTCACTGAGAGGTTTAAGGTATTCCATCAGTATAATTACGTAAAAACAGGAACTCTCTCTGATAATCTGAAATTCCTCAAAACGGATAATGTTGGGATTACTGCCGAGAGCAATCATTTTATCTATATTCATTGAAATTTTCTTCTCAAGAAAATCGAGGTATTCGCCTACAGTCCGGTATTTGCCTGAGGCAATAATCCGGCTTATTTCCTTATCGCTTGAGGGAAATCTCAGCACCTTTACGCCCATACGGGTAACGTTACCCTTGTCGCTTCTGCTTACTCTGAAAAAGGCTGAGTTTCTGCCCTGACCGGTTTTTGCTTCAACATACCAACTTCCGAAAAGAGGCTCAAGAGATTTAAGCTTTTCAATAGTCAATTATATCAACTCCTTTAAGGGTCTCATTATATAATACCATTATTGCTTCTCTACGTCAAGCACTGTTGGTTTTTCCTTGAAAGTCTCTTGGAAAATGAGCACCAAAAATGCAGATTTTTGTAAAGTTTCCGACAAAGAAAACCTTAATGTTACAAAGATGTATATTTTTATAAATAATTATATATTTTGCGACTATACTATTGATTTATGGAACTAAAAGATGTAAACTAATATACTGTAGATTTTTATATAATTAACGTAGATATAGGTGAAAAAAGTTGAAAAAATCAGTTTTAGTTATCGTTCTGGCAGTTATTTTTACCCTCTATCCCGTAAAGAATTTTGTTTCCCTTGCCAATACAGACACTGAGGAAACAACAATGAAAAATACGGCTGAGGAGTACCTTAAAGAACTTTCAGATTACGATATAAAAAAGGCTCAGAATAACGTTAAAGAAGCAAGAGGAGACCGAAACTATATAGGCACACCCACAAGCGCTGAGGTCAAGGTGCTTCTTAAAAAAATCAGTCAGGGTAAGACTACTTACCGTAAGGTTTTCAGAAATGTATATATTGTGGGCGACTCTCTTATGAACGGTCTTGAGGCCTACAATATACTTAACGGCAACCGTCTGATTACTCAGGTAAGTGCAAGCCTTTACCACCTTTCAGACAATGTAAAGAAAATAATCAAAGCTTCACCGCAGGTGCTTATTCTCCACTACGGTGTTAATATGATTTCTACAAATAAAACTCAGCTCAATACTTTTATTTCAATGTACACAAAGCTTATAAAGCAGATTCAGAAGGGTTCACCCGACACAAGAATTATTGTCAGCGGACTTTTCCCTGTAGATACCGATGTGGCAACTGCCAAGAGATTTACAAAAATAGGCACATATAACAAAGCGCTTAAAAATATGTGCTCAGAGCTTAAAATTGAATTCCTTGACAGCTCACCGGTATTAAAAGCTCATCCCGAATGCTACGGCGGTGACGGCATTCACCTTTCAAAGGCATTCTACGAAAAGTACTGGCTCAGATTTATTATTGCTGAAATGGGGATAGTAGGATGAGAAAATACAGAATTATGGAAATAATCTGCATTGTGTTTCTTGTGGTGTTCATCGGTTTTCTTTCAAAGGAAGAAACTGTAAGCGACAAAACCGTAAAAGAGGTAGCTTCGGCAGTAACTGCCACCGTTGACACAAAGGGTCTCAAAAAACAAAAAGAAATTGAGATTAAAAAAGAGCTTTCTCTTACGGCTGATTCCTTTGACGGAATTTACTACATCAAAAGCGACGACATCATGGATGTAAGAGAAATTCTTATAATCAAGCTTAAAGACAATCAGTCCTCTGACGAGGCTATAGAGAAAATTGAAAAAAGACTGAAAGATAAGCAGACCCTTTTTGAAGGCTATGCACCTGAGCAGAGTGCTATGCTCAAAAATTACTGCCTGAAGCAAAAGGCAGGATTCATTTTCTATGCAATTCTCGATGAAAAGGAAGCTGCACTTTCAGCATTCAACAAAATTCTATGATAAGGTGACAGATAAATGGTATTCAGCAGTGCTGCCTTTCTTTTTGCTTTTCTGCCCTTGGTAATGGGACTTTATTATCTCCCTGTTTACAGAAAAAGCGAAAGACGGTCAATCAGATATAAAAATATAATACTCTGCGTTTCCAGCCTTCTTTTCTATGCATGGGGAGAGCCTGTATATATTGTGCTTATGCTTCTCAGCATAGTGTTCAACTACTTTGTGGGTATAGATATTGAAGAGAATGTGCTTAACGAAAGAAAGAAGAAATTTGCGCTTCTTTTAGGAATTGGCTACAACATTTTCGCCCTTGGCTTTTTTAAGTATTCGGGCTTTATTGCGGAGTCCTTCGGTGGCATTTTCGGCAGGGAGATTGAGTATTCACCTCTGCCTTTACCTATAGGCATATCTTTTTATACCTTCCAGATTATGTCATACATAATTGACGTTTACTACGGTACAGTGAGAGCACAGAGAAAGCTTCTGCCTTTTATGACATACATCAGTATGTTCCCTCAGCTTATTGCAGGCCCTATTGTTCAGTATTCCGACATTGAAGAAGAGCTGAAGGAAAGAAGAGTAAGCATTGAAAAGTTTGCAGCAGGCATAATTTTCTTTGTAAGAGGTCTCGGCAAAAAGGTGCTTTTTGCAAACACAATCGGCGCTGTTTATACAGAGATAAGCTCAGGGGATATTACAAAGGCTTCGGTTATGACCTCCTGGATTGGCATAATCGCTTACACCCTGCAGATTTATTTTGACTTCAGCGGTTATTCAGATATGGCTGTAGGTCTCGGCAAAATGTTCGGCTTCAATTTCTGCAAGAACTTTGATTTACCCTATACGGCAACAAGCATCACCGATTTCTGGAGAAGGTGGCATATCAGCCTTTCATCCTGGTTCAGAGATTATGTATACATCCCCCTCGGCGGCAACAGAGTAAGTAAACCCAGACATATGCTCAATATTCTTATTGTATGGTCCCTTACGGGTCTCTGGCACGGTGCAGCATGGAATTTTGTTGCGTGGGGTGCTTTCTACGGCATTCTTCTGCTTCTTGAAAAATATGTTTTCAAAAGCCTTATTGAAAAAACACCGAAGCTTTTAAGACATATTATTACTCTTGTTATTGTTATGCTGGGTTGGGTGCTTTTTGCTTCACCTACACTGACAGATGCTCTTACTTATATGGGTACAATGTTCGGCTTTGCAGGTACATCCTTTATGGACTCCACTGCAAAATATCTTCTTTCAACCAACGCTTTCCCCATAATGTTTATGTCACTCAGCGCCTTCGGAGCATTTTCAAATCTTCCCAGAACAAAGAGCTTCAAGGTTAACGTAACCGTGCTCTGCCTTTCCTATCTTGTAATTTTCATTCTTTCAATTATTTATCTTATCAGCGAAACCTATAACCCCTTCCTCTATTTCAGGTTCTGATAAAAACTTTCAAGGTGACAAAATGGAATTTAACGAAAACGAATCCCTTATGTATGAACATGAGGATCCTTATGAAAAAAGAATAAATAAAGGTAACGTAGTGTTCTTTGCCCTTGTTCTGTGCTTTTCGGTAATAATCGGTCTGGGTACTGTAATGAACATTCTCAGTAAGGACAGAGAGTTTTCTGAAAGCGAAAACAGAGTTCTTGCGTCCTTTCCGAAGCTTACACTTTCTTCAATTGCTGACGGCAGTTTTATGAAAAGCTTTGAAACCTATATGGCTGACCAGTTTATTTTCAGAGATAAGCTCATTTCTGCAAAAACCTACTTTGACCGCCTTTCGGGCAAGAAAGAGGAAAACGGCGTTTATATCGGTGAAGACGGTTTTCTTATTGAAAAGCAAAGCCCATACAATAAAAAGAAGGTGAAGGCGCTCACAAAGAGCATCAACACCTTTATGAAGAAATATCCCGATGTAAACAAAATGGTGGCAATTTCGCCCAATGCAAGCTATGTTTACTCTGAAAAGCTTCCCGAAAATATTGAAGTGAGCAATCAGTTCAATCAGCTTACCAAGATTATGAACAGCCTTAAAGGTGAAAACTACCGTTTTCTCAACGTAAGCAAGGCCCTTCTTAAAGCAGGGGAAAAGCATCAGGTGTTTTATAAAACAGACCACCATTGGACAACAAGAGGTGCTTTTGCCGTATTCAAAGCAATTTCGGACAAATGGGGCATTGACAGAAGCAAAGTAAAGTATGACTTTATGACAGTAAGCACCGATTTTGAGGGCACGCTTGCGTCAAAAACCGGTGTCCATGACACAAAGGACAAGGTGGAAATCTGCCTTCCAAAAAACAGTAAGGGCAGTTATGTTGTAAACTTTGAGTCGCAGGAAAAGAAAACTGCAAGTCTTTTTGAAGTTGACAAGCTGAAGCAGAAAAACAAGTATGAGGTTTTCCTCGGCGGTAACTATGATAAGGTTGTAATTGATACTGTAAGCACATCGAGAAATACACTGCTTATAATCAAGGACTCCTATGCAAACTGTCTTATTCCTATGCTGACACCTTATTTTACAAGAATAGTGGTGGTTGACCCCCGTTATATGACAGACAGCATCCACACAGTAATGGAGGAATACTATTTCTCCCACGTGCTGTTCCTTTATAATCTCAATACTTTTCTGCAGGATACTTCACTGGAAAGTGTGATGAAGTGAGCTTTTGGCAGAACTAATAATTGAATAACTGCGAATGCAAAAAGCACCGGGTAGATTTTTAAAGCCTACCCGGTGTTTGTTGTTTGTTTATACTTCTTTCAGTGCTGCAAGAATTTCGCCGGCATCCTGTAATACAATGTGAGGCTTATCTTCGCTTTCGTCCAATATTTCTTGTGTGGTTTCTCCGCTCATAACAAGGATAGATGTTATACCTGCATTCAGACCTGATTTAACATCTGTGTAGATGCGGTCTCCGACTACACATGCCTCATCAGCGGATATACCAAAGGCTTCCATTGCAAGCTGAGGCATCAGGGGAGAGGGTTTTCCTATTACAACGGGGCGTTTTTTAGTTGCGTTATAAATCATATCGCAAACGCTTCCGCAGTCGGGCACCGAACCGAATTCTGTGGGGCAGACATAGTCGGGATTGGTAGCAATATAGGGGAGCTCGGGGCGTGTAAGGAGCATAAAGCTGATATCGTGAAGCTTCTGGAAAGTAAGCTCGGTGTCAAAGCCCATAACGATACATTCTGTTTCGTCAACATCGGTTGTAACTGTAAAGCCCTCACGGCGAAGCTCCTCTTTCAGAGATTCCGTACCGCACACATAAAGCTTCTGACCCTCGTGGTGCTTGTGAAGATAAAAGGCAGTTGCCTGAGAAGAGGTCATAAAATCCTCTCTGCTTGCCTTGATACCGAGTTTGCCCAGCTTTTTTACGTAATCCTCAACGCTCTTAGAGGAGTTATTGGTCATAAAAAGGTATCTGCGGCCGGTTTTCTTGAGTGTATCCAAAAGCTCCAGAGTGAAATCATAGAGCTGACTTCCTAAATATAAGGTGCCGTCCATATCAAAAAGGTAAAGCTTTTTGCTGCGAAGTATTTCATTATTCTGCATAAGAGAATCTCCTTTCGGGTTTTCATCCGTTTTTAACACCCGAACAGTATATCACAAATAAAACAATACTGCAAGAATTATCGGCAAAAGAATAGATTAGTTTGACTTTGAGCAGTTTATGGTGGGAATTGATAAGGTGGGGTAAAAAGGACCGAGCAGAGTTTTTCGTTCTCTACTCGGTGTGTTTTTAGTATGCATAAAATTATTGAAAATAAAGATGATAATCACCATTTGTTTTTCTGTCAATATCTTCTTGGGTAGTGAAAGAAACCATCACTTTTCTGTTGGCTAAAGCATCAAATATTTTTTGCACATCTTCTTCAGAGCCATCCTCTATTTTTATTCTATCTTCATTAAATTCCTTAACATCCGTTTTGATCGAATCAACAGCTTCTTTGGGATAACCTAAAGAAATCAGATTATTAATCGTCAATTCTTTTAATTCAGCACAGAAACCTGATGATTTGGCAATTTCAAGTTCTTTGTCTGTTTCAAACAAATACCAAACAACAAGATTTTGAGGAGCAATATCAAAAGCACCATAAAAGAAGTGTTCAAATATTTTGGGGGTTCTCGAACCTAATGCTTTAACTGTATTATCAACAGCCTTTTTTATTATTCTTTTTCGCCTTGAAAACAATAACATTATAACCACTCCTCTTGTTTTGAGACTATATATTTTCCATATTTATCATATCACAAACAAATTGAGTTTTCAATAAGTAAACCAACAACCTCATAAAACAAAAGCACCCACTATAAAAGCGGGCAAAAAAAATTACTCAGTATGCTGTGGTGGAGACGGAGAGGATCGAACTCTTGACCTCTTGAATGCCATTCAAGCGCTCTCCCAACACACGCAAAAACGCATCCTGTTTCGAGCAGTTTATGGTGGGTATTGATAAGGTGGCGTAAAAAACCGAGCAGAGTTTTTAGACTCTGCTCGGTGTGTTGCTATTCAATTTTTAGAATAAATTTACTGTTTTCGCCGTAGGTTATTTTTCCGTAAAACTCTCCGGAATATTCACTCCGACCTTTCCATATTTTTGACACATCAATTTGGTATGTATCCTCACTGTTTGCAAAATCAACAAAGCGTGAATCAACAATTAAATCAAAAAACACATCAGCATGTAGAAAAGCATAGCTATCCCACAGATATGCGTCACCCTCATAAACTATAACTGAATTTTGATAAAGGTCCTTTTTCAAATTATTCAATGTAGTAACATCACTTTTAATAAAGAGTGTACCAACTACAATCAATAATACGGAAACAAAAATTTGACTGATGAGAGTGTTTCTTTTAGCTTCTTTTTCTAATTTAACTTTTCTTTTAGTTTTGTGTTTATTATGCGTCTTTTTTGTTCTTTTTTTAAGATAAGGAAAAAACCAAGTTAAAAATAAAACTAAAATTATGGGTACTATCTCGGTAAAGATTAAAAAAGTATATCTGCTTATTAAAGACTCTAAGTCCATAGTATAGCCTATTAAATCCATTGTACCAAATCCCTTGACGTTTATTTCTTACATTATATCACACAACACTTAATATTTCAAACCCATATAATCAAAACACCCACTTAAAAGCGGGCAAAAAAATCACGGCAAAGCCGTGCATATCATCAATTCCGCAAGAATTGAATATCATCAACGGTGATAACCGTTGTATATCATCATTGCGAAAGCGATTATGCAACCTGCGGTTGATGATATACACACTTCGTGTGATGATATACAGCCTGACGGCTGATGATATACCATTGCTTTCGCAATGGATAAAAAAATCCCGTTCCAAAGAACGAGATTTTTTGGTGGAGACGGAGAGGATCGAACTCTTGACCTCTTGAATGCCATTCAAGCGCTCTCCCAGCTGAGCTACGCCCCCATGTCTGAAGTAATAAGTAATAGGGAATAGTGAAAAAGTGTGCATACTGAGTAATTTTTATTGTATTTGAATTTTACCACAAAAAACGGACACTTGTCAACAAAAATATAAAACTGAATTTAACAGTTGAAATTTTCTTTGATTAAAGCTATAATATAATGAACGACTTAAAAAGGACTGATTAAAATAGATATCAAAGCTAAAGCAGAACAGCTTGTTCTCGAACTTATAGAAAAAGCAAAACTTAATAAAGGCGACCTTCTTGTTGTGGGCTGCTCATCAAGCGAAATTGTAGGGGAGCATATCGGAAAATGCTCGTCAATGGAAAGCGCTGAAGCAGTTTTCAGCGGTATTTATCCCGTACTCAAGGAAAAAGGAATTTACCTTGCTGCCCAGTGCTGCGAGCATCTCAACCGTGCACTCATTATCGAAAAGGAATGTGCCGAAAACAAAGGCTTTGAAATTGTGAATGTTGTACCTCAGCCCACGGCAGGGGGCAGCTTTGCAACAACGGTTTATAAGAATTTTGAAAATCCCGTTGCCGTTGAGTTTATCAAGGCTGATGCAGGTCTTGACATCGGTCAGACCCTCGTCGGTATGCACCTTAAGCATGTGGCTGTGCCTGTGCGACTTTCAGAAAAAATGCTTGGCGACGCAGTTGTAACTGCCGCAAGAACAAGAGCGAAATTCATCGGCGGCAGCCGTGCAATATACGAATATGAAAAAGAGGTGAGAGAATGCCCATAAAAATTGACGACCGACTTCCTGCAAGGGAAAAGTTAGAGCAGGAAAACATTTTCGTAATGACGGAGTCCCGTGCAGCAAGTCAGGATATCCGACCTCTTCACATCATCATCCTCAACCTGATGCCCACGAAAATTGAAACGGAAACTCAGCTTCTCCGCCTCATGAGTAACACACCGCTTCAGGTTGATGTTGAGTTTATGCACCCGGCTTCACATAAGTCAAAGAATACCTCACAGAACCACATCAATAAGTTCTACAAGACCTTTGACGAGGTTAAGCACAACAAGTATGACGGCATGATTATTACAGGTGCGCCAGTTGAGCTTCTTGATTTTGAAGAGGTTGACTACTGGGAAGAGCTGTGTCAGATTTTTGAGTGGACAAAGACCAACGTATACTCAACCTTCCACATCTGCTGGGGCGCTCAGGCAGGGCTTTACTACCACCACGGAATTCCCAAGTACATTCTCAAGGAAAAGATGTTCGGCGTATTTCCTCATAAGCCCCTTGACCTTTACCACCCGCTTCTGAGAGGCTTTGACGAAAGCTTTTATGTGCCTCATTCAAGGCATACGGAGATAAGATTTGAGGATATTGCCCTTTGTAAGGACCTGCAGATACTCACTTATTCCGAGCAGTCGGGTATCCACCTTGTGTCTGACCTTGAGTGCCGTAACTTCTATGCAACGGGTCACTCCGAGTACGATGCAGAAACCCTTGCAAAGGAGTACTTCCGTGATGTGGACAGGGGACTTCCCATAAAGGTTCCCTTCAACTATTTCCCTGACGACGACCCCACAAAAAAGCCTATTGTAACCTGGAGAAATGTAGGTACACTTATGTTCACTAACTGGCTTAACTACTTCGTTTACCAGAGAACACCGTATGATATTAATGATATTTAAAATTAAGCGTTTCTGATTTTGCAGTCAGGAACGCTTTTTTTGTTATAGTAAAGCAAATAAATAGTTGATTTTTTAGAAGAATGGTGGTAAACTAAGGGTACCACATAAATTACAGTTTAATATTACTTTCTATGGGAAAACTATCGGCATTGATGGGTTTCTCTATTTAACTATATTCCCGTTGGAAAGTAAACTGTTAAATTTGTGTGGTAGCAAATGAGAACCATTTTTGCAGTGCGTCTCATTTGCAGACGCACTTTATTATTTTAAGGAGGAAAATGAAATGAAAAAAGCAGGTATTTTATTTGCGACTATTATTATGCTTGTTCTGTTTGCTATGTCGGCAAGTGCTCTTGAACCAACAGGTCAATGTGGTGAAAACGTTTATTGGACTTATAACAGTAGCATAGGTGAACTTGTTGTTAGCGGTAGTGGCGATATGACAGATTATAGTGTTAGTAATTCACCTTTTTACAATAGCTATATTAAAAGTGTAGTTATTGAAGATGGTGTTACTTCAATAGGTGATTTTGCATTTCGATCATGTACAAAACTTGAAAGTATAACTATTCCTAATACTATAGAGAAAGTTGGAGAGGACGCTTTTGCTAAAACAGCATATTATAACGATGTCAATAATTGGGAAAATGATGTTCTTTATATAGGTAAACATCTTTTAAATGCAAATTATTCAATTTCTGGTGATTATAAAATTAAAGCAGGAACTATAACTATAGCAGACTCTGCTTTTAATTCTTGTACAAAACTTACTGAAATAATAATTCCAGACAGTGTAAAGGCCATTGGTAATAAAGCTTTTTATTATTGTGATGCTTTAGTAAATGTAACAATTGGTAATGGTGTTGAAATAATTGGCGATAGCAGTTTCTATAATTGTAAGAGCTTGATAAAAATAACTGTTGGGAGTAGTGTAAAATCGATTGGAACACAAGCGTTTTATGACTGCTCGGCTCTTGAGGGCGTGTATATTACAGATGTTTCCGCTTGGTGTAATATTGATTTTTCGTCTTATGTTTCTAACCCATTGTATTATGCGAAAAATCTATATGTTAATGGAAAATTAGCAACAGATATAATAATTCCCGATAGTGTGAACCGAATTAATAAATATGCTTTTTATAAATGTATAAGTCTTAAATCAGTTGTAATTGGAAAAAATGTAACTCATATAGGTGAATCAGCATTTGATTATTGTGGTGAAATTACTTCTTTTACATTTGGAGAAAATATTGAAAAAATCGATACATGGGCATTTGCTGAATGTAATAAACTGGAATCTGTTTACATAACTAATCTTTCTGCTTGGTGCAATATTGATTTTGGACATAGAGTTTCAAACCCTCTTTATTATGCAGATGATTTATATTTAAATAATAAACTTATAACAGAACTCATTATACCAGATGATATAACTAATATTAAAGATTATTCTTTTTGCTTCTGGAAAAACCTAACTTCTGTTATAATTCATGATGGCGTAACAAATATCGGAACAAGCGCTTTTGATTATTGTCAAAGTCTTCAATCAATTACAATTCCAAAAACCATGGCAGTGATTGAAGTGCAAGCTTTTAATGATTGTGATAAAATGAAATATGTTTTCTATTCTGGCTTTGAAAGTGATTGGAACAATATATGGATTGAAAAACTTAATGAACCGCTATTGAATGCTGCGATTCATTATGATACTACAGCACATACATATATTTCAGAAATTACTATATCTGCAACACATACAAGTGAAGGTGTCAGAACATTTACCTGTGAGTGCGACGATAGCTATACAGAGGTTATACCAAAGCTTACTGAACACACATATACATCAAGTGTTACAACAGAGCCGACGCATCTCAAAGAGGGTGTCAGAACATATATTTGCGAGTGCAATGATACTTACACCGAGGTAATACCAAAATTAACTGAACATACATATATCTCTACTGTAACACTGCCAACTTGCACGAATCGGGGTTATACAACTTACACCTGTGAATGTGGTGACAGTTATATTGATGATTATGTAAAAGAAAATGGACATAAGTATGAGTCAGAAATTACAACAGAAACTACTCATCTTAAAGAGGGTGTTGAAACTTTTACCTGCCATTGTGGCGATACTTATACAAAATCTGTTCCAAAACTTACAACTCACACTTACAAAGAAGTAGTAACAGAACCCACACATCTCACTGAGGGCATAAAGACCTTAACCTGTGAATGTGGTGACACATACACAGAAACCATTGAAAAACTCAAAGAACATACATATGAAAAAGAAGTAACAGCTCCCACTTGCACAAAGCAAGGCTACACAACATTTACCTGTGCTTGCGGTGATAGTTATGTTGATAATTACACAGATATGCTCGACCATGAGTATACAGCAGAAATAACAACTCCTGCAACTCATCTTGTTGAGGGTGTGAAGACCTTTACTTGCGAATGTGGTGATAGTTATACAGAAGATGTTGAAAAACTCGCGGGGCATACCTATACTTCAGAAGTAACAAAAAAGGCAACACATCTTGAAGAAGGTGAAACAACATATACTTGTGAATGTGGTGACACTTACACAGAAGAAATTGAAAAACTCAAAGAGCATACATATGAAAAAGAGGTAACTGCTCCTACTTGCATAAAGCAAGGCTACACAACATTCACCTGTGCCTGCGGTGATTCATACATTGGTGATTATGTAAGCGAAAAAGGTCATAGTTATTCCTCAAATACAGTTCAGCCTACTTGTACAAAATCAGGTACAGTTACAACATTCTGTACGAGTTGTGGTGACACCTATACCGAAACAATCGAACCCACAGGTCACAACTTTGACGGCTCAAAATGTACAAACTGCGACTTTGACAAAGCAGACGACTGCTCCTGCTCCTGCCACAAAGGCGGTATAGCCGGCTTCTTCTTCAAACTCATCCTCTTCTTCCAGAAGATATTCAGAACAAACAAAACCTGCTCTTGCGGAGTTAATCATTATTAATTAGTTTGTCCCACCGACACACCTCGGTGGGATTTTCTTGTCATTCCGAGCTTTGCGAGGAATCTTAAAGATTCTTCACTTCGTTCAGAATGACAATAGCAATGTAGGGACCGGCGTCCCCGACGGTCCGTGTGGTTTGTTGCAATTCGTTGATGCGGACCGCCGAGGACGTCGGTCCCTACGAATCGTTGAAGATGAATTTGTTGCAGATAAAGTCGGAAGGGGCAATCAGCCGTCCCTTTTAAGGGAAGGTGGCACACGAAGTGTGACGGAAGGGTCTCAAATCAAAAAAATCCCTCCAAACTGTTGCCAACAGAAAAAAGAGGTGCTATAATACAATATTATATTGGGAAGTGTTTTTCCAATGGCTTACTATAGTGAGGAGTTGTTTTATATGAATATTGGAATTTACGGCTACGGCAATCTCGGAAAGGGCGTTGAGGATGCAATCAAAAGAAATCCCGACATGACCCTTACTGCTGTTTTTACAAGACGCAGTCCCGAAAGCCTTAAAATAGCAACTGAAAATGTGCCCGTTGTAAATGCAAGTGAAATCACCGATTGGGCAGATAAAATTGATGTGCTCATTCTCTGCGGCGGCAGTGCAACTGACCTTCCTGAAATGACACCCGAGCTTTCAAAGTATTTCAATGTGGTGGACTCTTACGATAACCACTCACAGATTCCCGTACACTTTGGAAATGTGGATAAAAACGCGGTTGAATATAAAACAACTGCACTCATTTCCTGCGGTTGGGATCCGGGTATGTTCTCGCTGAACCGCCTTTACGCTTCATGCGTTCTTCCCGACGGTGCGGATTATACCTTCTGGGGCAAGGGCGTTTCTCAGGGTCACTCAGATGCAATCAGAAGAATTGAGGGTGTTGTTGATGCACGTCAGTACACCGTTCCCGTTGAAGAGGCTATGAACAGAGTAAGAAGCGGCGAAACACCTGAGTTTACAGCAAGAGATAAGCACAAGAGAGAATGCTTTGTTGTTGTGGAAGACGGCGCAGACAAAGAGAGAATCGAAAGAGAAATTGTAACAATGCCTGCCTACTTTGAGCCTTACGATACAACCGTTCACTTTATCACAATGGACGAAATGAAGAAAAACCACAGCGAGCTTCCCCACGGCGGCAGCGTAATCCGTACCGGTGTTACAGGCAAAGACGATTGCCACAAGCAGGTAATTGAATATAAGCTCACTCTTGACTCAAATCCCGAATTTACGGGCAGTGTACTTGTAGCCTTTGCAAGAGCAGTATGCCGTATGGCAAAAAGAGGCGACTACGGCTGTAAGACCGTTTTTGATATCGCACCCGTTGACCTTTCAGCTACAGACAGAAGCGAACTTATCGCTCATATGCTGTAAGGCAACATCAGACGAACCACACAAGGTTTAATGGGGTATATTTTCCCCGTAGCGTCGTTAAAAATCCTCGTAATACGTAAGTATTACTTGCGGTTTTTGCCTAGCTACAAGAAAAATCTCCACCCATTAAACTTCGAAGAACCCGAAATGCCCGAGTTGTGGTGCATTTGGGATTTTCTTCGACGAAGGAATACTAGCGTATTTTGAGGAGAAAAAATTTCAAAGGTGCTGCAAATCGGACATTTCAGGCTTATGTGGTCCGTTTGCTGTTGCCTTAATACTAACTAAAAAGGAAATTTGAAAGATTATGATTTGTGAAAATATCAGCGTAAAGGGAAATAACCTTAACTTTGCAGATTTTGATGTAACCGAGCTTGCAAAGAAGTACGGCACACCTCTTTACCTTATGGACGAAAACAGAATAAGAATGAATTGCCGCACCTACCTTAAGGCTATGAATGAGTTTTTTGGTGAGGGAAGTAAACCTCTTTTTGCAAGTAAGGCTTGTTGCTTCAAGCGCATTTACGAGATTATGAAAGAGGAAGGTATGAGCATCGACCTTGTATCTCCCGGTGAAATTTTCACCGCCATGAAGGCAGGTTTTCCTATGGAAAACTCATACTTCCACGGTAACAACAAAACCGACAGCGATATCTCTTATGCAATTGACTGCGGTGTTGGCTACTTCATGGTTGACAATATGTGCGAAATGAGGGCAATTGACTCTATCGCAAAGGAAAAGGGCATCACCCAGAAGGTTATTCTCCGCCTTACTCCCGGTATCGACCCTCACACCTACGCAGCCGTTGCAACGGGCAAGGTTGACTCCAAATTCGGTATCGCAATCGAAACCAATCAGGCAGCAGAATTTGTTGCTGAAGCAGTAAATTTTGAGAATATCAAAATCGTTGGCTACCACTGTCACGTAGGCTCTCAGGTCTTTGACGAAGAGGGTACTGTTTACCTTGATGCGGCAACAATTATGCTCACTTTTACCAATGATATGTTTGTGAAGTACGGCATTGAACCTGAGATTCTCAATATGGGCGGTGGCTACGGTGTAAGATATACTGAAGCCGACCCTTATATGAATATTTCAGCTAACATTGAAAAGCTCGCTTCACATATTAAAGAAACCGTTCAGAAATTGGGTATGCCTATGCCGAAGATTCTTATGGAGCCGGGCAGAAGTATCGTTGCCGACGCAGGTATGACCCTTTACTCTGTAGGCACAATCAAGGAAATCACCGGTTACAAGAACTACGTTTCAATCGACGGCGGTATGACAGACAATCCACGCTTTGCGCTTTACGGCTCAAAGTACACCGTTCTTCTTGCTAACAGAATGAATGAAAAGGCAGATTTTACTTGTGACGTGGTTGGTCGCTGCTGTGAAAGCGGAGACATCATTCAGCCCGATATCACAATGCCCAAGCCCGCAAGAGGTGACATTGTTGCCGTTCTTACAACGGGTGCATACAACTACTCAATGGCTTCAAATTATAACAGAATTCCCAGACCGCCCGTAGTTATGCTCTCTGATGGTAAGGATTATGTTGCGGTTAAGCGTGAAAGCTTTGAAGACCTTACAAGAAACGATGCGTAATGAAAAGACAGATTTGCTTTTGGCAGGTCTGTCTTTTTTTGCGGGGTTGATTTTATTTGTTTTTTTGTATATAATAAAAGGGAAAGGTGGTGTGCGTATGTGCAGTAAAAACCAACTCAATATGCTTCTCAGAATTGTTGCAGAAGAAGCAAAAGATATTTTCAAAACCAAGCTTCATTCCGTTATTCTTTACGGCTCATATGCACGTGGAGATTATGATGAGGAATCTGATGTTGATATAATGATTCTCGTTGATATGCCTGCAGAAAATCTCGCTGATTTCAGACGGAGACTTGACAGCCTTTGCGGCAGTTTGCTTTATGATTACGGCATAGTGGTTTCCATAACGGAAAGAGACCTTGAAACCTATAACCGTTATGCAAAGATATTGCCTTTTTATCAGAATATAGAGAGAGAAGGTGTGAAGATTGCATAATGAAGATTTGCTGAATTTGTCAAAGGCCAGACTAATGCACGCTTTTGACTGTCTTAAAGAAGCTGAGATCCTTTTGGCTGCAGGTGAATACAAAGGCACAGCCAACAGAGCGTATTATGCAGCCTTTCACGCTATGAGAGCAGTGCTGATTCTCGATAACTTTGATTCTAAAAAGCATTCGGGAATAATTGCAAAATTCAGAGAACTGTATTTAAAAACGGAGCTTTTTGATAAAGAGATTTCTGATGCTATTTCCTCCCTGTTCCGTGTCCGTTCTGCTAGTGATTATGACGATTTTTATGTTGTGGCAAAGCAGGATGCACTTGTGCAGCTTCAGAATGCAAAAAACATTGTTTCTCTTGTACAAAATTATCTTAATAAAGGTGAATGAATGAGAATAAGAAAAGCAACCAAAGCCGACCTGCCAAAGATTTTCGAAATTTACGCTCACGCAAGAAAATTTATGGCAGAAAACGGCAACCCTAACCAGTGGGGCAACATCAAGCCCCAAAAAGAGCTTGTTGAAAGCGATATAGAAAATGGAGTTTCCTACGTCTGCGAAAAAGACGGTGAAGTCCTCGGCGTCTTTGCTCTGATTTACGGCGAAGACCCTACATACAAAATCATATATAACGGTCGGTGGCTCAATAATGAGCCTTATGCAACGGTTCACAGAATTGCTTCTTCAGGCAAGGTTAAAGGTACAGGCGAATTCTGTTTAAGGTGGGCGCTTTCACAGTGTCCGAATGTGAGAATTGACACCCACGAAAACAACTGTGTTATGCGCCATCTGCTTTCAAAGATTGGGTTTAACTACTGCGGAATTATCCATCTTGAGGACGGCGACGAAAGACTTGCCTTTCAGAAAATTATATAAAAATATCTCCGTGTTTCTTTTGAAAATACGGAGATTAAATTTTGCTTTGGACACACCGAGTACATAAGCCTGTGATAAGGTTAAGAAAGTAAAGGAGATGGTATCCTATGTATAAGATATTGGTTTGTGACGATGAAATAAAAATCAGGGAAACTATAAAGGATTATCTGACAGCAAAGGGGATGGATGTTACTCTTGCAAAGGACGGAAAAATTGCAGTTCAAAAAGCAGAAACAGAACCCTTTGATTTAATAATTCTTGACGTAATGATGCCGAATTTAAACGGCATTGAAGCCTGCAGGGAAATAAGGAGCTTCACCGATACACCTATACTTTTCCTCTCGGCTTTAGGTGAGGAAGAGGATTTGCTCATAGGCTACAAAAGCGGTGCAGACGATTACATAATAAAACCCTTTCCGCTTTCTGTGCTTACGGAAAAAATACTCACTATGATAAAACGCAGCAAGGGTGCAAATAAAGATAACAAAATAGAATGCTCAGGAATAACACTTGACCTCTCCAAGCAGAAAGCCTTTGTAGGTGGAAATGAAATCAAACTCCAGAGCAAATCTTTCGCACTTTTGCATCTTCTTATGCAGAACAAGGGGATTGTCCTTGACAGAGAGAAAATTCTCGTTAAGGTTTGGGGCTACGGCTTTGAGGGTGAAGTGAGAGTTGTCGATACCCACATAAAGAAAATCAGAAAGGCTCTCGGTGAAAAAGCAAACCTTATTGAAACGGTTATCGGTGTAGGGTACACATTCAAAGAAAAATAAGGAGGAGTAATTATGACGAAGAAAAAGTTAGTGGCTTTTATATCACTTGCATTTGCGGTAATAATGATTATTACATCAGTAATGCTTTTTTATGCTTACATGCCGTCAGTTGATTACCAGCTGAATATTATGAGAGTTTCAGATCTGCTTGATGATTATATTAAAAGCTATGAAAAAAGATATGAAAGTGAAAAGGAGCTTACAGAGAATTTAGATGAACTCTTTTTCAGTATAAGCCAATTAGACAGACCAGATTTTCTGCCGAGTATGTATGCTCTCATAGACCCTGAAACAGGTGAATTGGTTGCTAAGAGCACAAGCTATGTAACTTTCAGTGAAGAACATGAGAATAAAAGTAAATATCTTAATATGGAACCTTATCTTACCCCTGAAATCAAAAAACAGATAAGTGATTACAAGAAAAGTATAAAGCAGAATATTTTTTATATTTACAGAATGAGCTTTAACACATCAACGGGAGAATATATTCCCGTTGAAATGGAACTTGGATTTTATGATAATGAGCCTTGCATAATAAAACTCAGCGATTATGAAGCAGATTATGAAATTGTTGAAAAGGACGAGTTCAATCTTTTTAATTACACCTTTTATGACCTTGATGAGAGCGCGTTCAATCACAGATATTATATGTGGATGAATGATTTTCTTAATGAAAGAATTGCAGAGATAAAAGCAGGTGACTATAGCAACACGGGTGGCGGTTATACCGGTAACGATAAAAAATATTTCTGTGGTACCGAATTTATCGGTGAAAAGAAATATGTTTCTGTTTTTGTTTCAAGTCATAGCGAATACTACGACACTCTGAAGCATACTGCATTTAAAGAATCTCTTTTGCTCATTTTCATTCTCTTTCTTATGGTCTACTGCTTTGTCGTCGTTGCAGCCTCAAAGCTCTACGACAAAAATCAAAAGCTCAACCAATCTCTCCGTGCCTTTACCTCAGCTGCAGCCCACGAGCTGAAAACACCACTTTCCGTAATTCAGAATCAGTGTGAATGCATAATCGAAAACATCGCACCTGAAAAGAATGAGGACTACATAAAATCCGTCTACGATGAAGCGGTGAGAATGAACGGAATCGTAAGTAGCTTTCTGCAGTACAACCGACTTGTAAATGCAGACAAACTGCAGAAGGAAAAATGCTCTCTTCGTGAAATTGTGCTGACGGAAATCGAAAAGTACAAGGCCTTTGCAGATATGAGGGGTGTTACAATTAATGCAGAAATCTCAGCTGATGAAATAACGGTAAACTGCAACCGTGACCTTATCTCAATGGCAGTTGATAACTACCTTTCCAATGCCATAAAATACGCCACAGGTGAAAAGAGAGTTACAGTAAAACTGCAGAACAACAGATTTTCAGTTTACAATACTTGTGAGGGTATAAGTGCAGACACAGCTGAATCAATGTGGGATATACTTTCACGGGATAATAAAGCAAGAACAAAGGACGGCTCTTCAACAGGTATGGGACTTCCTATCTGTGCCGAGATTTTCAAGGCTCACGGCTATGAGTACGGATACAAAAATGTGAAAGGCGGAGCGGAATTTTATTTCACTGCACAATAAAAGCTGAACTTTGCAATCCAAAAAAGGAGGAATAATTATGACGAAGAAAAAGTTAGCGGCTTTTATATCGCTTGCATTTGCGGTAATAATGATTATTACATCAGTAATGCTTTTTTATGCTTATATACCGTCGTTGAATTTCGTTGGAAATTATCAACTTATGAATAGCAATATCAATAATAACATCAATATATATAATCTCACATACAACAGATTTGAAGATGCAATGAACTTCAATAGTTTAATGGGAGCAATAAATAGTAACACTATAAGATTAACCCCGACCATTTATGCACTTATTGACCCTGAAACCGGTGAAATTGTTGAACAGTCGTCTAGCGTTGTCAGTATAAGCTATATAGACAAAAGCGAACACAGAAGAAAAGTTAGTTTCAATGCTGATAAATATATGACTACTGAAGTGAAGAATGTTTTTCTCGAACTTGAAGAATCGGGAAATGGTAGTTATGTAGAGATTGCAAAGATTGAACTTAAAGAATCTGAAGAAAATTTTGAAATCATTTCGATGTTGCTTAGTTCTTATGACGGTGAAACCCGTGAAATTCGCTTTTCTGATGAAAAACCTGATTTAATAATAGATGGTCATGATGGGGAAAGTAACATTGGTTACGCAATCTATGAACCTGATGAGAGTCACTTTAACCACAGATATTACGAATGGCTGAGAAACTTTATTGCTGAAAAAGCTGAAGAAGTAAAGGCAGGTAAATACAAAAACGGCGGAGGCGGTTTTACAGGCAGCAAAGAGGCTTATTATTGCGGTCTTAGGGAAATCGGAGATAAAACTTATGTAATGTGCATTGCTTCAACCCATAGTCGTTATTACGATACATTAAAATATACATCTTTCACAGAATCGCTCATAATCATTCTTGTTCTGTTCACTCTCGTTTACGGTGTAGTTATACTCGCAGCCTCAAAGCTCTACGACAAAAACGAAAGGCTCAATAAATCTCTTCGCTCCTTCACCTCAGCTGCAGCTCACGAGCTGAAAACACCCCTTGCAGTAATTCAGAATCAGTGCGAGTGCATAATTGAAAACGTCGCACCTGAAAAGAATGAGGACTACATAAAATCCGTCTACGATGAAGCGGTGAGAATGAACGGAATTGTAAGTAGCTTTCTGCAGTATAACCGTCTGGTAAATGCCGACAAGGTGCAGAAGGAAAAATGTGACCTTGCTGAAATTGTTCTCACGGAAACGGAAAAATACAAAGCCTTTGCAAAAACAAAGGGCGTTCAGATGGAAGTTGTTCTCCTTGCAAAGAAGAGCGAAATCAACTGCAACCGTGACCTTATTTCAATGGCGGTGGACAACTACCTTTCAAATGCCATAAAGTATGCCACAGGGGAAAAGAAAGTGGTTGTGACTCTTGACGGTAAAAACTTCTCGGTTTATAACACCTCAGAGGGAATACCTGAGGAAATAAAAAAAGACCTCTGGAACATTCTTTCAAGAGGCAGTGCGGCACGAACAAAAGACGGCACTTCAAGCGGTATGGGACTTCCTATCTGTGCTGAGATTTTTAAAGCCCACGGCTATGATTACGGCTACAGAAATGTGAAAGATGGTGTGGAGTTTTATTTCGTTGCACAATAAAAGTCGAGCTTGCAATCTGTAAAAGGAGGAGAAAGATATGAAAAAACGTAAACTGCTATTTATTATAACGGTTTGCTTTGTGGTGCTGTATTTTTTGTCGGCTCTTACCTTTGCATTTATGTCATGGAATCTTTCAGAAGATGACGAAATGAGGGTAGGTAATTCATATTCACTGCAGATGCAGGAAGATGTTCATAGCTTTCTGGAAAATCTTGAAGACGGTCAGTTTTATACTTCGGAAGATTTTGAAGAGTTGCTTTATCGTATGACATATCTATTTGACCGGAATCATCCTACACTATTTGCGTTGGTAGATAATGAAACCGATGAAATTGTAGTAAGAAGCAAAAATATAGTATATTTTCATAAGAGTGAAACCGATGAATATAACTATGTTGATATTGAATCTTATTTGACAGATGAAATTAAAGAAGAACTTTTCCGTATTGCTGATGAACTGAACAGCAGCCAGGTAAATCTTAGTAAAATGTCGTTTTCGATAGAAGACGGTAAATATATACCGGTTGAAATGACAGTTGGAACAGGTCGGATGGAAGATTACAAGACGGTTAAAATTACTGATAATGAAAGTGATATTACTGTTAATGTAAGGGATGGAGATTTCCTCGTTTACCACAGTTACAATCTTCAGCAAAAAGGCTACACTGCAAATCTTTATAAAATGATGGAGCTTCAACTTGAGAAAATAATAAATAACGGAAAAACAGTAGAAACAAATAGTACTATCAGTGAATCATTTTTAGGCGTAGGAAATAACGGATACAATTCAAATGTACAACGTGGTGGAGGATCAGGTTATAAAAACTACACCTACATATTTATAGGTCCTGCTTATAACGAATATGTTGAAACCTTCACTAACGAATACTTTGTTGTGTCAATGGTGCTGCAGGGAATACTTTTTGCGATTGCTTATCTGGTTGCTCTCAGAGTTGCGACGAAACTTTATAACAAAAATGAGCAGATGACAAGGTCACAACGTGCCTTCACCTCAGCCGCTGCCCACGAGCTGAAAACACCCCTTGCAGTAATTCAGAATCAGTGCGAATGCGTAATGGAAAACGTTGCGCCTGAAAAGAACGAGGAGTACATAAAATCCGTCTATGACGAGGCGGTGAGAATGAACTCAATTGTAACAAATCTTCTGCAGTATAATAGACTGGTAAATGCTGACAAGGTGCAAAAAGAAAAATGTAACCTTGCTGAAATCGTCCTCACGGAAACGGAAAAATACAAAGTCTTTGCAAAAACAAAAGGCGTTCAAATGGAAGTTGTTCTTCTTACAAAGAAGAGCGAAATCAACTGCAACCGTGACCTTATTTCAATGGCGGTGGACAACTATCTTTCAAATGCCATAAAGTATGCCACGGGTGAAAAGAAAGTGGTTGTGACTCTTGACGGAAAAACCTTCTCGGTTTATAACACCTCGGAGGGAATACCCGAAGAAATAAAAAAAGACCTCTGGAACATTCTTTCAAGAGGCAGTGCGGCACGAACAAAAGACGGCACTTCAACGGGTATGGGACTTCCTATCTGTGCTGAGATTTTCAAAGCTCACGGTTATGAGTACGGCTACAAAAATGTGAAAGACGGAGTGGAGTTCTATTTCACATTCTAAATTGTACCTTTAAAAATCTCTTGCCTTTTTGATTTTGAGGTGATATAATTAACCTCAGAAAATAAAAAGGAGGGGAAAATATGTCAAATATCTGGCATGACATATCACCGAAAAGAATACATCCCGAAAACTTTATGTGCGTTGTTGAAATTTCAAAGGGCAGCAAGAAAAAGTATGAGCTTGATAAGGAAACAGGTTTTCTTATGCTGGACCGAATTCTGCACACCTCAACTCACTACCCCGCAAACTACGGCTTTATTCCCCGTACCTACGGCGATGACGGTGACCCTCTTGATGTGCTTCTTATCTGCTCTGAGCCTATTGAGCCCCTCACTCTCGTGAAGGCTTATCCCATAGGCGTTATCTCTATGATTGACAACGGCAGAAACGACGAAAAGATTATTGCAATTCCCTTTAACGACCCTAACTACAATATGTATACAGATATTGACCAGCTTCCTGCGCATATTTTTGCAGAGATGCGTCACTTCTTCACAGTTTACAAGAATCTTGAAAACAAGACCACAGCCGTTAATGAAGTTGGTGCAAGAGAAGAAGCAATAAGAGTAATCGACGAAGCTATCGACCATTATGTAGAATGTTTCTGTAAATAAGTAAAAAAATCAGCAAGTCAAAGGCGATTTAACCCTGCTTGCTGATTTTTTTATTAAAACTTCAAATCTTTCAGCTTGCCTTCTCTTGCAGCCTGACGGATAATGGTTTTGTAAATTCCGCGCTTCATCATTGAGGACATAAGTGAAGCCAGCTCCTGAGGAGACTGTCTTACCGGTTTGTTGAGCCAAGTCCATACGATATTTGCAAGACCGGCAGCCATAAACTGGAAAAGATAAACCGAAAGCTCACTCATATCATCAGTAACCACAGGAGAAATAGCCTTTACAAAGGATTCGCCCATAGTAACATTACCTTTATCACTGAGAATTACAAGGCAGACCTCTCTTTCTTTTTCAGAAACCTCGAGTACTGCTGCAATTGAATCCTGAAGAGTGTCGCCGTTGCTTCTTGAAGTTGTGTAAGCGTCAATGAGAGCCGCAAGAAGCTCGTGCACAATTTCATCGTAAAGATCATACTGAGTGTTATAGTGTCTGTAAAAAGTACTTCTGTTTATATCAGCACCTGTGCAGATTTCTTTTATACTTATAGTATGTATGGATTTGGTTTTCATAAGCTCAATAAGACTTGCCTTAAGAAGGGCTTTTGTCATTTTTACTCTGCGGCCGTCTGCGTTTTCTGCCATTTTTACATCTCCTTTATAGGACTTTAACTTCATTATACACTATTTTACGAAAGAATGCAACACTATGTATTATAATTATCATGATGACTTTAATTGTACATAAGTTTGAATATTTTTAAAATTATCTGTTCAAACATAGAAACTTGTGGTAAAATAAGCTGAAAGTAAACAGATGAATAAATTCAAAGGTGGTTCAAAATGCTGAATGTAAGTTCTGTAACAAAGAAATTCGGAAAAATAACGGCTAATGACAATGTTAGCTTTAAAGTTGATAAAGGCGAAATCGCAGTACTTCTCGGCCCTAACGGTGCAGGTAAGTCAACTATTATAAAGTGTATCACCGGACTTTTGCGCTTCAGCGGTGAAATCACTCTTGACGGATATAAAAATAAAAGCCTTGAGGCAAAATCAATTATAGGCTATATCCCTGAAATGCCTGCGGTTTACGATATGCTTACAGTAGGTGAGCATCTTGAATTTATTTTAAGAGCGTATAAAATGGAAGACGACGGATACGGCGACGAGCTTCTTACACGTTTTGAAATGATTGATAAAAAGAATAAGCTGGGCAAAGAGCTTTCAAAGGGTATGCAGCAAAAGCTTTCAATCTGCTGTGCCCTTGTGCACAAACCTCAGGTTGTAATTTTCGACGAGCCTATGGTGGGTCTTGATCCCCACGCAATAAAACAGCTTAAGGAAGTTTTTCTTGAGCTTAAAAACAAGGGTGCTTCGGTGCTTATCAGTACCCATATGTTGGACAGCGTTGAGGACTTCTGGGACACTGCATATATAATGGCAAAGGGAAAGCTTGTTGCCGAAAAGAAAAGCACAGACACTGACGGTGAAACTCTTGAAGAGCTGTTTTTCAGAATTACGGAAAGCGGTGAAGCAGGATGAAAGCCCTTTCTTATCTTATAGTAAAAAAATTCAAAAACCGTTTTCTTGAAATTGTAAAAAAGCCGTCGCAGCTTATCTTGCTTCTGATTTTTGTTTTGCTTATAGGGTTTACGGCTTTCACATCTGAAGTTACGCACTATGATGAGTTCAGGAATATTAATGAACTTTATTCTGCAGTGATGCTTCTTTATACGGCAGTCTTTGTGCTTGTGAGCAAAAACGGATTTTCCAACGGTGCCTCAATTTTTTCAATGGCCGATGTAAACCTGCTTTTTGTTTCACCGTTTAAAAACACAACCGTACTTTTTTACGGATTGTTAGGTCAGTTGGGACGGTCGCTCACTCTGGGAATTTTTATACTGTATCAGTCTGCTCTTGTAAGAAGCACCTACGGAGTAGGGTTCTCCACGCTGGTGTTTATTCTTGTAGGCTACGGAATTACGGTTTTTCTTTCCCAAATGCTGGCAATGCTGATTTATTCTCTGACAAGCTCCGACGACAAAAAGTGCCTTACAGCAAAAATTATTTTCTATTCTGTAATCGGTGTCTACGTTTTACTGCTTATATATAAATGTATTACTCTTGGCGGTATCAATCTGCAGAATCTCGTTACGGTTTCAGGCACGGCAATTTTCAAATCCTTTCCCGTCAGCGGAATGATAAGTCTTTTGGCCGAAGGCCTTATTTCATCTGACGTAAAACTCGTTCTGTACGGAATTGTTTATGCTGTTTTGTTCTGCATGATTTTTTACGCTGTGGTGTATTTTACCGCAAAGGATTTTTACGAGGACGTGCTTAAAAGTGCAGAGGTTTCCTTTACGGCTATTACTGCAAGAAAAGAAGGCAAAGCTCAGGAAAATGCGCCGAGAAACGTAAAGGTTGGCAAAACAGGTTTAGGAAAAGGTTTTGGCGCTTCGGCTTTTCATGAAAAGCATAAAATAGAAAACAGACGCAGCCGTACCTTTATGGTAAGCGGAATTACAATTGTTTTTACCCTGCTTACTGCAGTGTA
Organism: Acutalibacteraceae bacterium; assembly: GCA_045538095.1. Classification (GTDB taxonomy): domain Bacteria; phylum Bacillota; class Clostridia; order Oscillospirales; family Acutalibacteraceae; genus UBA6857. The sequence goes on along the minus strand of JAZSQU010000024.1, from coordinate 3,952 downwards.
CTGTTATGTGATGCCCGAGCCTCTCGGAATTTTTGTGCTGAACGTTTATATGCTTACAATCGGTGTAGGTACGGGCAGATGGGCAAAGGAGCTTCTTCAGCCTTACGTCTATCTTATACCCGAGAAAAATTCTAAAAAGCTTTTCAATATATTAAGGGAACAGTTTCCTGCAATTACAGTTGAAAGTATACTGTGCTTTGTGCCGGTATATCTTATTCTGAAGCTCAGCATAGCTGAAATTATCGGAATGATAGTTGCAAGAATATCCTTTGGTTTTCTGTTTATCGGAATTAATCTTATTCTTCAGCGCTTTTTCGGGTCAAGTGACAAAAAGCTTTTTGTAATAACGGTATATTTCCTGCTTATTGCAGTGTTTTCGCTGCCTGCAATTATATTGGGCGCAGTACTGGGAACGTATCTTCCCTTTAACCTTGAATTTGCCTATTTTGCTATAGCACTTATAAATGTGCCGGTATCAGGTATAATACTGTTCTGCTGCAGAAACATATTGGAGTACGCAGACTATAACAATAAATAAAAAAGGAGAAACACTATGAAAGGAATTATTCTTGCAGGCGGTTCGGGAACAAGACTTTATCCACTCACTATGGTAATGTCAAAACAGCTTCTTCCCGTTTATGACAAGCCTATGATTTATTATCCGCTTTCAACTCTTATGCTGGCAGGCATTAAGGATATTCTTATTATTTCAACTCCTACGGATCTGCCCAACTTCAAAAGACTTTTAGGTGACGGACAGAATCTCGGTATCAACCTTTCTTATGCAGAACAGCCCTCACCTGACGGGCTTGCCCAGGCTTTTATTATCGGTGAAGAGTTTATCGGAGACGATTGCTGTGCAATGGTGCTTGGTGACAATATTTTTTACGGTAACGGTTTTACAAAAACTCTTCTTGAAGCAAAGGAAAATGCAGAAAGGGGTATTGCAACCGTATTCGGATATTATGTTGAGGACCCTGAGCGTTTCGGTGTTGTTGAGTTTGACGAAAATCAGAACGTTATCTCAATTGAGGAAAAGCCGAGGAATCCAAAGTCAAACTACTGCGTAACGGGACTTTACTTCTATGATAACAGAGTGGCGTCCTTTGCAAAGAGCATTGAGAAAAGTGCAAGAGGGGAGTATGAAATAACCGACCTCAATGTGCGTTACCTTAAAGAGAATGCTCTTTCAGTAAAACTTCTCGGCAGAGGCTTTGCGTGGCTTGATACGGGTACAATGGAAAGCCTAAGCGATGCGTCAGATTTTGTGCGTATGGTTGAAAGCAGACAGTCAATAATGATTTCTGCTCCTGAGGAGATTGCTTATATCAAGGGCTGGATTGACAGCGAAAAGCTTCTTAAGGCAGCCGAAAGATACGGCAAGTCCACCTACGGTGCTCACCTTAAAAAGGTTGCCGAGGGTAAATACAAATATTAATTTATGACGGGAGAGATTACGGTGAAAACAAAAAGAATACTCAGCGTTTTACTTGCAGTTCTGATGCTTGTTTCGGTTGTGCCATTTGGTGCTACTGCCGCTGAAGAAAGCAGTTATGTTCCTTCATACGATTATGAAACACCTGTAGTGCTTGTTCACGGTATCGGTCAGAACGATACCTACGTTCTTGACGAAAACGGTAACCGTCAGCTGGCTGCAGATGGCAGTTATCTCAACGGCTGGCCTCTTGAGGTTAACGTTGAAGCAGCACTTAAAACAATTCTGCCGAAACTTCTCGGCTCGCTGATTCTCAGACGGGATTTAGGCCTTGCCGACGTTATGAAAAAAGGTGCTGCAGAGTTACTTTTCGCAATACATAAGGATAATGAAGGTAACTATATCAATAATATTGAAGTGCCTTGCTTCAGAGGTTCAATGGCTGAAATGACACCTGAAATGAAAGAATTCTGCTATAGCCGTATTCCCGTTCAGAAGTGCGGACAAATCATCGGCGAAGATAAGGTTTTCTATTTCGGTTATGACTCACTGGGCGACATTGAAACCAACACAAAGAGCCTTCACGAATACATTCATAATGTGGTTATTCCCAAAACAGGAGCAAAGAAGATAAATCTCTGCCCCATCAGCCTTGGTGGCTCAGTTGCAGTTTCCTATCTCGGAATGTATAAGGAAGATTACGACATCATTAAAAATATAGTATATGTTGTTCCTGCAATTGACGGTTCGGATATAGTCGGCGGACTTCTGGCAGGTGATCTCAGTATTGAGGATGACGAAGCTCTTTACTTTGATTTACTCGGTATGCTTATGGGCGACAGCTACACAACTTACCTTGTTAATATGCTTCTGCGCCTTCTCCCCAAGAATATTCTTAAAACTGCACTTTACGCATTAGTTGACGGTGCAGTTGAAACTGCAATCAGAAACACAACTCAGCTCTGGGCAACCTGCCCCACAAAGTATTATCTTGCCGCAAGAGAAAAGTGGCTCTCTGACGATGAACATAAAGTTATCAGAGATAAGGTAGATGCCTTTATGCAGCACAGAGCCGATTTTGAAAAGAATCAGAACGAGCTTATCAGCAAGGGCGCAAGTGTCTACGATGTTGTGTGCTACGACTATCAGATGTTCCCGCTCGTATCAGGCTATAAAACCTGCAACTCAGACGGTATCATTCAGTGTACATCAACTTCAATGGGAGCAACATTCGCAGATCTCGGCACAACCTTAGGCGACGGCTATGTGGCAAAGGGTACATACTGTAACAAGCCCGGACACAATCACCTTTCACCCGACGGAATGGTTGACCCAACAACTGGACTGCTACCCTGCACAACCTGGTACTTCAAGGGTCAGTCCCACGAGCAGCTTCAGCATAATGATGTATGTCTTTCACTCGCAACCGAGCTTATGATTGACGACAATATGATTGATGTATATTCAAATCCAGCTGCTTATCCTCAGTACAACGGTGAAAGATACGTCCGTAACGTTGACGGAATGATAGACGATTACAATAAAGCTGATAAGTCAACACTCGGCGAGGAAAACTGCACAGCAATTGAAAATGCAATTGCAGCAGTTAACGCAGAAAAAGAAAACACAATCATTGACGAAGCCAAATGGACTGAGGTAGAAAAAAATCTTGAAAATGCAATGATTGCTGCAGGCCTCAGAGAAAAGCCAAAATCAACATATCTTGAAGACGGTTTCACGAAACTGACAAAACAAATGAATCTTACACTTAATAAGATTATGAAATAAGGTTTACCGATGTACGGCACTTCTTCAGGGGGTGCCGTACTTTTTACGCGTAAACGCAAAACACACGGCAAGGTGTACACAAAGTAGAATCAAAACAAAAAAACTTGTGGAAAACTGTTGACAAAAGATGAAAGAGGTGATAATATAAACAAGCTTTCCCGCGGAAATATCTGAGGGATGGCGAAAAAGGTCAAGAAAAAAACTTAAAAAAGTTTTAGAAAAGTCTTGACAAGAGGATATCGGATGTGATATACTCTTTGAGCTGTCTTTCGCAAGAGGATAGCGATTGGACCTTGAAAATTAAACAACGAGATAAGAAAAGGAACCCGAGATTCGATAGTAGAAGATACTATCAAACGAAGAGTTTTAAAAAGTACTTTTCAAACAGTAATACGGAAGCTGAAATAGCGAAGTATAAAAGAAACGTCAGCAATGACGAATGAGCGAACAAAGCTCTGAAAATGATTAGAACAGCTAAGGCTGTCTTAATACAATTTTTAGAGAGTTTGATCCTGGCTCAGGACGAACGCTGGCGGCGTGCCTAACACATGCAAGTCGAACGAAGCATTTAAGTGGATCTCTTCGGAGTGAAGCTTTTATGACTTAGTGGCGGACGGGTGAGTAACGCGTGAGTAACCTGCCTTTCAGAGGGGGATAACAGTTGGAAACGACTGCTAATACCGCATAACGTATATTTAAGGCATCTTAGATATACCAAAGCTGAGGCGC
>JAZSQU010000070.1:0-88930 GCA_045538095.1 Acutalibacteraceae bacterium | reverse complement strand
AGTAATGAATATAACCTGGTGCAGATTATCCCCTATGTTCTCGTGCTTATAAGCGGTATCGCAGGTGTTAACGTATTCCTTACTCTTCTCATCGGTATCGTTTCGGGCAGTATCATTATGCTTGCCACGGGAAGTGTGACTTTCGTCGAGCTTATGGGTAATATGGGCACAGGTGCTTCGGGTATGTTTGAAACCTCTATGGTAGCTGTTCTTGTTGCCTGTCTCTGTGCTCTCATCAAGCATAACGGAGGCTTTGAGGCTCTGCTTACGGGTATCCGCCGTATTTTCAGGGGCAAAAAAGGCGGTCAGCTCGGTATTGGTCTTCTTGTTGGACTTATGGATATTGCCACAGCCAACAACACAGTTGCAATTGTAATGGCTAACCCCATAGCAAGTGAAATGGCAAAGGATTACGGCATAAAGAATAAGAAGGTTGCCTCAATTCTCGACACCTTCTCTTGCATCTTCCAGGGCTTCCTTCCCTACGGTGCACAGATTCTCGTTGCTGTTTCAACGGTGACTACTCTCGGATATACAATTTCAGCCTTTGAAATTATCCGTAACCTGTTCTATCCTCTGATGCTTCTTCTCAGTTCACTTGTGTTTATCTTTGTGATACCGGAGAAGAAAGAGAAGGTATAAATAAATGCAATAACGGTTCAGCGACACTCGGCTTGGAAGTGTCGCTAATTTTTTTGTGCGACAGTTTGAAATATGAACGAAAAACAAACCCGGCTCCGTTTTTTTCAGAAAAACGCATAAAAAAATATTAAATTTTCATATTTTTTCTATTTATGTCTTGTAAAAAAACTTATTTTGTGGTAGAGTTAATGTACAAATAATATATTGGCTTAGTGCCCCTATGAAGAGAGCAGATAAGCCATAACACTAATAGGGTGTAAAGAAAGGAGGACGATACGTGTTTAAAGGTAGTGATTATGCGTACTATGCTATGTACCTTGTTGGATTTATAATTATGATGCTTGTAAATCTTCGTACATACAAAAAATACGAGCTGAAAAAGAGTACGGCTGTCATTTTTACTCTTATCACCTATGGCGCAGGTGTTTACGGAGCTATGAAAATGGGTGATTTTTACACGAAAGCGATTTCGGAATATGATGCCGAAGGCTCTTCTGTTGCAATTTTCGGCGCAGTTGTGTTCACACCGCTTATTATGACTGCCTTTGCTCTGATTGCGGGTAAACCGTGGAGAAAAATCATTGACTTGCTTGCTCCGGGAATTTTCATTATCCTTACCTGCGCAAAGTTCGGTTGCTTTATGGCAGGGTGCTGTGCAGGCAGAGAGTGTAGCTTCGGTTTGTACAATCCGAGATTTGAACTGACAATGTTCCCGTCTCAGCTGTTCGAGTCAATCACAATGTTGTTTGTTGTAGGCTTTTGCTTCTGGTACGGTTTCAGATGTAAAAAATACATATCAGGCTCGCTTTATCCCGTAACTGCAGCAGTATATTCCGTGACACGTTTCTTCTGGGAGTTTATGAGATACTATAAATATGAAGAAATGCGACACATAATGCTGGGTATGACTTTCTGGCAGTTCTGGTGCGTTGTTGTTATAGTGTGCTCAATTGTGTGGATACTTCTTCTCAGATCAGAAAAGGTTGCTGCTCTTGAAGCCGGAACTTATGCTTTTATTGACAAGAGTTACAAGACAATGGCAGACAAATGGGAAAAATTCAAGCACAGAAACGATAAAAACATTGTACACCACAAAAAGAGAAAATAATAAAAAGTAATCTGGTTTATTTTGGTTTTGTTTAAAACTTTAAATAAAGAGAGAATATGACTGGGAGGCGATATTTTATTTGTAACCCCTGTTCTGAATGCAGAACAAAAAAAATAATTCTATATGGAGGAAAAAACATGTTAGTAACAAAAAGAGAAGTTAAACAAACTTCTAAGAAGCTCCTTAGTGTGCTTCTTGCCCTTGTCATGATGATGACAAGCATGAGCGTGTGCTTCGGTACATTCGTTACTGCTTCAGCTGAAGATGTTGATTACACTCAGCAGCTTGCTGACAAGCTTAAAGACGGTGCATACGCTGACACACTTGCCCTTCTTGGTAAAGGCACCAAGAGCGGTAGCAAATTAGCGCAGAAAACAGAAATCACATTCGCAAACTACAAAAACTTCAAGCAGGCAGCTGAACTTCTCCGTCTTGTTGACGGTGCAATGAAGCAAACAGAGGCTTGGGAAGTAGCAGTTGGTTTCTCAAACGGTACAGACGGCAACGAAAAGACTGACCAGCAGGCTGCTTGCGTTGGTAAAAATGCCCAGGACCTTTATAACGGTCTTAAAGCTAATCTCGAAAAGCTGCAGGTTACATTTGACACCAATGTATCAACCTTCCTTGGTAATATTTACCATATGGATGGTGCAACAGCTCATGCCGACAACAACGGTTCAAATGGTGTGGGTACTTGGGTAAACACAGTCACCTTTTCAACAAGCGACTACACGGGTTACCTTGCTCAGATCGGTAAGGCAGCAAATGTTGAGTCTTCAGCTGAAATGGCTGTTCAGTACGTTGTAACAATGGGTAGCCTCACATGGGATACAACAACTACTTGCGGTACAACTCACCATTACCATCATCAGATTTGGCCGGTAGATTATGCAATCGACCCTCCCTCAACAAGCGCGACAAACTCAGAAATGAAGTCAAAGGTTGACGCTCACATCGCTGAAATCAACAGCTTCACAAGCATTACTTATGCACAGTGGCTCGAAAGAGTAAATGCAGGTACTGCTGATAGCAGAGTTACAGAGTTTGAAACAGCAAGGGCAAATGCTATAACCTATTGTGGCTCACAGTCGACATACGATGCTCTCTATGCTGACTATGCTGCAGCTGTTGCCAACACTTATGCATCAGTTGATTCAGCTAAGGCTTTCCAGGAGTACATGCCCACAGTTGATGCATGGAACGATTTCGTAGACGCTAACCCGGATTACGGTGTGTTCCAGTATGACAACTTCGGTGCAGCAGGTTCAGCTACACAGGTTAAGCTCGTTGAAGATTTCGCAACCTTCAAGGCTTACCGTGATTACCTCCTTACCGGTGGTTCAATCTATGAATACCTCGTTGATTACAATTACATTGATGAAACATACTACACAAACTTCTATGACAACGTAGTAGCTTATAACCTTCAGGCTTCAAAGGATAATGCAGATGCTCTTTACAATACATATAAAGATAATTATGCTGACCTTGAAACAGAAGCTCAGACAATCGTTTATTCAGAACTTTGCGGTTTCATCAACGCAATCGATGATTACAGCTCACAGGTAGTTAACTCTGTTTATACTTCAGGTTCAGCATACCTCGTTGACCTCAGAGAAGCTCTCAAGTGTGAAATCAATGCAGCAGTTCTCTATTTTGCAGAAAATGCTGACAAGTCATTCATCGATCTCAGCACTGCAGGTCTCTGGGATAAGATCAATGAAGCTAAGGGTCAGAATGCAGACCTTACAACTCTTTACAACGAAGTAGTTGCAAATGTTGGTGCGGCAAGAGCTGATGAGCTTCTTTCAGCAATCAGAGCTTCAGCAACAGATATGATTGAAAACCTCTACAAGACTCTTGCAGACCGCTTCACAAACGAAGTAAACGCTGCATATGATCTCTATGTAGAAATGGGCAGGCCCACAGCTCTTAAGGTTGACTCCTTCCTTAAGCTCAGTGCAGTTATGGTTGCAATCGAAGCCAATATCTTAACTGACCTTCAGGCTGCAGGTAAGGCAGGTTATATCACTCAGGAAACAATTGACAGATATAACGAGCTTATGAAGGTAGGCGGTATCTATGAAATCTGGAACGCTTATGCTTCAACCTTCGGTTTCCCCGACTATGAAAAGACTGAAATCAAGTATGACGATCGTATTCCTATGGAAGGCGACGAGCTCAAGACAGCTAATGATCCTGTAACAGAAGCTGAAATGAATAACCTTATCACAGCTCTCGATAAGATTATCACAAGTGACCTTGTTGGCGGCCTTCTCGGCGGTCTTCTCAATCCAGACGCAGAACCCGGCGCAGAGTTTGACCTCGGTGCAACACTTACAGACCTTATTAAGGGTATGCTCTTCACAGACGATTTCATCAACACAGTTGTTAAGATGCTTTATCCTCTCGTTCTTAACGAGTTCAATAAGGTTTGGGCAACTCTTCCCATTACGGTTGCATACGAAGGCATTGACGTAAGAGTCAGATATGTAAAGAGCCTTCATGATATTCTTGACGCAGGTAACTTTGAGCTTTATCCCGACCTTCTTGGTGCAAAGCTTGAAGAACTCGGCTACGGCACAAAGTATGCTGATAATATTGCTATGCTTAAGGCAGCCGGCGGTGAAAAAGATGCTTGGGAATCATCAGCTATCGTTGACTACGAAAACGGCGAAAAACTTAAGCTCTCATGGGGCGTAGCAGAACAGAAGGAAAAGCTTGATGCAGGTGAAATCACACAGGCACAGTTTGATGCTTTCTTCTATCAGGCATTTGAAGATGCAACAGCAGGTCTTCTTCCCCTTCTTACAACTCTTATCACAAACGTTCCCTGGCAACCTGCACCGGTTGAAGGAATTGCAACAGGTAGTGTAAACATTATTATTAACATTACACTTAACGTTGCTCTTCAGCTCGGTTCAGAGGCTAACCAGGGTTATGCAAATATGCTCGTGCCCATCTATGAACTTCTCGGCGTTCCTTACACACCGGTAAGCCAGATTAACGGAAGCACAGACGTAGCATACGTTCTTGAGCAGATTCTCAAACCCATCTTCACCTTCCTCAATACACTTGGTGACAAGCCTGTAGACACACTTCTCGGCATTCTTCCCAACCTTGTTTATGCTCTTGCATTCCGTATGGCTAAGCCCATGCTCAACATGCTTCAGACAAAAATCACTTACGACGCAAGTGCAAACCTTGTAGGTTCAGTTCTTGCTGACGGTGCTGACGTTAAGGTTGGTGACATGCTCATCGGTTATGAAGATGATAAGATGCTTAAGGAAGATATGTTCGTAGGCGGTCTTAACACACTTCTTGCAAACTTCGGTCTCAGCATTCCCGCAATTGACCAGGCAACTCTTGCAACTCTCGGTTCACTCGATAAGATTGATACATCAAGAGCTGCATACATTTACTCAGGTCTTGAAGGCACAGGTAAGGCTTACTCAATCACAGCTGACAAGGCTGATGTAGGCTATTATCTCCTTTCATACCTTCTTAACGCAGTTAAGGATGAAGCTACTCTCACATCACTTCTCGGTCTCTTCATGAGTAAGGAAGATGAAAACGGCGAAAAAGTTCCTGACGAAGAAAAGATGGCAGGCATTAAGAAGGTTATTTACGAAACACTTAACCTTGATGAAATGAATGTCGGCAATGTAATTGCTGCAATCGTTGAACTCGCTAACCAGGTTGAATACGATGTTGGTGAATACTTCTGGTATGACGGCTCAAAGAGCACACCTATCGACACAACTTCAGCAACAGAAATTTATCTCAACCCCGGCAATGACTGGACAGAAGATAAGGCTGAATATCTCTACAACAACCTTGAAGGTCTCCTCAATGCTATCTTCTCAATGGCAGGCCTTGACATCAATGTTGAAGAAAAGCTTTCAGACCTTCTCGGCGGCTTCCTTACAAACGAAACCGTAACTAAACTCGCTAAACTTCTCGGCAAGCTTGACATCAACGCACTTCTTGCAGGTGATGACGGCGAAGCAGCACTCCCGATTGATATCAACAAGCTCATCAAGGATGAACTTGGCATTGACCTTTCAGTTTTCGCTCAGTATGCAGATCTTGCAGACGATTATGATTGGGGTGTAACAGATGCTGCAACATTTGCAGCTGCTCTTGCAAACCTTCTCAATCCTCTTAAGCCCGTTCTTGATTTCATCCTTGGCGGTAAGGACCTTACTCTTATCGACAGTGCAATCACACTTCAGGGCTACAACGGCTATGACAATGCAATCATTCCTCTTCTTGAGGCTCTTGGTGCAGCTCCTGCAGCTTACACAGACGGCGCAGACACACTTGCACTTACACTTAACGGTCTTGTTGGCGTAATCAACAAGCTCACAACTAACGATCCCGCAGTAGAAAAAGACGGTGCTATCTATACAATTATTGATATGCTTCCCGGCGTAATCTACTATCTCTCAAGTAATGCACTTTCACAGGGTGTTGATAAGCTTCTCGCTCCTGTTTATGCACTTCTTGACACAATCAGACCCATCTACAATGTAAACCTTGCAGAACTTCTTGCAGGTATCGAAGTTGACCTTGATAAGGACGGCGTTAAGGAACCTCTTGGTCTCGACCTTAAGAACCTTAACTGGAGCTTCATCTTCGGTCTCCTCAACGACCTCCTTGGTCTTGACCTTTCAGCTCTTCAGCAGGTTATCTATGATGTAGCTAAAGACATCGGTGTTGAATACGATTCAGCATCAGCACTCGAAAGCACATGGAAGAAGGGTGCATACACTGCAGACTTCAACCAGGCTGATCTTCTTACAGTAGTTCTTTCATTCGTTCTCGAATGGGCAACTGTTAAGGAAAATGCTGAAAAGCTTGATGAACTCCTCAAGACAGACGGCATTATTGCTTCAATCGGTTCAGTATTCGCATCAGTTGAAATCGCTTACGGCACACCCAACTGGATGTACTGGTTCGATTCAGAAGAAGAGTTCAACAGCTATGTAAACGGCGAAACAACTCTTCCCAACACACTTGCAGCTCTCGATTATCCCAACAACTGGACTCAGGGTGCAGCACAGTATGTTGCAGATAACCTTGCAGAAATCGTTGACGAAGTTGTAGCAATGGTTTCAGAAGAAGAAAACGTTGGTGCTCTTCTCAACAGCCTCATCAGCGATTACATCAACGCTGATACAATCAATGAACTCATTGGTCTTATCACAGGTCTCCTTGCTGACATTGATGAAAACCTCATCAACACAGCTGGTTACCTCCTTGGTGTTGACCTTGCAGGTCTCAAGGCTTACACATGCACAGCTGAAATCAACTCAATCAGCGACTTTGCAGCTGAACTTGCAAACGTACTTGACACATATGCAGGCGGTCTTGTTAACTGGCTCTTCTTCGGCGACGACTACAGATTCGCTAAGAAGACAGACGGTAACGACACAATCGTTATCAACGGTGGCCTTGGCTACGAAAAGGGTCTTGCACTCGTTCTCGAAGCTCTTGGTTGTGAACTTCCTGAAGAAGCAACAGTAGTAAATGTGCTTGGTGCACTTGCTGCAAGAGCAGAAGAAATCCTTGAAGCTCCCGTTGACGAAGTTCTTGAACTTCTTCCCAACCTCATTTACTTCCTTAACGCAAACGGTGCAGGCGTTGCAGTTGACAACCTTCTCAAGCCCGTAAATGCACTTCTTGATAAGCTTGCAACATTCGGTCTCAATGTAAATCTTACAGAGCTTATCGGTATTGACCTTGCAAACCTTTCACTCGCTAACGTTGTTGAAATCGTAGAAGGTCTCACAGATCTTGACCTTGAAGCTGTAGAAGCTGTTCTCGTAGACTTCTGCACAGGTACAATTTCAAAGGGCGAATACATCTACAAAATGAGTGCTCCTGCAGAGGATGTTATCACAATTCTTCTTACAACAGTTCTTATCTTCGTTAAAGACGCAGACAATGAAGCTGCTCTTAAGGAACTCATCGGCGAAGACATTTATACAGCAATTCTTGCTGTTCTCAATGTTAAAGCTGCTGAAGTTCAGGGTATGAATTGGCAGTATGAAGACAAGGCTGATTCAGGCTATGTATTCTCACCCATCGACGGTAAAGACATTGAAAACGTTGTTTACGGTGAAAACTACACAAGAGAAGAAGCTCAGTATATTGCTGACAACTTCGGTACATTTGTAAACAACATCATTAACCTTATTGGTATCAATATCAACGGCGAATATGTAAATGACCTTTCAGAACTCCTTAACGGTCTTGTTGGCGGTCTTTACAACAGCGACAACGTAATCGCTATCCGTGATGCACTCGCAGGTCTTCTTGAAGGCATTGCAGGTCTTGAAGTAAACGGTATGGTAGTTGGCGGTCATATCCTTGCAGTTCTTAAGGAAGCTCTCGGTGTTGAACTTACAGCAATCGGTGAGAAGGCAGTTCCTGAGTTCTCAGATGATAAGGCAGCATTTATCGCAGCTCTTGCTGACGTTCTTGATCCTCTCGGACCCATCCTCAACTGGATTCTTACAGGTAAAGAAATTGCATTCTTCACTGATCTTGAAGGTGAAGACATCGTTGTTCTTCCCGGCGCTGAAGGCTACAAGAACGGTATCGTTCTTCTCCTTGAAGCTCTTGGCTGCGAAAACATTGTTGATCCTGCTACTCTTGATGAAAACGCAAGCGGCGCAGCAATCGTAACAGCAATCATCGAACCTCTTCTTAACAGACTCGATGTAATTCTTGCAAATCCTGCAGATGAAATCTTTGCAATTCTTCCCAACCTTGTATACTTCATCAACTCAAACGGTGTTGATACAGTTGTTAAGAACACACTTAATGCAGTCTTTGCAATTCTCAGCGCAATTGAACCCATTGCTAAGGTTGACCTTTATGAACTTATCGGTCTTGACCTTTCAACACTTACATTTAACGAGCTCTTTGATATGCTCGTTGAAAAACTCAACGTTGCCGGCTTCTCATTCGAAGGTATTGAAATCGATGCTCTTGCTGACCTTACAGCAGGTACTCTTGAATCATACGATTCATACAGTTCAGAAGAAACTGCATACAGAATGGTATGGAAGGGTGAGGCAGCTCAGGCTGACATGGTAACTTCAATCCTTGTACTCCTCATTGAATTCGTAACAACCGAAAACAACCAGAAGGCTATCGTAGACCTTCTCAAGTCAATCGGTATGACAGCTGAAGGCGAAAAGTATGTTGCAGCATTCATCGAATTCATTGCAACTTGCGTATCTGATACTCAGCTTGGTATGGATGCAGCTCTCTATGCAATCTACTATGTATACTACGGTGTAGATAAGGGTGCTTCAGAAATTATCACAGGTAAGGAACAGCTCAGCAACCAGTGGAAAGACACACTTGCTGAACTCAACAAGGATGCTTCAAGTGAAGAAACAAAGGTAGGCGACCTTATCACTGATATCTTCGATATTATCTTCGAAACAGATGATGATGGCGAAAACGGTGTTCTCGACGATAGTGGTGTAGCATCAAACGGCTTCCTTTCATTCTTCCAGAAGATTGCTAAGTTCTTCCAGGAAATCGCAGATTTCTTCAGAAATCTCTTCAGCTTCGGCAAATAAGCCACAAGCTTAAACACTCAAAGCCCCGACTTTTGTCGGGGCTTTTTCTCGTCTCTTGATTTCCTTAAATCGGTGTGGTAAAATAATATAAAACAAAATGAAAGAAGGCTTACCATGATTTTTGATACACTCAATAATGTTGACAACTACAAAGGGCTCGGCAGAGTTTATACTGCGTTGAAATTCCTTGCTGAAACTGATTTCAATGAAATCGATCTTGGCATATATGAGCTTGACGGCGACAACATTTTCTATATGGTGCAGTGCTATGACACCGACCCTGACAAGACAATCTCTGAAGCTCACAAGAAATATATTGACATTCAGTATATGGTTGAGGGTGAGGAGATTATTGGTGTTACTGACATCTCCGCTGAAAAAGAACTCACCGAAGCAAAAGAGGAAAATGATGTGTGGTTCTACAACTGCAAAACTGAACCGCTTGTGCTTTCAGCAGGAAAGTATATGGTGCTTTATCCCAATGATTTGCACTGTCCCGGAGTTGCAACAAAGGGTACTGCAAGGCTATGCAGAAAAGTTGTTGTAAAGGTAAAAGTATAACGAAAATCGCCTTACTGATTTGTTTCAGTAAGGCGTAAATTTTTTAACTGTACCAGTCAAGAGTCAGGTAGTAGGGGATCGAAAACACACCTCCCGGATTTCCTCCGCCGGCTCCTGAATATATATATCTTACAAGCCGTTTATCCTCGTTGTATGCAAAAATTAGATATTTATAGTATTGGCTGAAATCATCTTCTGATGTATCAGCATAGTACAACAATGTCCAGTTGCATTTTGTCTTTTCCATTGGCGGGTTACCGCTTTCAGTTTTATAGTTTTTCATACGCTTGATTTCGGCATAGAACTCATCTTCGGGCGGATTTTCAACCTTCATCCATTTCGGAGGTGTTCTGTCGGGAATACGCCACTGTGCAAAAACATCAACATTTAATCCTCTTTTGTAAAAGTACTGAGTATAATTTGGATATTTTTTGAAAAACCACATATATTTGTCTTTTCCTGCGTATTCAGGTATTTCATCCGGAAAGAAATTTTCAGGTAGTTCAAGATGACCATCAACATCAAGATAGTGAGAAGGATTATCCGTTTGAGACATACAAAAAGATTCCAACCGGGCAAGAAAAGAATAAGCATAAGTATAATATATTCCCCATACCATAACTGCGGTCAAAATCAACGATATTAATGTGCGTACTATTCTCCATTTCAGCTTGAAGTGCTTTGCATAAACAAGAAACAAAAAAATCGGTATTATAAAAGGTAATGCACAGAAAATGTAAATATAATGAAGCTCTTTGAAAGCAAAGTAGGGGTATTTTATTTCGTGAACTACGGTGATTAAATAACAATTGTATATGATAAACGAAATAAAACATACAATTCCCACACTGCCAACTGCAAGGAAAAACCATTTTTCAATCTTTTCCCAAAGCGGAGTTTTCGTATCCTCTTCAGGAACAGTTTTATCAGCCGTAACAGCATTCAGTTTTTCGCATATAATGCTGACAGTGGGTTCATCTTCATCAAGCAGTGGAAACAAAGCCTCAACAATTTTTGTGTCGTTTTCGATTTTTTCGTTCTTGTTTTTAAGGAAATCTTCAAGAACCGTTTTGCAATTTTCGGCGCTTTCCGTTAAGCTTTTTATTTCAGCAATTGAAAAGTCTGCTTTTCGGAGTGTTGCAATATTTTTAAGAGTGTTAAGATCATCCTCGGTGAAGTCAATATTTTTTCGTCCGTTATAGTTTTCGGTAAAGTGGGGAACAACAAGACCGTTCTCAATATAGAGCCGTATAGCTCGGTCTGTAAGGTCAGTTTGGGCAATTATATCTTTAATTTTCATATATATGACCTCCTTTGTGCTTCTATAATACAGTTTAACCTAAGGTAAATGTCAATAGTTTTATTAAAATTTGTTGGAGAAAAAATTAAATAAAAGTGAAAAACTGTATTTTTTTGTTTTCGGATTGCAAAAAACTAAAAAGTATGTTATAATTACACGATTTTATTTTCGAGGTAACTCTATGATTTGTAATAATATACTTGAAGCCATGGGCAACACACCCATGATTCGACTCAATAGAATGACAGGTCCTGACGATGCGGAAATTCTCGTAAAGTTTGAAGGACTCAACGTTGGCGGTTCAATCAAAACAAGAACAGCCTTCAATATGATTCGTGATGCTGAAGATAAGGGGCTTATAAACAAGGACACAATTATCGTTGAACCTACAAGCGGTAACCAGGGTATAGGTATTGCTCTTGTTGCTGCAGTGCGTGGCTATAAGGTAATGATTATTATGCCTGATTCAGTAAGTGAAGAGCGTAGAAAGCTGGTAAGACAGTACGGAGCTGACGTAATTCTCATTCACGACAGAGGTGACATCGGCGAGTGTATTAAAGAGTGTCTCAGTGTAGCAGTTTCAATGCAGAAGAGCAACCCCAATGTTTTTGTTCCCCATCAGTTTGAAAATCCCGCTAACCCTGAGGTTCACAGAAACAAGACCGGTGAAGAAATTCTCCGTCAGGTTAACGGCACAATTGACGGATTTTGTGCAGGAATAGGCACAGGCGGAACAATTACGGGTATCGGTGAAACACTGAAAAAGGCTAATCCTCATATAGAAATCTGGGCAGTTGAGCCTGAAAACGCTGCAATTCTTTCGGGCGGACAGATTGGTACTCATATGCAGATGGGTATCGGCGACGGACTTATTCCTGAAATTCTCAATTGCGATATTTACGACGATGTGTGTATCATTACCGATGCAGATGCAATTGAAACTGCAAGAGAGCTTGCTAGAAAAGAAGGCATTGTCTGCGGTATAAGCAGCGGCACCAACGTTGCTGCAGCAAGAAAGCTTGCAAAAAAGCTTGGCAAGGGCAAAACCGTTGTAACAGTTTTACCTGACACGGGAGAGAGATACTTCTCAACTCCGCTTTTTGAATAAAATTTGAGGCACCTTCGTGATAAAACGAAAGTGCCTTTTATTCATCTTTAATGTATAGCAGAATGTCCTCAACCTTGCAATCAAGAATTGTGCAAAGATCATTGAGGGTTACTGTGCTTATGGGTTTGTTGTGCTTGAGTCTGTCAATGAGACTTCTGCTCAACCCATACCCATTTATCAGTTTGTAAGTTGTAATGTTTTTTTCTTTAATTGTTCTGTAAAAGGGTTCATAAGAAATCATATAATCACCTGATACAATAATAATTTATACTCTTATTATTGACAATACTCTACAAAACGAGTATAATTGATTCTGCAGGATGTGCCTCAGCTTCTTGCACCGTTACTACATTTGTGATAGAATTAAAACAGAAAAGGAGTGACTACATTATGAAAACTTTGATTCTTGCAATTGTTGCAGTATTTGCTGCAATTTCCACCTTCAACTCGAGTCCTGAGCTTAAGGCTGAGTTTGAAAGAAAAGGCGACATTTCAGGCTATGCCGAAACCGTTACATTCGACAGAGAACTGCCTGATTTTTACGCTGACGAAAATGGAGATTTTACCGTACTTCAGTTTACAGACACCCATTTCAAAACAATGACAAGTCTTAACGACAGATTTCTTCTTGAAAAAATGAAAACCCAGACTGAAAAATACGACCCTGACCTTGTGGTTATGACAGGAGATATGATTGACGACGGAAACGACGGCAAATTCAACAAGGCTTATGTGCTTCGTACCGTTGCCGAAGCCTTTGAAGAAATGAAACAGTATTGGGCTTACGTGCCGGGCAACAATGACGGCATAAATCACGGCACATCAGAGGATGTTGTGGCTTATCTCAGTCAGTATGAACATTGCCTTGTTTCAGATGTACCTGAAATTTCAGGGGGCTGCCAATACAGTCTTGACATTTACGATGACGGCGAAATGACCCATTCAATGCTTTTCATTGACACTATGGACTATGACAATGATGACCCAGACCACACGTACGGCTATGTGCATGCTGACCAGGTGCAGTGGTGTGAGGATGAAATCAATTCAAAAAAGGTTCAGAACGATGATGTATTTGTAAGTGTGTTCCTTCACGAAAATACTCCGAATTTTGCCCGTGCAGCAAAAAAGGGCGAAAGCTATGTCTGGTATTACCCACAGGTAACAAGTCAGCTTGAGAAGTACAATATACCTAAAAATCAGCCTCTTGATGATGTGTTTGCTGAAAGTGGCTGCGTGGGTCTTCTTTCCATGGGACACAAGCATCCTGCCACTGCTGAGTGCAGCTTTTATGAAGGTACATACTACCATGTAACTCCTCAGACCGTTCTTGCAAGTACACTTATTACAATACATACTGATGCGGATAATACGAGGGAAATGTACGACTTCGAGAGTGTGTACTGCTGATTTAAGATTTTTGTAAGTTCGTCTTAAGAAAAACGTAAGAGTTAAATTTCTGAAAGAAACTAAAAATCCTCTTTTTGTGTTTTAATTATCTTAGAGAGATAATCACAGAAAGGGGTTTTTCCTTTGAAAAAAAGAAAGATAAGTTTAAAGCTGTTTTTGAGTTTTGTACTTTTTGCGTTGATTTTTGCTTTGATTGTTGAAAGAGCAGATTTTTCAAAACCTGTAAGATATGCTGATATGGAAAACGGTTGGGAGCTTGTAATTGTAAACAGCGACTACAAAGTTCCCGAAGAGTGGGAATCGGAATTTGTAACTCTTTCCTGCGGTGAAAAGGTTGACAAAAGAATTTATCCTGATCTGCAGAAAATGTTTGACACTGCTCTTTCTGAGAATATTGATTTGGTGGTACGCTCAGGATACAGAAGCGAGGAAGAGCAAAAGGAAATATTTATAAATAAAATTGGCTCTTTCAGAACAGAGGGCTATAACGGCAACGAAGCTGCACGTGAGGCACTCAATTGGGTATCTATGCCGGGAACAAGCGAGCATCAGCTGGGCATTGCCGTTGACATAAATGCAGAGAACGGAACAAAAAGCGAAAACGCATACAAATGGCTTTCAAAAAATGCTCACAAATACGGTTTTATAGTCAGATATCCTGCCGATAAAAGTCATATAACGGGTATTTCCTATGAACCGTGGCATTTCCGCTATGTGGGAGAATTCCATGCAAAGAGAATATACGAATCAGGTCTATGCCTTGAGGAATATATTGAAATATTATAATAATGAAACAACGCAGAGGTGAGAGCTTCTGCGTTTGTTTTCCACAAAAGTATTAATTTGGATTAAAAATTTTCGTTGACTATTTATAAAATCAGTGGTATTATTAAACTAATGTAATGTGCCTTCAGGCACAAAACTGAAACGGAGGAGAAAATATGCAATATGATGTTGTGGTAATCGGTGCCGGTGTTGTTGGCGCAATGATTACAAGAGAACTGAGCAAGCTTGATATGAGTCTTGTTCTGCTTGAAAAAGCAGGCGATGTAGCAATGGGCAGCTCAAAGGCAAACAGTGCAATTGTTCATGCAGGCTTTGACGCTGAATCCGGCTCACTTAAAGCTAAGCTTAACGTTCAGGGATGCTCACTTATGGCTTATTACTGCAATAAGCTTTCAGTACCCTATAAAAATATAGGTTCACTTGTTGTGGCATATTCATGGGATGATATGCAGACCCTTGAAACTCTTTTTGAAAGAGGCTTTGAAAACGGTGTTCCCAACATGGAAATCATCAGTCAGGAACGACTTCGTACAATGGAGCCTTATATCAGCGAGGAGGCAATCGGTGCTCTCTGGGCACCCACAGCAGGTATCGTAAGTCCCTACGAGCTTACAATTGCTGCTGCTGAAAATGCAATTATGAACGGCGCAAGAGTAAAGAGAAACAGCGGCGTTTTCGATATTGAATATAAGAATGATATGTTCTATCTTTCAACTGCAACAGGTGTAATCAAGACAAAGTATGTTATTAACTGTGCAGGTATTTTTGCAGACAAGATTGCCAATATGATAGGCGACACATCCTTTAAGCTTATTCCGAGAAAGGGCGAATACTACCTTCTTGACAAAACAGAAAAGAAGATGGTTAACCACGTTCTTTTCCAGTGTCCCTCAGCTATGGGTAAGGGTATTCTTGTTTCTCCCACAGCTCACGGTAACGTGCTTATGGGCCCCACAGCTCTTGATCTTGACTTTGACAGCAAGCTTGACGTTGACACCACAATTGAAGGTCTTAATGAGGTTAAATTCTCAGTTAACGGTGTTATTCCTCAGCTTACAACAAGAAACGTTATTACCTCATTTGCAGGTCTTCGTGCTCACAGAGTAGGGGACGACAACGACTTTATTATTGAGCCCAGCAAGGAAAATGAGCGCTTCATCAATGTTGCAGGTATTGAGTCACCGGGTCTTACTGCTGCTCCTGCAATTGCAAGATATGTAGGCAAGATGTTCAGAGAAATGGCTCCTCAGTATGAAAAGAAGGCAGAATTTATTTCAAAGCGTCCTGCTCCCATAAAAATGGCAGAGCTTTCTCCTGAAGAAAGAGCTGAAATTGTAAAAAAAGATCCCCGTTACGGCAGAATTATCTGTCGCTGTGAAGGTATCACAGAGGGCGAAATTATCGACGCAATCAAGGCTCCCTGCGGTGCAAGAGACGTTGACGCAGTAAAGAGAAGAACCCGTTCAGGTATGGGCAGATGTCAGGGCGGCTTCTGTGGCTCGAAGGTTGTTGAAATTCTTGCAAGAGAGCTTGACATTCCTATGAACAAGGTTACAAAACACGGTAACGGTTCAAAAATTCTTTATAACAAAACAAAGTGAGGTGAGAGTAAATGCTTAAATATGATTTAGTTGTAATCGGTGGCGGTCCTGCCGGTATGGCAGCGGCACTTAAAGCAAGAGAGTGCGGTGTGCAGAAAATAATTATTCTTGAAAGAGCAGCTACTCTCGGCGGCATTCTTGAGCAGTGTATTCACACAGGCTTCGGTCTTCACTATTTCGGTGAAGAGCTTTCAGGCCCTGAATATGCTTACCGTTTTATAAAAGAGCTTGAAAAAACCGACATAGAAGTAAAGGTTGACACAATGGTTACGGATATTCTTCCCGGTAACATTATTGTTGCAACAAACAACAAGGACGGCGTAATGCAGATTAATGCCACTGCAATTATTCTTGCAATGGGTTGCCGTGAGCGTCCCAGAGGTGCTCTTGATATGCCCGGCTCACGTGCTTCAGGTATTATGACAGCAGGTACGGCTCAGAAATATGTAAACCTTGACGGTTATATGCCCGGCAAGAAGATTGTAATTCTCGGCTCAGGTGACATCGGACTTATTATGGCAAGAAGAATGACACTTGAGGGCGCCAAGGTTGAAATGGTCTGCGAGCTTATGCCTTATTCGGGCGGTCTTACAAGAAACATTGTTCAGTGTCTTGACGATATGGGTATTCCTCTTAAGCTCAGCTGCACCGTAATCAAAACCCACGGCATTGAGCGTCTTGAGGGTGTAACCATTGCAAACGTTGACGAAAAAAGAAGACCCATCCCCGGAACAGAGCAGTATGTTGAATGTGACACCCTTCTTCTGTCCGTTGGTCTTATTCCCGAAAATGAGCTTACAAGAATGGCAGGTATTATTATTGACCCCGTGACAAACGGAGCAATTGTTGATGAATACAGACAGACAAGCCGTCCCGGTGTATTTGCCTGCGGTAACGTTCTTCAGGTGCACGACCTTGTTGACTATGTTACAGAGGAAAGTCAGATTGCAGGTGAAGGTGCTGCAAAGTACATTCTTGCAAAGGGCAGAAATAAGGGCAGAACAGGAAAGGATATCCATGTTAAGGCTGAAGGCGGCGTAAGATATGTTGTGCCTCAGAACATCAACCGTTCAACCGATAAGGATGTAAAAATCTACTTCCGTGTTGCTGACGTTTACAAGGACAGAAGAGTTGTTGTAACCTGCGGTGACGAAGTGCTTTATAACAAGAAAAAAAGAAAGCTTGCACCCGGTGAAATGGAAAATGTCACAATTAAACTTGATGATATTGCAAAGCTTGCAAGTAACGAGATAACAGTTAAGCTGGAGGTGTGAGATTATGATTAAAGAAATGGTTTGTGTTTCATGTCCTATCGGCTGTATGATGACAGTTGAGCTTAATGACAAAAACGAAGTGCTTTCAGTTAAGGGCAATACCTGCAAAAGAGGTGAGCAGTACGCTGTTGACGAGTGTACTAACCCTGTAAGAATGCTTACAACCACAATCAAGGTAAGCGGCGGTGCACTTCCTGTTGTGCCGGTTAAGACATCAAAGCCTATTCCTAAGGGAAAGATGTTTGACTGTATGCAGGTAATCAACAACGAGGTTGTTGACGCACCTGTTAAGATGGGCGATGTGCTTATCTGCAACATCTGCGACACCGGTGTGGATATTGTAGCCACAAACGAAGTTTAATTTTCAGACTGTCGATAAACGCACAAGAACGCGCAAAAGAAAAATTCAGAAATAATAGCTCATATATTTTACAGATTAAATTATAATATTTAAGCGACACAACATCGAGTTGTGTCGCTTAAACTTTTGCGCTTGACATTTTTTCGCCCTCTCGGAGTACTTATGTACGCCTTCGGGGCGAAGAAAACGTCATCTTGCACATTTCTCAACAGCCTGACAGCCTGTCGGTTATTTTGTACTTTCCTTCAATTTGTAAACTTCGCTTTCAATCATAGCTGTTACCTCATCTACATCAAAGACAATTCCCTTCGAAAGCAGAAAAGCTACAACATATTCCTTTTTCTGCTGACCGGTTTTGCTGCCGTAAAGCTGCTCAGCTGCCTTAACGGCAATGTTTACCCAATAAAGCAGTTGTTCCTGCTTATCTTTTGAAAGCTTTCGTTTAAGTGCAGGAATAAGAAAGCAGGAAATTACGGCTGAAATGAGTGTTATTATAAATTCAAAAATAGGTGTGTAATCGTTTTTCATAAGTAAAAATCTCCTTTAATTCATATATTGGTGAACCGAATTTTCAAGGCTCTGCAGCCTTTTGTCAATGTGCTTAATTTTTTCTTCAGAGAGCGTGTCCTGCTTTTCAAGGACATAGGTACGGTCGATAAGTGAGCTGAGCTTTTCAACCTTTGTTTCAAGCTCACTGAGACGGAAATTAGTTAGCTTGCCCGATGTTACAATTCCGGCAAAAGAACCGCCGAGAGTGCCTAAAAGACTGAGCAGGGCAATAAGAGTGTTTTCGCTCATTTTATTTCCTCGCAGTATCTGAGGTTAACCCAGCCTGAAGGGGTTCTGCCCCAATCGCTTCTGACCTCGTACACGGTGAAGGTAAGTCCTTTTACGTAGCCGCTCACTTCCTTGCCTTTTGTAAGTGACAGTATCTTCTTCTGAGCCGAAGGCGTAAGAGAGGAAAAGCTTTTTTTCTCATACTTGGTGGAGGGCCCTTTACGGACATTCAGCACATCTGCAGTGACTATATAGTTACCTGTGCTGTATCCATCTTTCAATGTACCGAGATTACGGAAGTTGAGACCCTTTGTATCTTTTACCGAAGTGAACCCTTGGTCAACAAAGAAGAGGTTTTCAGGCTTTTCTGAGCCTTTCTCGGTGGTGAGCACCCATTTGCCCCGGGTGTTTTTCGCCCAGCCGTTTCCGGTCATTTTGCCCTTTCCGCCGCTTATATGAAAATGATTGCCCGTAGCACCGTCTTTGCCCTCACGGCAGATTTTTTCTTTTCGCTTAAAGCTCTGACCTACCTTAAGCTTTTTAAGGTCGCTGTCCTCAGGATGAGTTACAAGCATTGTGAAATAGTCTCTTGTGCCGTC
Source organism: Acutalibacteraceae bacterium (assembly GCA_045538095.1). Classification (GTDB taxonomy): domain Bacteria; phylum Bacillota; class Clostridia; order Oscillospirales; family Acutalibacteraceae; genus UBA6857. The sequence continues at coordinate 69,802 of JAZSQU010000070.1, read as the reverse complement.
TGCAAAGGTGACCTTTTCTGTACTTTGAAGCCACAGAGTGTTTGTACCCTTTGAGCCTACGCCGTAAATTCTCACAACAGTCATTTTATCGCAGGGGCAATAGAGATAGTCTCTGCCACTGTCGGCGCAGCCCTCGTCAATGGGATAGTCTCTAAGTTCACCTGCAGTGTGAGGAAGGTGTGAGGTTCTTCCGTTATAGTTCTGGGTAATACGCATTATTTTTGTGGGATAAATCAGATAGTTTTCTGACATAAGTTAGTTACTCCTTTCTGCTTAAAAAAGCGCAAACGCTATCAGAGCCGTGCAAACGGCACCTGACAGCGTCTTTTTTATAAAATTATCTTTGAGGAAATGGATGCAGTGACCCCACTGCAAGTTTATATTTTAGAAAGTTTTAGTGAAAAGTCAAGAGTAATTGGAAAAATAAAGTTTTACAGAGTACAAAAAACAGGACTTTGTTTAAATTTAAAAGGCAAACACAAAGTTAGGAATGACATTTTAAAGTTTCGTTAGAATTTTGCATTTTGGCTTGCCGTCCCTGAAAGGGAAGGTGGCACACGCAGTGTGACGGAAGGGTCAGCATTTTGCGTTTTTTCTTGAAATTGACACTTTTCGATTTTTTTGGTACAATAAAAAACGGTGATGAAATGGACTACTCAAAAAAAGCGACTTTTTATAACAACTATCTTCCAAAAATTCAGATAGCCGGTATTATAATCGGCTCTGTGTTTCTGTGCTTTACAGTGGTGGCAACGGTGCTTTATTTCACCGTCAATGTCACTGCCGTCTTCTGTGACGATCAGGTGCAGACGGTGTATTCCTTCACCTCGGATGATGAAAAAATTCTTGCAAAAACGCCCTTCGCCCTTTCCGAAAAGGATAAGCTTATTCCCTATGAGGTGAAAAACGGAAGAAAAATTCTCACCGTTGCAAAAGAGCACACTGTAAAGGTGTATGACGGCAAAAAGTTCATTAAAAAAGTAAAGGTTGTGGGCACCGTAAGAGATGCCGTTGAAAAAGCAGGCTTAAAGCTCCGTGACGGTGACGAGGCTGACCAACCACTTGATTTTGCAATAACTGACAATATTACTGTAAAGGTAATACGTGGCTTTAAAGTAAGCCTTACCGCTGACGGAAAAACACGCAAGGTAAATTTCAGCGGCGGTACTGTTAAACAGCTTCTCAAAAAAGAGGGGATAACTCTCAGTGATATTGATATAGTTGAGCCGTCTGTAAACGAAAAGGTTACCGAAAATTCCGAAGTAGTTGTAAAGAGAGTCAAGTATAAGGACAAGACCGTTAAAGGTAAAGTTCTTTTTGAAACAAAGGTTGAGTATGACGACAGTAAGTTTGAAGATGAAGCCAAGGTAAAAACCAAGGGCAAAAACGGTAAAAAGATAGATACTGTAAGAGATATTTACGTTGACGGTGAATATCTGAAAACTGAAATCATCAACACAGAAATAACTAAAAAGCCTGTTACAAAGGTGGTAGTCCGTGGCTCAAAGGCAAGACCCGGCGGTTACCTCAACGGTTATGTAAGTGGTAAGAGAATAATTTCTGAGCTAACTCCACCTTTTAAAATTGAGCTTGACGAAAACAACCGACCTATAAAATATAAGAAGGTTATCAGAGGCAAGGCAACTGCTTACTGTACCGGTACAACCTGCTCAACGGGTGTCAGAGCTATGCCCGGCAGAGTTGCAGTTGACCCCAGAGAAATTCCCTACGGCACAAAAATGTACATAGTTTCCTCTGACGGCAGATGGCATTACGGCTACGCAACGGCAAGTGATACAGGTGGATTTATTTATAACAGCAACACCGTTGTTGACCTTTATATGAGGTCATATACAGACTGTGTAAACTTTGGCAGACGAAATGTTGACATATACATTCTGTAAGCAAGACAAAACGGTTCAGGAATTTCCTGAACCGTTTGTTAGTTAACTTTATTTTTTCTGTAAACATCTATTAATGTACCTTTTTTGTCTTTCCATACGTGCCAACCATTATTGGCGTATCCTAAAACAACCCGAGCGGCTGTTGAAGGAGAATTTGTGACAACATCTTCTAGGAGTATATCATTTTTAATTTGAGCGTTTCTACGTGCTTCGGGAGCCCAATCGCCTTTGACAGGACAACATCTACAACCCTTTAAAACTATAAAAGTTCCATCTTTTACTTGCATTTTTGCTGTTATTTCGCCAAATCCCTTGATATTTTTATTAAGATAATATTCTCCATCGGGGATCAATGCTCGGTCTGCTTTATCTTGGTGTTCAGCTGCTGCCTCAGTAAAAACTTCATCTTTGGAAATGATTTTAGGATAAATTTGTTTGCCTTCAAAAGATGCAAGAAGCTGAACTACAAGATCTGCATCTAATGCGAAAAGTTCTGAATTAGGAACTCGGCTCTTATCAAAAATTTCATCGAGAAGACGTTCTTTTTCATCGTATTGCTCTACTTCGATTGCAAACTTTCTTTGAAGACCGACTACATTAAAATAGCCGTTGCGTTCTAATTGATACATTCTTGACTCAAAGTTATCTGTACCCGTTTTGCCTATTTTTATCAATCCGGGAACAACTGTTGTCATTACATAAATTATTCCTTTAGGCATTTTATTTTTTACCTTTCACAAAATAAGATTAAACCTGATTAATTCGCAGATAATTTTGCGTTTATTTAAGTTTTTCTTCAAGTGCCTCAATTTCTCTTAAGACACATTCAGGTGAAGGACCGCCCTTGACGGTTCTCTTTTTTACGCATACATCAAGGTCAATTGCCTCATAAACGTCTTCTTCAAAGAGGTCGCAAACCTTCTTGTACTCCTCAATAGGAAGAGTTTCAAGTGTAAGCTCCTTGTCAATGCAAAGTGCAACAAGCTGACCTGTAGCCTTATATGCGTCTCTGAAGGGAAGGCCCTTATAAACGAGATAGTCAGCACAGTCTGTTGCGTTGATAAAGCCTTTTGCAGCTGCATTTCTCATATTCTTACGGATAACGGTTGCAGTTTCGAGCATGGGAGCAAAGGTCTCCACGCAAATGAGAACGGTGTCAACTGCATCAAACACGGCTTCCTTATCCTCCTGCATATCCTTGTTGTAAGCAAGAGGAATACCCTTCATAGCGGTAAGGAGAGTAAGAAGATCGCCGAAAACTCTGCCTGACTTGCCTCTTGCGAGTTCTGCAATGTCGGGGTTCTTTTTTTGCGGCATAATGCTGCTGCCTGTTGAGAAAGCATCGTCAAGCTCAATAAATTTGAACTCCCATGAGCACCACATAATGATTTCTTCGGCAAAGCGTGAAAGATGCACCATAATAATTGAAAGAGTGCTCATAAGCTCAAGAGCATAGTCTCTGTCGGATACACCGTCAAGGCTGTTGGTTGAAACGCCGTTTAAACCTAAAAGCTCAGCAACATACTCTCTGTCGAGGGGATAAGTTGTGCCTGCAAGTGCGCCTGAGCCGAGAGGTGACACAGCCATTCTCTTTTTGCAGTCAGAAATTCTGTCAAGGTCACGCATAAGCATAGCTGCATAAGCCATAAGATGGTGACCGAAGGTGATGGGCTGAGCGCGCTGAAGGTGGGTGTAGCCGGGCATAACAGCGTCGAAGTTTTCTTTTGCCTTGGCAACAATTACTCTTACAAAGTCTGTAATAGCTTCAGTGAGCTTGTCGCATTCATCAAGAAGATAAAGACGAAGGTCGAGAGCAACCTGGTCGTTACGGCTTCTTGCAGTGTGAAGGCGCTTACCGCTGTCGCCGATACGCTTTGTAAGTTCACCCTCAACAAAGGTGTGAATATCCTCGGCTGTCATATCAATTGAAAGAGCACCGCTTTCAAGGTCGGCGGCAATTTCTTTAAGAGACGCAACAATTTTGTCGCTTTCGCTTTTGTCGATGATGTTCTGTTTTCCAAGCATTGTCGCATGGGCAACAGAGCCTTTTATGTCCTGCTGAGCCATTCGGCAGTCAAAGGGAATTGATGAGTTAAAATCGTTGGTTTTTTTGTCAAGTGATTTTTTGAATCGTCCTGTCCAAAGGGGCATGGTGTTGTCCTCCTTTAAAATGAATAATGAATAATGAATAATGAATAATTTTGGGTCGCTTCGCTCTGATTGGTAAATATATGTTATAGGGACACGTCTTGATGTGTCTGAAATTGGTATATGTGGGGCGGACACGGCAAGCCGTGTCCCTACGGTATCACAGTTTATAAAATTTATCTTCTTCCCAACGTGATGGGTTGGTATCAATGTATTCCCAAATTTTCAGATAAGCTTTCTCATTTCTGATAACATTATCAAAATAGCGTGGTTGCCATACTTTATAAGGCGAATTCATATCGGTATATGTTTCATGAATTCTCTTAGTTACTGCTGATTTATAAGAACGCAAAACCGCTGAAAGGGATTCAGATGTAGGTCTTGAAAAAGCTTCTTTTTGGTACTCATGGTATAAATCGGGTTTGAAAATCTGAATTATCATATGAATATGATTTGGCATTACCACAAATTTTTGGATTTCAATATATTGGTATGCTCTTTTTGAATTTGTGATATGGATTTCTTCTTCTGCGATTTTTCCTAAGGGTGAAAGTTGCATATTGCCGTCAACAATTTTTCCAAAGTAGCTTTCTTTTCCGTATGTGCATATGGTTACGAAATACATTCCGTTAGAAGAATAATCAAAATTTTGCAATCTCAATGTTTTTCTTGAAACTTTTCCGTTCATGGTTCTATCTTAAAGTTAAAGTTACAGTAGGGACACGGCTTGCCGTGTCCGCGTTCAAGTCAGATTTTTGTGAATATCAAATGCCAAATATGTATTTCCTGATTCTGTTGCAATTCCCAAACAGAGATATTCATAATGTACCGCCTTATAGAACAAACAAGGGCTGTCGTCAGGCAGCCCTTTTGTTTTAATTATTTGATGTCCCAATTCTTTGAGAGCATAGCCTTAACCTTGAGGGGAAGACCGAAGAGGTTGATGAAGCCTTCTGCATCGTACTGATCGTAAACTTCGTCTTCGTCGAAGGTAGCCATTTCTTCACTGTAAAGTGAGTAGGGTGAAGTCATACCTGCGCCCATAATTGTGCCCTTGTAGAGCTTGAGCTTAACTTCACCGGTAACAGTTTCCTGAGTCTTGTCAACAAAAGCTGAAAGAGCTTCACGGCAGGTTGTGAACCACTGACCGTTGTAAACGAGCTCTGAGAACTTAACTGCAAGCTGCATCTTAAGATGTTGTGTTTCCTTGTCAAGGCAAATCTGTTCGAGCATTTCGTGAGCCTTGTAGAGGATTGTTCCGCCCGGAGTTTCATAAACGCCACGGCTCTTCATACCAACAAGACGGTTTTCAACCATATCAGCAATACCGATACCGTTAGCGCCGCCAACTTCATTGAGTGCCTTAACCATAGCAGGTCCGTCAAGCTTTTCACCGTTAAGTGTGGTGGGAATACCCTTTTCAAATCCGATTGTGATATATGTAGGAGCATCGGGAGCCTTTTCGGGAGTTACACCCATTTCAAGGATTTCGTCATACTTGGGTTCATTTGTAGGGTCTTCAAGGTCAAGACCTTCGTGTGAAAGATGCCAGATGTTCTTATCCTTTGAGTAGTTTGTTTCTCTTGTAATCTTAAGGGGAATGTTCTTTTTGATTGCGTATTCAATTTCTTCTTCACGGCTCTTGAATTCCCAGGTTCTCCAGGGAGCGATGATTTCCATGTCGGGAGCGAAAGCCTTTATTGCAAGTTCAAAACGAACCTGATCATTACCCTTACCTGTACAGCCGTGGCAGATAGCGTCAGCGCCTTCAGCGAGAGCAATTTCAACGATTCTCTTAGCGATAAGAGGACGTGCAAATGATGTGCCGAGAAGGTACATACCTTCGTAAACAGCGCCAGCCTTAAGTGTGGGGTAGATATAATCTTCTACGAATTCCTTGTTGAGGTCTTCGATATAAAGCTTGCTTGCGCCTGTAGCGATAGCCTTTTCTTGGAGACCGTCAAGCTCTGAAGCCTGACCTACGTCACCTGAAACTGCGATAACTTCGCAGCCTTCATAGTTTTCCTTAAGCCAGGGAATGATGATTGATGTGTCAAGTCCGCCTGAATAAGCGAGGACAATTTTTTTGATTTCTTTCTTTGCTTTTTTCATTTCATTTATCTCCAATCCATTTGTTTTTTAATGACTTACCCTATTATACGCAACTTTATGCAAAAGTCAAGGGCTGTTTTTAAAGATTTTCTATTTTTATGCATAATTGGTGAATATTTATATCGGATTCCGGCATTACCAAGGGGATTTGTGCATAAAAGAGAGGAAAATATTCATATTTGACAAAAACAACTATTTATGATAGTATTCGGGTGAGCAACAAGCTCCTTGGAGTTGACCTTAAACGGTAGGCGGTCGCCCTATTATCAGAGTACTGCGAACTCTGTTTATATATGCCCTTTAAAAATAGGGACATACATAGTGAAAGGGTGAGTCGGATATGGAACTTATGATTTTATATCTTACTGTAGTCCTTTTTATACTTGTACTTATTAAGTTATAAAAAGACGAAAACCGCCATTCAAACCCTAACTTGATGGCGGTTTTCTTAATAAACCATTAATGCAGGGCTACCGTCTATCGGTCAGCTCCTTGTTTTTACACCTACATTATATATCACTTGGCTTTAATAGTCAAGTGTTTTTTATGTCACTTATGACTTATAGAACTCAAAGCAAGCTCTGTATGTGCTGTACACGTCAAACTTTGAAACAACTTCATAAGGAGCGTGCATTGAAAGCACGGGTACGCCAAGGTCAACAACGTCAACGTTGAGGTTTGCAATATACATTGCAACGGTTCCTCCGCCGCCTTCGTCAACCTTACCAAGCTCACCAATCTGCCATGATACGTTGCCTGCATCGAGAATGCGTCTTACTTTGCCCACGAATTCAGCGCTTGCGTCTGATGTACCTGACTTGCCTCTTGAGCCTGTGTACTTTGTGATAACTGCACCGTGGTTAAGTGTGCAGCAGTTGTACTTGTCGTGAACTGAAGGGAAGGTGGGGTCGAAGCAAGCGTTTACATCAGCTGAAAGACACTCTGACTTTGAAAGTGCATCTCTGCCGTCAATACCGTCCATCTTTGCAAGGTCTGAGATAAAATACTTCATATAAGCTGAGTTAAGACCTGTGTTGCCGTCAGAACCGATTTCTTCCTTGTCTGAAAGCACTGCAAGAATTGTGTGTTCAGGAATGTCTGAATCAAGAACAGCCTTGTATGCAGGATAAGCACAAACTCTGTCGTCGTGGCCGTAAGCACCAATCATACTTCTGTCAAAGCCGATGTCTGAAACGGGAAGAGCAGGTACAAGCTCAAGCTCTGCAGAAATGAAGTCCTTTTCAATAATGCCGTACTTCTCGTTGAGAAGTGAGAGAATGTTGAGCTTTACAAGTTCACTGCCGCTGTCTGCCTTGAAGGGTCTTGAACCGATGAGGATGTTCAGCTCTTCACCTCTGATACCGTCGCCGAGAGTTCTTGCGCTTTGTTCTTTTCCAAGGTGAGGAAGAAGGTCAGTGATAATAAACTTAGGCTCGTCAGCCTTTTCACCGATTGAAACTTTAACACTTGTGCCGTCAGCTTTAATCATAACACCGTGAAGAGCAAGGGGAATTGCTGTCCACTGATACTTCTTGATACCGCCGTAGTAGTGGGTCTTGAAGTAAGCCATTTCGCCTTCCTCGTAAAGAGGTGTGGGCTTAAGGTCAAGACGGGGTGAGTCTATATGTGAAGCAACAATTTTTGCGCCTTCGGTAACGCCTTTTTTGCCCACAACTGCAAGAATGATTGACTTGCCTCTGTTATTGTAGTATACCTTGTCGCCTGCTTTATACTTTTCTCCCTTAACGAAGGGTACAAAGCCGTTTTCTTCCGCTTCAGCGATAACGTAGTCCACACATTCTCTTTCAGTTTTAGCTTCGGAAAGGAAGGTCTTGTAGCCTTCGCAGAAAGCATCAGCCTTTGCGATTTCATCGTCATTCATAGCCTTGCTGAAATGTTCTTTTTTAAGCATAAGCTTCTCTGAAAGAAGCTCTGCCTGAGTTTTTTCTTTTTCCATTTGAAATTTCCTTTCATTTATATAGTTTTTCGTATATTTTTTTGGTTTGGGTAACCTTGGTTACATATTTCTTTGTGGATGGGAATGGAATATTCTTAAGAGTTTTTCCGTCATCGGAATACTTAGTATCCTTAAGCCACTTGTCAACGTTTCCCATGCCTGCGTGATAAGCCGCAAGAGAGAGCTCTTCGCTTTCGTATTTTTCTGAAAGGTAGCCGTAAAGATAACATCCGTACTCAATATTCAGCTCAGGGTCGAAAATGTCTTCATATGAAGCATCGTCTCTGAGTTTCATTTTTATCCAGTCAAAGGTGTCGGGCATAATCTGCATAAGCCCTTTTGCACCTACATGGGAAACTGCATCGCTTTTAAAGCTGCTTTCACATTTTATAACGGCATAAACAAAATCTTCAGAAAGATTGTTTTCTTCGGCATATACTTCGACAAATTCGGTATATTTAAGCGGATATAATGTCTTAAGCACCGACCTTGAAAAAAAGAAAACAAGCACACCCATAACGGAAAGGATAATAAGTGACAGAAAAATTCTGAGAAGTAAAGGGTGCTTTATTTTCATTCTGTAAGCTCCTTAAGATGTTGGTCAATGTCCTTTTCAAATGGCGGATAGTTTCTTATAAGTATATCCGCTTTTTGGTTGTAGTATTCGTCGGGAAACTGAGCATTCATTCTTGTAAGTGCCTGCTCTTTGGTTATGCTATCCCTTTTTAGTATACGTGCAAGACGCACATCTTCAGGGGCAGTTACCACAATAATTTTTTCGCAAAGGTCCTTGCAGCTGCTTTCAAGAAGAGCTGCAGCATCAATAATGGCAAAGGCGAAGCCTTCGTTTTCTGCTTTTTTGAGCTGGGCTTCAAACTCGGCTTTAATAATCGGGTGAGTTATGCTGTTGAGCTTTGCAGTGCTCTCTTTATCCTTGAAAGCACGTGAAGCCAGAAGCTTTCTGTTTAAACTTCCGTCACTCTCAATTATATCACAGCCAAACTCATTTGCCAACAGGGAAATAGCGGGTTTTCCTTTTTCGGTGATGCTTCTTGCAATTTTATCGCCGTCAATAACGTAAAAACCGAGCTTTCTCAGCTTTTCTGCTACGGTGCTTTTTCCTGCACCTGTTTTTCCTGTAAGACCGTAAATCTTCATTTTACACCTCAATTAAAGAAAAGCCTGAAGCTCTGATAAGACGGTTAAAAACCGCGAGTCCAACACCGTCACTTTCGGGAAAACGGGCATAGACCTTTTTTGCCTTAAGCTTGTCCAATGTGCGTAGCGAGTCGAAAATATGCTTTGCCTGAGAGGCAGGGTCGTTCTTTTTGCCGTAAACAATTGAAGGCAGTGAGATTTCTTTTTCTTCTCCCTCAAAAAGAAGACAGTATGTACCTTCCTCTTTGTTTTCCTCGACAAAGCTTTTGAAAGAGTCAAAACTGCCCTTGACGAGCGTTACCTTTGCTTCGGGTGAGTAGTGCTTATACTTCATGCCTGGTGAGGGTGCTTCTTTTCCGTCGGCAAGCTTCTGATAAACTGCTTCATCAACGGTGAATTCACCAAGGGCTTCCGTCAGCATTTCTGTTGTAATTCCACCCGGTCGGAAAAGCCTCGGTGGTGAAACGGCAAGAGAAATTACTGTAGACTCAACACCCACATCGCTTTCGCCGCCGTCAACAATGGCATCAATCTTACCCCAGAGGTCGTCTATAACGTGTGAAGCCTTAGTGGGGCTGGGTTTACCTGAAGTGTTTGCAGAGGGTGCTGCAAGAGGGAACCCGCATTCCTTTATTATTGCCCTTGCAATTTTATCTGAGGGCATTCTCACTCCTACGGTGGAAAGACCGCCACTTACAGTGAGAGGTATTTTATCTGACTTCGGCAGAATTATTGTAAGAGGGCCGGGCCAAAATTTTTCACTGAGCTCCTTTGCAGGCTCGGGAATATTTTTAACAAGGCTGTCCCATTCGCTGATATCACTGATATGCACAATAAAGGGATTGTCGGAGGGCCTGCCCTTTGCTTTGAAAATCTTCTCGGCACTTTCTTCGCTGAGGGCATTTCCTGCAAGGCCGTAAACCGTTTCTGTGGGGATTGCCGCAATTCCGCCTGATTTTAAAATCTCTGCAACCTCTTTGATTTTTTCGTCAGAGGGAGAGCTTATCTCATATAATTTCGTTTCCATAGTTACTGCTCAGTACCTTTCAGCTTTTCAGCCGTATCGTAAGTTATGAGGGCGTCAATGACTTCGTCAAGGTCGCCGTTGAGTATCTGCTCAAGCTTATAAATTGTAAGACCGATACGGTGGTCTGAAAGTCGCTTCTGAGGATAGTTATAGGTTCGTATGCGTTCACTTCTGTCGCCTGAGCCTACCTGGCTTTTTCTCTCGTCGGCAATTGAGCTTTGCTGTTTTTCTCTTTCAGCCTCAAGAATTCTTGAACGGAGAATACGCATGGCCTTATCCTTGTTTTTGTGCTGACTTCTTTCGTCCTGACACTCAACAACAGTGCCTGTAGGCAGGTGAGTGATACGGATTGCGGACTCGGTCTTGTTGATGTGCTGACCGCCTGCACCGCTTGAACGGAAGGTGTCAATCTGCAAATCGGCAGGATTTATTTCAATGTCAACTTCCTCTGCTTCGGGAAGAACTGCAACAGTTGTTGTAGAGGTGTGAATTCTGCCCTGGTTTTCTGTTTCGGGCACACGCTGAACACGGTGAACACCTGACTCAAACTTAAAACGTGAGTAAGCGCCTTCACCCTTAATCATAAAGCTGACTTCCTTGAAACCGCCAAGCTCTGTAGGGTTGGAGTAAAGAGTTTCTGTTTTGAAGCCCTTGCTTTCGGCATACATTGAATACATTCTGTAAAGTACACCTGCAAAAAGAGCTGACTCTTCGCCACCTGCACCGCCTCGGATTTCAACGATAACATTTTTGTCGTCGTTGGGGTCTTTCGGAAGAAGCAGAATTTTAAGCTCATCAAAAATTCTTGCAGTGTCAATTTTAGCCTGCTCAAACTCCTCAAGCACCATTTCCTTGAAGTCCTTGTCAAGTCCGCCTTCATTAAGAAGATTACGGGACTCGTTAAGAGTTTCCTCGGCAGTTTTGTATTCACGGTACTTCTCCACAACGGGAGAAAGGTTTTTTTGTTCTTTCAGAAGTGAGGAGTAAAGCTCCATATCTGAAATAACGTCGGGGTTATAGAGCATTGAGGTGATTTCTTCAAATCTTTCCTCAGCACCTTTTAATTTATTAAGCATAAAAATCTCCTTTTCTGTCAAATATTAATTTGAAAAAAGAGAAAGAGCTATTCTTCGGAACCCTCGGGTCTGAGTATCTTTTTAATATTCTTTTCAGCCTTGCTTCTGGGCACAAGAATTTCGTGCTCACACTTTTTGCAGCGGAGTCTGAAATCCATACCTGAACGAAGCACGAGAAACTCGTTTGTGCCACAGGGATGATTTTTCTTCATTATAAGTGTGTCACCAACACGAACGTCCATATAATAATTCCTCCGGAATTTAATGAATAATGAATGATGAATAATGAATAGTGAATAATTGCGGGTCGCTTCGCTCCGATTATATTGCTGACGAAAAACGCAAAAATTACCTTAATGATTATTATAACATATTTAAAAGTAAAATATCAATGATATTACGCATATATTAAAACAAAAACGATAAAGAAAGGGTTTTAAAAATGAAAAAGTATTATCCTGAAAACTATCTGATTGCCACAAAGGAAAACAAAAACGTATTTCTCAGCAAGGCTGCAATCAAAGAGGCGTACTACAGTGGCAAGATTATTGAGGCAAGAGCAACAATCTGCGACAAGGACCACAACCTTCACGTTGACCTTGGTGTAATGAAAGGTATTATTCCGCGTAACGAGGGTGCCCTTGGAATTGAAGACGGTTCGGTCAGAGATATTGCAATAATTTCACGGGTGAACAAGCCCGTTATGTGCCGTGTAATTGATTTTACTACAGACGAAAAGGGCGAAACTGTTGCAGTGCTCAGCAGAAGAAGCGTTCAGCTTGACTGTATGAGAGAATATATTTCCACTCTTACGCCCGGCTGTATAATCGACGCAGTTATAACTCACCTTGAGCCCTTCGGTGTTTTTGCAGATATAGGTGCAGGCATAAGCGCCCTCATGCCTATTGACAGTATATCCGTTTCCAGAATTCCTCATCCTTCTGCCCGTTTTGCGCCCGGCGAAAAAATAAGAGCCGTTGTAAAAAGCATTGACGAAAACGGCAGAATAACTCTCAGCTATAAAGAGCTTCTCGGAACATGGGAGGAGAACGCAGCACTTTTCAAAGCAGGTGAAACCGTTCCGGGTATAATCCGTTCCGTTGAAAGATACGGAATTTTTGTTGAGCTTAAGCCTAATCTTGCAGGGCTTGCAGAATATGTTCCGGGCGTTGAAGTGGGACAGCACGCAAGCGTATACATTAAAAATCTTATTCCCGAAAGAATGAAAATCAAGCTTATAATAGTGGACTCCTTTGAGGCTACCTATCCAAACGAGCCTGTGACCTACTATAACAACAGCGATTATATTGACCGTTGGGTTTATTCGCCCGAAAACTGTCACAAAAAAGTTGAAACAGTTTTTTCATCTTATGAGTTGACGGAAACGGCAATATGATGTAAAATAAAAATGGAACATTTTACTCCCTCAGTCACTTCGTGGCAGCTTCCTCAAAGAAGGAGCCTTTTCCCGGAGGGAGTAAGACTAAAAAAGAAAGAGGACGAGAATATGAAAATCAAGAATATCTTACGCAAAAGAAACGCTTCTCTCAGATACGAGGCTATTAGTGCTGTGGCTTCTGCAGCAACAGGAGCAGCCGATTTGCTCTGTGCTCCGCCATCAATCAAAAACGCTAAAAGGGTGCTTTGTGTTCAGCCTCATCCCGACGATAACCAGATTGGTATGGGTGGCACAATTGCATATATGCGCTCACTCGGAATTGAGGTTTACGAACTCACTGTAACGGACGACCGTTTTGCAGAACCCGAGTATATCGGCAAGGAAAACGAGGTTGTTACAATCCGTCAGAAGGAAGCTCTTGCAGCTCAGCAGGCTCTCGGTATGAAAAATGCAGGTTTCCTCGGCTTTGCAGATAAAAACGATAACTCGGAAAGAGAGATTTCTCTTAAAATTGTTGAAGTTATCCGTAAGCTTAAGCCTGACTATGTGTTTACCGTTGACCCTAACCTTGCAACTGAATGTCACAGCGACCACATCAAGGTAGGTAACGCAGTTAAGTATGCCGTAATGGATGCTCAGTGTGATTTCTACCCCGAATTTATTGACGGAAAGAAACGCGATGACGCCTGGAAGGTGTCAGCTATCGGTTTCTATTATACTGATAAGCCCAACACACTTGTTGACATCAGCGATTTTGAAGAAGAAAAAATGAAGGCCATAAAGTGCCACGTTTCTCAGGCTGAGCCTGCACTTCTTGCTGCAATTATGCTTCAGCAGAAAATGTTTGCTGAAGGCACAGAATATAAGGCAGCAGAGCCTCTCAGAATGCTCAACAGTCTGCAGATACACTGCTTCAACCTTCCCGTTGAATAATATATAAAGAAAAGGACTTTCAAAAATGACAATAATCTACTCAACCAACGCAGGCTCAACAGAACGCTATGCAAAAATGCTTTCTGAAAAGCTTTCCTGCCCTGCCGTTAAAATTTCAAAAGCAGGCTCAGTTGACAAAAACGAAGAGATAATCTTTATGTCCTGGCTTATGTCTAACACTCTTCAGGATTACCTTAAGGCAAAGGAAAGCTTCAGCAATATAAAGGCTGTTTGTGCAGTCGGACTTTTCACAAATACTGATAAGCTCACAGAAGTTGTTGAAAAGAACGGCATTGAAGAGGAGCTGTTTTTCCTGCACGGTGCTTTTAATATGAAAAACCTTACAGGTATGTACAAAATGATGATGGGTATGGCTATGAAAATGATTAAGCCGAAGCTTATGGAAAGCGAAGACCCGAAAGCAAGAGCTTTTGCAGAAAAGATAGACGAAGGTATCGACCTTGTAAACGAAGAGGAGTTAGATAAGGTTATCGGTTTTGTTAACGGATAACTGCTTATTAAGCCTTAAGCCCGGTTTGTGTTGTTTGCACAAATCGGGTTGTTTGTTTTTGTAGGTCATTCTTCATACTTGTTAATAATTAAATACAAATTTACATTTTGACCTTTTCATTTTGTAATTGTTAATATTTATTCCTTGACATCGTTTGGTTAATATTGTATAATTGTATGGAAAATATAGTGAGTCATCGCTCACTTAATACAAAAACAGGAGATGTAATTATGGACACAAGATTTGCAATTTCAAATTACGTTGATGCAAAAGCTGTAACCGAGAAGCTTGACTATCTCATTAAGCAGCCTATGCATTCAATCAACCCCGACGTTCTTAAGGCTTATGAAGAAAACTACTTTGAAGCTAAGTGCCAGAAGTCAAAGGAAATGATTGACGAAGCTAAGCAGATTATCCCCGGCGGCGTTCAGCATAACCTTGCTTTCAACTATCCGTTCCCCCTTGTATTCACAAAAGCAGAGGGTGCAAAGCTTTATGACATCGACGGCAACGAGTACTATGACTTCCTTCAGGCAGGCGGTCCCACAGTTCTCGGCTCAAATCCCAAAATCGTTCGTGACCAGGTTATCGACCTTCTTAACACTTGCGGTCCTTCAACAGGTCTTTTCCACGAGTTCGAATACAAGCTCGCTAAGAAGATTTCAGATTCAGTTCCCACAGTAGATATGTTCCGTATGCTCGGTTCAGGTACTGAAGCTTGTATGGTAGCTTGCCGTGTTGCAAGACTTGCTACAAAGAAAAAGCACATCCTCAAAATGGGTGGCGCTTACCACGGTTGGTCAGATCAGCTCGGTTACGGTATTCGTGTTCCCGGCTCAAAGTTCACACAGGCTAACGGTGTACCCATCCGTCTTATGAGAGATACTCAGGAATTCTTCCCCAATGATCTTAACGATCTTGAAAAGAAGCTTCGCAGAAACCAGCTCAACGGTGGTACAGCTGCAGTATTCATTGAACCCATCGGTCCCGAAAGCGGCACACGTCCTCTCGATTTCGAATTCAACAAGGGCGTTGAAAGACTTTGCCGTAAGTATGGCGCACTCCTTATCTTCGATGAAGTTGTAACAGGCTTCCGTATCGGTATGGCAGGTGCTCAGGGCTACTACGGTGTTGAACCCGACCTTACAATCTTCGGTAAGGTAATCGCAGGCGGTTATCCCGGTGCAGGCGGTATCGGTGGTAAGAGAGAATACATGAAGTACATGGGTGCAGGTCTTGATGCAAGCGGCATGAAGATTAAGAAGGCATTCTGTGGCGGTACAATGGCTGCTACTCCCATTTCATGTGTTGCAGGTTACTACACTCTTGAAGAAATCGATAAGCAGAACGCTTGCCAGAAGGCAGGACTTATGGGTGACAGACTTACAGCAGGTCTCAACAAGATTATCGACAAATATAACCTTCCCTTCGTAGCATTCAACCAGGGCTCAGTTTGCCATATGGAAACAGTTGCTACAATGCACTTCTCAATTGACTGGAGCAAGCCCTGGACAATTCCCGGCGTAATCAAGGAAACTGATAAGCGTAAGAAGGAAATGACTCACATGGGTGCTGCTTATATGGCAGAAGGTCTTGTAACTCTTGCAGGCTCAAGACTTTACACTTCAGCAGCTTATGACGAAGCAATGATTGACGATGCACTTGCTCGTTTCGACAAGGTATTCGCAAACATCTCAGTTGTAGAATAATTAATACATAATAAGGGCAGGTGTTTCGCCTGCCCTGACTATACTTATATAAAGAGGTGTAGATATGGACATCTTAGAAGCTAAAAGAATAGTTGTTGAAGCAGGTAAACAGCTTGTTTCATCAGGACTTATCGCAAGAACATGGGGTAACGTAAGCTGCAAGGTAAGTGATACTCAGTTTGTTATCACTCCCAGCGGTCGTGCTTACGAATCTCTTACAGAGGACGACATCGTTCTCGTTAATATGAACGACCTTACATACGAAGGCGACATCAAGCCCTCAAGTGAAAAAGGCATCCACGCTCAGTGCTACCTTCATAAGCCCGAAATCGGCTTTGTAATTCACACTCATCAGGCTAATGCTTCTGTTGTTTCAGCTCTCGGCTGCGATATCAATAACATTGAAGGCTACAGCAAGGAAATTGTTGGTGACAACATTACTGTAAGCTCATACGGTCTTCCGGGTACAGGTAAGCTCCGTAAGGGTGTAATCGCTGCTCTTGAACGTTCAGATTCAAAGGCAATCATCCTTAAGCACCACGGTGCAGTTTGTATGGGTACTGACTATGACGATGCTTTCAAGGTAGCAAATGAAGTTGAAAAAATCTGTGCTGACTTTGTTTACAACAAATACAGTGAATTCGTAGGCAAGAAGGCTGAAAGCTTCAGCGAAGTTTATGACTACGTTGTTTCAGTTAAAAAGAGAGCAGACGATATTGCTGCTGCAAAGCTTACAGCTTACGACAGTGAACGCTTTGATGACGTTATGATTTTCAGAGACAAGGAAGGCAAGGAAGTTGCTACAATAGGTCTTTGCGAAAAGAAAGACGAACTTCTCAGCGGTGACAAGTATTTCTCAGAAGCTGACATACATAAGGCAATTTACAACAAACGTGAAGATATCGGTGCTATCGTACATTCCGATAAGGAAGCAATTACTGCTGCTTCAAAAATCGGCAATACTCTTAAGCCTGCACTTGACGACTTCGCTCAGATTGTAGGTGTAACAGTAAGATGCGCTGAATTCAACCCCAACGATACTCTTAAGTCAGCTAAAAAGGTTGCTAAGAAGCTTGGCGGTAAGAACAGAAATGCTGTTCTTCTTAAGGATAACGGTGCAGTTTGCTGCGGTCCTAACAAGGAAGAAGCTCTTGCAACTGAAATGGTTATGGAAAAGAACTGCAAGACAATGCTTTCCGGCGGTCTCTTCGGTGAAGGAAAGACAATCGGCAAGTTCGACAGTGTTCTTATGAACTTCATTTACAGAGTGAAATACTCGAAGCAGAAATAATTTTTAGTGAGGTAAGGAGGTGCTTTGATTTTTCAAAGCACCTCTTTGTGTTAAGGAGATAACAGATATGAAAAAAAAGACAAAATGTATAAAAGGAATAGCTATTTTTCTTGCGGCAGTAATTTCCGTTAATCTTATCTACGGTGCCGTCAGAATTGCCAAGGTAAGATACATTAAAAGAGAGCCTACAGTAACAGAAAAAACTCTCCGTTTTAACGAGGACGGAAAGTTTAAAATTCTGCAGATTGCAGACCTTCAGGATAACGTGCTTTTCAAAAATATGGCAGGGGAGTTTATAAACTATCTTCTTGAGACTCAGAAGCCTGACCTTGTAGTGCTTACAGGTGATAATATCAGCTCGGGAGCTGCTTTCACGCCTGATCTTATGTATCTTACAATTGATGAATTTATGAGCATCTTTGAAGAAAAAGGTGTAAAGGTTGCTGCTGTTTTCGGAAATCACGATTCAGAGGTCAATATTTACGGCAAGGATAAACAGCTTGAGCTTTATAAAAAGTATTCCTGCTATGTAGGCAGTGACACACCGGAGCTTTCAGGCTCAGGCACATATAATCTTCCGATACTCTCTTCAAAGGGCGACAAAACAGCCTTTAATCTCTGGCTTTTTGATTCAGGCGAATATAACGAAGAGAACGACCTTGGCGGTTACGGTTGCGTTCAGAAGGATCAGATTGAATGGTATGTAGAAACAGAAAAGGCTCTTACAAAGGAAAACGGCGGTGAGACTATACCGTCACTCGCTTTCCAGCACATAATCGTTCCTGAAGTTTACGACGTACTCCAAAAGATAGAAAATCCCGAGGATGAAAAGTATAAGGACAAGTTTGTTGCTGAGTTCAACAAGGAATACTACATCTTCCCTGAGGAATATATGAACGAGGACACATATTTCAACGAAACTCCCTGTCCTCCAAATTATACCAACGGTCAGGCAGATGCACTTGTAGAAAACGGCAAGGTTATGGCTGTTTTCGTAGGACACGACCACAAGAACAGCTTTGTTATTCCCTATAAGGGTATGGATATTGTCAATTCCCCGTCAAGCGGCTTTGGTTCTTACGGTGATATGAACAGAGGCGCAAGAGTTATTACTCTTGACGAAAAAGATCTTTCCACCTATGAAACAGATGTTATCTTTATGAGAGATTTCTTCGACTTTGATGATGCTTTCATATATAACCGTTATATTTGCAACAATGCAGGCGGTAATATGGATATTCCCGAGCTTATCAAGGGGCTCATAAAATACCCCGGTTTAAAAATCAAGTCTCTGTTCTGAAATAATTAGAATAAAACCTCCGAATTATTCGGGGGTTTTGTTGCAATAAAAACAAAAAAGTTATATAATGTATGTGAAAACAGAGAAAGGACATTATTTTTATGAACAATATCCTTGTAACAGGCGGTGCCGGCTTTATCGGCTCAAACTTTATATATTATATGCTCAAAAAGCACCCTGACTACAGAATTGTCTGCATTGACTCTCTTACCTATGCAGGTAATCTCTCTACACTTAAAGATGCTATGGGAAACAATAACTTCCGTTTTGTTAAGGCTGATATAACAGACAGAGAGGCTGTTGACGCTCTTTTCGGCGAAGAAAACTTTACTGCAGTTGTAAACTTTGCTGCAGAAAGCCACGTTGACCGCTCAATTGAAAGCCCTGAGGTTTTTCTTAAAACAAACATTCTCGGCACGCAGGTGCTTATGGATATGGCGAGAAAATACGGCAATATCCGTTACCATCAGGTGTCAACAGACGAGGTTTACGGCGATTTACCCCTTGACCGTCCCGACCTTTTCTTTACTGAGGAAACACCTATTCACACCTCGTCACCTTATTCGGCAAGTAAGGCGAGTGCAGACTTGCTTGTTATGGCATATTACCGCACCTATAAGCTTCCCGTAACAATCAGCCGTTGCAGCAATAACTACGGCCCCTACCATTTCCCCGAAAAGCTTATCCCTCTTATGATAATCAATGCCCTTCACGGAAAAAATCTTCCCGTTTACGGTGACGGACTTAATGTGAGAGACTGGCTTTATGTTGAGGATCACTGTAAGGCAATTGATATGATTCTCCACGATGGCAGAATCGGAGAGGTCTACAATATCGGCGGACACAACGAAAGAGCAAACATTGACGTTGTAAAGACAGTGCTGAGAATCCTCGGCAAAGACGAGAGCCTTATCACTTATGTAAAGGACAGACCCGGCCACGATATGCGTTATGCAATTGACCCAACAAAGATAAAAAATGGGCTCGGCTGGTATCCTGAAACAAGCTTTGATGAGGGCATAAAGAAAACCGTAGAATGGTATCTTAAGAATGAAGACTGGTGGCAGGAAATTGTCAGCGGTGAATATATGAACTACTACGAAAAAATGTATAAGGACAGATAAAAAGCTCCCGACCCCGGGAGCTTTTTGAGTGTAAAATGCAAAGTTCAAAATGCAAAATAACTGACGAAAATTTAAAACATAAACCATGCATCAAGAAAGTCATAAATGAAGTAGACTGTAATGCACAGATAAATAACAGTAAAGAAGTAGCTTACTATGTGCAGAAACGAATCGGGTAGTTTTTTCGTTCTGACAGCAATTACCACTGTCTGAATAATGAAAAGCAAAGTCACTGCGCCCACGAAAGGTATTGACCAGACAAAGATTACAACAAAGGGTTCACCGAAAATTTCCAGCTTAGTGTACATAAGCAGATAGAAAACAAGGTGAATAAGCGAAGCGAAAATGTTCAGCTTAGGTAAAAGCAAAGAGGTTTTCTTCATTATATCACATCCTTTCGTCTTTTCAGAAAATGGGGGAGTTAAGCACCATATAAACAAACCATCCTACAAAGCCTACGAAAACAGTATCAATAAAATAGGTGACAACAAAACCGAAATCTGTCTGAAGTCTTTTTTCCTTAAAGGTGAGAAGCAGGACAGAAATTATGAAAAGCAAAGTTACTCCCAAGGAAACAAATCCTGTCCATAAGCACACGGTGAAAAAGTTATCGGGCATAATATCAAGACGGACAATTATAAAGCACAGAAGAAAAATAATAACACAGAAAATGTTGAGCTTTGATAAAAATGAAGGTACTTTCTTTAACATAAAATCACATCCTTTCTGCCTTTAGTATAACATTTTGCGTTGCGTATGGCAATAAAGGAAAATAACAAAAAGGTTACAACTTTATTACAATAACAAACTACCGACTGATTTTTGCGTCAGGCGGTAGTTATACTTTAAATGCTGTCAGGTCTTTTTTATAAACTCTTTTCCGCAGTGGGGACAGCTGATTTTGATTTTACCTCTGCCTCTCGGCACTCTCAGAGTGTTGTGGCATTTCGGACAGCTGTAGTAACGGTGGTCCTTGTCCTGAAACTGCTGAAACTTCTTTAGCAGAAAAGCTCTCCAGGGTGCTGAAAGTTCAAGGAATTTTCTGTTTTCCTCGCTACGTTTGGTATAGTTTTTTGAAAACATTCTGTAAAGCGCAAGACCGTAGGGGATAAAGCTTATAATCGAGCCGAAAGGTATGCGGAAAAGAGAGAAGATTAAAGAAATTACTGCTCCCAGAATAAAAAGCACTGTGTTGAGAAGGTCGTTGCCGTAACGACCGAGCATGAGCTGTCTGAGTTTTTCCATTATTGCGTTCATAAGAACCCTCCTTAATTAAACGGAATTATATACTTTTTAATTTAAAAATGCCTAAAACTTTCCATTTATTATTGCTTTTATGGTTGATTATTAATACAGTTTCAATTATAATATATATCAAATTAAAAATAAAGTAAAGAGATGATTAAAATGAAGGTTATCAAAAGTTATCTTAAACGCTATTTCGTTGATGCAATGAGCTATATGGCGTTGGGACTTTTCTCCTCGCTTATAGTGGGTCTGATTATCAGCCAGCTGGCTAAAATCCCAGGACTTTCGGTGCTTTCAAGCTTCAGCGGTGTACTTTCTGCATCTTCACCCGTTGTAGGCGGTGCAATCGGTGCAGCAATTGCTTACGGACTTAAAAGTAAGCCTCTGGTGGTCTTTTCCTGTATTGCGGTCGGTGCTTTCGGCTATGAGCTCGGAGGCCCTGTAGGTGCTTATGTGGCTTCTCTCGTTGCAAATGAGGTTTCAAGAATAGTCAGCGGCAAAACAAAAATTGATATAGTTGTAACTCCTCTTGTAACAATTATTACCGGAGGTTTTGTAAGTACATTTGTAGGACCTTATCTTTCGGAGTTTATGAGTGGTCTTGGAGAGCTTATAAATGCTGCAACTCAGCTTCATCCCTTCCCTATGGGCATTACCGTTTCTGTTCTGGTGGGTCTTGCTCTTACAGCTCCCATAAGCTCGGCAGCTCTTTGTATTATGCTGGGCATTGACGGAATTGCCGCAGGTGCTGCAGCAGTAGGCTGTGCAGCGCAGATGGTGGGCTTTGCAGTAACCTCATTCAAGGCTAACGGTGTAGGCGGCCTTGTTTCTCAGGGTGTAGGCACAAGTATGCTGCAGTTCGGCAATATTATGCGTCACCCTCAGATTGTTCTTGCACCTACCCTTGCCGGAGCAGTTCTCGGCCCGGTTTCAACCTGTGTGCTTAAAATGACAAACACCCCTACGGGTGCAGGTATGGGTACAAGCGGACTTGTGGGACAGTTCGGCGCTTACTCAGCTATGGCAGACAGCTTCGGCTCTATGGAAAGCATTGTTATGATTGTAATTATGCACGTTGCTGCCCCTGCACTTCTCTCGCTGTTTTTCCATTTGATTTTTAAAAAGCTGGGTATTGTGAAAGACGAATACTTAAAGCTTAATAACGCTGAATAAATTTTTATAGGAGATATTTATGAACGTATACGATTTCGACGGCACAATTTATGAGGGCGACAGTTCTCTTGATTTCTTTAAGTTTTTCATTAAGAAAGACCCTAAAGTTCTCGCCTTCACACCTGCAATTCTGAAGATTATTGACGATTACAGAAAGACAACTATCCGTTTTGATGATGTTATCGCAAAGTACGGTCACGTAATTACTGACTACGTTGCAAAGCATAACCTTGATATTCCGGCACTTTATGAGGAATTCTGGGCTACCCACGAAAAGAACATCAAGCCTTTCTACAGACAGGTACAAAAAGAAGACGACCTTATTATTACAGCTTCGCCTACAGTTTCTATGGATATTATCTGCCCTAAAATCGGTGTAAAGCATTGGCTGGGCTCAGAGCTTGACCCGAAAACAGGTGCGTTCAACCGTGGCTGTTTCCGTGAGGTTAAAATTGACTTTTTCCGTGAAACTTATCCTGACGGTGTAATTGATGACTTCTATACCGACTCACTTAACGACGAATTCCTTTTCCCTTACGCAAAACGCGTTTTCTGGGTTAAGGGTCACAAGATTACACAGATAAAATGACAGAGCGACTTGATAAACTCATCGCCTCTCAGGGTAAGCTTTCCAGAAGCGATGTAAAAAAGCTTGTAAAAGTCGGAAGGGTAACCGTTGACGGAGCAGTTGTAAAATCTGCCGATATGAAGGTCGATGCAGAAAAAAGTGTGATTGCCGTTGACGGGAAAGAGCTGAGTTATAAAAAACACATTTATATTATGCTCAACAAGCCTCAGGGAGTAATCTCTGCATCCAACGATAAAACCCAGAAAACTGTTGTTGACCTTGTACCGCCTGAGCTTTACCGTGACGGACTTTTCCCCGCCGGCAGACTTGACGGCGACACGGTAGGCTTTGTGCTGATTACCGATGACGGCGATTTTGCCCACAGAATACTTTCACCGAAAAATCATATAATGAAAACCTATCATGCGATATTAAAAGCTCCTCTTACGGAAAGCGATATTGAGCAGTTCAAAAACGGCATTGAACTCTCTGACGGAACACTTTGTCTTGAAGCTGAGGTGAGAATGCTTGAGGGTACGGCTGAACCCACTGCAGAGGTGAAAATCTGCGAAGGAAAATACCATCAGGTCAAGCGAATGTTTGCTGCGTTAGGCAACAAGGTTCTCTATCTTAAACGGGTGAGAATGGGTGGGCTTGACCTTGACGAAAGCCTTAGGGAAGGTGAATGCAGAGAAATTACAGCCGAAGAACTCATTTTACTAAGCGAAAAAAACTGAATTACAGCCTCTCCTTTGCGGAGAGGTTTTTTGATTAAGAAAGTGGCGGGAAAAGCTTTTTTTCGGGAGCTTCAGAACTTCAATTTGTGTATAATCACCAAATTAAATTCCCATATTTTATCACTGTTTCTATTGAAAAAACTGTCGCTTTTTGTTAAAATATATTAAGATAGATTGTAAAGGAGGAAAACTTTAAATGGAACTTCTTGAAAAACGTATTCTTAAGGACGGAAAGGTTTTTCCGGGCAATATCCTTAAGGTCGACTCCTTCCTTAATCATCAGATTGACGTTGAACTTTTAGGCGAAATGGGCAAAGAAATCAAGCGCCTTTATGACGGCGAGGGTGTAAACAAAATTCTCACCATTGAAGCTTCGGGTATCGGTATTGCCTGCATTGTGGCTCAGTATTTCGGTTGTCCTGTGCTATTTGCAAAAAAGAGCAAAACCAAAAACATTGCTTCAACAGTATACAAAACTCAGGTTGAATCCTTCACTCACGGAAAAACCTATGATGTAATTGTTTCAAAGGATTTTATCGGTGAAGGTGACAAGGTACTTATTATTGACGACTTCCTTGCTGAAGGCAATGCACTTTTAGGTCTTATTGACCTTTGCAAGCAAGCAGGCGCAGAGGTTGCAGGCTGCGCAATTGCAGTTGAAAAGGCTTTTCAGCAGGGCGGAAAAAGAGTAAGAGACTTAGGTGTAAGGGTTGAATCTCTTGCAAGAGTTGAGTCTATGAGTGACGACTCCCTTACCTTTGTGAAATAAGGAAACCGCCGGTAAAAACCGGTAAAATAAAATTCAAATGGAGGAAACAAACATGAAAAAAATTCTCGCAATTCTTCTTGCAGCAGTTCTCTGCTTTGCACTTGCAGCTTGTGGCGGAAACGGCAACGAAGAACCCGAAAAGCTCGGTATGAGCGAATCACCCATCGCAGAGGTAGCTCTTAACGTTGACTACGAAGTTCCTGAAGACTTCAAAATCGGCTTTATCTGCCTTCACGACGAAAACTCAACATACGACCTCAACTTCCTCAACGCAGTTGACAAGATTCAGGAAACTCTCGGTCTTACAGATGCTCAGGTTATCCGTAAGGTAAATGTTCCTGAAGGCGACGAATGCTACGTTGCTGCTAAGGATCTTGTAGCAGAAGGCTGTAAGATTGTCTTTGCTAATTCCTTCGGCCATGAAGATTTCATGATTAAAGCTGCTAAAGAATTCCCCGAAACCCAATTCTGTCATGCAACAGGTACAAAGGCTCACACAGAAGGTCTTGACAACTATCACAATGCATTTGCTTCAATTTATGAAGGCCGTTATCTTGCAGGTATCGCTGCAGGTCTTAAGATCAACGAAATGATCGAAGCAGGTACAATCACAGCTGAACAGGCTAAGATCGGTTATGTTGGTGCTTACACTTACGCTGAAGTTATTTCAGGCTACACCTCATTCTACCTTGGCGCAAAGAGCGTATGTCCCTCAGTTACAATGGATGTACAGTTCACAGGCTCATGGTATGATGCTCCCGAAGAGAAGAATGCTGCTGAAGCTCTTATTGCAAGAGATTGCGTTCTTATCAGCCAGCACGCTGACTCAATGGGTGCTCCCGGTGCTTGCGAAGCATCAGGTATTCCCAACGTATCATACAACGGCAGCACTTATGATTCATGCTTTGAAACCTTCATCATTTCATCAGCTATCAACTGGGCTCCTTACTACAACTATATCATCGGTCAGTATGTAAAGGGCGAAAAGATTGCTCCTGACTGGTGCGGCGGCATCAAGGAAGGTTCAGTTGTTCTCACAGGTATCAACCAGGACGTTGCTGCTGAAGGCACTGCTGACGCTATCAAGGCTGCAGTTGAAAAGATTAATGCAGGTGAACTCAAGGTATTCGACACAGCTAACTTTACAAAGGACGGCGCTGCTGTTGAAAGCTATAAGGCTGACGTTGATACAGACGAAGCATTCACTCCCGACACAGAAGTTATTGCTGACGGTTACTTCCACGAATCAGAATACCGTTCAGCTCCTTGCTTCGATCTCAGAATTGACGGCATCAACCTTCTTAACGAAAAATTCTAAAATGTTTTATGTTAAGCGGGACACACAACAGTGTCCCGCTTTTTTTAGAGTAAAGTGTGAAGAGTGGAGTGTGGAGTTGCGGTCGCAATTCTACATCTCTATTGATTGAAAGACAGAGTCTGCGGAACAAGTTGTCTTATAAAGGTAAAGCAGTTGACTTTAATATAAGTTTGCTCAGGCAGATACAACTGTGCTGAATCTGCTTTATAAAGGTGGATATAATTGGCGAAAAACGCCCCTTATTTCAACTTTTAACTTTCAACTTTCATATTTAATATAAAAGGAGGAATTCAATTGGAAACAATACCGGCAATTGAGCTGAAGCACATCAGCAAATCCTTTGGCGGAAAGATTGCCAACAAAAATGTAAATCTCACGGTTAACACCGGAGAAATTCTCTCAATCCTCGGAGAAAACGGCAGCGGTAAAACTACCCTTATGAACATTATTGCAGGTATCTATTTCCCTGATGAAGGCAGAATTTTCATCGACGGAAACGAGGTAGTAATCCGTTCACCTAAGGATGCATTCAAATATAAAATAGGTATGATTCATCAGCATTTCAAGCTTGTTGATGTTTTTTCTGCAACTCAGAACATTATTCTCGGCCTTAAAGAAGAGGGTGGCTTTAACTATAAGGCTGCTGCTGAAAAGGTAAGAGCTATCTGTGAAAAATACGGCTTTGAAATTGACCCTCTCAAGAAAATTCACGAAATGTCCGTTTCTGAAAAGCAGACCGTTGAAATCATCAAGGTGCTTTACAGAGGCGCTGATATTCTTATCCTCGACGAGCCTACGGCAGTACTTACTCCTCAGGAAACTCAGAAGCTTTTCAACGTTCTTCGAAAAATGCGTGAGGACGGTAAGTCGATTATAATTATCACCCACAAGCTTCACGAGGTGCTTTCCCTTTCAGATAAGGTTGCGGTACTCAGAAAAGGTGAGTATGTAGGCACTGTTATAACTGCTGAAACAAACGAGAGCGAGCTTACCGAAATGATGGTCGGCAAAAAAGTGAGCCTTAATATTGACAGAAGTGAACCTCAGAACACCGAAGAAAGACTTGTAGTCAAGAACCTCAACTGTGTTAACAGAGAAGGTGTAAAGGTGCTCAATGATGTTTCTTTTACTGCTTATTCCGGTGAAATTCTCGGTATAGCAGGTATTGCAGGCTCAGGTCAGAGAGAGCTTCTTGAAGCGATTGCAGGTCTGCAGAAGGTAAACGAGGGAGAAATTATATATAACAATCCCAAAACTAAAGAGAGCGACAATCTCCGCGACAAAACTCCCATGCAAATCCGAGATTTGGGTGTCCGTCTTTCTTTCGTTCCTGAGGACAGACTGGGCATGGGCCTTGTTGGTAATATGGACATTATCGATAATATGATGCTGCGTTCTTATCGTAAGGGTAAGTCAATGTTCCTTCAGAGAAAGGCTCCGAGAGACCTTGCAGAAAAAATTATCAAGGACCTTGAGGTTGTAACTCCCGACGCAAAAACTCCCGTCAGAAGACTTTCAGGCGGTAACATTCAGAAAATTCTTGTAGGCCGAGAAATTGCTGCATCGCCTACAGTGCTTATGGCTGCATATCCCGTAAGAGGTCTCGATATCGGTGCTTCATATACAATCTATAACCTTCTCAATAAGCAGAAGGAAAAGGGTGTAGCCGTAATTTTTGTCGGTGAAGACCTTGACGTACTTATTGAGCTTTGCGACAGAATTCTCGTAATCGGTTCGGGCGCAATTACGGGTGTAGTTGACGCAAGAAACGTTACCAAGGAAGAAATCGGTCTTCTTATGACCAAAACCAAGAAGGAGGCAGAGTGATGAAAAAGACGAATTTTCATATAGTCAAGCGCGATGCAGTGCCGTGGCATTTCAGTGTTCTTGTCCGTGCAGTTGCTATTCTTGCTTCACTTCTTGTCTCTGCAGTGGTAATCACTGTTCTTACAAAGAAAAATCCCATTGAGGTTTACGCTTCAATGATTAAGGGCGCCTTCGGCTCTGATCTGAGAATATGGAGCCTTGTGCAGAATATTGCAGTTCTGCTTTGCATCTCACTTGCAGTTACTCCTGCTTTTAAAATGAAGTTCTGGAACTGCGGTGGTGAGGGCCAGGTGCTTATCGGAGGCCTTGCCACAATTTCCGTAATGATGTTCCTCGGTGACAGTCTGCCTTACCCTGTACTTCTTATTGTAATGATACTCGCTTCAATTCTTGCAGGTATTGTATGGGCAGTTGTTCCCGCTTTTTTCAAGGCTATGTGGAACACCAACGAAACCCTTTTCACACTTATGATGAACTACGTTGCAATTCAGCTTGTGGCGTTCTTCCTTAAGTATTTTGTAAAAAGCGGTTCAGGTATTCTATCTCCCATGCCGGAGTACGGTCTGCCGGTTATCGGTGAATACTCATATCTTCTCAATATAATTATAGTTGCAGTGCTTACGGTGCTTGTTTATATCTATCTTAAAAAAACCAAGCACGGCTATGAAATCTCCGTTGTTGGCGAAAGTGAAAACACTGCAAAATACATAGGTATCAACGTTAAAAAGGTAATTATCAGAACACTTATTGTTTCGGGTGCACTTTGCGGTATTGCAGGTCTTATCCTTGTTGGCGGTACAAACCACACAATAAGCACCACAACAGCAGGCGGTAGAGGTTTTACTGCTATTATGGTTTCCTGGCTTGCAAAATTCAACCCCATTTATATGGTGCTTACCTCTTTCCTTATTGTATTTCTTGAAAAGGGTGCAGGACAGGTTTCAACAGACTTCCGTCTTCCTCTTGCAATTTCCGATATAGTTACGGGTATTATCCTTTTCTTCATTATCGGTTGCGAATTCTTCCTTAATTATAAAATACTTGTTTCAAAAAACGGAAAGGAGAATGACTGATGTTAGCTTTTCTTGTAAGTTCAATCAGACTTGGCATGACCTTCCTTTTCGGTTCAACAGGTGAAACAATTACAGAAAAATCGGGTCACCTTAACCTTGGTATTCCCGGTGTAATGTGCGTAGGTGCCTCATGCGGCTGCTATGCCGAATATCTCTATCTCACAGCGGCGAAAGCAAATGCAAACGCATTTCTCGCAATTTTCATTCCCGTTATTGCGACCCTTATAGGCGGCGCGCTTATGGGACTTCTTTTCAGCTTTATCACCGTAACCCTCAGAGCAAACCAGAACGTAACCGGTCTTGCACTTACCACCTTTGGTGTTGGTGTGTCAGACTTTATGATTGCACGCACAGGCCCCATTTACTCCAGAGGCAGCCGTTATTTCACAATGTCGCTTCCTTTTGCAGACGACCTCGGTTGGTTCGGAGAGATTTTCTTCTCACACGGTATACTTATTTATCTTGCAATTGTAATCGCTCTTGTTTCTGCTTTTGTGCTAAATAAAACAAGAATAGGTCTTAACCTGAGAGCTGTTGGTGAAAATCCTGCAACAGCTGACGCAGCAGGTATTAACGTTTCACGTTACAGATATGCTTCAACCTGTATCGGTTGTGCAATTGCAGGTCTTGGCGGTCTTTCATTCATAATGGACTACCTTAACGGTAACTGGGAGTACTGCATTGACGCTATCGGTTGGCTCACAATTGCCCTTGTAATTTTCACCGTATGGAAACCCGATTTTGCGATTATCGGTTCAATTATCTTCGGTGCACTTTACATCGCAAGCAGTTATATCACAGGCGTAAGCTTTGCAAATAAAGAGATTTTCAAAATGCTTCCCTATGTTGTAACAATTATCGTGCTTATCTTTACAAGTATCAGAGATAAGAAAGAAAACCAGCCTCCCCAGAGCCTTGGACTTTCTTACTTCAGAGAAGACAGATAAAAGCGGCAGGGCGCCGACACTTGAATGAAAAAGTTTTTTCATTCAAGGAACATAATAGAGCAGGCGAAAGCCTGCTCTGTTTTGTTTACAAAGCTTTTTAAGCTTTGGTCGGCGCCCGTATCTCACCGGTTCAGCCTATTTTACTGAAAGATGTTTTTCATCACTTCAAACCCTGAAGTTTCATCAATTTCAACAGCAGGAACATAAAACAAACCGTAGTTTTCAATTTTCGAGCTTTCATCGGGATTTATAAGCTTTACATAAAAACGGTAAGAGGGAATAAATACCTGCTGAAGATTGTTTGTGTAGTAAATCAGGTCAGCTTTTATAATGTGTTCTTTCTGCACCTTGCCGCCTATAATCAGCTCCTCAGGGGTAGAGGTGCTGACATCTGCACCCAAAAGTAGTTTGGCTGTTGCTTTTTCCAAAGGTATGGTCTTGTAATCCATAACCTTTTCAGTTGAATTCAGATAGTCATCGATCACAACAAAATCAATCGAACCGTAATCTTTGAACTTAATTTCTGTTGATGAAAGATTAAAATTAACGATGTTCTCTTCGGTGGTATCACCTTTTCGGTATGCTTTGTAAACGGTGCTGAGAAGCTCACCGTCAACAGAATAGGTTTTGTATTCGCCCATATTTTCTGTGTTGTAGTTTTCAGAGAGATAAGACATAAGCTTGTCGGTAGCCTCTTTAGTTTTAGGGCTTATGCTGAATCCGTGACCGTTTGTTGATATGCGAAACTGCTCTGATTCTGCAATAACATTGTAGATGAGGTCTTCTTCGTAATTTGGGTCGTCGGTGTCAATTTCAGCCTTCACTACGTTGAATTGAAGCGCATCGTCGCTGAGAATTCCAGCCATTTTCTGTAGGCTTTTCTGCAAGTCTTCTTCACTGAAAAAATTCTGATAAAGACCGCCTGAATAACATAGATTTTGAAAGACGGGTAAAGTTTCGGGAAGATCTTCTTTTGAATAAGGGTTGATATCTGTTGAACCTTGAAGAGAAAGGCTGTCTGAGCCTTCATAACCCATAGAATCAAAAACTATGTCGGGGAAATATGTGTAGGGGGTTAAACGGTTATACTGATTTGAATAAAACCCTAAAGCTCCTGCAATGAGCAGGCAAAGGCAAGCAGCAACAGGCAGAACTCTTTTTATTACGGTTTTATTTGTTGCTCTGAATCTCTTAGGCGCGGCTTCTTCAATCAGCTTTTCGTCAATTTCACCGATACACATAAATATATCTGTACTTTTCATATAAATATCCCTTCTTTCTCTAAATGTATTTTCAATTTTTGGCGCATTCTGAAAAGGGTGGATTTAACCTTACTTTCACTTTGATTTAATTCGGTTGCAATCTCGCTTATGGAAAAGGCATACCAATAACGCATAAGAAAAGCTCTGCGTTTTTCTTTACTCTCGCCTTTGAGAAAATCTTCGATGGTTTTAATCAGAAGTTTTTCATCAAAGGCTTTTTCAGTAGTAGATTCTGAAGGTAAGCAGTTTTCTAGCTCAGAGAGAATTAGCTCTGTTTCATTTCCGCCGCGTTTCTGAGCAGAATATTGATTGTAGCGGTTGATTGCAAGGTTTCTCGTGATTTTGCCCAGGTATGCAGAAAGCTTTTTGGGTTTATTGGGTGGAATGGAATTCCATACGCGCAGATATGTATCATTTACGCATTCCTCGGAATCAACACGGTTTCTCAGAATATTCTCTGCAACGGTCAGACAGTATCTGCCGTATTTTGTGTCGGTTTCTTTTATCGCTTTTTCGTTGCGGTTAAGGTATAGCTTTACGATATCGTAATCTGTCATATTTTTTCCTCCTTTCACCTTTATACACCGGAATTAAGCTGTTTCGTTGCGTCTATTATATAATTTTCCGGATAAAAAATACAGACCCCGAAAACAAGAGCCTGTTTTTAATCCGATTTATATTCTGCAATGTCACTGAGGTCGCAATTAAGGATTTCACAAAGAGAGTTAAGAGTGTAGGCGTTTACATTTCCGTTTTTTCTGAGTCTGTCAAGCTGACCGGTGCTGAAGCCGTAATCTTTAATCAGCTTATACTGACTGATACCTTTTTCTTTCATAGTTACCCACAGTTTATCATAAACAATCATACAAAACACTCCTACATATACCTTAAAGGTATATGAGTTTATCTTCGTATAATTATTATAAAATGTTGCCAATTGCTTGACAATTGCCCACAAACGGGCTATAATTCATTTGTGTTCAGCTTAGAAATTTTCACACCTTATAATAAAAGTTCACCGTATCACGTTTTTCCTGATACGGTGAACTTGTTTTTGTTTTTAAAGAAGTATTGCTCCGTGGTCACTGCAATACTTTGTGGTTTCTTCGTCCCAGTATGAGGACTGAACCTCTCCGATATGAGCTTTTCTTAAAAAGAACATACACATTCTTGACTGACCGATGCCGCCGCCCACTGTGTAGGGAAGCTCACCGTTAAGAAGAGCCTTGTGGAAGGGAAGACTCTTTCTGTCTTCGCAGCCGCTTTCCTTAAGCTGCTTTTCAAGAGTTTCCTCGTCAACCCTGATACCCATTGATGAAAGCTCAAGAGCGATATCCAGAAGAGGATAGTATACGATGATATCTCCGTTAAGACTCCAGTCGTCATAGTCGGGAGCTCTGCCGTCGTGAGGCATACCGTCTGAAAGTTTTCCGCCAATCTGCATAAGGAAAATTGCGCCGTATTCCTTAACAGCCTCGTATTCGCGTTCTTTTCTTGAAAGTGTGGGATACTTTTCTTCAAGCTCCCTTGAGGTGATAAAGGTGATTTTTTCGGGCAGGAGACTGCCGATGAAGTTGTATTCCTTTGTTATGTAATACTCTGTATGGCGAAGAGCTGAGTAAATGAGCTTTACTGTCTTTTTAAGGGTTTTCTCGTTGCGGTCTTCCTTTTTGATTATTTTTTCCCAGTCCCACTGGTCAACAAAAATGGAATGAATGTTGTCGGTGTCTTCGTCGCGTCTTATGGCATTCATATCGGTGTAAAGACCTTCGCCGCATTCAAAACCGTAATTTTTGAGAGCGAAGCGCTTCCATTTTGCAAGTGAGTGAACAATCTCAAAATTCTTTCCGCTGAAAACGTCAAAGGTAACGGGTCTTTCCTTACCGCTTAAGTTATCGTTAAGACCGTTTTCCGAATCTACAAAAAGAGGAGCAGAAACACGGGTAAGGTTAAGTTCAATTGCAAGGTCCCGTTCAAAAAAGTCCTTTACTTTTTTTATGGCGATTTCCGTTTCTCTTAAGTTAAGGTGAGGTACATATCCTTCGGGGATATAAGCTGCCATATATAAACCCTCCTTATCGGGTAATTTCAAAAAACTTAATACGGATGAAATTATATCAAATTTAATAGGAGGATGTCAATACAATATAGAGAAAGATTTATCCTTTGCCAATTTACTGAAAAAGATTACTCAGAGCACGATAAAATTGTGCGTTTTTCTTGAAATATTAACGGATTGTTGGTATAATTGAACGTAAATAAAAACAAAGGAGAAAAGAAATGGATAACATAGAACTTATTAAAGAACAAATCTGTGATGTCTGTCATAAAATGTGGCAGCTTGGTTGGGTTGCAGCAAATGACGGTAATGTCAGCGCAAAGCTTCCCGACGGAAGGGTTATTGCAACACCCACAGGCATAAGCAAATCTTTCATCACTCCTGATAAGCTTGTTATTCTCGACAGAGAAGGCAACATTCTTGAAGCAGGGGAAGGCTACAGACCTTCAAGTGAAATTAAAATGCACCTTCGTTGCTACGATAAGAGAGGGGACGTTTTCAGCGTAATTCACGCTCATCCTCCCGGAGCTACAGGCTTTGCCGTTGCTCATAAGGCTATGGATATGTACAATATGATTGAAGATGTTGCTGCAATCGGTTCAGTGCCCCTTACTCCTTACGGCACACCCTCAACCTCTGAGGTGCCCGATGCAATTGAACCTTACCTTGAAGAGCACGATGTAATGCTTCTTGAAAACCACGGTGCTCTTGCTGTGGGCAGCGATGTTATTACTGCTTTTTACAGAATGGAAAGTCTTGAGCTTTGGGCAAAGATTACAATCAACGCAGTAATTCTTGGTGGCAGCCGTGACATAAGCAGAGAAAACATTGATAAGCTTATCAATCTTCGCAGCTACTACAGAATTACCGGCAGACATCCCGGATATAAAGTTTTCAATCCCGACGATGACCTGCTTCATACGAAAGACTGAGAGGTGAAACTATGCTTAAAGGAATATCACCCGTAATTTCACCCGACCTTCTTAAGGCTCTTGCCGAAATGGGCCACGGAGATGAACTTGTTATTGCTGACGGCAATTTTCCCTGCCACAGTGTAGGAAAAAATTCAATCGTTATCCGTGCTGACGGCCACGGTGTGCCTGAGATTCTCGACGCAGTTTTAAATCTCGTTCCTCTTGATACATATACGGAAAAGCCCGTTGCACTTATGGAAGTTGTAAAGGGTGACACCTGCGGTACTCCCGAAATATGGAGCACATACGAGGACATCCTTAATAAATACGAGCCCACACACCACGAAATTGATTATACAGAGCGTTTTGCTTTTTATGAAAGAGCAAAGGATGCTTACCTTATAATCGCAACGGGTGAAAAGGCAATCTATGCCAACATTCTTCTTAAAAAGGGTGTGGTAAAATGAAAAAGGTTTTAGCTTTTGACTTCGGCGCTTCAACGGGCAGAGCCATAAAGGCTGCCTTTGACGGCAAAACTATCGCCTATGAAGAAATTCACCGCTTTGAGAATACACCGAAAATCGTTGACGGTCATGTGTGTCACGATGTGGATATGATATTCTCTGAAATCAAAGAGGCTATAGATAAGGCAGGGGAGATTGACTCAATTGCCTTTGACACATGGGGCGTTGACTATGCGCTTCTCAATAAGGAAGGAAAGATAATCCACGAGCCTTATCATTACCGCGACGAAAGAACAAAAAACGCTTTGGAGAAAGCCTTTGGCAAAATGAGTGCTGACGAAATCTATGCCGAAACGGGCAATCAGATTATGAATATCAATACTCTTTTTCAGCTTATCAGTGACGAAAATCTGGAAAAAGCAGACAAGCTTCTCTTTATGCCCGACCTTTTCTCTTACCTTCTTACAGGCGAAAAGGTGTGTGAGATTTCAATTGCATCTACCTCACAGATGCTTGACCTTAAAAACAGAGAGTGGAGCAAAAAGGTGCTTTCAACCTTCGGTATAAAAGAAGACCTTTTCCCGAAAATTGTTGACAGTGCTACAGTTATGGGTAAATACAACGGTATTCCCGTAATCAGTGTTGCAGGCCACGATACACAGTGTGCCGTTGCCGCTATGCCTACCGAAAGCGAAAATGCAGCCTTCCTTTCCTGCGGCACGTGGTCGCTTATCGGCTGTGAGCTCGACAGTCCCGTAATGACAAAGGAAAGTAATGCTCTTGAGCTTTCAAACGAAATGGGTGCTAACGGAAAAATTAACTTCCTTAAAAATATCAGCGGTCTGTGGCTTATTCAGGAAACCCGTCGTGACCTTCAGAAAACCGACAGAAAGTATTCCTATAACGAGCTTGAAATGCTTGCAAGGGAAAGCGAAAAATTCCGTAGCTTTATTGACCCAGATGCACCTGAGCTTTCAGCTCACGGTAATCTTCCTGATAAAATCAGAGAGTATTGCCGTAAAACCAATCAGCCCGTACCTGAAACAGTGGGTCAGGTTGTCAGATGTATTTATGAAAGTCTTGCTCTCAAGTACAGACTTGCTATTGAGCAGATAAGCAAGTGCACCGGCAAAAGCTTTGATGTGCTTCACCTTATGGGTGGTGGCACAAAAGACGGATTTTTGTGTGAGCTCGCTTCAGAAAGTCTTGGTATAGATGTTGTGGCAGGGCCCATTGAAGCAACTGCTCTCGGTAATATTGTTCTGCAGCTTATTGCTCTCGGTGAAATCAGCAGCGTAAGCGAAGGCAGAAAAATTATTGCCGAAACCGAAAAGGTAAAAACTTTCAAGGGTGAACATACTCCCGATTGGGACGAAGCCTATGAAAGATTCTGTGAAATTATAAAAAAATAAACATAAAGGAGAAAATATTATGTTATATCCCAAAATAGGAAACAGACCAAGTATCGACGGCCGTTGGGGCGGCGTAAGAGAAAGCCTTGAAAATCAGACAATGGGTATGGCTGAGGCTGCTGCACAGCTTATCAGCGAAAATCTCAGATATCCCGACGGTACACCCGTACAGTGCGTTATTTCAGAAACAACAATCGGTGGTGGCGCTGAAGCAGCAAAGTGTGAAGACCAGTTCTCAAAGGAAAATGTTGTAGCTACTCTCTCTGTTACTCCCTGCTGGTGCTACGGCTCAGAAACCTTCGATATGAACCCCAACACAATTAAGGCTGTATGGGGCTTTAACGGCACAGAAAGACCGGGTGCGGTTTACCTTGCTGCTGTTATGGCTGCTTATGCACAGAAGGGACTTCCCGCTTTCTCAATTTACGGCAAGGATGTTCAGGATATGGGCGACAAGACTATTCCGGAGGATGTTGCAGAGAAGATTCTTCGTTTTGCAAGAGCTTCAATTGCAGTAGGTTGGATGAAGAACAAGGCTTATGTAAACCTTGGCGGTATTTCAATGGGTATTGCAGGCAGCTACTGTGACGCTTCAATGTTCCAGAAATACTTCGGCATCCGTGCTGAGTGGGTTGATATGAGCGACATTATCAGAAGAATTACCCTTGAAATTTACGATAAAGACGAATACGAAAAAGCACTTAGCTGGATTAAGGCTAATTGCAAAGAGGGATTTGACGTAAACGCAGGTAAGGACCTTCCCGAAATCATCAGAAAATCAAAGGTTGTTCCTGCTGACAAGGACTGGGAGTTTATTGCAAAATTCTCAATTATTGTAAGAGATATTCTCTACGGCAACAAGAAGCTTGACGAGCTTGGCTGGCACGAAGAAGCTCTCGGTAAAAATGCTGTTGCAGGTGGCTTCCAGGGACAGAGAAACTGGACAGACTGGCTTCCCAATGCTGACTTTACAGAAGCAATTATGGCTTCAACCTTCGACTGGAACGGTCCGAAGGCGCCTACACCTTTTGCAACTGAAAACGACACACTTAACGGTGTTGCTATGATGCTCGGTACTCTCGTTTCAGGTTCTGCTCCCTGCTTCCACGATGTGCGTACATACTGGAGTCCTGAGGCTTGTGAAAGAGTTACAGGCATCAAGCCCGAAGGTAAGG
This sequence comes from Acutalibacteraceae bacterium, assembly GCA_045538095.1. Classification (GTDB taxonomy): domain Bacteria; phylum Bacillota; class Clostridia; order Oscillospirales; family Acutalibacteraceae; genus UBA6857. The sequence goes on along the minus strand of JAZSQU010000070.1, from coordinate 33,207 downwards.
CAAAGGACGGATTTATTCACCTTATCAACTCAGGTGCAACTGCTCTTGACGGCAGCGGTGCAGCTAAAAATGACAAGGGTGAAGGCTGCATGAAGCCCTTCTGGGAAATCACTGATGAGGATATGAAGGCTTGTCTTGAAGCAACCGATTGGTGCAGAGCAAACTACGAATACTTCAGAGGCGGCGGATTCTCAAGCCACTTCCGTTGCAGAGCAGAAATGCCCGTAACAATGCTCCGTGTTAATATTATCGAAGGCATCGGCCCTGTTATGCAGATTGCTGAGGGCTACACAGCTGACCTTCCTGACCAGGCACACACAACAATCGACGTAAGAACAGACCGTACCTGGCCCACAACCTGGTTTGTTCCCAATCTTACAGGTGAAGGCGCATTCAAGGATGTTTACTCAGTTATGGCTAACTGGGGTGCAAACCACGGTGTAACAGTTTACGGCCACGTTGGTGACGATCTTATCACTCTTGCATCAATGCTCCGTATTCCCGTAAATATGCACAACGTTCCTGCTGAAAGAATTTTCCGTCCCCATTCATGGGCAGCTTTCGGCACAGAAGACAGCCAGAGTGCTGACTACAAGGCTTGTCAGACTTACGGACCCATTTACGGTTAATTTAAAAGAATCTCCTATGCTGTTTTGCGCAGCATAGGAGAAGTATTATTTATATTTAAGGAGGGGTAACCTTTGGCAGATACATTCACAATAAAAGACGGTGAATTTTGTCTGAATGGCGAACCTTTTAAAATTTATTCAGGTGCAATTCATTATTTCAGAAGCCTTCCCGAATACTGGGAGGACAGACTTCTGAAGCTTAAGCTTGCAGGCTTCAATACGGTGGAAACTTACGTCTGTTGGAATTTTCACGAGCCGAAAAAGGGCGAGTTTGATTTCAGCGGTATGCTTGATATTGTGCGTTTTCTTGAAACTGCAAAAAAGGTTGGCCTTTATGCAATCGTAAGACCCGGCCCGTATATCTGTGCCGAATGGGAATTCGGTGGACTTCCGGCCTGGCTTTTAAAGGATAAGAATATGGAGTTTCGCTGCAATAACGAAACCTATCTTTCCCACGTGAGAGATTATTTTGAAAAGCTTTTTGATTTGCTTAAGCCTCACCTTATTACAAACGGCGGCAATATTATTGCTATGCAGATTGAAAACGAATACGGAAGCTACGGTAATGATAAAAAGTATCTTGAAGCTCTTAAAGGGATGTACGAAGACCTGGGAATAGATGTGCTTACATTTACCTCTGACGGAACCTGGTGCAATATGCTTTCAGGCGGTACAATCGACGGAGTGCTTCCCACTCTCAATTTCGGCTCCCGTACAGCTTCTGCTTTTTCGGCTCTTGAGCCTTTTGGAAAGGTGCCGAAGATGTGTATGGAATTCTGGTGCGGTTGGTTTGACCATTGGGGCGAAAAGCACCATACAAGAGGAGCAGACAGTACTCTCAAGGAAATTGAAGAATTCCTGAAGCAAGGTGCTTCCTTCAATATGTATATGTTCCACGGCGGAACAAACTTTGGCTTTGGTGCAGGTTCAAACCACAACAAAGGCTTTGCTCCCACAACCACAAGCTATGACTACTGTGCGCCTCTTACAGAATGGGGCGATTATACCGAAACCTATCACAAAATCAGAAAGCTTCTCTGCGAAAAACAGAATATACCCATGACGGAGCTTCCTCCTTCACCTGAAATGCAGAATATCGGCAGAGTTGAGCTTAAGGAGTATGCTGACTTTTTCGAAAACATTGATGCAATTTCAGAAAAGCATTATTCACCGCTTCCGCGCAGTATGGAAGCATACGGACAGAATTACGGCCTTATCTATTACACAACAAAGCTTAAAGGCAAGTATTCGGGAGCTTTTCTCAGTATAGATGATGTGCACGATTATGCCCACGTTTACTTCGATAAGAAGAAAATTGCAACCATTGACAGAATGAAGGAAAAGTCGTTCTGGAATAAGCTGAAGCTTAAAAAACAGCTTTACATAAACGGCGTTTCCGGAGAAAGTGAGCTTGGAATTTTTGTTGATGCTATGGGCAGAGTCAACTACGGTGCTGAGCTTAATGACCGTAAGGGTATTTCAAGAGTGGCTCTTGCCAACCAGACTCTTATGGACTACACTGTATATACCGTTCCTCTTGATAATCTGCATAAGCTTAAATTCAGCAAAAACAGCGAAAGCAAAGGAGGCCCTGTTTTCCTCAAAGGTACTTTCGAAGCTAAGAAAGGTGATTGCTTCGTGAATATGAAGGGCTTTACAAAAGGCTATGTCTTTGTAAACGGCTTCAACCTTGGAAGATATTGGAATATCGGCCCACAGAAAGCTCTTTACCTTCCCGGTGCACTTCTCAAAGAGAAGAACGAGATTATTGTTTTTGAAATTGAAAACTTTAAAAATGCAGAAATTACAATTCAGGATAAACCTGATTTGGGATAAAAAGCTGAGGCAGTCCTTATAGGGCTGCCTTTGTCATAGAAGATTTCTTATGATATTGAATGCCGTTATTCCAAGTACAAGCAGTTGAACTCCGTTGAAAGCTTTTTCAACGGTTTTTTCACTGCATTTTTTGTTGAATCCTGCGCCGAGAAATCCGCCGAGAATTGCACCGACAATCATAAGCGGAGCAACCGATAAATCAAACGAAGAAAAACCTGTTGTGAGAGCCACTGTTGTAAGCTTTGAAATCTGCGCAAAGAGAATTGTAATAAGTGAGCAGACCGTTGCACTTTTTGTGCTCACGGAGAATAGATAAATAATAAGGGCAACATTGATAGGACCACCGCCGATTCCTAAAAATGACGAGCAGATTCCGAGAAAAACACCCACGGCAAGGGAAACAACAATACCGTCTAAGCTTTTGCCTTTGATTTTCTCTTTGTTTTTCATATATATGAATACGCCGAAAATTAAAACAGCCAACACACAATTCTGCACAACGGTTACAATGGAATTGGCATTAAGCGAATTCACAATGAAGGTGAGGAGTTTTTCACCAAAAAATCCTCCTGCAACGGAGCCCATACCTAAGGGTATTGCAGTTTTAAAAGGAATTTCAGTTTTGGCTTTAATCTGCTTTCCGACGGATACAACAGCCATAGAAAAGACTGTTATTGATGAAACAACACCGATTGACTGCACATCGAAGTCGCCTAAAACGTCCATCAGCGGTTTGATGATTACGCCACCGCCCATACCTGTTAGTGAGCCTACAGTTGTAGCAAAGAGCGCCAAAATAAAATAAATAAGAAATTGCAAGTAATCACATCCATATGGCTTTAATTTTTATATGGTGAAAACAATTAAATAACAAAAAATCGACAAGTTGAAACTTGCCGATTTTTTTGGCGGAGAAGAGGAGACTCGAACTCCTGCGCCGGTTACCCGACCTACGCCCTTAGCAGGGGCGCCTCGTCACCAACTTGAGTACTTCTCCATTGGTGCCTTAGAAACTAAAGCTATAAAATAAAAAATGGCGGAGAGAGTGGGATTCGAACCCACGGTACGCAGGACGTACGACGGTTTTCAAGACCGTTCCGTTATGACCACTTCGGTATCTCTCCGTATTTGCCTAAGTATCTTATCACAATTGTACGGTAATGTCAAGGGTTTTTCTAAAAAAAATTAAGCTTATTTTCAGGTTGTCTTCAATGCCGGGAATCAGCAACACCTGTCTTTTAAATAAGCGACTTTTATGGCGTGTTTGTCTATTTTTACACTGAAATAACACTTCGTTACCACTTTATTCATACTTCACAATTATAATCTAAATGTTATGAAAAGTTTTGTATGCTTTTATAGAGAGGGAGAAAATAATGAAGATTAGAAAACAAACAGGTAAGAAGGTTATGCTTGTAGCACTTTGCTGTGTATTGTGTGTTGGCATTTGTTTCTCTTGCATTTCCTGGTTCTATTATGATCGTTCAATCATGGCAACTCTCGCAGAGATGTACATGATTATCGTTGACCGTGATGACATTTATGAGCAGGGCTCAGGTTATGTGCACAATCTGAGAGTGCGAGCAGTAGAAAATCTTGAGGACTATGAGATACCCTCAGAAGTTTCAATGGATGTTGAGGTTTACGACACTCATGAACACGGTATGCAGGTGTTTTATGTAAACGAAGATACTTTTGACGATACCCTTATCGTATACATTCCCGGTGGCGGATATCTCAATAATCCGCTCAAGTACCATTGGAAGCTTATTAACAATGTAACTCAGCAGACAAACTGTCCGGTTGTTGTGCCAATTTATCTTAAGGTACCCAACTATACTTGCGAAGAATCCTATAGAAAAATGATTGAGTTCTATCAGGATATTGCAACAAGAGACGGCGTTGAGCATATTATCTTTATGGGTGACTCATCAGGCGGCGGCATGTCCCTTGCTCTTGCTCAGATGATTCGTGACGATTATCCCGAACTTATTCAGCCCGAAGATTTGTTCCTTATTGTTCCCTGGCTTGATGTTTCAATGGAAACCGAAGGTATAGAGGAAATTGCTGAAGTTGACCCCATGCTCGGTCTTTACGGTGTTAAGGATATTGGTAAACAGTGGGCAGGCGACAAGGATCTTCACGATCCGATGGTGAGCCCGATTTACGGAGATTTTGAAAATCTTGGCAGAATTACACTCTTCACCGGTACAAAGGATATGCTTTATCCCGATATTGAAAAGTTTGACAAAATTCTCTGCGAACAGGGCATTGAGCACACCTATGTTGTAGAAGACAATCTCGACCATCCGTATCCTCTTTTCCCGACACCGGAAGCAAAGGATGCTCAGCAGCTTATGATTGATATGATTAACGATACATATTAAAAAAAGTTCAGAACCGTCAGAAATGACGGTTCTTTTTATGTAAAAAAACTGCTCTGAGATTTCTCTCAGAGCAGTTTGGTGCGGATGACGGGACTTGAACCCACATGAAATTAACTTTCACTAGAACCTGAATCTAGCGCGTCTGCCAATTCCGCCACATCCGCATATTTAGTTAGCTTGTTATTACGGATAACGAGCGCGTGACCGCTTGCGGTACCCAAAATTTGTTGCTCGCTATTCACTTCGCCAAATTTTGACCGCTGCGCCATCCTCGCCTCGCTTAATCCTCCACCGGAGGCGCTTCGGCGACGATGCTGCCAATTCCGCCACATCCGCATAACAGATGTTATTTTATCACAAGTTTTGGCTTTAGTCAATAGTGAGAAAATAATTATTTGCATACAGTTAGAAAACAAACGCACATATCGATAAACTAGTGAAGGTTAATCTGTAAATATTTGATTGTTTTGTTTTTTTATCAATACTTCATCTCTGTAAAATTCTCTTTCAGCGTACCATATATATCTTTCTGCATTTTTACAACTGCATTTTTTACACTCTTCAAATATTCTTCCCTTGTGCATAGGCTTCTTTCTTCATCACTCATATGTGCATAAAGCACACCCCTTGATGAATTGACTATTGCACCTAGCCCGTCAGGGTTAAAGCAGGGGAGAATATCTTTTGCACTTCCGCCTTGCGCACCGAAACCGGGCACAAGAAAATAATTTGTCGGCATTATTTTTCTGAGAGCGACAGCCTCACCGGGATATGTGGCACCTACAACTGCACCTATAGGTGAATAGCCGTATTTACCTACAGAACCTTTTGAGATTTCTGCAACATACTTTGCCAGATTCTGACTTATGCTCATTTTGTTTTCTGTGATTACATCTTGAATTTCACCTGAGCTTGAATTTGAAGTTTTAACTAAAACAAAAATCCCTTTGTCGTGCTTTTTGCACACTTCAACAAAGGGATTTATACTTTCACTTCCAAGAAACGGTGTTACGGTCAGGAAATCTACATTTAAGGCAGGAACAAGTGAACCGTCAATAGCTTCAACAGTACCGAGATGTCCCTCTGCATAGGCTCTTGCAGTATTTCCAATATCGTTTCGTTTTGCGTCTTCAATTACCACCAGACCTTTCTCTTTCGCATAAGCAACTGTCTTTTCAAAAGCGGCAACACCGTAAGAACCGTATTTTTCATAAAATGCCATCTGTGGTTTGACAGCAGGAACAAGCGGAACAATGGTATCAATGATGTCACAATTGAATCTGTAAATGGCATCAGTAGTGCTTGCTAACGGATTGGCTGAATAAGATGCAGACTTTTTATAGCAGTGTGGGATTTTTTCGATGTCTGGGTCAAGGCCGATTACTGACGGATTTTTTGTTTCAATAGTTTTTTGGATGAGTTTGTCAATGATGTGCATTTGTTTTTACTCCTTATTATATATTTTTGCGCAAAAAAACAGGGAGCTTCTCGCTCCCTGAAGTTTTTATTTAATCTTCTCAAGAATAAGTTTAGCGCAATCAATCTGGTTGGGAATGTTGCCCTCTGTATCCTTGACTCTCCAGATGTCGGGTGTGATTTCGTCAGCAACGAAAATCTTACCTGTTTCATCGTAACCAACTTCAATCTTGAAGTCGATAAGCTGAAGGTTCATTGAAGCGAGTTCTTCCTTAAGAACTTCACCAACTCTGAGAACTACGTTCTGAGCTTCTTCGTACTGGCCTTCCTTGAGAATACCCTTCATAAGACAGATTCTTTCGCTGATAAGGGGGTCGCCCTGAATGTCGTCTTTAAGAGTAACTTCAGCATAGGGAGGATTGAAGGGAATACCTTCTTCAAGAGTAAATCTGCGGCACATGCTGCCTGCTGTGAAATAACGAACAATGAATTCAAGACGGGGTACTGTAAGGTTGCGAACCTTCATAAGACCCTGTTCAACATCTGCACCGAGATAGTGGGTGGGGATGCCGTTCTTTTCCATAAGTTCAAAGAAATACTTTGAAACCTCAAGACCAACCTTGCCTTTGCCTTCAACGCTGCCGCCTACTGTGTTTGAGCCGGGGTCGAATACGCCGTTTTCACCTGTAGCGTCATCTTTAAAGAAAAGATGTACAATGCCTGTCTCTTCGTCAAGCATAACGTTTTTTGTTTTTCCTTCGTAAAGCTTTTTCATTTTTTTGACACTCCATTCTTAATGTCAATCTTATTTTGCAAAGGTTGACTTGTTTTGGTAAATTATATCATATATATGTATGTTTTTGCAACAAAAATTTGATGTATATTTTTCTAATATTTGAAGAATTTTTTTACTGATTTTTATTTATTTTTGTCAAAGAGTGAACCTTCGGGGTCGTACATCATATAATAGTTGTGGATTTTTTCACTTTTGAAGTATACGTACTTGATTGTTCTGAAGCCCAGCTTCTCATAAAATTTCACGTTGTCAGGATTCTGCGCTTCAAGACCTAATTTGTAACCCTGAGGCACAAGGTCCTCAATACCTTTTTTTATGAGTGCTGATGCAACACCCTTTCCCTGATGCTCTTTGGCAGTGAAAACAGGGGAGATAATGAGTGTGTTTTCAGGGAAAACTTTTACATCAAGGTGACCGTACGCCTTGAGAGTTTTGAAGGTGGACTTTGCATAGAATGCAAGAAATACCCAATGGGGATACATCCAGAAATCGATGATGTCGTATTCGTTGTGAGCATCTCTCCAAATGCAAAGACCTCTTTTTTCATCATCTTCGTAGATAATGTCCTCACGGTTAGAGGTTGCAAGACGTTCAATCATAAAATGATAAACATACTTTCTGCGCCAGTATTCGTGCTTGGTTGCATAGCAGTGTACAGGGTCATCAACGTAACTGTCTGCTGCCATTCTTGCGTAGTACTGAAGCTCTTTTCTGGTTAATTTTTTATCTCTTTTCATTTTTACACCTCGTAAAAAATCAATTTCACCCATTTTACCATATTTTTTGCGGTTTGACAACAATGAACTTATAAAAGTTCTGACAGTGTTATAATGCAAAAATGAAACAAGTCAAAAAATGTGAATATTTTGCAAAAAAATACTTGACAATACAAAAGGTGTGTGGTATTCTTTATGCCAATAAGCCCTATGAAGCTCTCGGGATTGTAAAAGAAACCGGAAGTGGAGGAGGCTCTGGAGAATCCCATTGAATTGGGTGCCCAAGGTGCAAGGCAGCTTTGCTGCTGAATCTCTCAGGCAAAAGGACAGAGCAGATGAACATAATTTAATTATTAGTTAATCTGTGTTTCTATCTTTATTTTTCAGACCGCCTTCAGAAATGAGGGCGGTTTTAAAATTTTTATTATGTGAGGTACGGATTTATGGACACACTTCTCGCACTTGTTCAGAAGATAAACTTCTATCTTTCTGACTACATTCTCATCACTCTTCTTATAGGTACAGGCTTGTTCTTCACGGTTAAGACACGCTTTGTACAGGTAAGATACTTCCCTGAAGCTATGAAGAGAGCTTTCGGTGGAATCAAGCTCAAGGGCGGAAAGCAGGAAGGCGGTCTCAGTTCCTTCCAGGCTCTTGCAACAGCAATTGCCGCTCAGGTAGGTACAGGTAACATTGTCGGTGCTTGCGGCGCTATTCTTATCGGTGGCCCCGGCGCAATTTTCTGGATGTGGGTTATCGCATTCTTCGGTATGGCTACAATTTATGCTGAAGCAGTTCTCGCTCAGGAAACGAAAGTAGTAAACGCTGACGGCAGTGTAGACGGCGGACCTGTTTATTACATTCAAAAAGCTTTCAAAGGCAAGTTCGGTAAGGCTCTTGCTGTATTCTTTGCAATTGCAAGCATTCTCGCTCTCGGCTTTATGGGTAGCATGGTACAGTCAAACTCAATCGGTGCAACATTCAGCGAAGCTTTCGGCGTTCCTTCGTGGACAATTGGTATTGTTGTTGCTCTTGTAGCAGGTTTCATTTTCATCGGTGGTGCAAACAGAATTGCTTCAGTAACTGAAAAGATTGTTCCTGTTATGGCTCTTCTCTATATCCTTGGCGGTATTACTATTCTTGTGCTTAACTTCAAGAATCTCCCTGAAGCTATCAGTATGATTTTCAAATATGCATTTACACCTAACGCTCTTCTTGGTGGTTCAATCGGTGCTGCACTTAAAAAGGCAATCAGCCAGGGTGCAAAAAGAGGTCTTTTCTCAAACGAAGCAGGTATGGGTTCAACACCCCACGCACACGCTCTTGCAAAGGTTGAAAAGCCCCACGACCAGGGTGTTGTAGCTATGGCAGGTGTGTTTATCGACACATTCATCGTACTTACAATGACAGCTCTCGTTGTTATTTCAACTCTCTATACAGCTGACGGAATCCTTGCTTCAGGCGCTGCAGATGGCGTAACAAAGGCTAACATGGCTCAGCTTGCATTCAGCAGTGTATTCGGCTCAAAGGCCGGTAGTATCTTCGTTGCAATCTGTCTGTTCTTCTTTGCTTTCTCAACAATCATCAGCTGGAACCTCTTCGGTAAGGTTAACGTTGTTTACCTCTTCGGTAAGAAGTCAGAAAAGATTTATGCTTTGATTGCAGTTATCTTCACCTTCCTCGGTTCATGTCTTTCAAACGACCTTGTGTGGGAGCTTACCGATATGTTCAATCAGCTTATGGTGCTTCCTAATGCTCTCGCTCTTCTTGCTCTTTCAGGCATTGTGGGAGCAGCTTGCAAAAACGCAGATAAGAACAAGAAAGAAACAAAAACAAAATAATTTCACTTATCAGAAGTCAGGGTGCTGCGTCTCCCAACATTTGTTTTTCTTCCTCAATAATATTTTCACACTTTCTTATATTTGTGGCACCCTGACTTTTAGATGTATAGTTAAAGCAAGACCGCAGGTAAACGGATGCCTATGGTCTTGCTTTTTGGTTTTTTATTTTATAGCTTTGAAAACTTCTTCGGCAATAGCCTTTGCACCCTCGTTGTTGGGATGAACATTATCTCTACCAAAAAGGTCGCGTCTGTTTTCTGTAAGACTGTTTATATCGATTATGGGTAAATCTCTTTCTTCTGCAATTTCTTTTACAATATCGGCAACTGTTTCAACGATCAAAGGCTGAATATCGTAATTTGTAAGTCCTTCACTTACTCCGTCGGGAAAATAGGCGACAGGAACAGTACATAAATATACAGTCGGTTTCTTCTCTTTCTGAAGATATGTATCGAGAAGCTGGTTATAAGCTTCTGTGAATTTTTCTTTGCTCTGCCAGTTTTCAGGCTTTGAGTCGTTTGAACCCATCATAAAAACAAGAATGTCAGCTTCGTAAGCCAACGATTCAGTATATGCCTTTGTTTTTGTGTAGGGTTGGTCGCCTGAATCCTGAACGGTGCTTCCGCTTACACCGAAGTTGCACACGTGATAGTTTTCTCCGATAAGTCTGCTAAGCACGGCAGGGTAGTTGTTTTTGCTCCACGAAGAGACGCTGTGGCCGTAGGTTACGCTGTCACCTACACAGGCAACCTTAATCTGCCCTTTCTTATATTCGGGATATGTTCTTATACCTGAAAGCCCGTGGGTATAAAGAAAAGCGAAAACAGACAGTCCTACAATAAGAATAACGCAAAAAATTATCATAATTTTACCTGCTTTTGAATTAAACATAATAGTACCTCACTGAATTTTTACTGATAGCATAATTATACTATATAAAAATTGTGACTGTCAAGGCAAAAATGTAATAACGCACCCTCGAAAATACAGCAACTTAATGTATGTGTTGCAAAAAAGTTTTCCACTTATTTCGGGAATTTTTGATAAAATATACGAAATTTTTAATATTAATTCAAAGTAATTGAAATTTTTCCGACTAAGGTATAAAATATCCAATATAAATTTTACTTTAATAAGTTAATTTATTTGAACATTTTGGACTCTTTGAGTCTTTGAAGGAGTTTAGCTATGAACTATGTAGAAAGAGTAATTAAGCACGTTTCAGAGAAAAGTGCACATCAGCCTGAATTCGTTCAGACTGTAACAGAAGTGCTTCAGTCACTTGGTCCCGTTGTTGAACAGCATCCCGAGTATGAAAAGGTAGCACTTCTTGAAAGAATTGTTGAACCCGAAAGACAGATTGCTTTCAGAGTTACCTGGACAGATGATGAAGGTAAGGTACATGTAAACAAGGGCTTCAGAATTCAGTTCAACGGAGCAATCGGTCCCTACAAGGGCGGTCTTCGTTTCCACCCTTCAGTTTACACAGGTATTATGAAGTTCCTTGCTTTTGAGCAGACCTTCAAAAACAGCCTTACAGGTCTTCCTATCGGCGGTGCTAAGGGTGGCAGTGACTTTGACCCCAGAGGCAAGAGCGATTCAGAAATTCTCCGTTTCTGCCAGGCATTTATGACAGAGCTTCAGAGACATATCGGTCCTGATATCGACGTTCCTGCAGGTGACCTCGGTGTAGGTGCAAGAGAAATCGGTTACCTCTACGGTCAGTACAGAAGAATCAGAGGTGCATTTGAAAACGGTGTACTTACCGGTAAAGGTCTTTCATACGGTGGCTCACTTATCAGACCTGAAGCAACAGGTTACGGTGCAGTTTATTATGCAGTAGAAGTGCTCAAGCATTTTGGCGATGATATCAAGGGCAAGACAGTTGCTGTTTCAGGCTTCGGTAATGTTGCTTGGGGTGTTGTTAAAAAGGTTAACGAGCTGGGCGGTAAGGTTGTAACAATCTCAGGTCCCGACGGTTATGTTTACGATCCCGACGGTATCTGCACTGAAGAAAAAATCAACTATCTTCTTGAAATGCGTGCTTCATGCCGTGACAGAGCTGAAGATTATGCTGACAAGTTCGGCGTTCAGTTCTTCCCCGGTGAAAAGCCCTGGGGTGTTAAGGTTGACATCGCTATGCCTTGCGCTACTCAGAACGAAATCAATATGGCAGAAGCAGAAAAAATGGTTGCTAACGGCGTAAAGTACTACATAGAAGTTGCTAATATGCCCACAACCAACGAAGCTCTCAGCTACCTTATGAAAAACTGCACAGTTGGTCCTGCTAAGGCAGCTAATGCAGGCGGTGTTGCTGTTTCAGCTCTTGAAATGGGTCAGAACTCAATGAGATATAACTGGACTGCAGAAGAAGTTGACGCTAAGCTCAGACAGATTATGGTTGATATCCATAACAACTCAGCAGCAGCTGCTGAAGAATACGGCTTTGGTTATAACCTTGTTGCAGGTGCAAATATTGCAGGCTTCCTCAAGGTTGCTGATGCAATGATGGCACAGGGCGCAATCTGATTTTGCTCAACTAAAAAAACGTATACTATTTAATATAAGCCGATTTTCATTCTCAAGGGTGAAAATCGGCTTTTTTTATGGCTTTTTTCATTGGTAAATATTGAATAATTTTTTAGCTGTGATATAATTGCAGGGAAATATACTCTGCGAGGTAAATGAAATGAATAATAAACCTATTACAGCTATTATTGTCGGTGCAGGTCACAGAGCTTTTGTCTACAGTGAGCTTGCAAAAGTAAAACCCGACCTTCTTAAAATTGTGGGTGTTGCTGACCCTAATCCAGTACGCCGTAAAAAGGCTATGGACTACTTCGGCTTTTCTGAGGATATGTGCTTTGAAACTGCTGAGGAACTTTCCAAAAAAGGCAAGCTTGCAGACGCGATTATCAACGGAACAATGGACGAACAGCACATTGAAACTGCAGTACCTCTTTTAGAGCAGGGCTATGATATGCTTCTTGAAAAGCCCTTTGCAGTAAACGAGAAGGAAATGAGATATCTCGTAGACGTTGCAAAGAAAAACGGCTCAAAGGTTATGATTTGCCACGTGCTTCGTTACACACCCTTCTACTACGGAATAAAAGAGAGAATTGCAAGAGGAGAAATCGGTGACATAATAAACATCCAGACCAGTGAGCACGTTTCATATCATCATCTTTCTACATCCTATGTAAGAGGTAAATGGGCAAACAGTGACAAGTGCCACACAACTATGCTTCTTGCAAAGTGCTGTCACGATATGGATATTATGATGTGGATGATGAGCGAAACCGAGCCTGCACAGATAAGCTCTTTCGGCGGTAAATATCAGTTCAGACCGGAAAATGCACCCGAAGGGGCAGGCACAATCTGTATGAAGGACTGCCCTCATGTTGATACCTGTGTATACTCAACAAAACGCCTTTACATAGACCATCCCGACAGATGGAGCTTTTATGTATGGGATGCACTTGAGCATATAGAAAATCCCACAATTGAGGACAAAATTGCCCTTATGAAAACCGACAACCCCTATGCCCGTTGTATTTATAAGTGTGACAACAATGTTGTTGACCATCAGAGTGTGCTTGTGAATTTCAAAAGCGGTGCAACGGGTACTCACAATATGGTAGGCGGCTCTGCAGAGCCAAGAAGAAACATTCATATTGTAGGTACAAAAGGCGAAATCTTCGGCAACTTTGAAGAGTCAAAATTCACCGTGCTTAAAATCAATCCCTCTCCCGACGCACACCACGAGGAATGTGATGTTGAGGTTGTTGACCTTAAGGTCAGCGGCGATATGGTCGGTGCTTATGGCGGACACGGCGGAGGCGACGAAAGGCTCTCAGAAGATTTTGTGAAATTTCTGAAGGGTGAAGAGCCCTCACTTGCATGCACCTCTATTTTCGACTCCGTAGCAGGCCACCTCAGTGTTTATCTTGCAGACAAATCAAGGGAGGAAAACGGAGTTCCTCAGAAGGTTCAACTTTAAATTTAATTTAAAAAGTATTGCTAATTTGGAAAAAGTGTGGTAGAATTCAAGGTGCGTGAAAATTCAAAAAACAAATGGAGGTTGTTTTATGAAAAAGAGTTTAAAAAGATTAGTTTTCTTTATGCTCGTTGCAGTTCTGTCACTTACCTGTGTAATGAGCTGTGCGGCAGCAGCACTTCCCGAACTTACAGCAGAAACAGCACCTGAAATTGTTATCAGCGGTTCTGCAGTAAGCATCAGAATACTTGAAACAGCTCAGCTTACTGCTGAAATTAAGGGAACAGACGAAAGACCCGAAATCAAATGGGAATCATCAGACAAAGATGTTGCCACAGTAAACAACAAGGGTAAGGTTACCGGTCGTGCTGTAGGCAGAGCAATGATTACCGCTTATGCTGAAATCGGTGGCAAGAGAGTTGAAGGCAAATACGCTATAAACGTAACTACAGGCAGAAACCTTCTCAAGTCCTTCCTTGAAAAGAACGCTGTTCTCAGCTATCAGTACAGCTATGTTGACGATTTCTACTATGCAAACGACAGAAAGTCATGGCAGCAGGTTTTAGGCTTTGCAAGAATTTATGATATTATTGCTCCCTATCTTTTCCTTGAATATGACTACGCGAGAGTTTTCTTTACATATGACAAGAAAGATTTTATGGTACAGCTCTGGAAGGGTCAGTACGGTTTCATTTTCTATGGCGGTGAAATCGGCATCTATCACAAGAGAGCAAACGGCAGAACTCCCGGTATGCTCACTCTTTTCCAGCAGGCAAAGGAAGAATACAGACCCTACATGGAAATGAGCGTTTACCATCAGAAGCTCAACGGTGAATACGAACGTGAATTCACAAGAGATTACGACAAATATTGGTGGTGCACAGGCTTCAAACCCGGTCACCTCAGAATTGTTGAACCTGCAGACGAGCTGAGAATCGTTGCAAGAATCACAATGAGAGACGAAGAAATGGCAACACTTTTTGCTAACGGTCTCAGAGATTGCGGATTCGGCGAAAAAATGAGTAAGGATGAAATCGGTCTTGACCAGTACGCAAGAGAAGGCAAGGACGTTTACCTTACCTGGCAGAATATTTCAGAAGCTGAAAACACAATGCCTCTTAAGCTTACACTTGCAGCCCTTGCATTCTTCAATGTATTCGGTCTTCTTGCTGCAATACTTATTATTCCTCTCGGTTTATTCCCCTTACTTCTCCTTTTAATCATTATCTAAAATATACACTTTAAAAGCTGCCGAGCCTTCGGTAGCTTTTAATTTTTCACCCACTTTACAACAAAAGGAAAATATAATATAATTATGAAAATGGAGGTGGGCAGATGTATATTCTCGGTTTTGATATTGGCGGAACAAAGTGCGCAGTTGTTACTGCAAACTGGGACGGAGAAAAAATCACTCTTCTTAAAAAAGTGAAGTGTGCCACAGACCTTACGGTAAGTCCCGATAAAATGCTTGAAAAGCTTATTGAGCTTGCTGACGGAATTATCGACGAAAAAATCGATTCAATCGGAATTTCCTGCGGAGGACCTCTTGATTCTCATAAAGGGCTCATACTTTCCCCACCGAATCTTCCCGGTTGGGACAGAGTTGAAATTTCAAAAATTCTTTCTGACCGCTTCAAAGCACCTGCTCATTTGCAGAATGATGCCAACGCTTCGGCTCTTGCTGAGTGGAAATCGGGAGCAGGCAAGGGTTGTGAGAATATGATTTTTCTCACTTTTGGTACCGGACTCGGTGCAGGGCTTATTCTCGGTGGCAGACTGTATGAAGGTGCAAACGGAAATGCAGGTGAGGTAGGACACATCAGACTTTCTGAAAACGGCCCTGAGGGCTACGGTAAGGCAGGGTCCTTTGAAGGCTTTTGCAGTGGCGGCGGAATAAGACGGCTGGGTCTGATGATGGCTGAGGATAAAATGAAGGAAGGTATCCTGCCTTCATATATGAAAAACGGTGCAGAAAGTGTTACTGCGAAAACTATAGCCGAAGCGGCAAGAAACGGCGATGAAACTGCAAAAGAGGTATACAGAATCTGCGGTGAAAACCTGGGCAAAGGTCTGTCAGTGATTATTGATATACTGAATCCTGAAAGGATAGTTATCGGCAGTATTTTTGAAAGGGCACACGACCTTTTGTGGCATCACGCAGAAGAAATTATAAAAAAAGAGGCTCTTGCCGTAAGCAGTGAATGCTGTAAGGTTGTTCCTGCAGAATTAGGTGAGGAGATCGGAGATTATGCTGCAATCGGAGCAGCACTTTCGTGAGGTGAGAAAAATGAAAGGTGAACTTTTTGAAAGATACCCGAAGCTGAAAAGCACAGAGGCAGAAATTGAAAAAGCAGTTCAGCTTATAATAGAATGTTATTCAAAAAAAGGAAAACTTCTTCTTTGCGGAAACGGCGGCAGCAGCTCAGATTGTGAGCACATTTCAGGTGAACTGATGAAGGGCTTTCTTAAAAGAAGACCTCTTTCAGAAGAAAAGAAAAAAGAGATGCAGAAAAGGTGCTCTCATTTGGAAAGTGAAGCTTTAGACCTTCTTCAGGCAGGACTCCCTGCAATTGCCCTGCCTTCCCTTACGTCGCTTTTAACGGCATTTTCAAACGATGTTTCACCTGAACTAAACCTCGCTCAGGCAGTTCTCAGCCTCGGTCAGGAAGGAGATATACTTATCGCTATAAGCACCTCAGGTAATGCAGAGAATGTTGTGTCTGCAGCAAAAATTGCAAAAGGTATCGATATGAAGGTTATTGCTCTGACGGGAAGAGACGGCGGAAAGCTGAAAAACTTGTCAGATATTGTCATACGCGTAGATGAAAGTGAAACATACAAAATTCAGGAATTGCACCTTCCGGTGTATCACTATATTTGCAGTGAGGTTGAAAACAATTTTTTTGAAAGGTGATGAAAAATATAATGCACGGCTTACAAAGAAAATGTAAGTCGTGCTGATTTTTTAAAAATTAATTGAGTGGTATATTTCTCTCGCAATTACAGATAATACTATCACGATTGTAATTTTAAGGAGAGAAAGATAGATGAAAGCAACAGGTATTGTCCGCCGAATTGATGACCTCGGCAGGGTGGTTATACCCAAAGAAATAAGACGCACAATGCGTATCCGTGAAGGCGACGCACTTGAAATTTACACCCAGGCTGACGGTGAAGTTATTTTTAAAAAGTATTCACCAATCGGTGAGCTTGGCCCTTGCACTCAGCAGTACGCAGAGGTGCTCAACCGTACAACGGGAATGACTGCGGTTATCTGCGACCGTGATCACATTATTGCAGCAGCAGGTATTCCAAAGAAAGATGCTATGAACAAACGGGTTTCACCGCTTCTTGAAAGCTATATGGAGCGCAGAAGCTTTTACAGTTATTCTGTGGACAAAGAGAGTCTTTATGCAAGTGAGGATATTGACCGTCAGGTGTCGGTAATGTGTCCTATAATCGGTGCAGGCGACGTACTCGGTGCAGTTACCCTGCTTTGCGATGAAAGACCAAGTGTGCCCGGTCAGACGGATATAAAGCTTACACAGGTGGCTGCGGGTTTCCTTGGTAAGCAGATGGAAGAGTAAGCTCTTGCCGCCCCTGAAAGGGGAGGTGGCTGCGAAGCAGTCGGAGGGGTAAACAAAGGACGCCGCGTGGCGTCCTTTGCGTTTTGTTTTTAATCTTTTACAAAATGCCCCATAATGCTTGCACCGTTTTCAATGAAAACGCCCGTTGCCTTTGCAGTTTCCTCATTGATTGTTTCAACGCCGTTTTTCTCTGCACTCTTGTGGTAAATCATATAAGGCACGGGGTCTCGTGCGTGAGTTTTGGTAACGATAGGTGTGGGGTGGTCGGGGAGAATCATAATCTTATAATCATCGTATTCCTCAAGACCTTCAAGCACTCTCTTAAGCACAAGCTCGTCAATCAGCTCAATTGACTTCACCTTGTTTTCGGGCTCGTCTCTGTGTCCGCATTCGTCGGGAGCTTCAATGTGTATGTAAACGAAATCCTTGCCGTCTTTCAGCATCTGAAGTGCGCACTCTGCTTTGCCTTCAAAATTGGTGTCAATGTAGCCCGTTGCACCATCAACTTCGGGAGTATCCATACCTGCGCTGATGCCGATGCCCTTAAGAAGGTCAACGGCTGAAATTACTGCACCGTCAAGGTTATAAAGATCCTTGAAAAGAGGAAGAATAGGCTTGTTACCCTCGCCCCAGAGCCAGATTGAGTTGCCGGGACGTTTGCCTTCAGCAATTCTCTTCTGATTTATGGGGTGATTTTTCAGTACATCATAGCTCTTTTTCATCATATCAATAAGCTCGGCTGCGTTTTCACTCGTTGAAAGGTATTCGCCGACTACTCTGCCGCTGATGTCGTGAGGCGGTGTCATATTGCCAAGGTCGGTTGTACCTTCAGACACAACAAGGCAGTGACGGTAGCTTACACCGCTGTAGTATTTGTACTTCTTGTTGCCGAAAGCTTCTTCTACGGCCCCAATAAGCTCGGCAGCTTCTTCACTGCTGATGTCGCCTGCGGAGTAGTCAACCATGGTCTTGTCGCCGTAGTTTTCCTCGTCAGAAAGAGTAACAAGGTTACATCTGAGAGTAACGTCGTCGTCTTTAAGCTTAACGCCGATGCTGACAGCTTCAAGAGGGGAGCGGCCTGTATAGTATTTCATTGGGTCAAAGCCCATAACGCTCATATTTGCAACGTCGCTGCCGGGCTTGAGAGAGTCTGCAACAGTTTTAACAAGACCCACCTCACTCTTTTTTGCAAGAGCATCAAAGTACGGCTTGTTTGCGCACATCATAGGGGTTTTGCCACCCAGAGTAGGTACGGGATAGTCAGCCATACCGTCGTATAAAATTACAACATATTTCATTTGTACATCAACCTTTCCAATATAAATCTACAAACCTTAGTCCGGCTCTCCTGAAAGGCAATGTTATTAACTTAAGGAGCGTTTTGTCATTCCGAGCAAAGTCGAGGAATCTAAAAACGCACTGAACAAAAGATTCTTCGCTTCGCTCAGAATGACATTTTTAGTTTGTTTCTGCTTAAGTTAATGACATTTACTGAAAGGGGAGCTGTCAAGAAGTGACTGAGGGGTAAAACAATACCCACATCGAATTTTATCATACCACACTCCGCCTTTTATTTCAATAAACCACCGGAGAAAATTGGTTTATTTTAACCAAATAAATAAAAGCGAAAAGGAAAAATGTATATGAAAGCAAAAAAATGAAATAATTTATGTAAAACTATTGACATTTGGGGAGTTTTGAGATAAAATATACCAGCTGTTAAAAATGATCCATTAGCTCAGCCGGCAGAGCACTTGACTTTTAATCAAGGTGTCCGGAGTTCGAATCTCCGATGGATCACCAAAAAACTCAGAAGCCTTATGGTTTCTGAGTTTTTTCTATTTTCACCGATGTCCTTGATTTTTAACGCATTTTTACCAATCAAGGAGTGCGAAAAAATGGCAAAAATAGAAATGAAAATTAGTGTATCAATGGAAGAAGTTTTTGATGATTTTCTTCTGATGAAGAAATCAACAGGATTGAGTGATAAAACACTCTTAACTTACAAACAACATTTTTCGGCAATAAAAAAACACTTGTCCGTAGAAAAACCAATAGAAACAATGGAAAAACAAGACCTTGAAAGAATGATTTCAAGTATGCGAGACACAGGACTTGCCCCTACTTCAATACAGAGTTATACCCGAACCCTGAAATCCTTTTTCTCTTGGTGTAATGAAGAAGAAATAACCAATTTGAACCTGTCAAGGTATCGTGCTCAGGAACCAATCAAGGATACTTATACTGACCGAGAGTTAGAATTACTGTTGAAGAAGCCGAATATGAGAACTTGTAATTTTGCCGAATACAGAAGTTGGGTTATCATAAATTTACTTCTGAATAACGGTTGCCGTGCGGCTTCCATAAGGAACATAAAAAACAAGGATGTTGATTTAAGTAGTCAGGTTATTTACCTGAGACACACCAAAAATAAAAAAACACAGGTGATACCCCTTTCTTCTTTACTTGCCGCCATACTGTCAGAGTATATGAGAATTCGTGGCGGTTCTGATGATGATTATTTATTCTCCAATATCCAAGGGGAACAAATGACAGAAAACAATTTGAAACTCAGTATCGCAAAATACAACAGACGCCGAGGCGTAGAAAAGACAAGTATTCATATGTTCCGCCACACATTTGCGAAAAAGTATTTGGTTGATTGCGGAGGCAACGCCTTTACACTTCAACGCCTGTTAGGGCACTCAACACTCGAAATGACGAAACACTATTGTGCGATATTTGACACAGACATTACCAAGAATTATGATAAGTTCTCACCATTAACTAACTTCAAATCCAAGAGTGAGAGAATAAAAATGAATAAGAGATAATAACATATTTCCAAACAATTCAAATTGATTTAAACTGACAACTTTTAATAACTTTCATAAACTTTCTTATATGCCCTCATAGAACAGAGACACAACAGAATAACACTTTTGAAAAAACAACTTGAAAAATAGTTGTTTTTTTATTTGTTTTAAAAAGCAGAGGAACAGTTATGTGCTTGGGTAGGACTTCAAAAATGCTATAATATAGACACAGAGAACGAAAGAGAAAGGAACGAACAAAAATGAAACAGTTCAGACAGACATTCACTTAGACAAATCCAAAAGCCCTCATAAGAAAAATCACAAAATTATAAAAACTCAAAAACTAAAACAAAAAAACTAAACTAAAAAAATTATTAAAAGAAAGAGGTTAATTAAAATGACAAAGAACACAATTAAGATTATGGACAACAACGAGGCTCAGGTATCAAAGACATTCGCAAAGAACGCAAGAATTTACGGAACAGAAGAATACAGAATTTGGCGTGAATTCAAGGCGGAAAACCCCGAATTTGTAATGGTAGTAAAAACAATCAAGAAGAACCCTGACAAGAAAACTTATAAAAATCTTACTTATAAAAATATGAGAGATTTTATCAAGGAGAATGATAATAAGAAAAAAGAACTTGAAAAAGAGTTTGACAAACAGATTAGAATGTCAAAGATTCAGTCAAACCCCTATCGTGCGGTTCTTGCTTGGTTCTTACAGAAGTTTGAAAACTATGATTCATATAAGGAGTTTTTTAAAAACCTTAATGAAGAGAAAAATTCAGAAACAACAAATGTAAACATTGAAGATATGCCTTCAGTAGTAAATGAATAATTAACCAAAAGAAAGGAATTGATAAAAATGAAAGTTTCAGTAAAGACAAAAGACTTAAAAGGTTATAAGATTGATTTTACAACAAACTCAATTATTATGAACTATAAGTTTGCGGAAGCCTCAGGAAAATACGGAACCCCTGAATACAAACTTCTTCAGTCAGTAAAAAATGATTTTCCGAATATTCATATATCCATTCAGTCAGGCAGAGAACAGACAACACCGAGATATAACAAGAGACTTACATACGCAAATATGGAAACCTACATCAAGTGCCACGAAAATTCTGAGGTTATTCTTTCAAGATTTGAGACAGTAAAAGAAATGTCAAAGACTATGAAAAGTCCTTATAAATATGTGTGTGATTGGTTCCTCAGTCAGTTCCCTGATTTTCACAAAATTCCTAAATTTGAAGGGGAGATTGAAACTCCGAAACTTAAAATCGCACCTGTTAAAAATGTTAATATAGCAAGTTCATTTTAAGTCAGACTATTAACAGAACTGAATTATAATATTATGTGTTAAATGTATAACTAAAAAAGGAGTTTAATTATGATAGAAGTCAGAGAATATAAAATCGCAGAATTGGTAGAAATTTTAGGAACAAGAAACCGTCAGGGAATACGAAGAAAACTGATGAGATACGGTTGTGAATTCGAAGAAACAGGTTGGGGTAAAAGTGTAGTGTTCAATATCCTGACTGCCCCTGATAAATTCAATATGTTCTGTATAACCGAACTGAATATCCCCGCCCAAGTCGATTTAAGAAGATTGAAAATGTTCTACTATGCGTTTTTTGAAGACGAGAATTTTATGACAATGCCTGATGTTGATAAAGAGATTTATATGTCCGATGAATTTGAACACGTATCAAGGCAAACCATAAGAAATTGGGTGAGATATTTAGAAAGAGAAAATCTGATTATGCGTGATTCTGATGATTGTAATTACTACGCAGTAAATAGATACCCGAACGGCGAAAGGTATTTAACACCAATTTCAAGAGAAATCTACAAAGAAGGTTGGCGTGTATATTGGGAACACGCAAAAGAATATGATTCATTCTATGCCTACTATAAAGCCTCCAAGATTTGGGGCGGTGCCGCCTGTCGAACCCCTAAAATAATCATTAACGGTATTGAATGGGCAAGAACAAAACGCCTGAAAGAAATAATAATAGACAGTATGCTCAATGAGTAGTGTTCCGATTTTTTTGGAATACTACTCATTTTTATTTAATCGGTCTTATACAAAATTCAAAGTATAATGAGAAAAATATGAAAGGAGAAAATTTATGATATACAACCCCGATTTACCTGATTACACGGATGATATGTATTTGAAGGGATTTAACCCTTATGAAATATTAGAGGCGTTCAGAAGAACCGAAAAGAAGAAAAGAGACAAGAAAAAGGAAGAGTCCATAATTGAAAAAGAAACATTAAGATTTATTGAAGGATTGGCGACCGCCGCAATCAACAAGGCGGTTGATGATATGTTTGAACCCTTCCAATAATAACAACGGCAAACCAAGAGAAAACAATCTCACGGTTTGCCGTATTTTTCGTTTATGAGCCTTTTGGTTCGTCTGACGGAGAAAATGCAATTCTATCCTTTGCGGTCAGGAAAACCGTCATTCAGATTAAAAATGCCATTCAGACGGAGAGTGAGCCACACAGAAGTATAAGTCTGCCAACAGTCTCGGTTTTTCCCGCAATACACCCCGCCTACTGTCTGCGAAATGGTGTATTGAATTTCCTTAACAAAATCTGGCTATTTTTCGGCGGTTTTCTGCCATTTTTATGTGGCGGTCATCCGTTCAGGAAATCATTTGTTTTCTTATACGCCCTCATCAGAGGTTTTTACATACTCAACCAAGTCGCCCACCTGACAGTCCAAGAGGGAACAGAGGGTGTCAATGGTTTTCCAAGAGACCAATTCACCGTGTCTGATTTGTTGAAGGTATGACTGACCGATGAGTTTTTCCTCACGGATTCGTGTAGAGGAATAGCCCTTATTTTTTAGTTCTGCCATAATATCAATTTTATACTGTAATGCCATTTTAAAACGCCACCTTTCCTATTGTAATTATTCTATCATAAATAAGCACTAAAAACAAGTGCTAAAAATATACAAAAATTACACTAAAAGTTAGTGCGTTTTGCCAGTAGACAACACTAATATTTAGTGCTATAATAAATACATCAAATAAAACAAAACCGAAAGGAAGTAATCACAATGTCAACAAAAGAAATCATCAACAAAATCGAGTCACTCGCAGAATGGGAAACAATCATCGAAGAGGCAAAGGCAGAGGCAGAAGCCCTCAGAGACAGTATCAAGGCAGAAATGCTCGAACAGAACACCGAAGAACTTGAAGTCGGGGCATACATCGTTCGTTGGACTTCGGTTCTTTCACAGAGGTTCGACACTACCTCCTTTAAGAAGTCTCACGGTGAGATGTATAAGGAATTTACGAAACAGGTAAGTAGTCGCCGATTCACAATCTCCTAAAAAAACACCAACTGCCCCGCCGCAAAGGTGGGGCAGAGAAAGGAAAAAATTATGAACTACGGATATGCGAGATGTTCGACCAATGAAACAAAACAGGATATAGATCGCCAAGTGCGAGAATTAAAAGAGGCAGGGGCAGAACAGATTTTTCTTGAATACGAACACGGAGATAGTGCCGTAAAACAGGAATTATCATCACTTTTGGAACAGGCAAATGAGGGCGATACCATTTACACTCTTGAAGTGTCGAGACTTGCCCGAAGCACAAAACAACTTTGTGAGATAATCGAAACCGTGAGAGAGAAGAAACTCAGACTTGTTATAGTTGGTAGTATCACGGTCGATTGTTCTAACGGTCAGATTGACCCTATGACAAATGCCTTTATTCAAATGTCAGGTGTGTTTGCGGAACTTGAACTCCGTATCATCAGAGAACGAGTGAGGTCAGGAATGGCAAATGCCAAGAGCAAGGGCGTAAAACTCGGTCGCCCTCAGACAACGGCAGAACATATACCTCAAATCTTTTACAGACATTATCCTTCTTTCAAATCAGGCAGTCTAAACCTTTCAGAGTTTGCGAGGGTATGCGGTCTGAGCAGAACAACGATTTATAAATATGTGAACCTTTTGGAAAATTGATATAAAATTAAGTCAGACATTTAACAGGAATAATCGTAGATTATATTATGTGTTAAATGTCTGACTTAAAAAAGGGTAGCCGAGTCTGACTCCCATATTGTATTATCTTACAGAAAATACAATATCCTCATCACAGAGAGTAATTATGATATCTACTGATTTATCCGTGCTTTCAGCCACTTGGTTAGGAACAGGGATGTAAACTCGGAACTCGTGAATAGTCTCTTCTAACGGAGCAAAGTTAAAGGCTGTATTAGAAAGTGAGGGCATATAATTATCTGATTCCAGTTTGTATGGAGATTCCCATTTTTCATTGGGATTTGTGGAAGCAGAAATGACGAATGAGTCAAATTCATAAGTATCATCAAATTTTACCATAAAATCCATCATATTGCTCTTGCCTAAACCTAATTTGTATTCAGTCGTTCCTAAATATTTTAATTCAAAAGAAAAACACATCAATTGATATCCCTCATCTGCCGTATACGGGTTTCCTGAGTGGGAATGATTTTTTTCGCAAGGAAGGAGAAATGTGCTTCCAAAAAAATTACATACTTCGTCTGAAAATTCCGCTCGAATAAGAGTACAATCAAATATATTTGTGGAAATAGTATCACCTAATTTTGATTTAACCGCGGTAGATGTTCCGCCACAAGCACAAAGAGTGAAACATAATAAGACTGATAATAATAACGCAATTAATCTTTTCATTTAAAAAAATCCTTTCGTTTTTACTTTCGTGTGAAATATATTTTCTCCTTACCCTCCTTAAAAACAAAAAGTGTGTGCTAACCGAAGTCCGCACACACGAAAAACACAAACTTCGATTTGCTACCACACAAAAATTTCATTCTAACAAAAGGAATATGAAACTAAGAAGTCTGCGTTTTTACTGAAATAAAAACACTTACTCCTTCTGTTAGAACAATATAAAATTTTTGTGTGGTGACTTTATTATAACAAATCAAATAATACTAATCAAGTATTTTTATTAAATCAGCACTCATACTTTTCTCTTTTGGATTTATGTGATATAATCTTTCCAACAGACACAGGAAGGTGATAATGTGGCGGTTAAAGATACCGATAAAAAAGAAAACAGAAAATTCAAATCTTTGCTTGTGGCTCAGGTTCTTCTTAAACGCACCGATGAAGACCACGCAATAAAAACATCTGAAATTATTGAACACCTTAAAAACTACAAAATAACTGCCGAGGCTCACTCGGTTCAGAGAGATATCAGAGCCCTCAATGAATTGTTTGAAAGGGATAATGACCCGAACCTTGATGTTGAGGAAAGAGAACGCCTGAACTATTACATAGAATATGATAAAAGCCAACACGGATACAAAGTATCAAGCAGACCGTATAATTTTACAGAGTTAAAACTTTTGGCAGAGTGTATCCATTCGGCAAAATTTATATCAGAGAAAGAGTCAAAGGTTTTACTTGAAACCGTGTATAGTTTATGTAGTGAGGCTCAGGAAGAGGAAATCAGAAAGAAAGTTTATCTTGTCGGCAGAACAAAAGGTAAAACTCGAAATGACAGAATGCTCAGGTCTATTCAAAGGATAAACGAGGCAATAAAAGCCGATTGTCAGATAGAGTTTCAGTATATGAAATACACCATTCAGGACAGAGCAAATCAGGTGTCCAAGAGAAACGGTGAGGCTTACCGATATAGTCCTTTTGCCTTGTTAATCAATGAGGGCAATTATTATATGATTGCCGCAGACCAACGAGGAAAGAAACTCTATCATTTCCGTGTTGATAGAATGAAGGGTGTTAAATTAGTTTGTGAAGAACGCACAGGTAAAGATCTTTATAAAAACTTTGATATTGAGAACTACACGCACCGAGCCTTTTCGATGTATGGCGGTGAGGAAATGGATGTTAAGTTGCGGTTTGAGAACAGACTTCTTGATACCGTAATTGAGCAGTTCGGCACAGGCTCAGATGTCTTTTACGGTTATGATGATGAAAAGCACTTTATTATAAGAACAAAGATCGAAGTAAGTAGTCAGTTCTACTCTTGGTTATGTAGGTTCGGAACTCAGGTCAAAATAATAAGCCCTCAGAATGCGGTTGAGGGCTACACAGAATATCTCAAAGATATTGCGAACAGTTACAAAGTTGAAGAGAGTTGTTAAAAGTTGATACTTTGGAATGATTTGTTCCTGTTGGTAACGGTTTGATTTAAAGTGATTTGATTTGCCCTCATTTGATATTGTTTGATGTGTTGAGTCCTTCTTTGAGGACTTGAAAACTTGACCTTTTTATCCTTTTGGTGATATAATGAGGGCAGTTAAAAATCAAAAGAAGACAAAGGTTTCAATCAGGTAAATCTCCGTCATTTATGAGGGCAGTTGGCGAGGGCTTACTTTTAATCAAGGTGTCCGGAGTTCGAATCTCCGATGGATCACCAAACGAAAATCCGTTCACGAAAGTGGGCGGATTTTTCGTTTGTATTATTCATTATTCATTTGGCGCAGAACGGATTTTCAAATGAAGAATGAAGTCGCTTCGCTGATGAATAATTAATATGTTTCGCGATACACCCGCACCCGATTGTAAATTATTGACAGATGTGATATGATGAGTTCGATAAATTAGAATTTGTTAGGAGGGGCATAGTAATGCTTGATAGAACGATACCATTTTGTAATACGATTTTAAAATGTGATAATTATCAACGCAAAGATGTGGTATTACCAAAAGGATTCTCCATTGTAACCTACAAAAATGGATACGAAAAAGCTTGGGCAGAATTGGAGTATTCTATTGGAGACTTTGATTCATTGGAAGATGCTGAAAATTATTTTGTGGCAACATATACGCAGAATCAAGAGTTATTGCGTAACCTTCTATTTCTTTTGAATGAAAATAAATCTGTTATTGGTTCTTGTATTGCGTGGCAAGACAAACGCAAAGATTCCTATGTATCTTCATTGCACTGGTTGGTCGTGGACGAAAAATACCATGGTATGGGGTTAGGCAAAGCCTTGTGTTATGCGACAATGAATGTTTTTGAAGCACAAGAGAGGCTTCCTGTCTATATCCATACACAACCATGGAGTTGGAAAGCCATTTTCTTATATCTTTCCATAGGTTTTAAACTGCAAAAAACTGATACATTTTCGCATTACGAGAATGAGTACTGTCAAGCGATGGATGAATTAGAGCGGATTGTTACAACAGAACAATTTGGATTCTTAAAAGATTCATCTGAGAGTTAGACAAATTCCAATTTACCGACTTATACATCAAACACAATTAAACGTCGAATTTTTTTCAGAAAACTCGGCGCTTTTCTTGTTTTTATTACACTATAAAACCACCCCGAATTTTATAGATTTTTCACAAAAAAAACGGAAAACCTGACGAATTCTCTTGACATCACAATTTTAGAGGTATATAATCAGGTTTAACATTTTATAATGGAAAAATATTTTTAGTTCTACATAGAATTATATGAGGTGAATTAATATGAAACGAGTTTATAACTTTTCAGCAGGCCCTTCAATGCTTCCCTTAAGCGTGCTTCAGAAGGCTGCAGACGAAATG
Source organism: Acutalibacteraceae bacterium (assembly GCA_045538095.1). Taxonomy (GTDB): domain Bacteria; phylum Bacillota; class Clostridia; order Oscillospirales; family Acutalibacteraceae; genus UBA6857. The sequence continues at coordinate 5,628 of JAZSQU010000070.1, read as the reverse complement.
CTCTGCTATGGTGACAGCGGTATGTCCGTAATGGAAATGAGCCACCGTTCAAAGCACTATGATGTAATCATCAAGGAAGCCGAAGCCCTTCTCAGAGAGATTATGAACATCCCTGACAACTATAAGGTGCTTTTCCTTCAGGGCGGTGCTTCAACACAGTTTGCAGCAGTTCCCATGAACCTTATGACAAAGAACGGCAAGGCTGACTATATCCTTTCAGGTCAGTTCTCAACCAAGGCTTACAAGCAGGCCCAAAAATACGGTGACGTAGTTGTTGCCGCTTCATCAAAGGACGATAATTTCTCAAAGATTCCCGAAACAACAAGAGAATCCTTCCGTCCCGACGCAGATTATGTACACGTTTGTTTCAACAACACAATCTACGGTACAAAGTATAACTATATCCCCGATACAGGTGACATTCCTCTTGTTGCTGATATGTCCTCATGCATTATCTCAGAGCCCGTTGACGTTTCAAAGTTCGGCCTTATTTATGCCGGTGCACAGAAGAATATGGCTCCCGCAGGTCTTACCCTTGTAATTGTACGTGAAGACCTTATCGGAAACTGCATGGATATTACTCCCGAAATGCTCAACTATCAGCTTATGGCTGACGCAGATTCAATGTACAACACTCCTCCCTGCTACTGCATTTATATTGCAAAGCTTGTTTACGAGTGGATTAAGGGTCTCGGCGGTCTTGAAGCAATGAAGAAGCTTAACGAAAAGAAGGCTGCTCTTCTTTATGATTATCTCGATTCACAGGATTACTACATCGCTCCCGTTTCAAAGGAAAGCCGTTCAATGATGAACGTTACTTTTGTAACAGGCAACGAAGAGCTTGATAAAAAGTTCCCTGCAGAGGCTGCAAAGGCAGGCCTTGAAAACCTTAAGGGACACAGAAGTGTTGGCGGTATGCGTGCTTCAATCTACAATGCGATGCCTTATGAAGGTGTTGAAGCCCTTGTTGAGTTTATGAAGAAGTTTGCTTCTGAAAATCCTAAGGCATAAGGAGTGTTTACTGTGAAAGAGATTAAAACAATGAACAAAATTGCTGCTTGCGGTTTAGCTCAGCTCCCGGCAAGTAAGTACAATATTACAGACACTGCAGAAAATCCCGACGGCATTATGGTGCGTTCAGCTTCACTTCACGATATGGAGTTCGGCGACAACCTTAAAGCAATCGTACGTTGCGGTGCAGGTGTAAACAATATTCCCACAGAGGAATGTGCAAAAAAGGGTATCGTTGTTTTCAATACTCCCGGTGCTAACGCAAACGGCGTTAAGGAGCTTACAATTGCGGCTCTTCTCCTCTCTGCAAGAGATATTATCGGCGGTATCAACTGGGCTAACACTCTCACAGAGGATGTTGCAAAGCAGGTTGAAAAGGGCAAGAGTGCCTTTGCAGGAAATGAACTTCTCGGCAAAACCCTCGGTGTAATCGGTCTCGGTGCAATCGGCGGCATGGTTGCTCATGCAGGTATGCAGCTTGGAATGAAGGTAATCGGCTGCGACCCCTTTATTACAGTTGACGCAGCATGGCACCTTTCAAGACACGTTGACAAGGCTTCAAGCTATGACGAAGTTTTTGAAAAGGCAGATTATATTACGCTCCACGTTCCCTCAACCAAGGAAACAAAGGGCATGATTAACGCTGAAACAATCAGCAAAATGAAGGACGGCGTAAGAATTGTAAACATTTCAAGAGCCGACCTTGTAAACGCTGACGACCTTAAAGCAGCTCTCGAAAGCGGTAAGGTCAAGGCTTATGTTACTGACTTCCCTACAGAGGAAACAATCAACGTGAAGGGTATCGTTACAATTCCCCACCTTGGTGCTTCAACAAGCGAGAGCGAGGACAACTGTGCAATTATGGCTGCACAGCAGCTCGACGATTTCCTCACTAACGGAAACATCACAAACAGCGTAAACTATCCCTCAATTTCCATGGCAAGAAGCACAGAGGCGCGTCTTGTAATTCTCCACAAGAATGTTCCCAACGTAATCAGCACAATTACCTCAAGCATTTCCGCTGAAGGCATCAACATCGAAAATATGGGCAACCGTTCAAAAGGCGATTATGCCGTAACAATGGTTGATACACCGCACCATGTAAGCGACGATGTAATTGCAAAAATTGCTGCAATGGAAAACGTAATCAGAGTGTTCCAGTTCTGATTACCATAAAGAAACAGTTGACCCCGTCACAATTCGTGACGGGGCTTTGTTGTATAAACAAAAAAACAGTACGACCTCAGCCGTACTGTCCTTATGAAAAGATTAATTATTCTTCTTCACTTGCGAAAATAGCCATAAAGAAATTTACAATTGCATGGAAGAAAGCTATGATGTCTGCACGATACTCGTTGATAAAAGCGAAAAATTCATTATCTTTAATCATATTTCCTATACCTCCTTGTTATTTTTAGGTTACTTATATTCTATTACAAATCTGTGTCTTTGTCAATAGCTACTTAAGAAATGGTGCATAATTAGTAATTATGCTTTATAAATTCTTACAGAAAGGCAACAATAACTTTGAGGTGATGTGAATGTCAGAAAAATTTGCAAGGGCTGCTTCGCTGTGGAGTGAAACTGAAAGCTTGCCTTGCTTCAGTGCCCTTTCAGGTAGCATGAAAACTGATGTCTTAGTTATCGGTGGAGGACTTGCAGGACTTCTTACAGCATATAAGCTTAAAGAAAAAGGCGTAGACTGTGTTCTTGTTGAAAAAGGCAGAATTATGGGTGGCATAAGCGGTAACACAACGGCAAAAATTACTGCCCAGCACGGACTTATCTATCATAAGCTGCTGAAAGATTTCGGCAAGGAAAAGGCAGGGCTTTATCTTAAAATGAACCTTGATGCTCTTGAGGAATACAGTAAACTTGTAGGGGAAATACCCTGTGACTTTGAAATACGGGACAATTATATCTACAGCACCGAAAATGAGAAAAAGCTCTGCGATGAAATGAATGCACTTAGTATACTCGGCTATGAGGCTCAGTTTGAAAGACGACTTCCCATACCCGTTGCGAGTTTCGGTGCGGTGAGATTTTTGAATCAGGCACAGTTTCACCCGATAAAATTCGCCAAGGGACTTCTTGACAGACTGAAAATTTATGAGAATACCTTTGTGCGTGAGGTAAGCGGAAATACGGTGAAAACGGATAAGGGTGAAATAAAAGCAGATAAAATTGTGGTTGCAACTCATTTCCCATTTATTGACAGCCACGGACTATATTTTGCAAAGCTTTATCAGCACCGTTCTTATGTTATTGCGCTGAACGGCGCCGAAGAGTATGGCGGAATGTACGTTGACGATAAAAAAGACGGTTTATCCTTTCGCAATTACGGCAACTTGCTCCTTGTCGGAGGAGGCGACCACAGAACGGGTAAAAAAGGCGGCAACTGGCGGGAAATACGTAGCTTTGCAAAGAAAAATTATCCCTCAGCTAAAGAAAAATACCACTGGGCAGCTCAGGACTGTATGAGCCTTGACGGTGTGCCCTATGTTGGCAAATATTCCAAAAACACACCCGATATGTATGTGACAACAGGATTCAATAAGTGGGGTGTAACAGGGTCAATGGCAGCAGCCTCAGTGCTCACTGATATGATAACGGGCAAGAAAAGTGAATATGAAGAACTGCTCTCACCCTCAAGATGTATGCTTAAACCTCAGCTTTTTGTCAACGGTCTTGAAACTGCTGCAAACCTTCTTACACCTACAAAAAAACGCTGTCCTCACTTGGGTTGTGCCCTTAAGTGGAACAGCGCTGAGCATTCATGGGATTGTCCTTGTCACGGGTCAAGATTTGACGAAAAGGGAAAGGTGCTTGATAATCCGTCAAACGGCAATCTTGTCTGATGACTCAGAAATCATCTTTCTGAACTGTCTTTGCTTAATAAGATAAATAACAATAAGAGGAATGTCTGCAAGAATCCAGGCGGCAGGCCCTGCGTAGCAGACAGCATCGAAACCAAGCAGGGGAGTAAGAATAAATGCAACGGAAAGTCTGCCAAAGAATTCACCGATGCCGGCAATTGAATTTGAATAAGTAAAGCCCAGACCCTGAAGAGTGTTTCGCATTACAAAAAGTACGGCAACACCGCTGTAGCACTGAGAAATTGCAAGGATGTACCTCTTTGCTGCAGCCATCATTTCCGGATTTATTTCATCCATAAAGAGCTTTACCATAGGTTCGCCGAGAGCGTAAAGAGCAAGGCTCATAAAAACAGAGATTGTCACATTGAGAAGGAAAATCTTTTTTACGTTGCTTACAATTCTCTGAAGGTTTTTGCTGCCGTAATTCTGTCCCACAAAAGTCTGGGTTGCAACGCCGAGAGCAGACATAGGAAGGTTGGTTAGATTTTCAACTCTTGCTGCTGCAGTGAAACCTGCAACAACGGCTTTGCCGAAGGAGTTGACCACACTCTGAAGGCACATTGAACCTACAGCAGTTATTGTAAACTGAAGCGAAACGGGAATGCCAAGCTTTATCTGCTTTAAAGAAGTACGGAAATTAGGTGTAAGGTCCTTAAAATGAAGGTCAACCTCTTTGTTGAATCTAAAGATGTATATTCCGCCGAGAGTGCAGGCAACCGTATAGGAAATAAGAGTTGCAAGGGCAGCGCCTTCAATGCCCCACCGGAACTCCTTTACAAAAAGAAGGTCAAGGACAAAATTTACAACCACACTGATGCAGAAAAAGTAAAGAGGTTTTTTGCTTTCACCCACAGCACGTGCAATTGCAGTGAAGTTGTTGGATAGCATCTGTATGGGTATACCGTAATAAAGAATATTGATATACGCCGAGGACATACCGATTATATCCTCGTCTGTGCCGATAAGTTTAAGCAGAGGATCGGAAAGCAGGTGGGCAATAATTACAATAGCGGTGCCGATTAAAAATGCAAGGCTGATGCTGTTTGCCGCATAATGAGAAAGCTTCTTTTTGTCGCCTGCACCGAAGGCGTGAGCTACGGGAATTGAAAATCCGCTTGTAAGACCCAAGGCAGTACCGATAATAAATGAGTTGATTGGCCCTACACTGCCTGCAGCAGCAAGTGCGTCGGTGCTTATGTATCTGCCAACGATTATATTGTCCACTAGAGAGTAGTTATACTGAAGCAGAGAGGAAAACATAATAGGCAGTGCAAAAAGTATAATGCTCTTAATGGGACTTCCGGTGAGCATAGAGTTTTGTTTTTTCATAAAAGATTACATCCTGTTTTTTATTCGGAAATATTATACAATCGTTATTTCTTTTGTCAATGGAAAAAGGGCATTAATTTTAATTAAATAAAAGTATGTGAGGCTGTAAAAAAACAGCCTGAAAAAATCCGAGATTCGTGTAAAAGCGAGTCTCGGATAGTTTTTTTGTGTAAAACTGGTAAATATGGAAAAATATAGTCTTTTTGAGGTATACCAACCAAACCGACGGTGATTTTCGTCAGTTGTGTTAAAAACTTTTTAGTTTTATCAAGCAGCAAGTTGTTTTGCTGTTTGCTTCAAATGGTATTTGTGCAGATTAAAACCGCAAGAAATCATAGAAATCTCTAAAATTACACCTTTTAAACCTCGTCTTCTTGCTCTTTTGTACGCTCTGTTCCATTTTATTGTACCA
>JAZSQU010000029.1:0-4857 GCA_045538095.1 Acutalibacteraceae bacterium | reverse complement strand
TTAATTGATATGGTGTATTATACATCTGTGGTTTGTTTTTTCTCATCAATTAAATTTTACCACAAAAAAGACTACAAGCCTACCTTTTTGGTAAACTTGTAGTTCTTTCTTATTCAGGCTGTTTTTTTACAGCCCCTTTTACTATATCATCTTTAATCAATCTTTACCGGGAAATGCTGCATTGAACATCTTGTTGAGGAAGAAAAGAATTTTTGCAATTATTCTTGCGAAAAAGCTCTGCTGTTCAATTTCAAAGCTTCTGCTGTCTTTAAGGTCGCCTACAGAAACTGTAACTGTGCTTACGAAACGTGAGCCTTCAGTTAAAAAGCTTATGTTGTAACCTTCCATATAATTCATATTACCTGAATATGAGTTTACATTTGCTGTGTAGCTTTCTGTTCTGCCGTTTCTCCATTTGATAGTGTACTCTATAATTTCGGGCATATCACCCTTAAGCTTACAGTCTGTAATTTTGATTGAAAGGAACGGAAATTCCTTTACGTCAGATACACCTAAAGTGCAGCTACCGTCAATATATGAAACAAAAATTTTGCTGTCATAACGGTTAATGGCATATCTCAAGGGAGCACCGTTAAGGGTATATGCAGGTTTATCGTCGATTTCATCGGTTTTAACTGCAGAGTATGTTGCCTTACGGCCGTTCCAGTACTCAACTTCAAACTTAGCAATATTGAAGTTTACCGCCTCTGACAGTTCATAAATAAAGTTAGGTATACCGTCAACGGGTGTGATGCTCTTAATATATGTATTAACAAGCTTTTTGTAGATAACAAAGTCATAGCTGCCGTGTTTTTCGCCCGATACAGTTTCGTTTACTTCAACGTAAATGTGAACGGGAACTGTGGTGCTGCCATTGAGCACTGCAATTTCGCACTCTTCAAAATCAACATAGGCGTAGCCGTAATTTTTGTATCTTCCTGTTCCTGCTGCATTCACATCAGGATTAAGCTCCTGCTTTGTTCCGTCAGGCATAGTTACCATTATTTCATAATCAATTTCTGACTCGTGAAGAAAATAGGCTGACGTAAACTTTGTGTTTTTGACATCTGTAATGGAAATAGGATTTGTGTCTGTGCATTCAACCGAAACGTCTACTGCCGCAAAAACGGAAAGTCCGCTTGCCGTAACGGAGAAGAGCATAAGCATGGCGAGTAAAATCGCAGTAATTTTTTTCATTTTTTGTTCCTCCTGTGAAATTGTTCCTTTGGCATATTCTACCACGAATACAAAGTGAATGTCAATCATATTTTTCCTGCAGAAAAGTAGTGGGTCAGGTTTTCTGTGCTTTGTTTTCTGCTGATTTTACCACACCTAAAATTAAAAGTATGGGGAAAATCAAAGCAAGAAGCATACCCTTTGAAAAATCTCCGTCAAAAAGAGTGATGCCTTTACCTACAACTGCAGGGCCCAGTGAGCAACCGCTGTCGCCGAAAAGTGCAAGCATAGCAAAAAGCGCAGTGCCACCCTTAGGTATTTTCAAGGCTGCAAGAGAAAATGTACCGGGCCACATTACACCGACGGAAAATCCGCACACTGCGCAGCCCACCAATGCGAGTAAAGGATAGGGCGAAAGAGATGCCACAAGATAGCTGATTATACAAAGGGCACCGCTTGCAATCATAACCGAGGTGAGAGAAAATTTTTCGCTGATTTTTGAATAGAGTACTCTTGCACTTCCCATTAAAAATGCAAACATACACGGTCCCAATAAATCTCCCGTTGTTTTTGAAACCTGAAGTCCCGACTCAGCAAAGGCTGAAGCCCACTGACTCATAGCCTGCTCACTTGCCCCTGAGCAGAGCATAACGAGAGCGAAAACGTAAAAAAGCTTTGTTTTAAAAAGCTCCTTAACGCTCATACTCTTGCTTTCGCCAAGAATATCGGGAAAAGGTACACGGCAGAAATAAAGTCCGTTAATCATAGGCACAAGCGCCCATATAACGGCGAGGATTCTCCAGTTATCCACAGAAAAGAGTGTGAAGAAAAGTGTAGAGAAAAGAACAACGCACATATGTCCCCAACAGTAAAAGGAGTGCAGAAGACTCATTGCTGCCTCTTTTCTTTCACCGGGACAAGCCTCCACAAGCGGACTGATTATAACCTCAATAAGACCACTGCCCGTGGCGTATATTATAATGGAAATCACAATTCCCACAAAAGGCGGCATAATATAGGGCAGTACACTTAAACTGCAAAGCCCCACTGCTGCGAGGATGTGTGCCGCAATTGTGCATTTTCTGTAGCCTATTTTGTCAATAAAGTAAGCCGAGAAGTAATCCACCACAAGTTGGAACCCGAAGTTGATTACAATAAGAAGGGATATTTTATCATAAGGCAGGCTGAAATCACGCTGAAAAGTAAGAAACAGCAAGGGCAGGAAGTTATTGATTATAGCCTGAACAAAATAGCCGCCGTAGGATGCGTAGAAGGTATGCTTAAAATTGTTTCTTATTGCCATTTTTCTCCTCCCCACATAAATATACTGCGAAAATTTTACCACAGAGCTACAAAAAGTCAAGCGTCGTGCAAAATTATTCTGACATTTGTAGGAAAAATGTTGAAAATTTTCCAGCAATTGTATATAATTGTTTACAGGTTAACATACCAAACCAATATATTAATACAAAGGAGAAAACATTTATGGCAGTATTCAAAAAAATTGTCGCTTCCGTTATGGCTGCATTCTTAGCTGTTTACGGCTTTATCGGTATGACCGGAAATGTTAGCGACGACTACACAGAAGGCAAGTACAAAAACGTTATTCTTATGATTGGCGACGGCATGGGCTTCAACACTCTTGAAGCTACCAAGGCACAAAGAGGTGTTTCTCTCGCTATGGAAACAATGCCCGTTAAAACCCAATCACAGATTTTTTCGTTCCTTATTCCCGGAACAGACTCAGCTGCAGGCGGTACAGCACTTTCAACAGGCTTACGCGTATGGATAAACTCTCTCGGAGTTTTCCCCTTTGACCCCTTCACCATCAATGATTTCAATGTGCCCATCAACCTTTGCGAGCTTGTAAAGAGAGACGGCAAGGCTACAGGCGTTGTTACAACAGACAAAACCTCCGGTGCTACTCCTGCTTCTTTCTCAGCTCATGCACTTGCAAGAAATATGGAAGAAAATATTTCTGCTGACCAGCTCAGTTCAGGCTTTGACCTTATCTGGGGCGGCGCAAGTGCAAGTGTAAACAAAGAAAATGCAGTAGCAAACGGCTTCACCTACATCAGCACCGAAACAGAAATGAATGCCCTTACAGAAGGCTCACGCAGCTTCGGTCAGTTCAGCTACAACGACCTTTACAACTGCAGAGATAACAATGACACTCCCCGAATCACAGAAATGACTGAAAAGGCAATTGACCTTCTTTCAGCTGATGAAGACGGCTTCTTCCTTATGGTTGAGGGCGCTTGCATTGACAAGTTTTCACACAACAACGAATTCGCCGGCGCAACAATGTGCACAGAGGAATTTGACAAGGCTGTTGAGGCTGCACTTGAATTTGCAAAAGAAGACGGCGAAACTCTTGTTATTGTAACTGCTGACCACGAAACAGGCGGTATTAAACTTAACAAGAAGACCGGCGAATATTACTACACCTCAGGTGAACACACCAGCGTTGACGTTCCCGTATTTGTATCAGCTACAGACGCAGGCTTCAAGACAGGCGACAAGGTGAAGAACCGTGAAATTCCCGTTCAGATTGCACGAGTTATGGGCTACGAGAAAAATCAGTTCCCTGCTGCGAGATAAAGACCCTTCCGACTGCTTCGCAGCCACCTTTCCTTAAAAGGGACGGCAAGGCAAAATACAAAATTGAGGAGCTGTAAAAAAACAGCCCGAAAAAATCCGAGATTCGTGTGAAAGCGAGTCTCGGATAATTTTTTGTATAAAACCAGTTAAATGTGGAAAAAATATAGTCTTTTTGAGGTATACTAACCAAACCGACGAAGTTTTTCGTCAGTTGTGTTGAAAACTTTTTAGTTTTTTCAAGCAGCAAGTTGTTTTGTTGTTTGCATCAAATGGTATTTGTGCAGATTAAAACCGCAAGAAATCATAGAAATTTCTAAAATTACACCTTTTAATCCTCGTCTTCGTGCTCTTTTGTACGCTCTGTTCCATTTGATTGTGCCAAATGCACCCTCTGCTTGTATGCTTCTGTTCATACGCAGTAGTGCACCGTGAACACTGTTAAGATTGTTCAAAACTTCTTTATGAAATTTTGTCAGTTCTTCATTTATACGAACAACTCTGTTACCTTCACATTTGCAACACTGTTCTTTTAATTGGCACCCTGAACAATCTTCACATTGATACATTTCCTCGGTTCTTCCGAATTTGTTTCCTCTTACCGGTCTGCTGTAAAGATAATGAAATTCTTTTCCGTTGGGACAGACAGGATTACCGTTTTCGTTTATCGGAAAGTTAACTGCTCTGAAAGGATTGTTGTAATATTCTTTATCTTCTGTTTCCTTTTTGAACATAGTAAACTTCATATACTTTTCCATTCCGTGTTCTTCACAGTAAAGATAATTATTGAAGCTACCGTAACCTGCATCAGCTATCGGATATTGCGGATATCTGTGATATGTGTTGTTGAATTTTTCTATGTTAATTTCTTCAAGTAAGTCAGTAACCTTATCAAAAGTCTTTTTTCGGTTCTTTATGCTGCTTTTCTTCCACACCCAACTATACTTGTTTGCATTTGCAACAAGCTTGGTTCCGTCTATATATACATGATTAAGATCTACATTTTCCTGCTCGAATATATATTTGTTGATTTCGATGAAAATATCTCCGATGCTTCCCGATAAACAATGATTCATAAAATTA